>NZ_DFUE01000030.1 GCF_002379585.1 Pseudomonas sp. UBA4194
GGTTTTGTTTTTGTGGGCGTTTTTTGGGTGGTGGAGAGCGGATTGGGTGGTAGGAGAGCGGACGCGGCTTACGCCGCTGCTACGATTGTATGCTGTGTGCTTGCAAAACAATCCAATCTGGCGTTAAGTGTGCGACACGGCCATCAAGGCTTCACATCAACTCCTTACAAAAACACAAATGGAGTGCAATCGATGAGCAAGCGCATCGCTTACGTCACCGCCGGTATGGGCGGGCTGGGAACCGCTGTATGTCAACGCCTGGCCCGAGATGGCTTCGTGGTGGTGGTAGGCTGTGGCCCGGATTCGCCACACAAGGCCGCCTGGCTGGCCGAGCAGAAGACCCAGGGCTTCGAATTCGTTGCATCCGAGGGCAACGTGGCGGATTGGGCGTCCTGCCAACTGGCTTTCAAGAAAATCACCAAGGACGTCGGCCCAATCGACGTCCTGATCAATAACGCCGGTACTGCTCGCAATGTCGTATTCCGCGATATGCAGCCGGGCGATTGGCAGACGGTGATCGATACCAACCTCAACTCCCTGTTCAACGTCACCAAGCAGGTCATTGACGGCATGGTCAAGCGTGGCTGGGGGAGGGTGATCAATATTTCCTCGGTCAATGCTCAGCTCGGGCAGGTCGGCCAAGTGAACTACTCAACGGCCAAATCGGCTATCCGCGGCTTTACCAGGGCGTTGGCCAAGGAAGTAGGCTCACGCGGTGTGACGGTCAATACCGTGTCGCCTGGTTATGTCGCCACCCCCAAACTCAAGTCCGTGACCACCGTGGATGTCATGGACAAACTGGTCCAGGAAGTACCGACCCGACGCTTGGGTACCCCGGAAGAAATCGCTGCCATGATCGCCTGGGTAGCCTCTGATGAATCCAGCTACGCCAACGGTGCCGATTTCTCGGTCAATGGCGGCCTGCACATGAGTTGATCCACCTGCACCCGATTGCGGCATGCTTCGCCGCCGGGTTGAGCGTGTCTGCAGTACTCGAAGCGCCTACAAGGGCTCATCATAAAAACAAGTGTACTTCTAGCCGAGGAAATACATATGCTGTCAATTCTTGGTTACGGCATGATCGTAACCTTCATGGCGCTTATCATGACCAAGCGCCTGTCTCCATTGGTGGCGTTGACCATCGTTCCGATCATCTTCGCTTTGATCGGTGGCTTTGGGCCCGAGATGGGCACCATGATGATCGACGGCCTGAAAAAGGTCGCGCCCACAGCCATCATGGTCATGTTCGCGATTCTCTACTTCGGCATGATGTTCGACACCGGCCTGTTCGATCCCGTCATTCGCGCGTTCCTCAAGATCATCAAGGGCGATCCGGTCAAGGCGGTGGTTTTCACTACCTTGCTGGCCGGGATGGTGTCGCTGGACGGCGACGGCTCTACTACCTACATGATCACCGTGACGGCGATGTTGCCGCTGTTCAAACGGCTGCGCCTGAATCTGCTGGCCATGACGTGCGTGATCATCTTGGCCGCCAGCGTGACCAACCTGCTGCCTTGGGGCGGTCCCCTGGCACGCGCCGCGGCCTCGCTGCAGGTAGAAACCGCCGATCTGTTCCAGCCCATCATCCCGTCGATGATCATCGGGTTCGTGGGTGTAATGTGTCTGGCCTACTACATTGGTATCCGCGAGCGTTCCCGCTTGGGCAAGCTGGCGTTGCCGGGCGAGGGCCAGGTAAGTGCCTTCGACGATGACGTGACCGGATTGCCCGCGATGTCCCAGGAAGACGCCGATCTGCGCCGGCCCAAGATGTTCTGGCTCAACGCTGTGCTCACCGTCTCGCTGATGGTGGGCTTGGTCATGGAATGGCTGCCCATCGCGATCCTGTTCATGGTGGCGTTCTCGGTGGGGCTGGTGATCAACTATCCGCATATGGCCGACCAGCGTCGCCGTATTGCCGCTCACGCCCCCACTGCCTTGAATCAGATCGCGATCTTTCTGGCAGCGGGCATTCTGGCCGGCATTCTCTCGGGTACCGGGATGGTCAACGCCATGTCCGCCAGCTTTCTGGCCCTGTTGCCGGAGTCCTGGGGGCCATACATGGCCCCGATCACGGCACTGGCAAGCATCCCGGGGACCTTCTTCATGTCCAACGATGCCTTCTACTATGGTGTGTTGCCCGTACTGGCCAAGGCTGCGGAGGCCTATGGCATCAGTCACGCCGAGATCGGTCGCGCTTCGTTGATAGGTTCGCCGGTGCACCTGCTCAGCCCATTGGTGGCGTCTACGTACCTGCTGTGTGGTTTGGCGGGTGTGGAGTTCAGTGACCACCAGAAGTACACCATGAAGTGGGCGTTCGCCTTGAGCTTTCTGATCATGGGAGGCATGGCGGTCACCGGTGCCTTCTCGATGTTTCCGGCGAGCTGAGTCGGCTGCGTGGTGCGGGATGCCCCAGGATAGGAGCTGTGGTATTTTGATCGCGTCGATGTCCAGGCGTCGACGCTCAATAGTGCGCACCGTCCTCAATCTTCACGAGCCAGCATGAACTCAATTGGCGTAGCCCCTTCCGAAGGCAAGAGCAGGCCTCGAATCAAGTCCGATCTGGCCGAGCAGTTGGCGCCCAAGATCATCGACATGGCCCGCGCACGTTCCATGCGCAGCGGGGAGCCGCTGCGCGAGGAAGCGTTTGCCAAGGAGCTGGGGGTGTCACGGTCACCCATCCGGCGCTGCTTCGCTTTGCTGGAACAACTGGGTATCGCCCGCAAAGAGCAGAATCGTGGCTACTTCCTGACGTGCGACGCCAAGTCCATCGAAACCGCCAAGCTGCCCCTGGAAGTCGATCCTTTCGAAGACTTTTATCTGCGTGTGGTCGACGATGTGCTGAGTGGCGACATTCCCACCACGTTTTTCGAAGCCGAGCTGCTACGCCGCTACGACGTGCCTCGCGGCCAGCTGATGAAGGTCCTCAACCGCCTGGCCAATGAGGCGATGATCGAGCGCAAGCCGGGCCAGGGCTGGGAGATCAACTCCTTTCTGCATGACTCCAAGGCGCATATCCAGAGCTATCGCTTTCGCATGGCCATCGAGCCCGCAGCCCTGCTCGAGCCTGGCTACAAGGTCGACAAGGCAGCCTTTGCCAAGGCACGTGCGCTGCAGCAGCAATTGCTCGATGGCGACATCTTCAAGCTGTCACGCTCCCAGCTTTTTCACATCGGTGCACAGTTGCATGAGCTGATCGTGCGGTGTTCCGGTAATGCGTTTTTCCTCGAAGCGATTCGTCGGCAGAACCAGCTGCGTCGCTTCATGGCCTACAAGGCCAACCTGGATCGTCCACGTCTGTTGACCCAGTGTGCCGAGCATATCCAGTTGCTGGATTTGATCGAAAGCGGCAAGTGCGAAGCCGCCGCCGGTTTCCTGCGGCACCATCTGGACATCGTAGGCCGGCAGAAAACCGAGAAGGACGCCCAGGACGAAGCGCTGAAACGAGCGCGAGACGAGGCCACGCCATCCGCCTGAAGCACGCTGGGCGTTAGCCCTCCAGCAGTGCCCGAAGCCGCTTCACTGCGCTGTCGGGAGTCGTCAGCACCGGCAAACCCCGGGCCGTTTGCGCCCCTGCAGCCGCCGTGGTCATCGAGAACTGCGAGAAACAGATCACTTCACTGTGCTGGACGGTGCGAGCCGCCTCGGCGATGGCGTGGTCGTGTTGCGCCTGATCGCCTTGGCCCAGTGCTTCGATCGCGCCTGGCACATGGATGGGCTTCACCCGCACCGCTTTGCCTGCGTGGCTGGCGGCCTGGCGAAACTCTTCGAGCATGGACCCAATGGACGGCTCGAACGTGGCCAGCAAGGTGATATGGGCCGCGCTGGCCACGGCTTCGTCGATCATGGCCTCATTGGGCTTGAGCACTGGAATGGTCACCGCCTTCTTGCAGGCATCGATGGCCTCACCGAAGGCAGAGCAAGTGAACAGTATCGCATCGGCCCCAGCCCCTTCAGCGTAATGCGTGAGGGCTAAAAAGCGCTCCTTGAGCTCAGCCGTCAGTGCGCCACTTGCCGCCATGTCCTTTGACAGCGAGTCGTCCAGCAGATTGAGCAGTTGCGGTTCCGGCCACAGGCGCCGAAAGGCGTCCGCAATAGGCGCCATGGACAGGGGAGTGGCATGAATCAGGAAGATTCGTTTGGCCGCCATGAGATTTGCTCCTTGATGAATAAAGCGCTGTCGTGCTGAAAACAACGGTTGCATAAATTGTACATAGAGGCAATAAAATGCAATATGCCGAGAGTGATTCGTAGCTGAGCATAGCCCCTGTCCTGGCGTGATTAGCGAGTGCATCCTGTCGTTAAATTGTATTTTGGCAATACAAGAAACATAAAAGGCCATTTCCCTTGGCCGTTTACCTACGTGAGCGAGGAAATAACAATGCGTATTCTGGTTCTGCCCGGCGATGGCATCGGCCCTGAAATCATCGGCGCATCGATGAGCGTATTGGACGCGGTCAACACCAGGTTCAGCCTGGGCCTGACGTTCGACTACGACGATGTCGGGTTTGTCAGCCTCCAAAAGCACGGCACCACCTTGCGCGACGAGACCCTGGCCAAGGCCCGTACCTACGATGGCATCATTCTCGGTACCCAGTCCCACGCCGACTACCCTGTCCCCGAGAAAGGCGGACGCAACGTGTCGGCGGGCTTCCGTATCGGTTTGGACCTGTATGCCAACGTACGTCCCGCGCGCACTCGTCCGTTTCTGGTCTCGAACATGAAGGAGGGCAAGCGCATGGACCTGGTAATCATGCGTGAAGCCACCGAGGGCTTTTACCCCGATCGCAACATGGCCAAGGGCTGGGGAGAGGTCATGCCCACGCCGGACATGGCCTTGTCGACCCGCAAGATCACCCGCCACTGCAGCGAGCGCATTGCGCGGCGGGCGTTCGAGCTGGCGATGAAGCGTGGCAAGAAAGTCACGGCCATCCACAAGGCCAACAGCTTCCACATGACCGACGGCCTGTTCCTTGAGGCGGTGCGCGCAGTGGCCGGTGAATTCCCCGAGGTGCAGCTCGATGACCTGCTGGTGGATGCGTCCACGGCGCATCTGGTGCGTAATCCCGAGCGCTTCGACGTGTTGGTCGCGACCAATTTCTACGGTGACATCCTCAGCGATCTGGCCAGTGAGTTGTCCGGGAGCCTGGGCCTGGCGGGGTCGATCATGGCCAGCGACGAGCACTGCGCTGCCCAGGCCCAGCATGGCTCGGCCCCGGATATCGCGGGCCAGGACAAGGCCAATCCGGTGTCGATGATGCTCTCGGTTGCGATGCTGTTGCAGTGGATGGGGGAGCACCATCAACAGCCGTCCTTGACGGCTGCGGCTGCCGAGATGGATCGCGCCGTGGACCGTGTGCTGGAAGATCCGACAACACGCACCCTGGATCTGGGCGGCACATTGGGCTGCAAGGCTTTCGGCGAAGCCGTCGCCGCGGTGATCAGCCGTTGATCCGGGGCTGCAAGCCCGCCTGAAGGTGCTGACGCCATCGCGGGCAGAGCCCGCTCCCACAGGAACCCGCATGCGCCCCCGCGACTTGCGCAGTTGCCAACCAGACCTGAGGGGAGCGAGGTTTGCGCCGTGACGGCGTAAGTACCGCCATCGCGCCTCTGGTCATTACCTGAGCGCGTCGTTTCCCCCTACAAAAAGTCGTTTCATCTCCCGCACACTGGGCCCTACACTACCCCCGCCATCCAACGCGACGCGTGCACGAACGATAAGGAACACCAATGCCGTACCGAAGTGCAAGGGAAGCTTTCCTGCAGGGGATTCGTGCACTCCTTCCCTTGACTCCCGGCGTGATCCCCTTTGGCCTGGTCACCGGTGTGATGGCCGTGGAAATGGGCCTGTCGCCGACAACCTCCATGGGCATGACGCTGCTGTTCTTTTCGGGCTCGGCGCAGATGGTTGCCCTGCAACTGATGCAGATTGGTGTGGTGCCAGTGGCCATCGTCGCCACGGCTTTGATCATCAATCTGCGCTTCATCATGTACAGCGCCTCGCTGGCGCCTTATCTGCACGCTTTACCCCGACGCTGGACATGGCCAATGGCGTACATGCTGTCGGACCAAGCCTATGCGCTGTGTACGCTGAAGTTCGTCAGCGGTGAGTTGGGGCGGTATGCCCATCATTACTATGCGGGCACTGCCTTTGGCATGTGGCTGGTATGGCAGCTGTCGGTACTGGCGGGGGTGTCGCTGGGTGCCAGCATTCCTGAAAGCTGGTCGCTGGGTTTTGCCATTCCCTTGTCGTTCCTGGCGCTGCTGGTACCGAACATTCGCGGAGCCGCGACATTGGGCGCAGCTGTCGTGGGTGGGGCGCTCGCGGTGCTGGCAGCGAACATGCCCTACAACCTTGGCCTGGTCATTGCCAGCGTGGGAGGGGTGACGGCGGGTCTGGTGATCGAAACCCTGCGCGACCGCTCCGTTGAGAACGCAGCGGCCCAGGACACAGGAGAGCAGTCGCCATGAGCGATCTGGCGTTGTGGGGATTATGCGTGGCTGTGGGTATAGGTACGTTCGCCATGCGACTGTCCTTCATCGAACTGCATGGCCGGTGGCGCATGCCGGAGCTGCTCAGCCGCGCCTTGCGCTATGTACCGGCCAGTGTGTTGGCAGCGCTGGTGTTGCCCGCCGTGGTGTACCCGAACGGGCAGGGCGCTTTCGCGCTGGACAACCCGCAGATTCCTGCCGCCATTCTGGCCGCCTGGGTGGCCTGGAAAACCCGCAGCACGGTGCTGACCCTGGTGGTGGGGATGGCGGTGTTATGGGGGATGAAAGCGTTGACGGCATGACCGCCTTCGCGGCTTTACGCCGCTCCTACAGGGGAATGGAGTGCGGGTGGGGGGCCTGTAGGAGCGGCGTACAGCCGCGAAGGCGTCGGTCCAGGCGCTGATGTCCGTCTGCCGCGAAGGCGTCGGCAGGGAACCTAGCGCTTGCTCAATGCGAGGCGGGCGGCGAACAGGACGAAGATCATCCCCGTGGTGCGGTCCATCCATTGGACCACTTTCGCTTTCCTCAGCACACCTGCCAGCGGCCGGGTGGCAGCGATAAGGGCCAGCGACCAGGCAAAGCCAATCGCTACATGGATGCCTACCAAGGCAAACGTCCAGGCGATCATCGCATCACCTTGGGGGATGAACTGGGGCAGGAAGGACACGTAGAAAATGCCGATCTTGGGGTTTAGGAGATTGCCCAGCATGCCCTTCACAAACCAGTTGGCGACAGGTCGGCCATTGGCTGCCGATGCGCCCATCGATGTTCGCGGACGCATCACCATATTGAGTCCCAGCCAGGCGAGATAGGCGGCGCCGCAATACTTCAGCACGGTATAGGCCAGTTCGGACACTGCTATCAGGGCGCCCAGGCCGAAGGCGACAGCGGCCCCCCAGAGCAGGCAGCCAGCACTGATGCCCAGAGCTGCGCGCAGCGCCTGGTGCTTGCCTTCCACCGCGGCGGTGCGCAGCACCAGAGCGGTATCCAGGCCTGGGGTGATGGTCAGCAGGGTGGCGGCGAGCGCGAAGGCAAGGAGGGTGTCGGCAATGGACATGGCGGTGGTCTCGGCCAAGGGTGAACGTTCGACAGAATAGCGCGAGTTGGGTAGGCGGTGGAGAGCCGCCTTGGGAATGCGCTACGGGCTTGAGTCCTCCACCATCACTTTCCGCTGTAGCGGTGAGCTGCGGCGTACTTCAACCAAGACCATGCACCGCAACTTCCCCGCTGCCTGGGTCGTAAACCACCAACCCTTCCATGCTCGAATCGATACGCCCTGCCAACTCGCCATCGGTATTCCACACCGCCGATTGTCCAGCGCCCACATAGTCATCGGCCGGCCCCACGCAATTGGCCATTAGCACCGTGAACCCATGCTGCCTGGCGATCAGCGGATAGTGCGCACAAGCCGCCGCCACACCCCGCTCGGACTTCGCCACACTGGTGAAGTAGATCTGCGCCCCCATGGCAGCGGCTTCCTGGGCGTGAACCGTTTGCAGTGACTCGTAGCAAATGGCAGGGGCCACCATGTGGCCCGCGACATCGAACACTTGCTGGCCGCTGGCGGGGATGAAAAAGGGCGTTTCATCGGCATGCAGGTGCTGTTTGCAATAGGTTGTGCGCATCACACCCGGCTGGAATACCACCATCCCAATCTCGATCCCCTGCCGGGCCTTGATCGGCAGGCCTATGGCTATCAGCATCCGATAGCGATCGCTCAGCCCCTGGAATTCATCCAGGCGTGGATCGCTGGCGTGCATTGCCAGTGCACCCGCCAGGGCAGGCTGATAGCCACTGAGTGAAAGCTCCGGGAAAAAAATCCCACTCCCGCCCAGGCCGGCGGCTTGATGAATGACCCGAACGTGCTTGGCCAGGTTGTCCTGGATGTTGCCAGGGATCGAGGCGATTTGCGCGGCGATGAGTTTCATGGGCAGTCCGTGTCGCAGAGTGATGAGATTGGCGTTGCCAGCGAGCGTGCTTCAGTGCTCCTTGCGTAACCTGAAGAAACTCACGCATCCCGCCAGCCCGGCTGCGACCGCCGCCATGGCAATGGCAACGTGCATGGCTTGCACATCCTGCGTGATGGTCAGGGTAGCATCGGTCGGGCCGCCGGTATGGCTGGCATAGGCTGACAGCACGATGGCCACCAACGCCGCGCCGAAGCATTGGCCGAAGGTCCGCATGATCGCCAGCACACCGGAGGCATTGCCGCTGCGCTCTCGAGAAACGTTGGCAAGCATCTCGCGGTTGTTGGGGCTCTGGAACAGGCCGAAACCGACACCGCACAGAAACTCTCGCCAGACAATGTTCGCAATGCTTGCCTGGGCAGGCAGCAATGCCAGCAATAGCAGGCCGAGAGTGAACAGGCCCAGCCCCAGGGTCGATAGCAGGGCGGGCGGATAGCGGTCGGCCAGGCGTCCTGCCTAGGGGGCCGCCAGAACGATGCCGATCGGCCAGGCGGTGAACAACAATGCCGCGGTGAATACGCTGTACCCGTACGCATTCTGGAACAGAAACGGCAAGGAAATAATGGTGATGCCCTGGCCGACAAAGGCCACCAGCGAGGTCAGTGCTGCCAGGGAAAAACGCGGCGAGTGAAAGAGGTCCAGCGGCAGCAGCGGCGCTGGCGCTCGACGCTGACGCCAGACGAAGGCGGCACCGGCGACGACCATGAGTACCCCGAACGCCCCGGCAATCAGCATACCCTCGAGCACCGAACCGCCGCTCAGTTTCGCAAACGCATCCGTGGCCAGAATCGCCGCGCCCATGGTGACGGCCGAAAGAAAGGCACCTGCCAGATCGAAGGGCTCCGTGGTGGGCAAGGGGTTGTGCGGTATGGCGCGCGAGGCCAGTACGGCCGCCAGGATACCCAGCGGGATATTGATCGCAAATAGCCAAGGCCAACTGGCCACCGACAGCAGAATCCCGCCCAATGTGGGGCCGATGGCCGTGCTGGCCGCCACCAGCAAGGCGTTCAAACCCAGTATTCGCCCCAGCAGGCGGGTGGGGAATACCGTGCGATAGATCGCCGGACCAATACTCAAGGTGGCCGCGCCGCCGATGCCTTGCAGCACACGCATGCCTACCAGCATGTCCAATGAAGTTGATAGCACGCAGCCCAGCGAGGCCAGGGCGAACACGATCACACCACTGACGAACAACCGGCGAAACCCGATGCGCGATGCCAGCGCGGAGAACGTGACCAACGTCATCGCCGCTGCCAGCAGATATCCATTGGCGACCCAGATAGTGTCGGCAGCCGAGACCTTCAGCGACTCGGCAATGGAAGGCAGCGCGACGTTCACCACTGTCCCATCGAGCACGGCCATGGCGGTAGCGGCCATCACCGCTACAGTGGCCAGACGCCTCTCGGCACCTGGAACGCCATCGTCGGCCGGCTTGTCTGCAAACAACTCCATGCGTTCCGTTCCTCGGGATCAGGCCCGCACCACAGCGGGTTCGCCACCATATCGAACGGTGCTGGCGCCGGCTACCCTCAAAGACGCCTTGCCAGACCGTGAGCACGATCCGTGCACCGCGCCGCGAACGCCTGCAACGCGGTGTCGCTGCGCACCGTGCCGATGACGCGATGCTCCTGGGCAAGCGCCTCCACGGCCAGCGCCAGGCCCAAGCCGCTACTGACGCCCGTGATGAACAAGGTTTTACAGTGGTTCATGGTCAGCTCCGTTCAGGTGAGTGTGCAAATAGGGTAGCCAGTCGGCACACGCTGACCTATGCCGGGTGATCTCGGTGCATTGCCTATTTCTATCAGCCCATTTGCAAGCACCGGGGTCATGATTCGGCTTGCCCCTTCGGACAGATCGGCCAAGACGCCCAGACGAAAAACCCGGATAATGCCGGCCTATTTCGTTTTGCTCGTTATCACGGTGATCGCCCCATGGAAATCAAAGTCAACTTCCTCGACAACCTGCGCCTGGAGGCCAAGTTCGATGATTTCACGGTGGTGGCCGATCAACCGATCCGTTACAAGGGCGACGGCTCGGCGCCCGGTCCGTTCGACTACTTCCTGGCTTCGTCGGCGCTGTGCGCCGCCTACTTCGTGAAGCTGTACTGCCAGACGCGCAACATTCCCACCGATAACATTCGCCTGTCGCAGAACAACATCGTCGATCCGGAAAACCGCTACAACCAGATCTTCAAGATCCAGGTCGAGCTGCCAGCCGATCTCTCGGACAAGGACCGTCAGGGCATCCTGCGCTCCATCGACCGCTGCACGGTGAAGAAGGTGGTGCAGGCCGGCCCCGAGTTCGTGATCGAGGAAGTGGACAACCTCGATGCCGATGCCCAGGCGCTGCTGATGCTGGACACCAACCCCCAGGGCAGCACCTATGTGGTGGGCAAGGACCTGCCGCTGGAGCAGACCATCGCCAATATGTCCGGGATTCTCGCCGGCCTGGGCATGAAGATAGAGATAGCCTCGTGGCGCAACATCGTGCCCAACGTTTGGTCGCTGCACATCCGCGATGCTCATTCGCCCATGTGCTTCACCAACGGCAAGGGCTCGAGCAAGGAAAGCGCCCTGGCTTCGGCCCTGGGCGAGTTCATCGAGCGTTTGAACTGCAATTTCTTCTACAACGACCAGTTCTGGGGCGAGGACATCGCCAATGCCGAGTTCGTGCACTACCCCGACGAGCGCTGGTTTCAGCCGGGGCCCAAAGATGCACTGCCCAGTGAAATCCTCGATCCGTACTGCCTGAAAATCTACAACCGCGATTCCGATCTACGCGGGTCCCATCTGTACGATACCAACTCGGGCAACATCGAGCGGGGTATCTGCTCACTGCCTTACGTGCGCCAGTCGGACGGCGAAACGGTGTATTTTCCGTCCAATCTGATCGAGAACCTGTACCTGAGCAACGGCATGAGCGCCGGTAACACCCTGGCCGAAGCACAGGTGCAATGCCTGTCGGAGATCTTCGAGCGAGCGGTCAAGCGCGAGATCCTCGAAGGCGAAATGGCCCTGCCCGACGTGCCCCGCGAAGTGCTGGCCAAGTACCCCGGCATCGTTGCCGGTATCCAGGGGCTGGAAGAGCAGGGCTTCCCGGTGCTGGTCAAGGACGCATCCCTGGGCGGCGAATTCCCGGTGATGTGCGTGACCTTGATGAATCCGCGCACCGGTGGCGTGTTCGCTTCATTCGGCGCTCACCCAAGCTTTGAGGTGGCGCTGGAGCGTAGCCTCACCGAACTGCTGCAAGGCCGCAGTTTCGAGGGTCTGAACGATCTGCCGCAACCGACCTTCATGGGCCATGCGGTCACCGAGCCGAACAACTTCGTCGAGCACTTCATCGACTCCAGCGGTGTGGTTTCCTGGCGCTTCTTCAGCGCCAATGCCGACTTCGAATTCGTCGAGTGGGATTTCTCTGCCGAAGGCGAAGACGC
This sequence comes from Pseudomonas sp. UBA4194, assembly GCF_002379585.1. GTDB lineage: Bacteria > Pseudomonadota > Gammaproteobacteria > Pseudomonadales > Pseudomonadaceae > Aquipseudomonas. The sequence goes on from NZ_DFUE01000030.1 coordinate 11,890, forward strand.
CAACGCCGCGGAAGCTGCCACGCTGTTCGGTATTCTCGAAGGCATGGGCAAGGAAGCTTACATGGCGATGTACGAGCACCTCGGCGCACCGGCCTGCCGCATCCTGGTGCCGGGCTATTCGGAGATCTACCCGATCGAGGACCTGATCTGGGACAACACCAACAAGGCACTGTTTTTCCGTGAGGACATCCTCAACCTGCACAGCCTGGACGAGGCCGGGCTGGAGGCGCTGGCGGCGCGTCTGGAAGAGTCGGAGCTGGACGACTACACCGATATCAAGACGTTGATCGGCATCGAATTCGACGACAATACCGCGTGGGGGCAGCTGACCATTCTGGAATTGAAGCTGTTGATCTACGTGGCCTTGCAGCGTTTCGAGGAGGCCAAGGAGTTGGTCGAAGCCTTCCTGCAGTTCAACGACAACACGGTGGACCGCGGTCTGTTCTATCAGGCGTTGAATGTGGTGCTGGAGGTTGAGCTGGACGAGGACCTTGAACTGGAAGACTATGAAGTCAACTTCCGGCGCATGTTCGGCGATCAGCGCATGGACGCAGTGCTGGGGTCGATGGACGGCAGCGTGCGTTTCCATGGCCTGACGCCAACCAGCATGAAGCTCGAAGGGCTGGACCGTCACCTGCGGTTGATCGACAGTTACAAGAAGCTGCACAGCGCGCGGGCCAATGTGAAGGGTTAGGTTTGGGGATTGCGGTGGGGATGAGGGCGTCTTCGCGGCTTTTACGCCGCTCCTACAGGGGGGAGGGGGTGAGGGTGGTGGTGTGGTGGCGGGCGTCTTCGCGGCTTTTACGCCGCTCCTACAGGGGGGCGGGGTCTCTGTAGGAGCGGCGTGAAGCCGCGAAGGCGTCTTTGAAAACGCCGCGGCTCATTGATGCGAATGGTTGATCCTTTTGTATTGTCAGGGCGGCCCCGTTACTTGCCCAACAGGGCCACCAGTGCCGGCACGGTCAATACGGCGGTGTAATAGCCCATGAACTGCACGCCGATGTTGAAGCCCAGAAAGCGTGACAGGAAGCCGCCCAGCAGCCCTACGGTAACGATCACCAACAGCCCCAGCCCGCCGCCTTCCCAGATGCCGATCACCAGAATCAAACCGACGAAGGTGGAAATCACCGCTTCATGGCTGATCCTGCGTGAGACGTAGGAGGCTGCGCGGTGGGCATAGTTCATGGTGAAGGGGTAGGCAATCAGGATCGCCACGATCACCGCCAGCATGCTGTAGCCAAAGAACTCCCAGGTGCTGAGCAGTGAATGCAGATTGTTGACCTGGCCGGTGGCCGCATCGACGCTGAACCGCGGTGGCGCGTTGAACAGCGGCGCTGCGGGGCCTGCGGCCACCGGGCTGAGCGGCAAGCCGAACGCGATCAGCGGAATCAACGCCTCGGCGATGTAGGTCGCTTCGGTCACGCCGTTGCGCGCGGTGATCACGGTGGTCAAGCGGTGATAGACATGCTTGACCCGCGACCCTACCAGCTCGCCCATGATCACGGTCATGGCCACCGGGCTGAACACGAACGTCGCACTGGAGATCACCGCGGTGATACCGGTCCACAGGGTCTGCTTGCTGTCCAGCACCTTCAGCGGGCTGGGAAAGTAGCCGCCCCAGCTTTTCACGTCCGGCGACAGCGAGAAGGTCCGCACCTGCTCGCGGCGCATGGTTTCCCGTTCGGCGGGGGCGAGCATCGAAAACAACGCGGCGATCAGTGGCCCGATGGCGATGCCCAGGAAGTAGCTGACGCTGAGTTTCACCCCGTACTGCGCCGTCACGGTCTGCAGACCGACGATGATCATGACGAATGGAATCAACGCCAATACCGCGGCCAGGCGACCCTTGGAGAACCAGGCGATGGCAATCGCCGCCGCCAGGAACACCCACGGTGCGCCGCGCTTGATGGTGTCGCCAAACGGCGCCAGCATCATGGCGAACAGCACCGCCATGGGCACCGCGATCAGCGCGGCAATCACGGCCCCCGAGATCATCTTGCGCAACGCCACATGGGGCACGCCCAGGTTGCGCAGGAAATTTGCCTCGCGCATCAGCGGCGTGGCCAGCGTGTCGCCGGGAATGCCCAGCAGCGCGGTGGGTACGGCGTGGGTCATGTGCTTGGCGACGGCGCCGGCCAGGAAGAATGTCAGCACGCCCGGTGCGGGCACCCCCAGCAGCACGACCAGCAACGTCAGTGGGGCGAGGGTGGTGGTTTCATCGCTGCCGGAGATCAAGCCGATACCGGCGAAGATCACCGCGCCAAGGGCGCCCATGGCCAGGGCGATCAGGATCTGCTCCACAAGAGGCTCCATCATGGACGACCTCCCTGCGTGGCCATTCCGGAGTGGGTGTCAGCCGTCTGCGCCGGTACACCAGCCGCGCCGTTCTTCTCGTAGTCGGCGAACAGCGTGTAGAGGTCCATTTCCTTGAGCTCGGCGATGGTCGCGGGCGGCAGGTCGGAGAGCTTGCCCAGGTCACCGAACTCACGTTGCAGTTCCAACAGCACCTGCGCGCGCCAGGCTGGGTCGGCCTGGTGCTCGACCACATGGCGCTTGGGCTTGAACAGTCTGGCACTGATGGCGCCACCGGCCAGGCAGCCGACGATACCCACCAGCATGGCGTAGGCACGGGCCATCTGGGCGTTGGCGACCCACCCCACCAGCAGGTATTGCGCGACGAAGAACGCTCCCAGGCTGACCACTGCGCCGATGCCGATGGCGTAGACCAGGTGACGACCGTTGACAGTGTCACCCCACACTTCGTAGAGATCGGGTTTCAAGAAATTCTCCCACGGCTCTTGCGAGCTTTTTATTGTTATGACGGTGAAGAGATGCCGCCTGGCTCAGGTCTCGCGCAGACGTTTGGCGACCACGGCCCTGGCGACCCTGGACGCCGTCTCACGCCCCAGTTGCTGATTGATGAACGTTCCCGCGGCAATCACGGCCTCAAGATCAACGCCGTGTGCCAGGCCCAGGCCATCGAGCAGATACACGACATCCTCAGTGGCTACGTTACCCGTCGCCCCCGGAGAATAGGGGCAGCCACCCAAACCCGCCACGGAGCTGTCGAAAACCCGTACACCGGCTTCCAGCGCCATGCAGATATTGGCGATGGCCATGCCGTAGGTGTCATGGAAATGACCGGCCAGCGCCGTCACCGGCACCACAGCGCTGCAGGCGTGCAACAACGCTTTGGTCGCTGCTGGCGTACCGGTGCCGAGGGTGTCGCCCAGGCTGATCTCGTAGCAGCCCAGGTCGTAGAGCGACGCGCTCACCCTGGCGACGGCCTGAGGGGCAACAGGGCCGGTAAATGGGCAGCCCATGGCGCAAGAGACGTAGCCGCGGACCCGGACGCCGGCCGCACGGGCCGCCACCATGACGTCCTGGAAACGCACCAGGCTTTCGGCGATCGAGCAGTTGATGTTCCTTTGCGAGAACGCCTCGGACGCCGCAGCAAACACTGCCACCTCCCTGCAGCCCACCGCCAGCGCCGCTTCCAGCCCCTTGAGATTGGGTACCAAGGCTGTCCAGGTCACGTCCGGCAGCGTCGGCAGAGCCCTGAACACCTCATCCGAGCCGCTCATTTGCGGTACCCAGCGCGGCGACACGAAGGCACCGGCTTCCAGGGTGCGCAACCCTGCGCCAGCCAGTTGTTCGAGCAACTGCACGCGCACACTGGCCGGCACCATCTGCCGCTCATTCTGCAAACCGTCCCTTCCGCCCACCTCGACCAGCCGCACGGCATCACTGCTGGCCATTACTGCGCCCGCTTGGCGTTGAGCAACTCGGTGGCCTTGTCGGTACGCACATCCCGGGCTTCGACCATCTGCTGCACCACCCAGCTGATTTCGTCTCCCTTGGCGCCGGCGGACAGGGCTATGTTGCGCGCGTGCAGGGCCATATGTCCTCGTTGAATGCCTTCGGTGGACAAGGCTCTGAGCGCGCCCAGATTCTGTGCCAGGCCGACCGCCACGGCGATCTCGGCCAGCTCCTGCGCGCTGCTCACCCCCAGAATGCGCAGCGACAACTGCGCCAGCGGGTGCGTCTTGGTAGCACCGCCCACCAGCCCCACCGGCATGGGCATTTCCAGGCTACCGACCAGATGGCCCTGACTGTCTTTCTCCCAGGTGGTGAGCGAACCGTAATGGCCGTTGCGGCAGGCGTAGGCGTGAGCACCGGCTTCCACGGCCCGCCAGTCATTGCCAGTCGCAACGATCAACGGATCGATACCGTTCATGATGCCTTTGTTGTGGGTCGCGGCGCGGTAGGGGTCGATGACGGCAAAATTGTAGGCATCGAGAATGCCTTCGATGACGTCCTCGCCCTTGAACGCCGAGGTGGTCAGCAGCTCGGGGGCGATACGGATCTGTGCGCGGGCCAGGCGCAGGTCCGCCAGGTTGGAGAGAATGCGCAGGCGTACCTTGCCACCGGTGATTTCTTCCAGCAGCGGTGCCACCGCCTCGGCCATGGTGTTGACGGTGTTGGCGCCCATGGCGTCGCGCACGTCGACGATCAGGTGCGCCACCAGCATCGGGCCGCGCGGGCTTTGCGCGAAGGTATGCACCTCGATATCCCGGCAACCGCCGCCCAGGCTGTTGAGCAACTGGTCCTTGCGGTTGGCCAGTTCGATGATTTCATCCTTGCGCCGCAGCAGGCTCATGCGCGCATTGAACGGGTCCTGGATCTCGACGATCTGGACCTGAGCACGCATCAGCGGCAACGAACTGGACGTCTGAAAGCCGCCGGCCTCGCGGGCCAGCTTGGCCATGAACGACGCCGCCGCCACCACCGAAGGCTCTTCCACCACCAAAGGCACAATCACGTCGCGGCCATTGATTTGAAAGTTGCTGGCCACGGCATAGGGTAGTTCGAAGGTGCCGATGACGTTTTCGATCATGCCGTCGGCGATGTCCAGGGGCAGGGCGCCAGGATCACGCAGCAATGCGACATCCGCTTCGGGGAGTTGCAGCAGTGCCTGCAAATGGTCCAGGCGTGCGGCGGGCGATAGGCTACGAAAGGCGGGGAGGCGGGAGTCGATACTCATGTCGGGGTCCTGTAGCGATTATTGTTTTTGAATGACCGCCACCCTAGACCGCCGCGAGCGCTGAAAGAAGGTACAGTTTGGCTGGACAGTACCCAAGCTGTACCCTTTGTGTTCCTTTTGCCGGATGACCCCCATGGCGCGACTGACATTGGCCCAGCAACTGGCGGCGGCGCTCGCGCGGCAGATTGCCGACGGCACCTACCGCGTTGGCGATCGCTTGCCCTCGCTGCGCGAATGCATGCGCCTGATGGGCCACTCGAAAAACACCGTGATCACGGCCTACGAATCGCTGGCATCCCAGGGTCTGGTGGAGGCCCGTCATGGTCAGGGGTTCTTCGTCAGGCAGGGCGCCCCCAACCACACCGAACCTGAAGAACCGCTGCCCTACGCCCGCGCCATGGATACCATCTGGCTGATGCGCCAGCAGTTCGTGCGCGAGCCGGGTCACTCGCCCCTCGGCGAAGGCTTTCCCCCCGTGGAATGGCTGATGGATGTGCGTCTGGACAAGTTCACCCGGCAGATCATGCGCACCGGCGTGACCACCTTGTTCAGGTATGGCAATCGGTTGGGCAACGCCGGTTTGCGGCAGCATCTGGCACAGAAGCTGGCGAGTTATTCGATCACCGCCAACCCCCGGCAGATCGTCACCACCCATGGCGCCAACCACGCGCTGGATCTGATCATCCGTCGATTCATCGCACAGGGCGATTCGGTGCTGGTGGAGGACCCGGGTTACTACCCCTTGTTCGGCAAGCTGCAATTGCAGGGCGCGCGCATGCTCTCGGTGCCGCGCCTGGCGGACGGCCCGGACATGGACGTGCTCGAGCAGCACCTGCGTCTGCACCGGCCCAAGCTGTTCTTCATTCAGTCGGTGGGGCACAACCCAACCGGTTCCGACCTGTCTCCGGCCAAGGCCCATCGCCTGGTGCAACTGGCCGAGCAGCATGACTTCATCCTGGTGGACGACGATGCCCTGGCCGACTTCAAGCCGGCCACGGCGATCAAAGTGTCGGCACTGGATCAACTTAAACGATCACTGTATGTCGGCAGCTTCTCCAAGTCGGTTTCCGCGGCCTTGCGGGTGGGCTTCATCGCCGGCAGCAAGGAGGTCGTCGATGAGTTGGGCGACTTGAAGATGTTGCTGCACACCAGCTCCTCGGAATTCTGCGAACGCACGGTGGACGTGGTTTTGACGGAGGGGCATTTCCTGCGGCATTTGATCCGCCTGCAGGAACGGCTCAAAGCAGCGACCGAGGCAGGGCTGCACATGCTCGACGACATCGGCGCTGAAGTGTTCTGTCGGCCCGAGCAGAGTCTGTACCTGTGGGCCCGGTTCGGGCACATCGCCGATGCCAGGGAGCTGACGCGGCAGTTGCTGCCCAAGGGCTTCATGATTGCACCAGGGCACATCTTTTCTCCCGAACAGTCGCGCATCAATCCCTGGACCCGGCTCAATGTGGCTTACCTGAATGATCCACTGCTCAAGGCCGAACTCAAGCGCTGAGAGAGAGTTTTCAGAAGGGTTGCCATCGCTCGGCTTTTTATGTCGTTCCGTGATGAACAGGTATCGGCTTGATTACGGAGATTAATATTAGTTTATTCCATAAAAGAATTTCACAGCCATTCGTCCTGCGTTTATGTTCTACCCACGGCACCAAAACAATGCACTTCACTGTCGTTCCGGCTGAACCGTCGGACCGCGCTCAACCCGACCCCTCGCACGGTGGAGGAGAGCTGTTGCTTCACCCCATGCGAGGGCTCCAGAACATGACCACCTGATCCTTTCCCCATAGCGCCTGCTCCTGCAGCGCCGCTGTTCGCTACCGACCTTCCGATCCTGAGCCCTGCATCCCGCGCAGCGCACGCGTTCGCTCTGAATTTCGCTCGCCAGCGCGAGCAACAGCCTTGAGTAACCGGCATGAGCCACACACAACCGTATTCCAACAGCCTGCTGAACCTGCCCCACGACAACAATCGTCTGCAACTTGAAGCGGTGCCGCGCCAGCGCGATCCGCTGCAGGAACGCTTGCACCGCAAGCAGCGCCTGGCCGCCTCCTACCGCTTGTTTGCCCGCTATGGGTTTGAGGTCGGCGTGGCCGGGCATTTCACCGCTCGCGACCCGCTCGAACCGGAGCACTACTGGATCAATCCGCTGGGCGTGCCGTTTTCGCAGATCACCGCTTCGCAGCTGTTGCGGGTCAATCGCCAGGGTCAAGTGGTGGAGGGGGAGGGCTTGCTAAATGTCAGCGCCCTGGAGCTGCACGACGGCATCCAGCAGGCCCGTCCCGAGGTGGTGGGCATTGCCCATCTGCACGGTTTCTACGGCCGCACCTGGTCGGCCCTGGGTCAACTGTTCGAACCCATTACGGCGGAGGCCGGGGCCTTCATCGAGGATCAGGCGATATTCCGTCGCCACGACCTGCGCGCTGCCGACGGCAGCCTTGATAACGACCGCGACAGGGTGACGGCCGCCTTCGTCGACAGCTTTGCCGGCAACAATCTGCTGTTCTGGCAAAACCATGGTGTGTGGACCGTGGGTGAAAGCGTCGAGAGTGCGGCCTGGCGCTTCATTCTTGCCGAAGACGTGGCCCGCTCGCATTTGTTGGCCCGCGCCGCTGGCGCGCCGGTGGTGCCGCGGGTCGAGCCTTTGACTGCTCAAGGTCGGGCCCGCAACGAGCTGTTCGCCTGGCTGAACTTCCAGCCGTTATGGGACGAGATCGTCGCCCAGCAACCCGACCTGGTGGGCTGAGCCGATGGCCGTGCTGACTCGACGTCGACTGCTCGCCGGCAGCGCTGCCCTGGCGGCGGGCTGCCTGCTGCGCCCCGCCCTGGCCGAGACTTCCGGGCCCTTGCGCGTATGGCGCTACAAGGGCTCGGCTGCCTCGTTCATGGCCATGGCCGGGCAGGCCGATACACCGTACCCGGTGGAGTGGGTGAACATCGCCGGTGGCAATATCGTGCTCGAAGCCTTGAGCAGCGGCAGCCTCGATTACACCCAGATGAGCGAAGTACCGCCCATTTTCGCCTCCATCGCCCAGGTGCCCCTGGCGGTGGTCGCGGTGCTGCCTGGCAGTCGCCAGGATCTGGGCCTGGTAGTGGGCAGCGACAGCGGTATTGCGCACGTGGCCGATCTCAAGGGCCGCAGCGTGAGTTTTGTGCGCGGCACCAACACCCAGTACTACCTCATCGACCTGCTCAATCGCCACGGCCTGAGCCTCAAGGACATACGCCCGGTACCCATGCCCATGCAGGAGGCGTTGATCGCCTTTCGCAGTGGCCATGTGGACGCCTTGGTTGCCGGGGGCATCAGTGCGCTTCAAGCCACCCAGCAACAAGGCGTGCGCCTGGAAAACGACAGCCCCTTCGTTGGCAACACACTGATCGCCGCCCGCTGCGGTGCGTTGGAAGACCCGGACAAGCGGGCGCAGATCGCCGACTTCCTGCGCCGCGAGCGCGCCACCTGGGCCTGGGTTGCCCAGCACCCCGAAGCCTGGGCCGAGCACATTGCCCAGCAGACCGGGATCAGCGCCGAGCTGTACCTGCGTCAGTTCCGCGAGCGCGGCCGGCCGGTGAGCCTCGAGCCCATCAGCGAGCCGGCGATTGCCTCTGCCCAACAGGTCGCAGACACCTTTTTCGACAACCGTCTGATCCGCCAGCGCGTCGATATACGACCGCTGTGGCGCGACGATTTCAAACCCTTTCTGGAAGCCTGACTTGTCATGACTCGCCCCTCTCTTTATTCGCCCCTGGCCTTGGCACCTCTGCTGTTGGCCGGCTTCACGCTGTTGCCGGCCCAGGCCGCAGACACCCTGGACACCGTGGTGGTGACCGGCTCGCGCGGCAGTGAGGCGCGCACCGTGACCAGCAGCCCGGCCCCGATCGACGTGGTCAGCGGTGCGCAACTGGAGCGCACGGGCTCGGCCAGCCTGCGTGGTGCTCTGGAGAAAGCCCTGCCGTCGTTCAATCAGCGGCCTTCCGGCTCATCCAACGACAGCATCGCCCGACCCTATAGCCTGCGTGGCCTGAACGGTTCCAACGTATTGGTGCTGGTCAACGGCAAACGGCGCCACAACAGCTCGGTGATCAACCTCGACTCCTCGTCTGCCTACGGCACCAACCCCGTGGACCTGGATCTGATTCCGGTCAGTGCCATCGATCACGTCGAGGTGCTGCGTGACGGCGCTTCGGCGCAGTACGGCTCGGACGCCATTGCCGGGGTGATCAACATCATCCTCAAGCAGAGCGACAACGGTGGGTCGGCCAGCACCCAGTACGGTGAGTACTACGAGGACGGTGACGGCGGCACGATCCGTACGGCGGTAAACTCCGGTTTTGCCCTGCCCAACGACGGCTTTCTCAACATCTCCCTGGATGCCAAGTCGCAGCAGACGGCGGTGCGCTCGCGGGACTCCACCGGCAACCTGTATTTCCCCGGTGACGCTCGCGAAGCCGGCGCCGATCGCCAGGTGCAGCGCAATGGCTTGCCGAAGATCAAGGGCTACAACCTCTCGTACAACGCCGAATTGCCGCTGCAGGACGACCTGACGCTGTATTCGTTCACCACCTACAGCGAGCGGGACGCCCGGGGCGGGCAGAACTATCGGCGGCCGAACTCGACCAATATCATTCCCGAGATTTACCCCGATGGCACGGCCCCTTTCTACACCCTCGACGAGACCGACTTTCAGGCTGCCGCAGGTGCCAAGGGCCTGATCGGCGAGTGGAACTGGGACCTGAGTTCGACGTTCGGCCGCGCCAAGTCTCTGGCCGGCTCCGACGAAAGCCTCAACGCGTCGCTCGGCCCCTCCAGCCCGACGTCCTTCGACAGCTACACCAACACCTTCGACCAATGGACCAACAACCTCGACCTGACCCGCGCCTTCGACGTCGGCCTGGCCAAACCGCTGCAAGTGTCGTGGGGCGCCGAGCACCGTCACGAGCGCTACAAGACCGAGTCCGAGGATGTCGCCGCCTGGATCAACGGCGGCTATGTCTACCCCAGCGGGCCGCTGGCCGGTCAGCCCGCCGCCGTGGGCGCTCAAGGCGCAATCACCCTGACCCCCGAGGATGCTACCCAGGTCAGCCGCAACAGCTATGCGACGTACCTGGACCTGGGCTTGAACCCCACCGAAAAGCTGTACCTGGGCCTGGCCGGGCGTTTCGAAAAATACGACGACAGCGCTGGCAATACCGCCAGCGGCAAGTTCTCGGCGCGCTATGACTTCACCCCGGAGTTCGCCGTGCGCGGCACCCTGAGCAATGGCTTCCGCGCGCCGTCGCTGTCGCAGTCCGCGTATGCCCAGACCTCCAACCAGTACACCCTGGTCAATGGCGTGGCGCAGTTCGTCGAAGCCAAGACCGCACGGGTGGATACGCCCCTGGCACGGGCCTTGGGCGCCGAAGACCTGGAACCGGAAAAATCGCGCAACATCAGCCTGGGCATCACCTGGAAGCCCTTGCCCCAAGCCAACGTGAGCCTGGATGCCTACCAGATCGAGATCAAGGACCGCATCGCTCTGACGGGCTTCCTCTACGGCAACGGCGTCAACCAGATCCTCCAGCAGCAGGGCTACAAGCCAGGCTACCGGGTCAAGTACTTCACCAACGCCGCCGACACCACCACCCGCGGTGTGGATCTGGTCACCGACTACAAGGTCGACTATGGCCGCTACGGCTCGGTCAAGTACGGCGTGGCGTTCAACTACAACAAGACCGAACTGGACAGCATCAAGTCCACTCCGGCAGCGCTGGCTGGCAGCGGCCTGCAACTGTTCGACCGGGTCGCCCAGGGCTACCTGACGGTGTCGGAGCCCAAGACCAAGCTGATTCTCAGCGGCCAATGGAAGATCGATCGCTTCGACATCAACCTGGGCGTCACCCGCTACGACAAGGTCATCGCCCGGGATGTGAATCCCGACTTCGACTCCACCTTTGGCGCCAAGTGGATCACCGACCTGGAAGTCGCCTATTCGATCACCGACCAGTTGGGTGTGGCCGTGGGTGCCAACAACCTGTTCGACGTGCGCGCCGACAACAGCGGCTACCCGGCGGGCGACGTCAACGGCTTTCCGAAATTCGGTGGTGTCTCGCCGTTCAATCCCTACGGCGGCTTCTGGTACACCCGCCTGAGCTACGACTTCTGATCAGGAGCTTGCATGAGCACTTCCACCAAACAACTGCTGCTTGGCGCGTTCATTCCCAGCGCCGGAATCATGGGCTCCAGCTGGCGCCACGCCAGCGCCGCCCCCGACTCGTTCAGCGACTTCGGGCACTTCCAATGGGTGGCGCAGACCCTGGAGGCCGCGCGTTTTCATGCGGTGTTCTTCAACGACACGGTGAACGTCGACGCTGACCTCGAGGTACTGGCGCGCGGCCCCAACAGTGTCCGCTGGGACCCGCTGGTGCTGATGCCGGCACTGGCCGTGGTGACCCGGCACATCGGTCTGATCGGCACCGCCAGCACCACCTATAACGACCCTTACAACATTGCCCGCAAGCTGGCCAACATCGACCACCTCAGCGGCGGTCGTGTGGGCTGGAACCTGGTGACTTCCCTGGGCGGCGGCGAGAACTTCAATCTCGACGCCCATGTCCTGCATGCCGACCGCTACGAGCGCGCGGAGGAATTCTATGACGTGGTCACTGGGCTGTGGGACAGCTACGAGGACGGCGCTTTCGTTCAGGACAAGGCCAGCGGGCGCTTTCTGGATACCAGCAAGCTGCACGTGCTCAACCATCACGGCAAACACTTCCAGGTGCGCGGCCCGTTGAATGCACCGCGTCCGCTGCAGGGCTATCCGGTGATTGCCCAGGCCGGTTCATCGGATTCCGGTCGCGCCCTGGCGGCGCGGGCAGGTGAGCTGATCTTCACGGCGCAGCACACTCTGGAACAGGGTCAGGCGTTCTATCGCCAGATCAAGGACCAGGCGGCGAAATTCGGCCGTGATCCGCAGCACCTGAAGATTCTGCCGGGGGTCTCGCCGGTGGTCGGCAAGACTCACGCCGAGGCCCAGGCACGCTACGACCAGTTGCAGGAACTGCTGGAGCCCAAGACGTTCCTGCGCAGCATCTCGCGCTTCGCCAGCCTGGGTTTCGACCTGTCCGAATTGCCGTTCGATGAGGTGGTGCCACTGCCGCCCGAGCAGTTCGACACCAACACCCACAAGAGCCGGCAGAAGCTGGTTTTCGAGCTGATTCGCCGCGAGCGACCCACCGTGCGTGAGCTGTTCAACAAGCTCACTGCCGGCGGGCACCGGATTCTGATCGGTACCCCTGAAAGCATCGCCGACGACCTGCAAGCCTGGTTCGAGGCCGACGCCGCCGATGGCTTCAACGTGATGTTTTCCGGTTTGCATGAGGGCATCGAAGCGTTCGCCACCGGGGTGGTGCCTGAGCTGCAACGCCGCGGGCTGTTTCGCAGTGAATACCAGGGCGCGACGCTGCGCGAGAACCTGGGCTTGCCCTATATCGCCAACCGCAACGCTGCTGGAAGCGCCGCATGAATCTGTCGTTGAACATTTCGGTTTCCAAACCGGCAGCGCTGACCCTGGCGCTGTTGTTGCTGGCCGGGTGCGGCGAGTCGTCCGCGCCCGCCAGGCAGGCCGCGGCTGCGACTCCAGCGGCCGGAGGTGTGCTCAAGGTAGCGCTGGACGGCGACCCCAACTGCATCGATCCACACCAGGCCGGCAACAACACGGCCTTGAACGTGGGCCGCCAACTGGTCGATTCGCTGACCGATCAAGACCCCCAAAGCGGCGAGATCGTACCGTGGCTGGCCAGTCGCTGGGAGGTCGACGGCGAGTCGCGGCGGTTTACCTTTCACTTGCGAGACGGTGTCAGCTTCAGCGATGGCACACCGGTCGATGCCCTGGCGGTGAAAGCGAACTTCGAACAGATTCTGGCGCTGGGTGCGCGCTCGATTCTGGGGGCGACCTACCTGGCCGGGCTCAAGAACATAGCCACGCCTGATGCTTCGACCGTGGTGGTGGAGTTCGAGCAGCCGAATGCCCAGTTCCTGCAAGCTACATCAACCATGAGCCTGGGGTTGTTGGCCGAGGCGACGCTGGCCAGGAGTCCGGCCGATCGTTGCCAGGGGCAACTGATCGGCAGCGGCCCGTTCAAGCTCGATGGCTTCGTGCACAACCAGAAGGTCAGCCTGTCGCGCCGCGACGACTATGCCTGGGGTTCGTCACTGGCGGCTCATACCGGCAAGGCCTGGCTGGACGGGATCGAGTTTCTGATCGTGCCGGAGTCCGGCGTGCGTCTGGGTAGCCTGCTGTCCGGGCAGATCGATGTCGACACCGGGGTGGTGGCGCAGAACGAAAAGACCCTCGAATCCCAGGGGCTGCCGGTGCTCTGGAGGGCCAACCCAGGGGTGGTCTTCAACCTGACGCCCGATCTGACGCGGCCGGTGTACCGCGACGTGCGGGTGCGCCAGGCGTTGATCAAGGCCATCGACCGCGAGCAACTGCGCAGCATCATTTCGCGCTATCAGGCACCGGCCACCGCACTGCTGGCCAGCAGTACGCCGTATTACAAGGACCTCTCCGACCTGCTGGCCTACGACCGCCCCAGTGCGCAACGCCTGCTCGACGAAGCGGGCTGGCAGGCCGGCGCCGATGGCATCCGCCAGAAGGACGGCGAGCGGCTGAGCCTGCGGGTGGATTACTGGCAGAACACGCCGATCCTGGAGTTGGTGCAGCAGCAGCTCAAGGCGGTCGGCGTGGAGCTGGTCCTCAACCGCACCACCATCAGCCAGGTGGCGGCGCTGCAGGCCAGCGGTGACATCAGCTTGTACTTCTACAACCTGACCCGAGCCGATCCCGATGTGCTGCGCACGCTGTTCCACGTGACGGGGCGCAATTACGGCAAGCGCAAGGCCGATGGGCTGGACCACCTGCTCGAAGCCAGCGCCGCGACTCTGGACCCGGCAGTGCGACAGCAGCGGGTGGATGAAGTCAGCCGCGCGTTGATCGAGCAGGGCCATGCCATTCCGCTGGTGGAGCTGGCCACGGTGATTGCCCACGGCAAGCAGGTGCATGGCTTGCACTACGAAGCGTCATCGCGCCTGCAGTTCTTCGATACATGGCTGGCAACGCCGTGACAGTGCGACGGCAAGCCGGTGAACCCAATGGAGCGTGCACATGACCGATCTTTCAACGCTGGCCAGCGCCCCCACCGCGTTGCGCCCCACCCTGCGCTGGCGACAGGGGCTGGTGACAGGGCTGCACCGGCTGTGGCAGAGCGCACTGGTGCTATGGGCCGCCTTCACGGTGTCCTTCGTGATTCTGTACGCGCTGCCCAGCGATCCGGTGAGCATCATGCTCAACCAGAACGGCGAGCCGTCGGCGGCCGATCAGGCCCAGATCCAGGCGTTGCGTGCTGAATATCACCTGGACCAGCCGCTGCCGGTGCAGTACGGCATCGCCCTGTGGCGGGCGCTGCAACTGGATTTCGGCCAGTCGATCCAGAGCGGTGAGCCGGTGGCGAGCGCGCTGGCGCAAGCCTTGCCGGCCACCGCTCAACTGACCGCCCTGGCGCTGGTGCTGGCGTTGCTGGGCGGCATCGGCCTGGCGCTGGCGGCCAACCTGGCGCGCTGGCGCTGGCTCAGGGATGGGCTGCTGGGGCTACCGGCCTTGTCGGTGTCGTTGCCCACCTTCTGGGTCGGGCTACTGCTGCTGCAAGCCTTCTCGTTCAACCTGCACTGGTTCCCTGCCATGGGCAATCGGGGCTTCGCTTCGCTGGTGCTGCCAGCGCTGACCCTGGCCATCCCGACGGCGGCGATCATTGCCCAGGTGCTGCTGCGTTCGCTGGCTGGCGTGAGCCGACAACCGTTCGCCCAGGCGCTGCGGGCCAAGGGTTTGAGTGGGCGACGCCTGCTGTTCGTGCATTTGCTGCACAACGCCGCCGTGCCCGTGCTGAGCCTGTCCGGGGTGGTGGTCGGCAACCTGCTGGCCGGCTCCGTGGTGACCGAAACGGTGTTCTCCCGCGAGGGCGTCGGGCGTCTGGCGCAAGCGGCGGTCGGCAGCCAGGACATCCCCATGGTCCAGGGCGTGGTGCTGTTGGCCGCGGCCCTGTTCATTGCGGTCAACCTGCTGGTCGACCTTCTCTATCCCTTGCTTGACCCGCGTATGGGTCAAGCGGTCAGTGGAGGCCAGCGATGAGCCTGTCTGCCAATACCTTGCCGTCGACAACCGTGGCACTGTTGTGGGCACAGTCGGCCGTGCGCCTGCTGCACAAGCGCCCCTTGCTGCCCTTGGGCATTGCCGTGCTGGCGTTGGCTTTGGCCTGGGCGGTATGGCCTGGACTGTTCAGCCATTACGACCCTTTGCTCGGTCAGCCTGCCCAGGCATTGCAGGCGCCGAGTGGCCAACACTGGTTCGGCACCGACCACCTGGGGCGCGACCTGTACAGCCGAGCGGTGCATGGCGCGGCGCTATCGTTGCAGGCCACGGCGCTGGCGGTGCTGATTGCCTTGCTGGTGGGCATTGTCATCGGCGTGGTGGCCGGGTATTTCGGCGGGGCGCTGGACGCGGTGTCCATGCGTGTAGTGGAGGTGCTGATGGCCATACCTTCACTGCTGCTGGCCATGGCCATCATCACCGTGCTCGGCTTTGGCACGCTGAATATCGCGCTGGCCGTGGGCTTGTCCTCTGTGGCGACTTTCGCCCGTCTGGTCAGGGGCGAAGTGCTGCGCTGGCGCACCAGTCTGTTTGTCGAGGCGGCGCGCGTGTCGGGAGTGGGGCCGTGGGCGATCATCACCCGGCACATCGTGGCCCACGCGGCCGGCCCGGTGCTGGCGCTGGCGGCCCTGGAATTTGGCTCGGCCGTGCTATCGGTGTCGGCGTTGAGCTTTCTCGGCTTCGGCGCACCGCCGCCGCAGCCGGAGTGGGGCCTGCTGATCTCCGAGGGGCGCAACTACATGGTCGCCGCCTGGTGGTACACCAGCCTGCCGGGTTTGGTGCTGGCCGCCGTGGTACTCGCGGCGAATCAGTTGGCCCGCGCCATCCAGGACGTATCGGGAGCACCGCGATGAACACGTCAACCGCGATCTTGCAGGTCGAGGGCCTGCGTATCGTCTATCACACCGAGCAGGGGTCGGTGGCGGGCATCGACCAGGTGAGCTTTGCCATTCATCCAGGGGAGATTGTCGCCGTGGTGGGCGAATCGGGTTCCGGCAAATCCACCACCGCCGGGGCCTTGGTGGGATTGCTGGCTGAGAACGCCTCGATCGAAGCGGGCAGCCTGCGTCTGGCGGGCGAAGAGCTGGTGGGGCTGGGTGAACGCAGCTGGCGTCACCTGCGAGGTCGCCAGGTCGGTTTCGTGCCTCAAGATCCTGGTCTGTCCCTGGACCCGGTCAAACGGATCGACCGTCAGCTCGAGGAAGCCATGACCGTGCACGGCATGGGCCGCCGCGAAGCCCGCGCACGGGCGCTGGTGTTGCTGGAGCAGGTCGGTCTGGCTGACATCACACGGGTCGCGCGCAGCTACCCGCACCAGTTGTCGGGCGGCATGCGCCAGCGTGTGCTGATTGCCATCGCACTGGCCAACGACCCACCGCTGATCATCGCCGATGAGCCCACCAGCGCTCTGGACGTCGGCGTTCAGCGTCAGGTGCTGGATCGTTTGCAGCGCTTGGCACGGGAGCGGGGTACGGCGGTGCTGTTGATTACCCATGACCTGGGCGTGGCGCTGGACCGTGCCGATCGCCTGATCGTGATGCAACACGGGCAGATCGTCGAAAGCGGCCCGGCCCGGCAGATTTTCCAGCATCCAGGCCATGCTTATACCCGCCAGCTACTGGCTGCCGCACCGACGTTGGCCGTGGCCCGACCGCCGCTGCAATCGCGCCGATTCGATCAGGTGGCGCAGGCGGCGCCACTGTTGCAGGTGCGTTCGCTGCGCAAGGACTTTTCCAGTTGGCGCAACCCCGGGCGGGCAGCGGTGGAGGCGGTGTCGTTCGATGTGCTGCGTCACGGCACCACTGGCTTGGTGGGTGAGTCGGGTTCCGGCAAATCCACTACCGCGCGGTTGATTCTAGGTCTGGAGCGCCCTGACAGCGGCGAGGTGCTGTTCGACGGTCAGAACATCGCCGGCCTTTCGCCCCGGCAGTGGCAGCCGCTGCGCCGACGTATCCAGATCGTCTATCAGAACCCTTATGCCTCTCTGGACCCACGCTGGACGCTGGAGCAGATCATCTGCGAGCCATTACGGACCTTTTCCGTGGGTGATCGCGTTTGGCGGACCGAGCGTGCAGGTCAGCTGTTGGAGCAGGTGGAACTGCCTGCGCATTATCTGCGCAGGCGCCCCGGCGAGCTGTCCGGCGGCCAGCGCCAGCGGGTGGCGATCGCGCGGGCGTTGGCATTGCAGCCCGAGCTGCTGGTGCTGGACGAAGCGCTGTCGGCGCTGGATGCCTCGGTGCAGGCCCAGATTCTCAGGTTGCTGGCCGAGCTGCAGCAGCGGCTGGGGCACAGTTATCTGTTCATTTCCCATGACCTGGCCGTGGTGCGGCAGATCTGCGATCAGGTGGTGGTCATGCGCGATGGCCGCGTGGTGGAGCAGGGCGCCTGCGCTCGGGTGTTCGAAACCCCGGCCTCGGCCTATACCGCACAGCTGCTGGCGGACGTGCCCGGGCGGCTGTATCTGGATCAGCGGGAGGCGGGATGAGGCGACCATTCACTACACATCATCCGCTTTCCTGAAACGCTCAAACAACTCGACAAGTCTCCAACAGGAACCCCCCATGTCCGCTACCGTCATTGCCAGCCAACACGACGAAGAGATCAACGCACTGTTGCGTCAACGCCTGCCCGAATACACCATCATCCCGATCGGGCAGGGCGCCCCCAATGTCCCGCCTGAGGCGACGATCCTGCTCACCCGACCTTTCTTCGGTCATTTTCTCACTCAGGCATTGCCAGAGAAACCGGCTGGCTGGCCGTTCAACCTCAAATGGGTACAGCTGACCTCCTCGGGCATCGACGGTTATCCCGCGTGGCTGTTCGACAGCCTGCCTGTCTCATCGGCGCGCGGCACCGCGTCGGTGGCAGTGGCGGAATTTGCCTTGGCCGCGATTCTGGCGCAGGCCAAGCAGTTCCCCGAGGTGTGGATCGACAGCGCCGAGCAGTGGCAGCGCTTTCCCCTGCAACAGCTGAGTGGAAGCACGCTGGGCATCGTCGGTTTCGGTGCCATCGGCAAGGACCTGGCGATCCGTGCCCAGGCTCTGGGGGTCAAGGTGATTGCCGTGAACCACTCCGGCAAACCCTTCGATGTGCCAGGGGTTGAACGCGCTGACAGCCTGCCAGGCCTGTTTGCGGCATCCGATCACGTGGTACTGGCTGCCCCCGCGACGCGCTCCACCCGCCATCTGGTGGACCAGGCATTGCTGGCCCATGCCAAGCCGGGTTTGCATCTGGTGAACATTGCCCGTGGCAGCCTGATCGACGAGGCGGCGCTGGTTGAAGCGTTGGATGAAGGCCGGTTGAGCAGGGCCACCCTGGACGTGACGGCGGTGGAACCGACCCCTGCGGATCATCCGTTCTATCGCCACCCCAAAGTGCGCCTGTCGCCCCATGTGTCACCCGCCAGTGGGGTGATCTGGCATAACATCGTCGAGCATTTTGTGCGCAATCTGTTGCGCCATCATCAGGGCGAGGCTTTGGGGGATGTGGTGGATTTCGAGCGGGGGTATTGAGGGTGGGGTTGGCTGGGGGAACCGTGGTGAATGGTCCCCTCACCCCAGCCCTCTCCCTGAGGGAGAGGGAGCTAATAGCAGACCGCGATAGCCGCAACACCGCCGCACGGCCCCCTCTCCCTGAGGGAGAGGGAGCTAAAAGCGGACCGCCGATAGCCGCAACACCACCGTACGGCTCCCTCTCCCTCAGGGAGAGGGCTGGGGTGAGGGGACCATTCACCGCCGACTCATCTAGAACCCCCCAAAGATTCAGCCTTTCGTCCGACACCTCAACCCAACTGTGACCCCCGGCACACTCCCTGCTTCAGTATTGTGACATTTATGTGACAGGCCACTGAAGTTCTATGGGCACCGCCAACAAACCCGCCAAGCGCCGGGCGACGATCATCTTTCGTCGTGAGGGACGCATCCTTTTCGTGCGTAAACGCAAGGCAAAGTGGAATCTGCCCGGCGGCCGCGTCGAGCAGGCCGAAACGCCCATGCAGGCCGCTTTTCGGGAAATGTCGGAAGAAACCGGGATGACCCTCGGCCATCTTTTCTACATTTCCGAGTACCAGGAAAGCAACGTGATCCACTACCTGTTCGAAAGCTCGGTGTCGCTGCAGCGCGAGCCTCGTCCGTGCAATGAAATTGCCGACTGCCGCTGGTTCACCGTGAAGGAGTTGAGCAAGCGCAACGTCAATCGGTCGGTGAAAGCCTTGCTCAAGCGTTGGCTCGCCGAGTCGGCCGTTTGAGCCTACCTGCTCGGGTCTGGCGTCAGTTGCTGCAACCGTGGACCCATCCACTCCACGAACGCCTTGACCCGCGGTGAAAGCTGCAAGGCGTGGGGGTAAACCCACTGGATCGGCAGATCAGCGGGCTCGAAGGCTTGCAGCACCCGCACCAAACGACCGTCTGCCAATTCCTCGGCGACCTGGTAATGCATCAGTCGGGTGATGCCCACACCCTCGACGCAAGCCAGGCTGGCCGCGCGGATCTGGTTGCACACCAACCGGGGGCTGATGTCCTGGGCTGATTCATGATCGCCGTGTCGGTAATACCACTGGCGGCCCTGCGCGGCCACGGCGATACAGGCGTGCGCCGGCAACGCCGCCGGGTTCGGCAAGGCCGGTGCACGGCGCAGATAGTCAGGGCTGGCACAGGTGATCAGGCGGGTCACGCCTACCGGGCGCGCGACCAGCGTGGAGTCAGGCAGGTGGCCAATGCGCAGGGCCAGGTCCAGGCGTTCGTCGAGCAACGGCACGACGTGGTCGATGAACATCACGTCCAGGGTAATTTCGGCATGCTCGCGCAGAAACGCGTTGACCAGCGGCGCAACGAAGCGCTGGCCGAATTCCACCGGCGCGGTCATGCGCAGCAGCCCCCGCAGCACGCCGTCCCGGGCGTCCAGACGCTGCTCCATGTCATCGAAGTCCGCCAGCATGCGCCGGCTCCAGTTGAGGTACTGCTCGCCCTCGTCGGTGAGCGCCATGCGCCGCGTGCTGCGGTTCAGCAACCGCACGCCCAGGTAGTGCTCCAAAGCCGCCAGCGACCGTACCAGGGAGGCCACCGACTGCCCTGTGCTGTCGGCAGCAGCGCTCAGGCTGCCGCTGTCGACGATGCGAACGAAGTTGGCCATTGCCTTGAGCCTGTCCATTGCCGTCCTTTCGATTAGTGCGGTGAGTGCATAGGTATTGTCAGCTTCGCACCATAGGTCAGAGGGGCCTGCTGGGCGAGACTGGGAACACACAGGTCAACCGGAGGTTATATTGCCATGAGCCCACACTTACCCAATCCATCGCGAATTCTGGCCTACGACCATATCGGAATCCGCGTCAGCGACCAAAGCCGCGCCATGGCTTTTTACCAGGCCCTCGGCTTTCAGGAAACCGCGCGTTTCCCGCGTTATGAGGCCAACGAAATGCTCAGCGCAGATGGCGTGCGCATCAACCTGATCTTCAATGGCGTGCGCGTGCCCAGTGCGCACAATGCGTTGCTGGACGCACCCATCAAGCTGCCCGGCATGACCCACCCGGCGTTCATCGTCGATGACCTGCAGGCCTTGCAGCACTGGCTGGGCGAGCAGGGCATCACGATCACCGAAGGGCCGCACCCGATTGGCCCCAGACGCGTTGCCTTGTTCATCCGTGACCCGGACGGCAACGTGCTTGAATTCAATCAACTCATCGATGGAGAGGCATGATGAAACTGTATGACCTGGATGTTTCTGGCAACTGCTACAAGGTCAGGCTATTCGCGGCATTGGCCAACATCGACCTGGAACTGATACCCGTAGACCTTGCCAGCGGTGCGCACAAGCGGCCACCGCTGAGCGATCTCAACCCGTTGCAGCAGGTGCCGGTGCTGGAAGATGGCCCGGTGGTGCTGCGCGATTCCCAGGCCATTCTGGTTTATCTGGCCGGCCAATATGGCGGTCTGGCGTGGTGGCCGGCGCACCCCGAGGGCCAGGCGCACGTGGTGCAGTGGCTGTCGTTTGCGGCCAACGAAGTGCAGCACAGCGTCAATGCCGCACGGCTGGTCCGCAAGTTTGGCTACCCGTTGGACCACGCAGGCGCGCTGGACAAGTCGAAGCTGACGCTGACGCTCCTCGACCAACACCTGGCGCACAACGACTGGCTGGCGATGGGGCGGCCCACCATTGCCGACTGTGCGGTGTATCCCTATGTGGTGCTGGCGCCGGAGGGCGACGTGGACCTGCAGCCTTACGTGCATGTCGGGCGCTGGATCGAACGCCTGCAGAAGTTGCCGGGCTACCTGGCCAAGCCCTGAAGTGCGGACCTAGCCTGGCCCGCTCAGCAGCTGCTCTATTCGGCCGGCGAGCGCGGCCATGGCGAACGGCTTGGTCAGCAGGTGCATCCCGGACTCGAGCTGATCCTCCCAGGCCTTGGCGTCTTGCACATAGCCGGTGATGAACAGCACCTTCAAGCCGGGTCGCAGGCTGCGTCCGGCATCGGCTACCTGGCGGCCATTGATGCCGCCAGGCAGGCCGACATCGGTGACCAGCAGATCGATACGCCGATCCGATTGCAGAATCGCCAGGCCACCGGCGCCGTCAGTGGCCTGCAGCGTGGTGTAGCCGAGATCTTCCAGTACCTCGGTCACCAGCATGCGCACGGTGGGCTCGTCATCGATCACCAGCACCTGCTCATTGCGACTGGTGAGGGCGGGCAGTGTCGAACTCTCGCCGGCTTCGGCGACGCTGGCCATAACCGTGGCCCGCGGAAGAAAGAGGGTCATGCGGGTGCCGACACCGATCCGGGATTGCACGCGCACACTGCCACCGGACTGACGCACGAACCCGTAGATCATCGACAGGCCCAGCCCAGTGCCTTCGCCCATGGGCTTGGTGGTAAAGAACGGGTCGAAGGCGTGGGCGATCACCTCGCTGCTCATGCCACTGCCGGTGTCGTGCACGCTCAGCGTCAGGTAGTCGCCAGCGGGTAGCTCGTTCTCGGCCGCTTCCAGGGGCGCCAGGGTGCAATTGGCTGCGTGGATGGTCAGGACGCCACCCAGCGGCATGGCGTCGCGGGCGTTGATGCACAGGTTGAGCAGGGCGTTTTCCAGCTGGTTGGGATCGACCTGGGTCAGCCACAGGTCGGGCTCGCTGTCGACGCTGACCTGCACCGAGGGTCCCACCGTGCTGCGAATCAGCTCGAGCATGCCCAGCACCAGTTCCTGGACTTCCGTGGCCCGGGGCTCGAGGGTCTGGCGACGAGAGAACGCCAGCAATCGGTGGGTCAGGGCTGCCGCTCGGCGGGAGGCCCCCAGTGCCGCGTCGAGGTAGCGATCGATGTCGCCGATACGACGCTGGTCTATGCGCAGCCTGAGCATCTCCAGACTGCCCATGATGCCCGTCAGCAGGTTGTTGAAGTCGTGGGCCAGGCCCCCGGTCAGTTGCCCCACCGCTTCCATTTTCAGGCTTTGCCGCAGTTGCTGCTCGAGCAGGCGCTGGGCTGTCATGTCCAGGCCTACACCGGTGCGTCGGACAGGTTCGCCCGCTGTATTGAAGTAGGTATGACCACGCGACAGCACCCAGCGCACCGAGCCGTCCGGGTGGACGATGCGGTACTCGAGCTCCAGATCGCCGCTGTTTACCAGGCCGCCGGCCATGGTCCTGCGCAGGGCCAGCAGGTCGTCGGGGTGGACGTTGGCCAGAAAGCCGCTGCGCTTGATGCCCGCGGCGGCCTGCAAAGGGTCGATGCCGTACAGTTCGCTGATACCGGCGTCGCAATAGAAGCAGTCGTTGGACACTTCATAGGTCCAGACACCGACCCCGCTCACCGCCGACAGCGCCAGGCGGGCGAAGTCCATGGAGTCATGCAGCGCGGTCTCGTCTCGCTGCTCGACGGTCACGTCCCGGGCACTGCCTTCGCGGGCCTGAATGACCCGCAGCGCGGCGTGTTGGGCGTCTTCGAAACTGGCGTAGTGGCCATCGTTGACCTGGCTCTCGAGCAGCGCGCGCAGCGCCAGGTCGAGGGCCATGTCCTGGGGTGCCCGATAGGCCATGCGCGGTTCTCTTGCTGAAAAGGGGAGCGGGGGCGGGATTATCACATAACTGGGCGGAACCGGTGGTGGCGGGTCCGCCAGACCACCCTCTAGGCGCAGCTCTGCACTTCCTGCCGTCCACCCCGTGGCCAGGCCACGCTGAGCAAGCCCAGCAGCGCCATTCCCGCACCCACCCACAGCGGCGCCCGCAGGCCGTAACCGGCGTCGATGACCGCACCGCCTGCCCAACTTCCCAGGGCCAGACCTGCGGTGATCACCGAAGTATGCAGGGCGTTGACCAGCGCCGAGGGCTCGGCGGCTTTCATCACACGGGCAACCATTGCCGGGTTCAGCGCCACACCGGTCAGGCCTACGGTGATGAAGCAGGTCAGGCTCAGCCAGCGTAGATCGCCGGCCAGGGCAAAGCCGGCCAACGCCAGCACCAGCAACGCCAAGCCCCAGCGCAGTGCTGCGAAGGTGTGGCTGTCGGCGAAGCGGCCCACCACGATATTGCCGACCACGTTGGCGACGCCGTACAGCGCCAGCAGCGGAGCGACCTGGCTCGGCGCCAGGCCGACTTCCTGAATCAGAATCGGTGTGCAATAGCTGAACGCGGCAAAGGTCGACCCGATGATCAACCCGCTGGTCAAGTAGGCTCCCCACAGGCTCGGACTGGCCAGGGTCAGCCACTGTTGACGCAAGCTTGGCTGCGCCCCCGGTTCACCCCGCGGCAGGCGACTGGCCGCCAGCACCGTACACACCAGGGCCAGTGCCGCCACCAGCCAGGCGCTGGCACGCCAGCCGAAATGCTGCTGCACGAAGGCGGTCATGGGCACGCCAATCACCGGGGACAGCATCAGACCGGCCAGCACCACGGAGATTGCGCGACCCCGCTCCTGAGGCGCGACCAGGCCTGCGCACAGGGTCATGCACAAGCCGATGCACACGGCGCTGGAGACACCCATGACGATGCGCGCCAGCACCAGCACTTCATAGCTCGGCGCTGCGGCGCCCAGCGCGCTCGCGGCCACATACACGGCCAACAGCGCCACCAGGGCACGGGTGTTGTCGATGCCGCGCGACAGCAGCAGAATCGTCACGGGTGGCCCACCCAGGGCCATGCCCAAGGCATAGAACGCGATCAGGTTGCCGACCTGAGCCAGGCTGACGGAAAAGCTGTCGACCAGGGCCGGCATCATCCCCGCCACCATGAATTCGGCGGTCACCAGGGAAAAGATGGTCAGGCCCAGCAGATAGACGGCCGGGGGAAGTGCGGAACGGGTGGTCATAGGTGTCTCGGGCAAAAGCAAAGGCCCATACCCTAGGGATTGTTGAACAGATGGTCAAATATCCAATGGGCATAGCGACCGAACGCCGCGTTTGGGCAACGCTCGCCGCTAGGGGCCTGCATCCTGCGCATAGACATCCATCAGCCGCTTGAGCGTGCCATCCTTGCGCAAGGTGGCCACGGCCTCGCGCAGCCGCTTGACGATCGGCTCGGCGCAGTCCCTGGAGCACGCCAGGTACAGGTCGGAGGTCATCAGCACCGGGCTCATCAGCAAGGGCCGGTCCGACACTTCACGCCAGATGTAGCGTGATTCCGGTACGCCGTTGAACCAGGCGTCCACCCGCCCCAACAACAGCATCTGCGCCGGGTTCTCGCCGATCTTCAGTGGGTAGATCTGCTCATCGCTGAAGCCCTCGTCGCGCAACTTGCGCTCCTGGGCACTGCCCATGCCGACTGCGATGCGGTGGTAGGTCTTGCGTGCCTGGGCGAAGGTTTCCACGCGGTTTTCCAGGCTGAAGAACGCCCGGTCCATGGACATGATGGGCGCGATCCAGGTGTATTTCGCTTCCCGGTCCAGCGTGCGCGACAACGGGATGATCAGTTGGTCCTGACCGTGCTCCACCGTTCGCTGCGCTCGGGGCCAGGGCAGGGTGATGAGGTGCAGGTCGTAACCGGCCATGGCGGCAGCCTTCACGGTGGCTTCGCCGACAATGCCCCGTTGGCCGGGCTGGCCTTGCATGCTCAGGGGAGGGGCATCGGGTAGAAACAGATCCAGGGTGCGCGACGGCGCCGCCCCAGCCGTACTGAGCCAGATGGCAGGCACCACTGCCCACAGCAGCGCAAGTGGCAGCCTGTGCGAGCGATGGCGCGAGGGGGTCAAGCGACCCATGACGGTACTCTGATGTGATTCAGTGACATGCTACCTCCGGGAGCGGGAAGCATAGTCGCTATTGCTCGGGAGTGCTTGTAGCCATGGCAGGCAGGTGCGCTGCCACGGCGTTCGCAAATCTACGGCGCCATCAGCCCCCCATCGATGTCCACGATGTTGCGCGCGCCGCTGTTACCCATGGTCAGGTCGAGTTCCCGGCGCAGCATCCGGGCCGTGTGCAAGGCTCCGGCTTCACCGCCCATGGCCGTGCCGTAGAGAAATGCCCTGCCGACCATGACGGCCTGGGCACCCAGGGCCAACGCCTTGAAGATGTCACTGCCGCGCTGGATATTGCTGTCCATGAGGACGGTCAGCCGGCCGGCGGCGGCCTCGACGATGGCGGGCAGTGCGTCGATCGGTGCTACAGCGCTGTCCAGATTGCGCGCGCCATGGTTGGACACCACCACGCCATCCACACCATGGTCGATGGCCCGCAGCGCATCATCGGCGCGCACGATACCTTTGAGCACGAGGTTGCCCTTCCAGATTTCCCGCAGCCTGGCCACATGTGCCCAGGTCAGCTGCGGCGTATGCTCCAGGCGTTGCTTGCTTCCGCCACCCAGGATGGTCTGCCGATAGGCCTGGGGATAGTTGGCGAAGCTGGGTGCACCGCCATTGATCATGTAACGGCCCAGCACCTTGGCCAGCCAGTGGGGATGGCACATCACGTCCAGGGTATTGCGTACCGAGTATTTGAACGGCATGCCCATGCCATTGCGCACGTTGTATTCCCGATTGGCGTAGACGGGGGTGTCCACGGTCAGCACCAGTGTTTCAGCCCCAGACTGTCGTGCGCGCTCCACCAGTGCCTCGGACATTGCCTGGTGCTCCCAGAGATACAGCTGGAACCACAGGTTGGCGCGGCTGTTGGCGGCGATTTCCTCGACACAGGTAATGGCTTCGGTGGCGGCGCAGAACGCAATGCCGGCTTGCGCCGCCGCCTTGGCCAGGGCGATTTCGCCTTTGTACCAGACCAGCCCTGCGCAGGCCGTGGGGGCGACCACGATCGGGATCTGCAGCGTCTTGCCGAACAGCTGGGTGGAGGTGCTGCGGGGGCTCGCACCCTGCAGAATGCGCGGGGCGATCCGCTTCTGTTCGAAAGCACGGCGGTTATGCGCCATGCCGCTTTCGTCTTCGGTGCCACGATCGATGTACTCGAAAATGGCGCGGGGCAGGGTGCGCCTTGCACTGCGGCGCAAGTCTGCAAAATTCAACGCGTCGATCACCGCTTCTGTCCTTGTGCACTTTAATTAGACTAAAGGCTATATCTATCACTATACGAGAATTAACTCTGGATGAGAGAATCCGCGGGTTGACTGCTTTGCCGCAACGTACAAACCTATAAAGCTGCACGCTATTTCTGATCAAGGACTGCTATGGACTTCCAACTCGCACTGGACCGACCCGAGGCCGATTTCACCGAAATCGCCGATGACGAGGCGCCCATCGACATTGGCGCTCGGGTCCGCTCGCTGCGCCACGAGCGCAAATGGACCTTGACCCAGACGGCGAAATTCACCGGTCTGTCGCTGTCTGCGTTGTCCAAGATCGAGCGCAACGAGTTATCGCCCACGCTCAGCAGCCTGAGCAAGATCGCCAAGGGCTTTGGCATCGAGGTGGTCAACCTGCTGTCTGATAACGAGCGGCCGTTTGCGGTCGGGCGGCGGAGTTTGAACCGCCACGCGCATGGGCTTCAGGTGGCGACCACGACATGCCAGAACACCTGGCTGGCGGCCGACCTGAAACACAAACGCATGCTGCCGATGAAATCTCGAGTCGTGGCCAAGCATCCCGATGAGTACAGCGAATGGCCCAGCCATGCGGGCGAGCTGTTCGTGTATGTGTTGTCCGGCTGTCTGGTGATTCATTCGCAACTCTACGCACCGCTCCGGTTGGAGCCTGGCGATAGCTTGTATTACGACGCCCGCGCCGGTCACAAGTGGACCAGCGAAGGTGTCGATGAAGCCGTGGTGCTGTGGGTCTACGTCGACTGAGTGAAGCCGCGTTACAGGGCTTGAGCGGCAGGCAACACACCGCTGGTGCGCAGGTCGTCCATAGCCAACCGCAGGCGCTCCACGGTCAGTTCACCGGGCGCCTGCAACGGCGACAGCACATCGCCGCAGTCCTGATCGATCATCTTCATCGCCGCTTTCAACGGCCCAGGGTTGGCCTCGGCGAACAAGGCGCCCAACAGCGGCAACAGCCGGCGCTGCCCGGCAATGCCTTCATCGAACTGGCCAGTGCGGAAAATCTCGTACAGCCGCAGCCAGTAATCCGGCAGCAGCGGCGATGAAGCCAGGATTCCGCCCCGCGCACCGAGTGCCGCATGAGCGGGATAGAGCAGGTCTTCACCCGACAGCATCTGAAAGTCCGAAGTGGTCAGCGTCATGACTTCATTGAAGTGGGCCATATCGGTATTGCAGGCTTTCATGCCGAAAATCGAGCCATCGGCTTCCATGTCGGCGATGGTCTGGGCCTCGGTGACGATTCGCGTCCGATAGGGCACGTCATAGAACAGGATCGGCATGTCCACCGCATCGCGATACGCCCGGAAATACTCACGAATACCGCTTTGGGTGGGCGAGACGTAGAACGGCGTCACTGCCAGCAAGCCATCTGCACCGGCCGCCTTGAACGCCTTGCCGGCGCAGACCGATTCGGCAAACCCTGGCGAGACCATGCCGGCAATCACCGGAATGCGGCCATCGGCAACTTCCACGGTGATTGCCACCACCCGCTCACGGGCCTGGGGTGAAAGGGCGGTGTACTCACCCGTGCCACCAATGGGCACCAGCCCCTGTACGCCGGCGGCAATCAGGTTGTGCAACAGCTTGCGCAGGGCAGTGTCGTCCACCGCGCCGTCAGCCGTGACCGGCGTGGGGAAGGGCGGCAGGATGCCATGCAAGAGAGGGACTGACATAACGGCGTTCCTATTCATGAGAAGTCATTTGAGCTGACGTTGGCTGTCGCGGCTGCTCAACCGGTTCGCCAGCAACAGCACTACAGCGATCAATGCCAGCAGCAAGGTGGAGACGGCGGAGAGCAGCGGGTTGACCTGTAGGATCGCGCTGTCCCACATCTGCTTGGGCAGTGTGGCTTGCATGCCACCACTGACGAACAGCGACAGGGTCAGCTCGTCGAACGAGGTCACGAAGGCGAACAGGAAGGCGGCGAGCAAGCCGCCGCGCAGCAGGGGCAGGGTCACGTAGCGCAGCGCGCGCCAGCGGTTGGCGCCCAGGCTCCAGGCAGCGTTGTCGTAGCGCTGGTCGTAGTTCTTCAGCACCGCCATCACGCTGACCACCACATAGGGCACAGCCAGAATGGTGTGGCCCAGTACCAACCCGGTGACGCTGCCAATCAACGCCAGTTTGGAAAACAGATAGAACAGCGCCACGGCGATCACGATGCGAGGCAGGATCAGCGGCGATAGCAGGAACGCCAGCACCAGGGCATTGCCACGCTTGAGCCCGCGCATCAGGCCGAAGGCTGCGGGCGTACCGATCAGCATCGACAGCAGCGCGGTGAGCAAGGCGACCTGCACCGAGCGCAAGGTGGCAGCAACCCACGCCGGCGACTCCAGATAGGCTTCGTACCACTGCCAGCTGAAGCCCTTGGGCGGCCAATCCAGCACCGAGGTTTCAGTGAAGGAGATGGGCACCATGACGAAGGCCGGGGCCACCAGGAAAAACAGAATGACCAGCACCACCAGCCACAGGCACCAGCGGCCCACAGGCCGACGCCGACGGGTGGGTGATGTTCCTGCCAACGGTGACAGCAGCCTGATCAGCAGGTCGCTTGCCCGGCCCAGCGCCGCCAGAATGACATTGCCAACGCGGGACAGCAGGCGCGAGCCGCCGGCTTTGCTTGGGGTATGTGCACCACCGGCCAGGGTCGACATGCCGAAGACGCGGTCGTACACCAGAAACACCACCAGCACAGCCACCAGCAGCAGGACCGACAAGGCCCCGGCGAACTCCCAGTTCAACATCTCCTGCACCTGCTGGATGATCAACTGCGGCAGCATGATGTCCCGTGGGCTGCCGAGCAGGGCGGGGGTGATGAAAAAGCCCAGGGCGGTAATGAATACCAGCAGGCCCCCGGCTGCCACGCCAGGCATCGACAACGGAAAGTAGATGCGCCAGAAGGTGCTACCGGGTGGTGCGCCCAGGGTCATCGATGCACGTGACAGGTTCGCGTCGATGTTGTCCAGCACCGAGAGCATGGTGATCACGCACAGGGGCATCAGGGCATGCAGCATGCCGATCATCACCGCGCTGAAGTTGTACAGCAACTCAGCGGGCGCGTCGGTCAGGCCCACTGCTTGCAGCCATTGGTTGAACAGCCCGTTGCGCCCCAACAGCACGATCCAGGCGAAGGTGCGTACCAGAAAGCTGGTCCAGAACGGCAGCATCAGCCAGAACATCAGCCGGGCACGCGTCTTGTTCTGAGTGGTGGCGATCAGATAGGCCACGGGGTAGCCGAACAATACGGCAAAGAGGGTGGTCCAGCCGGCGCACTGCAGGGTGATGACCAGCACTCGCCAGTAGATATCCCGCGACAGCAGGCGGTCGTAGTTGTACAGCGACAACTCGCCCTTACGGACAATGCTCAGGCCCAGAAACTCGGCGACCGGGTACACCATCAGCAGCATCAGAAACAGCACTGCGGGCAGGACCATCATCCACGGTTTGAGGCGAAAGGGTCGGCGCATGGATGCCTGGGCCAGCCCCACTTCCAGGGTGGCCTGAGTCATGCGGCCTCCTGGGTCGGCGTGGCGGGCAGCAGCACCGTATCCGAGGGATGCCAGACCACCCACACGGCCTGGCCGGGCTGACTGGTCAGGCCCTGCTCGAAGGTCAGCCCGGCCACCATCAAGGTTGCACCGCCGGCAGTGGTGATCAACGACCGCGTGACGCCGCCGGTGAAGATCACCTCGGTCAACACCCCCTGTATCGAGTTCAGGCCAGGTTCCGGTGCACTGGCCAGGCGCATGCGCTCGGGCCGCACCATCCAGTTCAGCGGGCCGCTATGAGCGCCGACCGCGTGCAAGGAACCGCCCA
This sequence comes from Pseudomonas sp. UBA4194, assembly GCF_002379585.1. GTDB lineage: Bacteria > Pseudomonadota > Gammaproteobacteria > Pseudomonadales > Pseudomonadaceae > Aquipseudomonas. The sequence continues at coordinate 42,388 of NZ_DFUE01000030.1, forward strand.
ATTCTGCACTGCTGATGGTCACCAGGGCCTCGCCCTGACTGACCGCCTGGCCGGACAGGATGTTCGATTCGCCCAGGAAGTCGGCGGCGAACACGGTGCGGGGCCGGAAGTACAGATCATTGGGCGTACCAATCTGCTCGATATGGCCATGGTTCATCAGGCAGACCCGATCCGACATGGTCAGGGTTTCTTCCTGATCGTGGGTGACGTACAGAATGGTCGTGCCCAGCTGCTTGTGCAGGCGTTTGATTTCCAGCTGCAGTTGGTCGCGCAGCTTCTTGTCCAGAGCGCCCAGAGGTTCGTCCATCAGAATGATGCTGGGCTGGTAGACGATGCAACGTGCCAGGGCAATGCGCTGCTGCTGGCCACCCGAAAGCTCGCGCGGATAGCGCTGGGCGACATGGGGCAGTTGCACCAGCTCCAGAACGTCCCTGACCTGCTTGTCGATCTGTGCCGAAGGATGCCGACGCATGCGCAGCGGGAAGGCAATGTTCTCGGCAATGGTCAGGTGCGGAAACAGGGCATAGCTCTGGAACACCATGCCGATGTCCCGCTCGTAAGGCGGCGCATAGGTGGCCAGTTGACCATCTATCCACAAGTTGCCACCGTCCGGTTCCATGAGTCCGGCAACCATCATCAACAGGGTGGTCTTGCCCGATCCCGAAGGACCCAACAGGGTAAGGAACTCGCCCTGACGCAGCTCCAGGCTGGTTTCCTTGAGTGCGACGAAAGAGCCAAAGCGCTTGTGCACGCCATCGACCCGCAATTTGATCGTTGTTGCCATAACGTCATTCCTCAGCGCGGTCAGCCCAGAATCCATTCATTGAACTGGTCCAGGGCTTCGCTCTTGTTCTCGGCCCAGTAGTCGTTGTCGATGCCGATACCCAGCTTGATGTTGTCCGGGTGGGTGGCCAGGTCGCGGGCGCGGTCGGCGGGGATGTACTGGAACGCCTCAGGCTGGGTCGGACCGTTCATGACGTACTCGGTCAACTTGGCCTGACGCTTGGCGTCGCAGGCAAAGGCGATGAACTGGCGACACAGGTCGGCCTTCGGCGTGCCCTTGAGAATCGCCCACACATCGACACCCCAGATGTGCTGGTTCCAGGAGATCGCCACCGGCGCCCCGGCGTCCCGCGCAGCCAGGATACGGCTGGCCCAGGTCGGCATCATGTCCACTTCGCCGCTGCTGAACATCTGCGTGGCCTGGGCACCGGAGGTCCACCATGCGGCAATTTCGGGGCGGATCTTGTCCAGTGAAGCGAAGGCGCGGTCCAGGTCACAGGGGTACACGGCATCGGGCGCTACACCGTCGGCCATCAGGGCTTGCTCGACACTGTCGAAGGGGTATTTGCGTAAACCACGACGGCCTGGAAATTGCTCCGCGTCCCAGAACTCCTTCCACGAGTTGGGGACCTTCTTGACCTTCTCGGTGTTGTAGCCGATGGCCGTGGAGTAGATGTCCGAGCCGATGGCATAGGGGGTACGGTATTGCGCTGGAATGGTCTTGATGACCGGGTGGTCGTCGAGCTTGTGCGCCTCGATCAGCCCGGCGGCCGCCAGTTGGTTGATACTCGACAGGCTCATGGAGCCGCCGATGTCCCAGGTGTAATTGCCGGTTTCGACCATGCTGCGGATTTCGGCGGTGGGCTCGGCGGCCGACGTGATGCCGACCACTTCGATGCCGGTCTCTTTGAAGAAGGGGTCGAAGAACGTCTCCTTGAAGCCCTGGGTCCAGTTGCCGCCCGGATCGCGAATCATGATGCGCTTGCTTTCGGCCCGCGCGGAGCCGATGAAGTAGGGCGCTGCGGCGATACCGACACCGGCCACACCCACTGTCTTGAGGAACGATCGGCGTGAACTTCCCATGCTTTCGGACCCTTTGCTCGTGTCAGACATTCCGATCTTGCCCTATAAAAATTCTCGTATAGTAATAATCTTGCCTTTTAGTGGATGCAAGAGTTATTTTTGTGGAATGCAAGCGCTGGGCCACAATGCCGTCAGCCTGGGCCATGGGAATTTCGAGGAGCTGTCATGCCAAGCAATGCGTTCATAGAAGCGGCACGGGCCATCGTCGGTCCTGCCAACCTGCTGACCGAAGCCGAGGATCTGCAGGGCTTCGTCAATGACTGGCGGGATCGCTACCAAGGGCTTGCCTGCGCGGTGGCGCGCCCGGCCAGCACGTCGGAGGTGATGGCGCTGATGCGACTGTGCGCCGAGCACGGCGTGCCGGTGGTGCCCCAGGGCGGCAACACGGGCCTGTGTGGTGCGGCCACTCCCGATGCCTCGGGCACTGCATTGGTGCTGTGGCTGGGCCGCTTGAATCGGGTGCGCGAATTCAACGAGGTGGACGGTTGCATAGTGGTAGAGGCCGGTGCGGTGCTACAGCGGATTCAGGAACTTGCCCGCGAGCACGGCTATTTCTTCCCCATGAGCCTGGGGGCCGAAGGCAGTTGCCAGATCGGTGGCAATATCTCCACCAACGCCGGTGGCACGGCGGTGCTGCGCTACGGTCCGATGCGCGATCTGGTGCTGGGGCTGGAAGTGGTATTGGCCGATGGCACGCTGTGCAATTGGCTGACCCCGCTGCGCAAGAACACCACCGGCTACGACCTCAAGCACTTGTTCATCGGTGCCGAGGGCACGCTCGGCATCGTCACGGCCGCCTCCTTGAAAGTATTCCCGGCGCCGCGTCAGCGAGAGTCGGCGATGGTGGCGTTCCAGGAGGTCGAGTCGGCGCTGACCCTGTTGATCGGCCTGCGCAAACAACTGGGCGACCGTTTGCTGTCCTGCGAGTTGATCAACCGCGCCCAGGTGCAGACCGTGCTGACGCACATGCAGGGCCCTACCTGGCCGATGGCGGCAGTGCCGCCGTGGGCGCTGATCATCGAGGTTACTGAAACCCTGGACAGCTACAGCCTGCGCGAGGCCCTGGAGCAGTTGCTTGGGCAGGCGCTGGAAGATGGAGTGATCGAGGACGCGGTATTGGCGTCATCCAACGCCCAGCAGGAGGCGATGTGGAGTGTTCGTCATAGCGTGTCGGAGGCGAACAAGCGAGCTGGCTACGGAGTCACCCACGACACGGCGGTGCCCCTGAGTGGCCAGGCGGTGTTCGTGCGCAGTGTGGAAAAGCGCTTGGCCGAGGAGTTCGCCGATGGTCAGATGCTGGTCGTCGGGCATATCGGCGACGGCAACCTGCATGTGATCCATATGCTCGATCCGGCCGCGTACCCGGGTGATGCCCTGAAACAGGCCGCTGTGCGCATCAATCGAATCGTCGATGAGGAAACCTTGGCGCTGGGCGGAGCCATCAGCGCGGAGCATGGCATCGGCCAAAGCAACAAAGCGCGCCTGGTGCACAGCAAAGGCCAGACGCAGATTGACCTGATGCGCCGGGTCAAGGCCGCTCTGGACCCAGAAGGGCGGCTCAATCCCGGCAAAGTGATGGACTAGGGGCTAGGCTGCCGGCGCAGGACGGCCCGCAGCAAAGCGCGCTGTCAGTTTCGCCGCGGCCACCTTGAACGCGGCCGTCATTTCCAGCACCACGCCATCGCTGTGCTCGAACGACAGGTACAGACGGCCGAACACCGATGGCATCACCAGCAGGCCGGCCTGGCGCAGCGCCAGGTGCAGTGCCGTGCTGAACTCGGCATTGGCAAACGCCAGGGCCTGGGCGTAGTTCGCTGGCGGCTGAGGCGACGGCCAGAGGGAGAAAACGTTGCCATAGCCACTGGTACTGACCGTGATGCCTTCAGCGCGGAAGATATCCACGATCGCCTCACGCAGACGCTCGCCACGGGCGATGAGCTGGACGTAGTCGGCGTTGTCCAGCAGGTCCAGCGTGCTCATCACCGCCGCGCAGGCCATGGGGTTGCCGCTGAAGGTCCCGCCGCGCTGCACACGGCCCTCCTCGAAACCGGCGAGAATGTGCGCCTTGCCGACGATGGCCGACACCGGCACACCATTGCCGATGGCTTTGCCGACGCTGGCGATGTCCGGATCCAGCCCAGCCTGATGGCTGGCCAACCCTGCGCTCTGCCGGAAGCCCATCAGTACTTCATCACTGATCAGCAGTGCGCCATGGGCGCGGGCCACTTTTTGCACGTGCTCGAGATAGCCCGGCGCCGGCATGATGCAGCCGGCATTGGCCAGCATGGGTTCAAGGATCACCGCAGCGATGTCAGGGTCTTCGTCGAACAGGCGTTGCACGTCGTCGAAGTCGTTAAAGCGCAGCAAAGTGGTGCGTGGGGTGGAGGGGCGCTGCTGGTCGCTGAAGCACGCTTGGCTCGAGTTGACATTGCCGAAGCTGACGTCATCGAACCAGCCGTCGAAGCCGGCGGCCATCTTGGCGATCTTGCCGCGTCCGGTGTAGGCACGGGCGGCGCGGCAGGCCAGGTGTACGGCTTCGCTGCCGGAGTTGGTAAAGATGACCTTGCTCAGCGCGCCGGTGTGCGCAGCCAGTGCCGAGGCGGCAGCGTGTTCGCGGGCATGGGCCCAGGAGGGTGCTGCCGAATCGCCCAGGGCAATGGCGACCTGAGCATTGACACGTTCGTTGGCGTGTCCCAACAGCACGGCGCCAAACCCCAGGGCAGTGTCGATGTAGCGACGGCCCTGGACATCCCACAGGTAGGCCCCCTTGCCGTTGCGAATGAACAGGGTTTCGCCGTCCAGGTCGGGGAGAATTCGGGCGGCACTGGAAACATCGCCGATCAGGTTGTGCATGAAAGCCTCGGTATCGTGTTCTTTGAAGGCCCGTCGGGCCCATGAAGTCGTTTATGCCGCCGCTGGGGTGACCTTCAACGGGTGTTCCAGGGACGGCTCGCCAGCTTGTGTTCGAGAAAATCGCGGAACACTCGAATCCGCGGACTCAGATGCTTGCGGTTGGCGTAGATCATGTAGATCGGTTCGTCCGGGTCGTGGGCGTATTGTTCGAGCAGTGGCACCAGGCGTCCCTCGCGGATGTCCTGACCGATATGAAACTCGGCCAGGCGTACGATCCCCGCGCCCTCCAGGGCCAGGTCGCGCTGCAGGTCGCCCTGGGCAAACGTTGCCTTGGGCACTACCGGCACGGTGATGCTCTGGCCGTCGATGAGGAAGCTCCAGGTATTCCACGCGCTGCTGAAGCCGAACGTGAAGCAGGTGTGCTCCAGCAGTTGCGCAGGATGCTCAGGTGTTCCGTGGCGGGCCAGATAGTCGGGAGAAGCGCAGATGATCCAGCGGCTCTGGCCTATCTTGCGGGCGATGCGCGTCGAGTCCGGCAGCACGCCGCTGTGGATGGCCATGTCCAGGCCCTGGTCGAACTGGTCGTTGAACTGCGCCCCCACCTGAATATCCACCGTCAGCCCTGGGTAGGCCGCCATGAATTCCGGCAGCCAGGGAATGATCTGGTGCTTGGCGAAGGTGGTCATGGTGTGGATGCGCAGCATGCCGCTGACCCGCGTTGGGAAGGCTTCGGCCAGCGAGTCGGCTTCGGCCATGGCATTGATCACGGCGCGGGCGCTGACCAGGTAGGCCGAGCCTTCGTCGGTCAGCGTCAGGCTGCGGGTGCCGCGCTGGAACAAGCGCACCTGCAGGCGATCTTCCAGCCTACTGATCAGCTTGCTGATGGCCGACGGGGTCATGTCGTAGGCACGTGCCGCAGCGGAAAAATTGCCGTGCTCGGTGGCCCATAGAAACGCCAGCAACTGTGAGTAATGATCCATTTCCTGCCTCCCATGACTGAGCAGAAGACTGGCAGCCCGGGCTGGGCGTGGCAACCAGCCCGCTCGGCGGCGGGCGGCCGAATGCTCAGCGGATGAACTGCTCGATGTAATCATCCGGCAGCCCGAGGCTCTTGTAGTGCGCCCGTGCGGCCTCCAGCTTGGTGAACACATCCTCGTAACCCACGGCCACGCCTTGGGGGTCGACGTAGGTATAGCCACCCTGCACATGAAACCAGGTGATCATCTCTTCCACGTCTTCGGGCACGAACAGCGTATGGGTCTCTCCCGGGGGCTCGAAGGCGAAGGAGCCTTGCTCGGCGATCCAGTCGTGTTCCAGATAGAACCAGCGGCCTTTGAGAACCAGCGCATGCACGCCGCCGGTATGCCGATGGCGGGACAGCACGCCGCTTTGGCGTACGCGCAGCAGGTTGATGTAGTAGCCGCCGGAGACGCTCAGCAACAGGGGTTTGAACGACACCGACTGGGTCACCGGTACCCACAGCGGATCATCTTCCAGCCAGGTGTCCAATACCCCCGCATGGACCATGTCGGGAGACATGAACGGGACTTGCGGCAGTTGATAGGGAATGGCGAGTTCGTCGGGTTTCGAGGCTACGGTCATGGGGACTCCACGGTCAGTCATTGCGGGCTCCGGCGCTTTGCTTGGCCGGGTTGCAGCTAGGTTAGAGAGCGAGCGTGGCGGGAAAAAGGCGTCCGCGGGCACACTCGCTTTGACGGGCAGGCACAGCGGATGCCCGGCGCGCTGCTCAAGGGTGGGCAGGTGGCGGTACCGATGCTTCATTCCGGGTCATGGCGCTGCGTTGCGCCGACAGTGCCGGCTGGCTTTTCTGTAGCCAGACCCCTATGCACACCAGCACAGCGGTGAGGCCCAGGGTCGACATCAGTTCGGCGCGCTGGCCGGGGAATGCCGCCATGATCACGAACACGGCCAGGATGAATACGATGGTCAGCACCGTGAGGTAGGGGAACAGCCACATCCGCACTTCAAGGCGTTTGCCCATGGCCACCAGCTTGCGACGCATGCACAGCTGCGTCACGGCGATCACCAGGTACATCAGCAGGGCCAAGGCGCCGCTGGTGGCCAGCAGGAACTGGAACACCCTGGCTGGCAGCAGGTAATTGGCGGCCAGCGCGGCCAGGGCCGCGAACGCGGTGAGGGAGACGGCCAACAGGGGGACGCCCTGAGCGGTGGTCCGCGAGACCGATTTAGGTGCGTCGCCGCGGCGCGCCAACGAATAGGCCATGCGTGAAGCGGTGTAGATCGCCGAGTTCAGGCAACTGGTCACGGCCACCAGCACCACGATGCTCATGATGCCCGGCGCCCAGGGGATATTCATGGCCGTCAGCACGGCCTGGTAGGAACCTTGGGACAGACCGGGCGCGTTCCACGGAATCAGGCACACCACTACAAACATCGAGCCCAGGTAGAAAAGGCCCAGACGCCATACCACGGCACGGATGGCTTTCTTGATATTGGCCTTGGGGTCTTTGGATTCGGCGGCCGCGATGGTCACCACTTCGCTGCCCTGGAAGCTGAACATGGCGGTGAGCAGGGCGGCGATGATCGCGACATTGCCATTGGGAGCGAAGCCGCCGTTGGCCCACAGGTTGCTGATGCCGCTGGTGGCGGAGCCCGGCAGCAGGCCAAGAATGGCCAGTACGCCAAGCACGATGAAACCGACGATCGACACCACTTTGAACAGCGACAACCAGTATTCCAGCGTACCGAACGAACCGACGCTCAGGCTGTTGCAGAACACCAGCACCAGGGTGATGGCGAAAGCTGCGCTCCAGTGGGGCAGCCCCAGCCAGTCACCCAGAATGTTGCCGGCCACGATGGCCTCGATGGCGATCACCAGTACGTAGAACCACCAGTACAGCCAGCCGATGGAAAAGCCCGCCCAGCGTCCGATGGCCTGGTCGGCATAGGAAGAAAACGAGCCGGTATCGGGACGCGCCGTGGCCATCTCGCCCAGCATCTGCATCACCAACACCACGATGGCCGCCGCCATCAGGTACGACACCAGCACCGCTGGGCCGGCCGCCGCAATGGCATTGCTCGAACCTACGAACAACCCGGCACCGATCACCCCGCCGATGGAGATCATCGTCACCTGTCGGCCTTTCAAGCCGCTCCCCAACTGGTCGTTGGTCTTGTCTTGGACACCCTGCATCAGCTTGCACCTCGGTTGAGCGCTTGTTGTTGTGATAGGCCATCGGCGCGGCCTTGCAGACAAGCTTAAGCGTTGACGCAAGAGGGGATTAGGGGCCGCGCCGTCATAGGGGGTGTGACGGCTGGTCATAGGTCGCTGAGCGCTGATTGACCGTTGCCGGCATTGGCGGTTGAAATCCACAGCCTCGCTCGACACAATCGCCCCCCCGATCCGGACGTGGGTGCCGGGTGTTTGCAGTCAAGTGAGGCGGCGGTGAACCAACAGACATTGTCGATGCGCCTGGAACAGGTCGCAGCCCATGTGCCCCAAGGGGCGCGCCTGGCCGATATCGGTTCGGATCACGGCTATCTGCCGGCCGCGCTGTTGCTGCGCGGTGCGATCAGCGGAGGGGTGATTGGCGAGGTTGCGCTGACGCCGTGGCACGCCGCCCAGCGCACGGTGGGCGAGAATGGACTGCAAGAGAAGCTCAGCGTGCGCCTGGCCGATGGCCTGGCGGCGATAGAGCCCGGGGACGCCATTGACGCAATCAGCCTGTGCGGCATGGGCGGCGAGACGATCCGCGACATTCTGGCCAGCGGCCAGGCCCGTTTGAGCGGCCGCGAGCGGTTGATCCTGCAGCCCAACGGTGGCGAGCAGCCATTGCGGCGGTGGCTGATGGAGAACGGCTATCGCATCCTTGCCGAGGCGTTGCTGCAGGAGAACCGGTTCTACTACGAGATCATCGTCGCCGAACGAACTGGCCCGGTGACCTACACCGAACAAGAACTGTATTTCGGACCCCTGCAGATGCAGGCGCGCAGTCCAGCATTCCTGGCCAAGTGGCAGCGCCTGCTCACGCTCAAGCACAAGGCCCTCCAAGGCCTGCCGCACAATAAGACCGCCCGAATCGCCCAACAAGCCGAATGGATCAAACAACTCCTAAACCCTACCCTGTAGCAGCGGCGTAAGCCGCGTCCGAAACCCCCTCTATCCCCTCATCCCCCATCCCCCCCATTGTTCACCCACCCCCTCCCTCAACCCGCGCATTGATCCAGTCCCAACTGTAAGCCAGCACACTGTCCGCCACCCTGGTAGGGAAATGAATGAACCCATGAGGAGACGCTGGCACCCAATGCACCTCAACATCGCTCGACTTCGTCCACCGCTCGGCCAGAAGCAGGGTATCGTCCTGCAGCGGATCCAGTTCACCGACGAACATCAGCGCTGGGGGCATGTCTGTAAAATCACCGTACAGCGGTGACAGCGGCGCCTGTTGGCGTTGCAGGTCATCCAGCTGCGGAGTGAGCAAACGCAGTGCATCTGCCATGCCGGGCCCGTGCAGCACCAGTGTATCCGGGCCGGCGGCGCGAACGCTCGGGGTGCCGGTCAGGTCGTAAACCCCGTAATACAACAACGCGCCACGCACCCGATGCAGCAGGGCAGGCGTTTGCTTGAGGGCCAGCAGCGTAGCGGCGGCAAGATGCCCGCCTGCCGACTCACCCACGAGCACAACCGGCAAGTCGGCAAACTCGCCGCTCTGCTCGCTCAACAACCAGCGTGCCGCACACAGGCAGTCCTGCATCAACCCTTGAACAGGGGTGGTTACCGCCAGGCGATAGTCCACCGAGACCACAATCACGTCGCAGGCATTGACGATGCCGACGTTGAGGTCGTCATTCATCTGCGCATTGCCGATCACCCAGCCGCCACCATGAATATCCAGCACGATACCTTTGGCCGGGCCTTTGGGTCGGATGATGCGCACGGGCACTTGCAGGCCCCCGCCGCCGACCAGTTTTCGCTCAGCGCTCAGCTCGTGTTTGCGCAACACGTCCGGGCCGCCGATTTGCCCGGCGCGCAGCAAAGTCTGGATGAGCAGCGGGGTGATGCGGTTACGGATTCGGAACCGCGGCAGCCGCGCCAGCTTTCTGTTGAAGGCCTGTACCTGGGCCAAATCCCCTTCGGTCACGGGCCAGGTCGACGCGATATTGCGTTCGCCAGGCTCCATCAGCGGTTGTTGCGCAGAATAGAGAAGTTCAGAGCGGCAGCAATACACAGCCACACCACATAGGGAAACAGGATCAAGCCGGTGATCACATCCAGGCGCATGGCCAAGACCACCATGGTGGCGGCAACGATCCACAGCAGGCTGATGATGACCATGCCGGCGACAATTCTATGGGCGCCGAAGAACACCGGGGTCCACAGGGTGTTCAGCGCAATCTGCGCTGACCAGAGCGCTAGTACCGTCTGGCTTTCGGGTATCAGGGTCAGGCGGTAGCCGGCCCAGGCCAGCAGCAGATAGATGATCGTCCACGCCACCGGGAAGGCCCAGTTGGGCGGGGTAAAGCGAGGTTTGACGAGGGATTCGTACCAGGCGCCAGGCTTGAAAATGATGCCAGTGCTGGCGGCGGCGGCGCAGGCGAGGAGGAAAATCAGAAAGGTCATCAGCATTCCTTGGCGCGGGTGGTTCGATTGGATGAACAGGCTTTGTCGGCCTTCCTAGAGAGGACGTCTGGCAGCGGGAAAAGTTTGCCCGCACCTTTTGTTCTGCCGAAAAAAAGCCCGCACGGGGCGGGCTCGATGATGGGTTTGCAATCAACCTTGGGTGGTCACGGGGGCAGCGGTGCCACGCTTGCCGAGATAGCGGCCGACTTCGATACCCTTGAGCTCGATCAGCCGATAGCTGATGGCCGACACCGCCACGATCACAACGAGGATTCCCAGCAGCAGGAGATTATCGGCCCATCCACGGTGCAGGGTCACATAGGCCACGCTGCCGTCCCCTGGAAAACTGACCAGCGCGATTCCCAGCGCCTTGCCCGCTTGAGTCAGTATCACGGTAACCAGAAACAAGACCACGGCGTGGGTCATGTAAATGGAGTACGACAGTTGGCCCAGCAGTTCGAAAGGTCGCCGGCGCATTAGCCCAGAGATCATCCCGCCATCAAAGGCAAACACCAATACCGACAAACAGAACAGCAGGGTCAGGACGGTTTCCTGGTGCGCCATGGGGGTCACCATGGCCAGGGCTACCACGGCCACACTGGTCACTTCGAGCACGGTGAAGGCCCCGGACGCCAGGGCCACCTCACGCAAGGCGGTATACAGGCGATAGGTCACGGCACCGGCAAAGAAGCACGACAGGCCCAGCCATACCATGGGGGTCAAGCCCGGATAGCCGAGCGTGGTAGCCAGCAGGGCAGCCCCGGCCAGGGCCGCGAAGAGCCAGCCCGCCTGGCGCTGGAACGTCAGCATCAAGAGGGCGAAGATCAGGTAAATCCAGTATTCGACGCTGATGCTCCAGGCCGGATAGTTGAACGACATCGGGTCGAACGTCGGCCACCAGGCTTGCACCAGCAGCAGATTGGGCAGTATCTCCTCCGGCGCACGCTGCCCGGTGAAGCTCGGCTTGCCGAACGCCATGCCGCGTTGTTCAGCCAGGAATTTGGCCACTTCCAGCGCTATGGCGATCACCAGCATGACCACATGCAGGGGGTAGAGCCTGAAGGTTCGGCTGATCACAAATGTCTTGAATTGCTGACCCGAGGCGAGGCGTTGGGCATAGGTATGCATCATCACGAAGCCACTGAGCACGAAGAAGAACCCCACCAGATAGTGGGCGCTGCGAAAGAACGCCAGCTCTCCGAAGCTTTGGTAGATGTGCACGTGATAGACCGCGACCGACATGGCACACAGGCCTCTGAAGCTGTCCAGCGCGTGGAATCGTTTCATGTGAGCTCCTGCGGCGTCAGCCTCGGTGATCTTCGAGATGCGGAGACGGTGGGGAATCAGTGCAGCCCTATTGCGGGTATAGGGGCTGGATTGGGCTGGGAGGGCAGTTGGCAATCAGGCAGAAAAGCTACCGCCAGGGCTGTGGTGAACAGCGCCGGGGAGAAGGGCGGTTTGGGGGGAGACGTGTCGAGTATAGCCAGGCTCTCGGTGGAGGCCAATGGGGGGGAGGGGACCATCCACACTGATCCCCCCCGCCTGTCAAAACCGCCCCGTAATCGGATACTCCACAGCAACGCGCACCTGCTCCCCATCCAGCTCCGCCTGGGCGGTGTTACCGCGATGGAGGTTGTGCCGCAGCGAAATAGTGGTGCCCTTGGCGGCACCCCCTTGCACTACATAGCGAGCTTCCAGATCCCGCTCCCAATGCCTGCCGCCCTTGCCATAGCCCAGGTACGCATAACCGCCGCGCGGATCGACGCCGCTGCCGTCGATCTGGCTGCCGCGTATGTAGGCAGCGCTCAGCACCAGCCCCGGCAGGCCCCACTGGGCCATGGCCAGGTCGTAACGGGCTTGCCAGGATTGCTCGTTGGGTGCGTTGAAATCGGACATCTGCACGGCGTTACCGATGAAGATCGCACCGCGGGTGACGTAGTCGAACGGCGTATCGCCATCCACTTTCTGGTAGCCCAGGCTGAAGCTGTGCGAGCCCTGGGCGTAGGTGGACATCAGGCTCCAGGTGGTGTTGTCGATTCGGCCCGAAAGCGCCTTGCCCTGGTCGGTGGTGCGATACAGGTTGAGGTTCAGGGTGATCGAACGGTTGTCATCCAGTGCCTCGACGAAGGTCCCGCCCAGGTAGTGCTGATTCCAGGTGTCCTGGTAACGCGAGGTGTAGAGGCTGGTGGTCAAATGCTTGCCCGGTGTGTACACCACGCCGGCCAGGTCGAACGCATCGCCTTTTACGGCATTGGAGTAGTTCACCACGAAGCCTTGGTCGTGGCTGCTGGCGTTGCGGTCCGTGCTCTCGGTGAAGTGGCCGGCAACCAGCCTGACCTTGTCGAACTCGTTGCTGTTGAGGAACACGCCTGTCGCGGTTTCCGGCAGCAGGCGGCTGTCGGACGAGCTGAACACTGGCGTCTTCACCCGCTGTTCGCCGATCGAAAGCACGGTCGACGACAGCCGCAGCTTCAGGGCCGCGCCGCCACGGCTGAATTCGCTCTTGGTATGGCCCTCGTTGTCCAGCCCCAGCAAACGGGCCTTGCCCGCGCGACCGCCGCCGCTGTCCAGTTGAGCGCCGAAGTAGCCATGGGCATCCACTCCCACACCGATCAGGCCTTGGGTAAACCCTGATTGCAGCGTGCCCATCAAGCCGTAGCCCCATTCCTCGGCATAACCATTACGTTCGGCTCGTGGTTTGTAGGCATTGCGGGCACCGCTGTTGCTGGCGCCGTTGCGGTACTCGCGGTTGTCGTAAACCGTGCGGTTGAGCAGGCTCCAGGTGCTGTCTTCGACAAAACCGTTGGCCTGGGATTGAGCGGAGTCGGCCAGCGCCAGGGGGCTGGCGAAGGTGGCGAGCAAGGCGCAGCGCAGGGGCAGGGCAGTCATTTCAAACTCTCTTCACGTTGCACAATGGCATCAAGGCGTTGGATGGCGCGTTCCGGCAAAGCCGTTGGCATTACTGGCGTCGAACCGTTGGAGGCGCCGACCTGGATCAGCATCACCATGCCCATCGCCAGGTGGGGGAGGCATTGGATACCGTAGAGTCCAGGGGTGTCGAAGGTCTGCTCTATCTGCTGGTTGATCTTGCCCATGAAGGGGGGTGCGCCGGCGGGCCATAGGGCCGGTAGTGATGCAGCGTTGTGACCGCTTTGCGAAGGGATGAATCTGACCGTATCACCCGGTGCGATGCTCAGGTAGTCCGGCTCGTACACCATGGCGCCGCCGGCGCCGCGGTTGAGCATTTTCACTTCGTGGATTTCGGCTTGCGCCGAGGTGCAGAGCAGGGCCGCACAAAACAGCAGTAGCGGGAATAACAAACGCATGTTCGGGTATCCATACAATCGGGTGCGACACACGGGGCGAGTGTTCGCTGGTGTAGGCCAGCGCGAGGAAAGGTCGGGCCGGCGCCAAATCGAGGACGCGGTCATTCAGGCAGCGGGTAGCTGTTGATCGCGTTTGCCAATGTTTCGATGCCGTCGAACATACGCAGGCTGGCCTGCATGGCATGGGCGTCGAGAATGATGATGCGGTTGTTCTTCACCGCGTCCATGTTGCGGGTCACCGGGTCGCTGCGCAGGTATTCGAGTTTTTTCAGATAGTCGTCAGCCGGGAAGCGGCGACGATCCATGCGGGCAATGACCAGGAACGTCGGGTTGGCCTTGGCGATGGTTTCCCACCCTACGGTCGGCCATTCCTCATCGGACTCCACCACATTGCGCACACCCAACGTCTGCAGCATGAAGTCTGGAATGCCCTTGCGCCCAGCCACGTAAGGCTCGATTCCGAGGTCCGCACTGGAGAACCAGAACAGTGCGCTGGTCTGCTTCGCGCCCTTGTTCTTCAGCGTGGTGGTGGCCTTGACCAAGGTCGACTTCAGTTCGGCGTTGAGTTGTTCACCCCGAGCCTGAACATCGAAGATTTCCGCCAGCTGGCTAATGCTTTTGTACAGGCTGTCGACCTGGAAGGGCTGAAGGCGCGTACCGTCGGCGCCGACCATGTTGTCTTTGCCCTCGCAATCGGAAGGCATCAGGTAAGTGGGAATGTTGAGCTCATGGAACTGTTCTCGGGTGCCTACCACGCCTTGCGCACCGATCATCCACTCGAACTGCACCGCCACCAGTTCGGGCCGCATGCCAATCACCGACTCGAAGCTGGGATCATTGTTGGCCAACCGCTTGACCTTGTCGTCCTGCGCCTTGAACTTGGGCAGTACGTCGTTGAACCACAGCGAGGTACCCACAAGCTTGTCACCCAAGCCCAGCGCGTAGAGCATTTCAGTGCCCGATTGGCCGATGGTGACCGCTCGATCGGGGGCATGCTCAAAGGTCAACGCACTCCCGCAGTTCTGCACGGTGAGCGGGTATTGGGTGGGCGCGGCCTGCACCAGCGGGGACAAGCCCAAGGCAAGGGCGAGAGGGACAAGACGGGTCAACCACATGATGCAATCTCCATTTGAACCGTGCACAAAGCGCAGGTGTACGGTCTGGAATTACATCGACGAGCGCAGCGCCATAGCGCTACAAGCCCATTGGCTGGGCGCAGTCAGGATGTCCTTCCCGGACACCCCGCCGGTTAGTGATGTTTGCTTGGCCGGCAGGTCTCCTGACTGATGCGTCTTCGCCGGCTCCAGCCTTCCCGGGTGTATCCCAGTGGCAGTTCAGGAGCAGGCTCGGCATCTACAGTTGCGGGGGCAGTTCCGTTTGATGCCGCAAGGCATCTCGGATTCCCTATTAATCCCATTTGGAAACCGGCGGCGGCATGGTAGACGATTGCTGCACCGGTTAAAACCATCCAATGCGGCGTATCGCACTGAGCATCGATATCCAAACGAAAAACCCGGCCTTGGGCCGGGTTCGTTTCGCGTGCGTGATGAGTTAAACGGTCACGTGCAGTCGCACGTCGACATTGCCGCGAGTGGCGTTGGAGTACGGACAGACCTGGTGCGCTGCGTCCACCAACGCTTGCGCATCGGCCTGCTCAAGGCCGGGCAGGTTGACGTTCAGGTCGATGTCCAGACCGAAGCCGCCTGGGATCTGGCCAATGCCTACGTGAGCGGTTACGGACACGTCCGCCGGGATGCTGCGCTTGGTCTGGCCAGCCACGAACTTCAATGCACCGATGAAGCAGGCCGAGTAACCCGCGGCAAACAGCTGCTCCGGGTTGGTGGCTTCACCACCGGCGCCGCCCAGTTCCTTGGGAGTGGCCAGTTTGACGTCGAGAATCTTGTCGCTGGAAACAGCACGGCCATCACGGCCACCGGTAGCGGTTGCGACTGCGGTATAGAGAGTTTGCATGCTTGCTCCTGAACTGTCGGACTGACTGAAATGAGTTTCTGTAAGCGCGCCAATGTTTGGTTCGCTAATCAGATGGAGCTAAATCTACTCCGCTAATATTTAGCGCGCAAGTCTTTTTTCGCTGTTTGTCGAACCTGATTCTCAATCTGATAGGTCAAAGGCCGTCGTGCAACTGCGCCCTCAGCTTCAAAAGGCTCTTCTGCATGTCCCGCAGTTGCTCCTGATTCAGACCACTGGCGGCGAGCACGCATGCCGGGATGCGTTTCGCCCTGTCATACAGCGCCTTTCCTTGTTCACTCAGGTACAGCCGGACCACCCGCTCGTCTTCCTTGCCGCGTGTACGATGGATCAGCCCCTCTGCTTCGAGACGCTTGAGCAGCGGCGTCATGGAACCCGGATCGGTCAGCATACGCGCACTGATATCGCTTACGGTCAAACCGTCCGTTTCCCACAGCACCAGCATGGTCAGGTATTGCGGGTAGGTGAGGTTCAGATCCAGCAGCAGGGGCTTGTACACCTTGGTCATCATCAGTGACGTGGAGTACAGGGAGTAACACAGTTGGTTTTGCAGGAGCAGATCGGCGCATTGACCGGTTGGGGCAGAAGGGGAGTTGTCGTCGGCGTTCATGGGCGGTCCTGCATCGGGAAAGCGGGTAATTTAGCGCTCGTATCTTTAGCGCGCAATATAATTGCCCGGTTCCCGATCGGTGCTGTCAATCACACCTTGAAGCGGCTGGTCATTGTTTTCAACTGCGTGGCCAGGCGTGACAAATCGTGGCTCGCGGCGCTGGTCTGCTCGGCACCGCGAGATGTCTGGTGGGACAGATCGCGGATGCGCATGAGGTTGCCATCCACTTCGCGCGCAACTTGAGCCTGCTGCTCCGCGGCCGTGGCGATGACCACATTGCGTTCGTTGATGACTTCCACGGCTGCAGTGATCAGGTGCAGGGCGTGATCGGTACGGTTGGCGCGATCCAGGGTTTCAGTGGTTTGCTCGGCGCTCGACTGCATCGCGTCCACGGTTTCCTGAGTCGACAGCTGCACGGTGCCGATAAGCGACTCGATTTCCCGGGTCGATTCGCGGGTCCGATGGGCCAGGGCCCGCACTTCATCGGCCACCACAGCAAAGCCGCGACCGGCTTCACCGGCTCGCGCCGCTTCGATGGCAGCGTTCAGGGCCAGCAGGTTGGTTTGCTCGGCCACGGCACGAATGACATCCAGCACCTTGCTGATCTCCACCGTCTGCGCAGCCAGACTCTGCACCCGGCCCGACGTGGTGTTCACGCGGGTCACCATGGTGTTGAGGGAAGTGATGGTCTGGCTCAGTTCGCTCTGGCCTTGCTGAGCGGTGTGCGAGGACGCTTTGGATTCATTGGACGTGGAGACAGCGTTGCGGGCTACTTCCTCGATGGCCGCGCTCATCTGGTTGAACGCAGCCGCGGCCTGGTCGATTTCGCGATTCTGCAGCAACAGCCCCTCGGTGCTTTGCGCCATGACCTGGCTCATTTCCTCGGCGGCGCTGGACAACTGTTCGGTGGACTGGGAAATCTCACTGATCGTATTGCGCAGGTTCGCCTGCATCAGGCTCAACGACTGCAACAGCTGCGCGGGTTCATCCGTACCGGAGCTGTCGATGTCGCCAGACAAATCATTGCCGGCAATACGTTTGGAGGTCGCCAGTGCGGTGCTCAGGGGTTTGTTGATGCTCAAGCTGAAGCGCCAGCTCAACAGCACCGAGGCCGCGACCGCCAGGCCGATGGCAATCAGGGTGATGAGCCGGGCCTGGTCGCTGGTCTGCGCTGCTGCAATGGCCGCCGTATGAGCCTGCTCGCGTTCTAGACGGTTGAGCAGCTCGGTCTGTTCGTTGATGGTGGTGCCAAAGGCGCCCATGGCCCGCAACTGCGCGGCGGCATCTTCAGTCCGCCCGCTTTCCATTTGCTTCAACTCGACGGCCACGCCTTCCTTGTAGGACTCGTACGCCCGCGACAATGTGCTCAGCGCTTCACGCTTGGCAGAGGTGTCCGCACTGGCGCGGTAGTCCGCCAGGTTCTTGTCCACCACAGCCTTGAGTGCAGCAATGGTTTCCGCCGCCTTGGCGTGGTCAGCCTGGGTGGTGAACGTGTGCACCTGATAGGCCGTGATACGCAGCCGAGAGATGTTCAAGCCCAGCTCGTTGCTCAGGTTGATGCCCTGAATGGAGCGGGTCTCCATCTCTTCCAGCGTGTGACGAATCTCGCTCATCTGCGCCAGACAGAAAAGCCCGAGGCCTGCCAGCATCGAGATCATCATGGCGAAACAGAGGAGGGTACGAGCAGGGATCTTGAGCTTTCTTAGCATGTGGGCGTGCCCGAAGGCGTCTCAGCTTTCGCAGCACCGAGAAATTCTGCCGTGTGGCTGGCATCTGTCCATGGCATCAGGGGCTGCTGGAGGTGTACTAGAAATCAATTTCTGTACAGGGGTTGTGCTGGTTGGAGGTGCAAATAATAGGAAGGTTCAGCCATGCCAGTAAAAAAAGTGGCTAACTGACATCACTCGCGCAGCGGGTCTGATTCGTCGCTGGGCCGCACCGCAGACGCATCCTCGTATCAAGAAACAATTCCGAATTTCCCTGCAAGCCAAGGCCGTGCAAGCTGCACGACCTCTGAGCCTTTGTGAAGCTCATCTAATGGGTGTGGTGCTGGCACGACGTCAGGTACCGCTAGCAGATACAGACCTGTGGTAAGGCGCATCACGTTTGAAGCCCGCCTAGCTGAGTAGTGCAGGTGTTGGTGCGATTAGGGAAGCCGTATAAACCTATAAAAAGGGACTAAATGATGATCTCTGAAAAACTTCCACTGAAGACCTATCTGTATTTTTTGGCTCAGTCTATCAATCTCACGGCTGCCGTCATGTCGGTAACGATGGTGGCGGTAATAGGCGCCCAACTTGCGCCATCCCCGCAATGGTCAACGTTGCCCTACGGCATGCAGTTTCTCTCGCTGATGATAGCAACCTATCCGGCATCGAAATTTATGAGTCTCTACGGCCGGCGCGCTGGCTTTCACATGGGCAATCTATCACTGGCATTATCTGGAGTAACCGGCTTTCATGCCTTGCAAACGGGAAGCTTTAATTGGCTTCTGATATCTCACGCTGCGCTGGGAAGCTACATTGCCTTCGCGAACTTCAATCGATTTGCCGCAACCGATGGGGTCGGAGACGCTTTAAAGGCAAAAGCCATTTCCCTTGTCGTGGCCGGTGGGGTAGTGGCGGCTTTCATTGGCCCCCTGGTGGCGACTTCGCTTCGATCCGCTGGCGGCTTTAGCGACTTTGCTCTCTGCTACGGCTTTTTTGTGCCACTGGCGATCGTATCCGCCGCTGTGAACCAGATGACGCCGGTCGCTGAGATAAAGCATGTAGGCGATCGTGCAACACCTGAGCTTCTTCGAACGAGATCCAGCCGTGACTTGGCGCCACCTATCGTTATTGCCGCGATGGGGTATGGTCTTATGAATTTGCTCATGATCCAGGCCTCTTTACAGATGGCCGCTATGCATACGCATTTTCAGACCATTGGAACTGTAATCCAATGGCACGTATTCGCTATGTTCGCGCCCTCCTTTGTCACGGGATACCTTATTTCCCGTATGGGCATCAATATCCTGATAGTGCTTGGGCTTGGGCTACTGTCATTGTCTGCACTTATAAATCTTCTTCACCTATCAGAATCTTCAATCTGGATTGCGTTGGTCGTTCTGGGGTTGGGGTGGAACTTTACCTATGTAGCGGGAGGCGCGCTGCTTGCCCAGCGGCTTGGCGACCATAAAGATGCCATGAAAATTCAAGGCATCAATGACTTGGTTATCGCGGTGCTGGCGACTGCTGGGGCTTTTCTTCCAGGCATGCTGCTTGTCTGGCTAGGGTGGAGCGGTACCAACGCTGGGGTAGCGATTCTGGCGTTGGGCCTGATTGGGTATTTTCTGGTCTCCATACGGCGGAATGCAAGATTCGCGGAGGTAGACCAATGACACTTAGGCAAAGCCTTATGATCCGTCCAGGACTTGTCATTAAACTTGAGATGAACAATCCTGGAGGAAGTCATAAATATAGAGCTGCCCGCCACATAATAGAATTAGCCATAGAGTCGGGCGGCATTGTGCCTGGCCGGACAACAATAATTGAAAAAACCGGAGGAAATTTCGGCTTTGGTCTATTGGCGGTATGTCAGCGTTATGGGATACAGGTGGATTTGGCAGTAGGCCTAAGCTATAGCGCAAGGAAGAGGGAGCTGCTTGCCGGTCTCGGCGCAAATCTCATCGGCCAAGACATGCTAGCGGAGGGGGCATCGCCTGCAAAGGTGGTGGAATACTTCCTTGATAGCCGAACCCGCTGTGATAAAAAATATTTCTATACCGATCAGTTCAGCAATGCCTTGGGTGTTGAAGCTCATCAGATGGACACAGGAAGAGAATTTGCGGATCAAATCAGGGCTGTCAGCAAGGCTGTGAACGTGGTGTTCGTCGGTTGCGCTGGCACAGGAGCCAGCTTCACAGGAGTGTGTAGGGGGTTGTGCGACGGTGGTTTCAAGGTAGAGGCTCATCTGATAGAACCCGCGCAGTGTGATACCCGTTCGGGTCAGTTTAGCGACCATCGATTTGAAGGAATAGCGGTAGGTGTTGCGCCGCCATTCCTAGATTGGGGATTGGTACATCGCGTTCACAAGGTGACGATCAAAGAGATGGTCGATGCCCAGCGATGGGCATATGGTCAACTAGGGATTTACATCGGCAACAGTTCGGCGGGATGCTTAGCAGTGGCTCGTAGCTTACATTGCGAGATTGACCCAGGTGACACTGTCGTTGCGTGCATCTCATATGACAGTGGGCATTGGTATTCAGATATGACGTCCGCACCTCGCGATCCAGCTTAGTAAGAACTGATGGACTATAGGCGTTAGACCACGCGCTAGTGCCGAGGCGAGAACGTGATGTGGCACGCCAAGTTAGTCAACACGACTGCCGCGTGTATCTGCCATGCACCAGGTATCCATAGGTACGTGCCATCTGTTTCTGAGGTGCTACTAAGCGATAGGAATTCTTGCCAAATGGGGGCGGCGCGATCAGTCAGAACGGCGAGGATGCCGGTACCGCCATATGGACCAGCGGCGGCGGCAACCTCTTAGCTTCTGGGCAGGTTCGGGTGCACAGTCAGTGCACGGCCACTCCGTCCTTTAGGACGCCATACGCGATCGGGTAGCGTGGTGAAGCGCTCCAGGGTGGGAGTGCGCGATCAACCGGGCTGGGCTACCAGCCCATTGCTGACACTACGCCCCAACACCAGCACCGTAGCAAAACCGCAGCCCACCAACGCTGTGGCCAGACTCAACAGCACCGCGCTGCCCAGTTGGTCGACGATCATTCCGCCGAAGAACGAGCCCAAGGCGATGATCACCTGGAACAACGCCACGAACAGGGGCATGCCGCGCTCCACGTCCTTGGGCGCCACCACGAACATCCAGATGCTGGCGCAGGCGGGGAAGGCACCGAAGGCAAAGCCCCAGAGCGCGATCAGCATGGCGGCGCCGGTCATGCCGGTTGCGAAGTAGGGGAACAGGGCGGTGCTGGTGCCGATCAGCAATGCAACCAGCAGCAGCGTGTGACGTACGCTGCGGTTGGCAGCGAAACCGGCGAACACATTACCGATCACCCCGGCTACCCCGTAAAGCAGCAACAGCGAGCCAATGGTCGGCCCGTCGAAGCCTGAGCTTTGCTTGAAGAAAGGCGCGACATAGGTGTAAGCGGCAAAGTGCGCCAGTCCTATCAGCAACACCGCGATCAAGCCCACTCGAGCCTGTGGATTGATGAACAGGGCCGGCAGGTCGCTGATGCGGATGGCCTTGTCCGGGGTCAGGCGCGGCAGCAGAAAGATCTGCGCCAACAGCACCGGGATGCCCACCAGCGCGGTGACCAGAAACGTCATGCGCCAGCCCATCAAACCACTGAGCCAGGTGCCCACTGGCACGCCCAGCACGGTAGCCAGGGTCACACCCACCATAATGATCGAAGTGGCCTGGGCGACTCCGACGCCCCGGGGCGCCAGTCGCCCGCTGAGGGCAATTGCCGTCGCCCAGAAGCCACCGATACTGATGCCCAACAGTACGCGCCCGAACAGCAGCAAACTGAAGTCGCTGGCATAGGCCACTACCGAGTTGGCGATGATCATGATCAGTGTCAGGCCGATCAGCAGATAGCGACGGTCCATGCCGCCAATCGCCACTGAGAGCAGGGGGGCCGCAAGGGCAGCCATGATGCCGGGCAGGGTCACCATCAAACCGGCGTGGCCGGCGCTGATGCCCAAGTCACTGGCCACGTCGTTGAGCACACCTACCGGCAGAAACTCGCTGGTCACCAGGGCGAAGGCACCCACCGCGACTGAAAGAATGGCCAGCCACTGCTGTTTGACACTTTGCTGACTATGTTCGGGAAGGCTCTGGGAGGCCTGGCTGGGATTTGGCATGGTGCTGAATTCCATAGGGGATATCGCCTGAAGGCAGGCGAGGGGAGAGCGGGGAGAAAGTGCGGCGATTATAGGGGGCGATTGTGGCAAACGTAGAGCCGGCCGGTTTGATAGTCATCATCAGTGCTATCGATGAGTCGCACTAAAGTCCCAGGCTGCTTCCTTCCGAAAATCGGTCGTCATGCCGAGACTGCGGCTTGCCCCGCGGTCTCGGTATGATAGATTGTATACAAAACAATGGACACATTGAGGCAATACTGAATACAGTACCTGACAACAAAAAAACTGGGTACCACCACCATGACAATGTCCCCAACCGCTGCTGTCCGTCCCGAAGACGAAAACCTCGGCCTGTTCGCCAACATGGCATACGGGCTTCAGCATGTGCTGACCATGTACGGAGGCATCGTCGCGGTGCCGTTGATCATCGGCCAGGCGGCGGGACTTTCGCCCGCAGAGATCGGGCTGCTGGTGGCCGCATCGCTGTTTGCCGGTGGGCTGGCAACGCTGCTGCAAACACTGGGTGTACCGTTCTTCGGCTGCCAGCTGCCGCTGGTGCAGGGGGTGTCGTTTTCCGGGGTCGCGACCATGGTGGCGATCGTCGGAAGTCAGGAGGGCGGAGGTGTCGCATCGATTCTCGGTGCCGTCATGGCCGCCTCACTGATCGGGCTGCTGATCACTCCGGTGTTCTCGCGCATTACCCGGTTTTTCCCACCGCTGGTCACCGGCATCGTCATTACCACCATTGGCCTGACGTTGATGCCGGTAGCAGCACGGTGGGCCATGGGCGGCAACAGCCATGCCGAAGACTTCGGCAGCATGGGCAACATTGGCCTGGCTGCACTTACCCTGATATTGGTGCTGGTGTTGAGCAAGGTCGGCAGCGCTACCGTTTCGCGCCTGTCCATTCTTCTGGCCATGGTGATCGGCACCGGGATCGCCACGCTGCTGGGCATGGCTGACTTCTCCACGGTCAGCGAAGGGCCGATCTTCGGCCTGCCGAGCCCCTTCCACTTCGGGGTGCCGACCTTCCACGTCGCGGCGATCATTTCCATGTGCATCGTGGTCATCGTGACATTGGTGGAAACCTCGGCCGATATTCTTGCCGTGGGAGAAATCATCGACACCAAGGTGGACGCCAAGAGACTGGGCAACGGCCTGCGCGCCGACATGCTGTCCAGCCTGCTGGCACCCATCTTCGGTTCGTTCACCCAGAGCGCCTTCGCCCAGAACGTCGGTCTGGTGGCCGTGACCGGGGTTAAAAGCCGCTACGTGGTGGCCACCGGCGGGGTGTTTCTGGTGATCCTCGGCCTGCTGCTGGTGATGGGCCGTGTCATCGCCGCGGTCCCCACTTCAGTACTGGGCGGCGCCGGTATCGTACTGTTCGGCACCGTAGCCGCCAGCGGTATTCGTACCCTGTCGAAGGTCGACTACCGCAACAACATGAACCTGATCATCGTCGCCACCTCGATCGGCTTCGGCATGATTCCGATTGCTGCGCCGAACTTCTACGATCATTTCCCGACCTGGTTCGCCACCATTTTTCACTCCGGTATCAGCTCGTCAGCCATCATGGCGATCTTTCTCAACCTGGCTTACAACCACTTCACGGCCGGCAACTCCGACCAGCAGTCGGTGTTCGTTGCCGGCACCGAACGTAGCTTGCAGTATCGCGATGTCGCAGCGTTGCGGGATGGGGACTATTTCAGTGGGGGTAAGCTGTATAACAAGGAGCACCAGGAGATTCCGCTGGTAGGCAAGCCTGGCGCGCTGCAGGCCAGCGGGCAACCTGGGGCGATGACTGCGGCTTCCGAGCATTCCTGAGAGACGCCGCGGCGAGATCAGGGCGGTATCGAGTGTAAAAAAAAGGCGCTCCGAAGAGCGCCTTTTCACAGGTTACTGCGCGTTTACCGCCTTCAGGTCAGGCTTGTCAGCCCCACCTATGCTGATGCGCCGAGGTTTGGCCTCCTCCGGCACCACTCGCAGCAAGTCGATGCTAAGCAACCCGCTCTTGAGTGAAGCGCCCTGCACCTCGATGTGATCTGCCAAACGGAACGACAACCGGAATGCCCGTTGGGCGATGCCCTGGTGCAGGTAGGTGACGCCGCCATCAGTTTCACGCTTGCCACCGGCGACAGTCAGAACGCCTTTCTCGACTTGAATATCCATGTCCTCCTCGGCCAATCCAGCGGCGGCGATAACAATGCGGTATTCGTTATCACCGTGCTTCTCGACGTTATGAGGGGGATAGGCATTCCCGGCCTCGCTACGGAGCGCCGATTCGAACAGGTCGTTGAAACGATCAAAGCCTACGGACTGGCGGAACAGGGGAGCCAGTGAAAGGGTAGTAGCCATTGCGAAATCTCCTGAGGTTTCTCCAAGTGATTTGAAACGCGGCCCGATTTCGGCACCGCGTAATCCGAATGTATGAACGGAGAAAAAGCTTTCAAGAGGCGCAAGGAAAATTTTTTTTAGAAATCGATGCGCAACGCTCTACTTGTCCTTGCGCGCGTCCATCGTCTTCTGGTGTTCAGCCAGGAACGGCTGTTCGGCCACATCGAAGCGGTCTATGCCTGCGGTGAATCGATGCCAGTACGGATACAGCGGCTGCCGGCGGGTGATGGCTTCGATGCGCGAAGTTTGTTCCGACGTCAGCTTCAGATCCACTGCGGCCAGATTGTCACGAAGGTGCTCTTCAGTCCGCGCACCGACGATCAGCGAAGTGATGCCCGGGCGATCCTTGAGCCAAGCCAGGCAAACCCGTGCCACCGAGACGCCGTGTTCTTCGCCTACGGCCGCCAGCGTTTCGATGATGTCCAGCGCGCGCTCCTGATCATGCACGTAGGGCTCCGGCCAATCGGTACCTTGACGGTGTCCTTCGGACGGCTTCTGCCCTCGACGGGTCGTACCCGTCAGCAGGCCTTCGCCCAGCGGCGCCCACACCAGCGTACCCACCGATTGATCCAATGCGAGAGGTAGCAACTCATACTCGGCTTCCCGCGACTCGGGGGTGTAGTAGATCTGCTGAGTGATGGGTTTGATGAAGCCGTTGAGCTCGGCTTTGCCGAGCGTCTTCATCATCTGCCAACCGGTGAAATTGCTGGTACCGAAGTAGCGAATCTTTCCCGAGTTGACCAGGTGAGTCAGGGCTTCGAGCGTTTCCTCGATGGGTGTCAGACCATCCCAGTTATGAAGCTGGTACAGATCCAGATGGTCGGTGCGAAGGCGTTTGAGGCTCGCCTCGCAAGCGCGAATCAAGTGGTAGCGCGACGACCCTGAGTTGTTCGGATTGTCGTCGACCGGACTGCGACCTTTGGAGGCCAGGAGGATGTCGTTGCGCTTTTCCCCCAACGCCTGACCCACCACTTCCTCTGCCAGGCCGTGAGAGTAAAGGTCGGCGGTGTCGATCATGTTGACCCCGGCCTCGAAGGCGATGTCGAACATCCGCTTGGCGGTTGGGACATCCACCGCCCCGCATTTGGCAAACTCGGCACGGCCCCCGAATGGAACGGTACCCAGCACGATTTCGGATACAAGCAGGCCGGAATCACCTAGCTGTCGATAGTGCATATTGCTCTCCCAGATCACATAGAACGTGTGTGTCTGAAAGGCAGAAGTACGAGAAGTTTGAATTGATTTCGGTGCGGGTGTCAGTGCGTTCTGCTTGATTCACCTTTCGCGGGCATTCAACCCCAATGAAAGCAATCGACCAATTTTTGCGCTGGCCTCCAGCATGCGCTGAGTGAGACCTGGCAGGTCGCGGTCATCTTTGCGGTATTGAGGGATGGTGGCTGAAATGGAGCCTTTGATCACGCCATCCACGAAAAACGGCACAGCCAAACCAAAAGCCCCTGGTACGCGTTCGCCGCTGCCTGTCGCCCAACCGCGCTCGTGTATGCGCTTTAGCTCATCGGCCAGGGCGGCTCGGGAGGTGATAGTGGTATCGGTCAGTTTGACCAGATCGATGCACTTCACGGTCTCCGCGTCGCAGTAGGCGAGAACCGCCTTTCCCGCCGCGCCGGCGTAAAGAGGAACTTCAGTTCGCACGGCCAATTGATATTGGATTGGCCGCCAACCCTGTATCACTTCTACGAACTCGGCCCGCTTCGTGTTGGCATCATAGGAAAGGATAGCGATGGTTTCCCCTGTCTCCTGAACCAGATCCTGTACCGTCGACCGAGCCAGACAGACGATATTTTCGCAACGCCCAATCCTCGTCGCCCATTGATAGAGCTTGGGTCCAGGAAACAAAGTGCCCTCAACAGAATTTACGATTTCCGTGTACGCGCCCGACTCCATGAGTCGCTTTCCGGTCGCCATATTACAGAGCAGCTGATCGTTCAGATCCGAAGTTATCGGCAGGCCATCAGGTGAACTGCAGGCCAGCAAGAGGAGCCTTTCCAGGCGCGTCGTAGTGGATTTGTGGTCTTCTATGACATTGCAAGAATAGCGCGGATTGGGCGCCCGCAAACTGGCTGCCACCTGCTTGGCCAGGGTATCAGTGAGCTCATTGACCTCGCGGTCGAGCTTCTCTGTAGGCGTAGCGGTTCGCCCATGTACCGAATGTAGCGAGACGGCAATCAACAGGCCATTTCCCAACACGGTAGTCGATACTGAAAACGGTTGTGGAAACTCAACTTCCGACAGGTAAACCGACTTATCCGATACCGGGTCTTCGACCGCTGTGTCCCAATGTTCGGCGCAGTGCTTCTTGAAGGCTCGACCCAGGTCTCCGAAGCTCAGCGGGTACATCACGCCGAACTCAGGTCTGAACATCAAGGAGGATTTCGGCTGCTCGCAAGCGGCGACGAAATAGCCCTGGCTGCGAGGGCAGCTTATCGAGATAAGTGCAGTGGCATTGGATGTTTCGGCTAGTTGGCCGAGTGCTACAGCGCTTGACGCGAGCCATGAACCTGACCCGATCAGCGAGTGGGTTAGCACGCACAATCGTGGCCCAAGTTGATATTTCCCGGTGCCGACTTCCACAGCAAGTTCTCGCTCGACAAGAGCCAGCAGAATGCGATTGACGGTTGAGCGGCTCTCCCCGAGTTCGGATGCAAGTTCCCGCACACCCCAAGGCTCGGCACGGTTACGTCGAACGAGTGCGTCCAGTACCTCAATCAACCGTGTGTGCGTCGATGTCCGAGCGTCGGCCAGTACTGGAGGGGGAAGGGGGTCTACGTCTGCCATTTCGATTCGAACCGAATGTGGGCCCCTATTGTGACCGGATGCGCCACCGAACCGCAAATCGCGGCCCTGTTGACAACCCATGAAAGGTTATGGATGCTAGGAAAAACAAGAGTAGGACGATGTCCCATTTTTTGAAATGGCATGGTCCAACAACCCCGGAGTGCCCATGAACAATAACAACGCTGTAGCAGGCGCAACCGCCTTGCCGGTCGAGCAATCAGAGCAGGCCAGAAAAGCAAAGAAAGCCACGAGGGCGGCCGTATTCGGGACGTTTGTCGAGTACTACGACTTCAGCGTCTACGGTTACGTGGCGGCCACGCTGGCAATGGTTTTTTTTCCGTCGGATAACCCCACCACCGGCTTGCTCAATACCTTTCTGGTGTTTGGCTCCGCCTTCCTGGTCCGTCCGCTCGGCGCCATCGCCTTCGGCTGGCTAGGCGATAGGGTTGGCCGGCGGACAAGCTTGATTGCCAGCATCACGTTGATGGGAGCTGCGGCAACACTGATCGGTCTGTTGCCTGGCTATGCCCAGATAGGTGTTTGGGCGCCCATTCTGCTGGTGGTGCTGCGCATGCTTCAGGGCTTCTCGGCAGGCGGGGAGATCGGCGGTGCCGCCAGTTATATCCGTGAGTGGGCACCTCCCCGTCGGCGTGCCTTGTACATCTCGTTTCTGCCCTCCATCGCACAGTTTGGCAAAGGCCTTGCAGCCGCGATCGCGGGCCTGGCTGCCGCGACATTGACCGATCCCCAGATGTTGGAATGGGGCTGGCGCATACCGTTTCTCCTGGCGTTGCCGTTGGGCATCATCGGCTTGTGGATGCGTCTGAGCATTGAAGACAGCCCAGAGTTCGAGTCGAAGAAACAGGACGCCAGCGCTAAAAGACAGCAACCTTTTTCAGACCTCATTCGCAATTATCTGCGGCCGTTGATCAAAGTGATGTTGATCGCTTTGGTGCAGAACGTAGGGACTTATATCGGTACCGTATTCATCGCAGCGTACTTCAGCTCCATCCTTGGTTATTCCAAGGGGCAGGCCTCCACTATCGTGCTGATCGCCGTGATCCTCGCAGCGTTCCTGATCCCGGCGGCAGGCCAATTGGGCTCTTATCGCGGCGGTAGATCGCTGCTCAAGATGTCTTACGTGGCCTACGCCATCCTCTCGATCCCATCGTTCTGGCTGATGCAGCAAGGGTCGGTAAACCTCGCCTGTGCAGGTCTGGCGCTCGGCATGATTCCCTACGCCCTGTGCCAGGCCGGCACCTACTCCGTAATGCCCGAATTCTTCCCGACGGATGTGCGCCACACCGGGGTTGCATTTGGTCATAGCGTTGGCGCCGTCGTGGGTGGCGGTCTAGGGCCTTATCTGGCGACTTGGCTGATCGGTGCGACCGGTGACCAATTCACGCCTGCTGACATACTTTGTGTCGCCGGCATCATCGGCCTGATCGTCATATCGACTGTACGCAAAAACGCACCGACCTCAGACGACACCCATACACATCAATTCTCATAAGGTGACGGTCATGCCGCTTATCTACGTTACAAGTGCGATCCACGAAGATGTCTTGAAAGCGCTTTCCCACTTGGGCGATGTTCGTTTGGGATACGGGTCGAACGCCGTTCCCTACCAGGAAATCCAGAACCAGGTAGACGCCGTATTTCTCCGTGGGGGACACCTGTCCGCAGAGATGATTGCCGCTTCGCCAAAGCTGCGAATCGTCGCTCGACACGGTGCAGGCTACGACAACGTCGACTTCAGGGCAGCAGAGGAGCTTGGTGTGTGGGTGACCAATACACCGGGGGAAAACAGAAGAAGCGTTGTGGAGCACGTGTTCGCGTTGCTACTGGCCATCAGTCGCAAGATTCTGCTCACGTCCGATCAGACCCGCAACAGCATTTGGGCCGCCGACAGGCTTTCTCTGACCGGTATAGAACTGCAGGGCAGGACACTGGGTCTTGTCGGTTTCGGTGATATCGGCCGCCACGTGGCGCCTGTGGCCGAGGCATTTGGAATGACGGTTATCGCCACGGACCCCGCCTATGATTCCAGTGATGACGAGCGCATTGTCGATCTCGATACGCTCCTGGCCAACTCGGATGTGCTCAGTCTGCATGTGCCTCTTTTGTCCAGCACTCGCAACCTTATCGGCAAGCAGGAAATTGCAAAGATGAAGGAGGGCGCGATCCTGATCAACACCAGCCGGGGCGGGGTGATGGACGAATCCGCAGTTGCCGAGGCGCTGAAGTCCGGTCAACTTGGCGGGGCCGGGATTGATGTGCTGGATGCCGAAAACCACGACATGATTTCCCCGTTCAAGCACAACACCTTCCCCGTCGCCGATCTGCCGAACTTGATTGTGACCCCCCATGTAGCGGGGCAAACGAACGAGTCGTTACTGCGCGTTGGCATGAGCGCCGTTCGCGCCATTGCGGCAGTGCTGTCAGGGGCTGCACCTGATCACCCAGTCAACAGGCCCATCCCGAAAGCCGTCCATTGAGTCGCTTCATTTATTGATAGGTATCGAGGTCATCATGTTTATCAGCGTATCCGATGAAAGCATTGTCGTGAGCGACAACTGGGAACGTGCCCCCCTGCACTTGATCGAGGAGATTTCGAACTATCCAGTCGCGCTCATTGGCGATGTGCTCCAACGAATGGGCATGATGGCATCGTCCATCCGCCATGTGGCTGGCAAGACGTCGTTCTTTGGCACGGTGCTTCCACTTCTGACAAGAGAGGGCGATAACCTGGCGATCCATAGAGCTTTGGATGACGCTCAGCCCGGGGACGTCCTGGTCATCAACGGCAATGGGGAAACCAATCGTGCCGTATTCGGCGACCTGTTAGGCGAAGTCTGTCTGGCGCGTAAAGTCGCTGCTGTTGTTATCGATGGAGCTGTCCGGGACGTCGAGGAGCTCGACATCATGGGTCTGCCCATCTATGCCCGTGCGGTCAACCCAGCCGGCCCGTCCAAGTACGGTCCAGGTCAAGTCGGTGCGCCTGTGGCCTGCGGCCACGTCGTCTGCTATGCGGGTGACGCGATCCTGGGTGATCGCGACGGCATTGTGGTTATCCGCCGTGACATCCTCCCAACGTTGGCCAAGAAGCTGAAGTTGCAGGATGACATCGAGAACGATTTTCGTGAGCGGGTGCGGGCGACTGCTTTGTAATATTTATGGGGAATCTGGTGCGGCCGCCGGAGCACCAGCGCCACAGAGCAGGCTGGTGCTCGGCAAGGTCGGACTGCCTATCAGGGATGCATATCTCTGAATTCCCGGCGCCGAACCTGCTTCAGCGCGAAATACTGGATCTGGTACTTCTGCTTTGTTTGCTGCAGGCAAACCACATCAGTGCACCGACCAGCAGTGACCCCAATTGCAAAGCGCACGCGTACCAAAGTAATTGCGGGATAGGGGTAAGTCGACTTGTTTGCCCCTGGCTTAGCGCAATCCCTACCATCACCGCCCCAAGTGCCTGGCCAATGAGTCGCGCAGCACTGAGCAGCGCGGCCGTGCGTGCAGAATGTTGCGCGATGGCATTGGTGAGGATTTCCCGGTTGTTAGGAGACTGAAACAAGCCAAAGCCGATCCCGCACAGGGCGGTGCGCCATATGATGTCAATGGGTTGGGCGTTGGCAGGAAGGCTGGCAAGCGCTGCCAGGCCCAAGGCCAATATTGAGATACCTGCACAGGCCACAGCGCGAGGACTCCCTCGGTCTGCCCATTTGCCGGCGCATGGCCCGATGAGGGCTGTCGCAAGTGGCCACGCGACGAACAATCCCGCTGCGGCCATCGGGCTGAATCCCAGTTCTTGCTGGAATGCCAGTGGGAGGGCGATGAAGGCGCAGCTTTGCCCGATAAAAGCGATGACCGACGCCATAAGGGCGTAGTCCAAGCGCAGATTGGAGAACAGGCTCAGGGGCAATATCGGTGAATGGGTCCGATGCTGATGCCAGATGAAAATACTGGCCAATAACAGTCCGGGGACGCCTAGCCAAGTGCTTTCGGGACTCAAATACCATTTCAGTAGCACGCTCGCGGTGCCGATGAGCAGCAAGGCACCCACCCCGTCGAAGCGACTGCCGATGGACCGCTTTTCTGGTAGATACACCCAGCCGAGCCACAGCGCAGACAGAGCAAGAAGCGGACTCAGGGCAAACAGCCAGCGCCATGAAAGGAACGTCAGAATCAACCCGCTGATGGCTGGGCCCGTTGTCGTCGCCACGGCAACGAACAGAGCATTGAAGCCCAGTGCCGACCCCAACAGCTTTGCCGGGAAAATTTCTCGTAGCAGCACTAGCGAGCTGCACATGATGGCGGCACTGGCGCAGCCCTGAATTGCACGCAGAACAATCATCTCCCAGAGTTCGCTACTGAGGGCGCAGCCGGTAGCAGTCAGGGCAAACGTCAGCAAACCGGCGTAAAAGACTCGGCGATGGCCAAGTACGTCCCCCACAGCAGCGCAGGGCAGAATGGCAATTGAACAAGCCAGCAGGTTTGCTTTGCTCAGCCACAACACATCGCCGATACCCAGCCCAAGGCTATCGGCGATGGTCGGCAGGGCCAGGTTGATGGCGCTCATGTCCAGAACGGCAATGACCGTAGCCAGTATCAGTGCCGAAAAAGCCCAGCGCCGTTGACTTCGATCAAGGCTCAACGTGCGAGCCAGATGTCTGCACCACGCTCGATCAAGCCCTTGGCGGTCTGTAGGAAGTGGGCACCGATAAGCTCGATCGTGAGTTCGATATCACGACGGGTCACGGCATCGAGCAGGTGCCTATGCTCGTCGTCGAGATCGCGCTCATCATGATGAATCATGGACGCAGCGATCAGGCGATAGCGTTCGCCCTGAACGTGCAGTTGTCCGCGTAGCTTGAGCAGCCAAGGGCTGTCACAGGCAGAAATGATGGTGTCATGAAAATGATTGTGCGCGCTGTACCAGGCCGTTGAGGGTAGGGCCTGGCGATGACCGTCACGGGCGGGCGTGTGCATCAGGCGATGATAGGCACCGACCACGGCAGACTCCCATTCAACGTCACCGAGCGTTAGCGAACGTCGAATGCACAGCCCTTCGATGTCGATGCGTACATGGGTCAGGTCGAGCAGTTCGGACGCAGACATCGGCGCCACTCTGAAACCACGTTGGGGTGTAGCGACTACCAGATTCTCGGCACTCAGCCGCGTCAGGGCCTCGCGTACCACGCCAGTACTGACGTGCATTTCATCGCTCATCAGACTGATTTTCAGCTTTTCACCCGGTTTCAGCTGACCTGTCACCAGTCTCACACGCAGGTGTTGATACACGGTTTCGATGACCCCGAGAGGGGATTTGGTAATGGTCATGCTCAGCTGTCCGTGTCTGGTTCGCCGCGATGGGCCGCCTTGAAGAGCGGTGTATTGCCGCACATTTTGCCTCAAAGCCCCAACGCAGGCTCCTGCAAAAAAAGCATATGCTCAGAATAAATTAACATTTCATAAAAAAATTAATTTTATCTAGAGTCTCCTCCTGCCGCTTATGGCACGAGACCTAATTGGCTAATTCGACAACGGAACGCTCAGGTCAACTACCCACCAGGAAGTTGGAGTTATCCGTTGAGCAAGTATTTACCTGCGGCGATTTTTTCCGGAGCCGCCGTCATGGGTGTCAATGCACCGCTTCATGCTGCCGGTTTTCTGGCTGACAGCAAAGCTACGCTAGAGCTGCGTAACTTCTACATCGACCGCGACAACCGTAGCGGGGCAGCCGCACCCTCGCGGCAATCCGAATGGGGACAAGGCTTCATTCTCGATTACCGGTCAGGGTTCACCGAGGGGACCATCGGTTTTGGTATCGATGCATTGGGCCTGTTGGGTGTTCATCTGGATTCAGGCAAAGGTACCCACTACAACCCCACCAGCAGCAACCGAGGCGGTCAGGTATTTCCTACGGGCGATGACGGTCGAGCGGTAAACGAATTTTCCAGCCTGGGACCCACTGTCAAGGCGCGTGTCAGTCGCACCGAGCTCAGGCTGGGGACACTTCGCCCTACGCTGCCGGTGGTGACCTACAACGATGGCCGCATGCTGCCGCAAACTTATGAAGGCGGGCAGATAACCTCTCGTGAGATAGATAAGCTCACATTGACGGCGGGCAAGCTCACCCAAGCCAAAGGGCGAAACTCTACCGACAATCAGGGTCTTTCGATCCTGGGCGCCAACAACGCCCGCACCGGCCAGTTCGTGAACAGTTTCCTGTTCGCCGGCGCCGATTACGCTGTCTCCAAAGATCTCACGGCCCAGTATTACTACGGAAAACTGGAGGATTTCTACGTCCAGCATTTCGTTGGCCTGACCCATCGCGCCCAGCTGCCAGTGGGAGCGCTGAAGACCGATATCCGGGGGTTCATCAGCGACTCTACAGGCAAGAATGCGAGCCAGGCCGGACGGTCGCAGGGCTACGTCAGTAACGGCTATGGCAACTCTGGCGAAGTGGACAATCGGGCCTGGAGCGCCGTGTTCACCTATTCGCTGGCGGGACATTCGCTGGGGCTGGGTTATCAGCGCCTGACGGGAAGCAGCGATACGCCATTCATGACCATGGGTGATGGCGTCCGCGCCTATCTCACCACCGACCGCAGCCTCAATACCTTTCAGCATGCTGGCGAGCGGACTTTGATTGCGACCTATGGCTACGACTTTGCCAGCGCCGGATTGCCGGGGTTGAAACTGTCGGCCGACTACCTCAAAGGCACCGACATTGCCACCGCCTCGGGAGCCGCCCACGAGTGGTATCGCGGCACCTCACTCGAGTACACGGTGCAAACGGGTTCGTTCAAAGGGGTCAATCTGATCTGGCGCAATGGTTCGTTCCGCTCGGCGTTGAGCGGTACCCGGGACGTTGACGAAAGTCGGGTGATCGTCAGCTACACCCTGGCCCTGCTCTGACCGTCTCAGCCCTTATCACCCGCCTTCAGCGAGAGCTCCCGATGTCAATCACCAAACCCGTCGCATTGCGGCAAACATCATCCCGTCAGACACGATACCTGACGCTCGAGGGTGTGCTGTATGGCGTGTTGCTGGTGGGTTTCCTGGCGCTGACGCTACTGCCTTTGCTGGCCGTGATACAGGGCAGTTTCGAAAGCCAGATCGAGGGAACGCAGGGCTTCACACTGCAAGGTTGGCAGGCGCTTTTCAATGAGCCGAGAATCCTGACTGCACTGGGCAATACGCTGGGCCTGACGCTGACCAGCCAGCTGATTGCCATGCCGGTCAGCATCGGCCTGGCCTGGCTATTGGGTCGTACCGACTTGCCAGGTCGCGGCTGGCTGGAGTTCGCATTCTGGGTATCGTTCTTTCTGCCGGCGCTAGCCGTGGTGCAGGGCTGGACGCTGCTGCTGGACCCTAATAACGGGCTGCTCAATCGCTGGCTGATGCAGGCTTTCGGTCTGAGCCAGGCGCCGCTGGATATCTACAGCTGGGGCGGGATCGTATTCGCCCATCTGGCGACCACCACTGTTTCGGCCAAGGTCATGATGCTCACGCCCGCATTCAAAAGCATGGATGCGCGCTATGAAGAAGCCGCACTCGTGGCTGGCGACAGCCGCTTCAAAGCGCTGTGCAGAGTGACCTTGCCACTTCTGAAACCGGCGCTGATCGTCACGGCAATCATGGGTGTGATACGTGGCCTGGAATCGTTTGAAATCGAACTGGTGCTGGGTGCTCCCAAGCGTATTGATGTCTACAGCACCCTGATCTACGACATGACTCGCTACGACCCGATCAATTTCGCCAGCGCCTTTGCCTTGGGCATTCTGATCGTCGCGATCATGGGGCTACTGGCTATCGCTTCACGCAGAAGCACTCGCCAAGGTCATCACGTGACCGTCTCCGGCCAGGCCAAGACCGCGGTCATGAACCTGGGTAGATGGCGCTGGCCGCTCGGCCTGCTGGTGGGGCTGTTCGCGTTGTTGCTGACCGTGGTGCCGCTGGCGTTTCTGGTCACCAGCAGCCTGATGCGCCGATTCGGGTTTTTCAACCTGGATGAGGTCTGGACGCTTGAGCATTGGCGAAGTGTGGTGGGTGACCCGAGCTTCACGGATTCGGTCATCAATACCCTCACCATCGCTTCGGGTAGCGCGGCCTTCGCGGCAACCCTGAGCCTGGTGGTGGCCTACACCATCGTGCGTTCCCGGCGTGCCGGGCGGGCCCTGCTTGAGTTCGCCGCCTGGATTCCGTTCAGCATTCCCGGCGTACTGGCCTCCCTGGCGATGCTCTGGCTGATTCTGCACAGCGGCATTGACTGGCTATACGGCTCCACCCTCAGCCTGGTGATTACCGTTGGCCTGGCGTCGGTCACCTTGGGCGTGCAGTTGATTCGCAGCCAATTGTTGCAGATCAATCGCGAGCTCGAAGAGGCCGCGTGGGTCAGTGGCGCACCGCCCTGGAAATCCGTGCTGACCATCGTCATTCCGCTGTGTGCCCGTTCCATCGTAGTGGTTGCGGTGATGGCGTTCGTCACGGC
The DNA here is from genome assembly GCF_002379585.1 of Pseudomonas sp. UBA4194. Lineage (GTDB taxonomy): Bacteria > Pseudomonadota > Gammaproteobacteria > Pseudomonadales > Pseudomonadaceae > Aquipseudomonas. Next base: position 78,191 of record NZ_DFUE01000030.1, read on the forward strand.
TGCGCGGGACATCAGCCACCTGGCACTGCTGGTCAGCAGTGACAACCGACCGCTGTCGATGCTGCAACTGGAATACATCGCCGAGGGCCGTAACGAGGCCTCTGCAGTGATTGGCGTGATCATCGCGCTGATCGCCATCTGCGCCGCACTCATCGCTCGCCGCCTGGGCTATCGCCCCGAAACCAGACAGGTCTGATCATGCTGGAAATTCGTCATATCGTTAAATCCTTCGAAGGCAATCGAGTCCTCGACGATCTGTCGCTGGATATCCGTCAGGGCGAGATTTTTACGCTGCTGGGCGCCAGCGGCTGCGGCAAGACCACCTTGTTGCGAATCCTCGCCGGCCTGGAAAGCCCGGATGAGGGAGGGCTGTATTTTCACGGCCAGCCATGGGTCGACACTGCCGCTGGTACCTTCTTGGTGCCGCAGAAGCGGGGGGTAGGCCTGGTGTTCCAGAGCTATGCGGTGTGGCCGCATCTGAGCGTTTTCGACAACGTTGCCTATCCGCTGCGCAACCAGAAAGTACCCAAGGCACAGATCCGCGAAAGAGTGCTGGGCATACTCGAGACCGTGGGGCTGGGCGGCTATGACCAGCGCGCAACCCACCAGCTCAGTGGCGGGCAGCAACAGCGCGTGGCGATGGCGCGCGCACTGGTCGGCGACCCCGCGCTGTTGCTGCTCGATGAACCCTTCAGCAACCTGGATATCGGGTTGCGCAAGCAACTGCGCCACGAACTCAAGGATCTGCAGAAACGTCTGGGTCTGACGGTCGTGTTGGTCACCCACGATCAAGACGATGCCTTTGCACTATCCGACCGCATCGCGGTGCTACGTGCTGGTCGCGTCGAACAGATCGGCAGCGCCGAACAGATCCATGACCAGCCGGCCACATCGTTCGTTCAGCAATTCGTCGGCAGAGGTACGCAACTTCAGGGTCGGCTGCTGGACGGTGGCAATCGAGCCAGGCTTGCCAACGCCGTGGTCGATCTGGCGCAGCCGCTCGTACAGGCGGTGGACTCACCTGTGACCTTGTGGGTACGCCCCGACGCCGTGGCACTAAAACCTGCGGGTTCACGCCCAGGCGATGAGGTGCGTGCCCAGGTCACTCACAGCATTTTCGCCGGTGATCGCTACGAGACCCACGTCCAGCTCGAAGACGGTCAGCAGCTCATGGCGTATCAGCCACGTAACCATTGCAGCGCGCCCGGGACCTGGGTCGACGTCTTTTTCTCCTCCAATCCACACGCCAGCCTGCTGGCCACTCAGGTGTCATCTTGATGAAATCGATCAGCCGTACATGGGTACTGGGCAGCGCCATTCTTGCCCTGTCGCATATCAGCGTCAGCCACGCCGAAGACTGGAATCAGGTGGTGGCCGCGGCGGAAAAAGAGGGCAAGTTGACCCTGCTTGGCCCGGTCATCCAGCCTTATCGCCAGGCTATCGAGCAGTTTCAGGCCGCTTACCCGAAAATCCAGCTGCAATACACCGGCGTAACCTCGCCCGAGTTCGAAGCGCGTATCCGCAATGAGCGGCGGGTGAATCGATACCTGTGGGACGTCACCGTACTGGGCTTCAGTGGTTCGACCTTCACCCAGCAGTTGCCTGATGGCTGGTACGACCCGATCCGGCCATTGATCGTCAAACCCGAAGTCCTTGCAAACGAGCATTGGCTGGGTGGCTTCGCGGCAGGCTTTCTCGACAACCAGCAGAAGTACATCTACGCCTTCCAGGCTGGCAAGCAGAACAACGTCAACATCGACCGCACTGCCGTTCCGGAATCCGAACTCAAAACCCTGGACGATCTGCTTGATCCGAAGTGGAAAGGCAAGATCGCCATTCTCGACCCGCGCACCCGGGGCAGCGGCCACCTGATCACGTTGCTGCAGACTACCCTGGGTACGGAAAAAGCTCAGCAGTTTCTTACCCAGCAACAGCCGGTGATTGCCGCAACCAATCGTCAGCTGGCTGACTGGGTTGCGCAGGGCGCCTATCCCATCACTTCCGGGCTCAGCCCTTCCGAGATCGCCAGCCTCAAGGAGCAAGGACTGGCCCAATCGGTCGAGGCGCTGAAAACCCCACCTGAGCAAACGGCCTGGACACCGGGTTGGGGCGCAATTGCCTTGTTGCACAAGCCGCCTCACCCCAATGCTGCAAAGGTGTTCGTCAACTGGTTCCTGTCGCAACCTGCTCAGGCGGATTGGGCCAAGCGGGGTTTCGTCAACTCACGGCGCACCGATGTTGCTCCAGGCTTGCCGGTAAGTGCGTTGACGGCGGAGGCGTTCGAGAAAGGCCTGACCTTCAACTCCGAAGCCAACGCCGGCAAGGCCCAACAGGCCACGGAACTGGCCCAGAAGGCGCTGCAATGAATGCGCAATTGAGCATTGCCTCGCAGGCGGCGGCATGAGCCAGTCCACCGAATTGAGCATTGCGCTGGCCAACTTCGATCGGCACTTGCCGTTCTTTCTTGGCTGGCTGCCCACATCGGAAGGTTTTCATCTAAAGGCACTGGATGTCGGCATGAGCCCGCCGGGCCGTGATGGCGGTGATCGTCATGGGCGCATGCTGCGTGACCGCGAGTTCGACATCGCCGAGGTGTCACTGGCCTCTTATATTCTGGCCAAGGCGCAGGGCGCGGCCTTCACCGCCGTGCCGGTATTTCCCAGGCGCCTGTTCAGTGCCAATCATATTTATGTGAATACGCGCTCCGGCATCCAGACGCCTGCTGATTTACGGGGTCGGCGTATCGCTATCCGTGGCTGGCAGGTGAGCCTGTCGGTGTTGGCCAAAGGCGATCTGAAAACCCGCCATGGTGTCGACTGGCAAGACATCGACTGGGTGGTTCAGGACGCCGAGCAGGTCGCGCTGAGCGACTCACGCCTGCGCTTGAACCGAATGCCTCAAGGCACCAGCGGCGCAGAGTTGCTGCTGTCCGGTGAAGTCGACGCCTTCATTGATCCCAAGCCTCCCCGAGCGATCCTGGACGGGCAGGGCGGGGTACGTAACCTGTTCGCCGATCAGCGTCGTGAATGCCTGGATTACTTTCAGCAGCGCCGGTGCTTTCCCGCCATGCACCTGCTGGTCATTCGCGATGACGTTGCGCGACGCTTCCCGCAACTGCCGGCCTACCTGATGCACGCCTGGGACGATGCCCAGGCCAAGACCCGGCAGATCTACGAAGACTACGCCTATACCAGCATGCCGCTGGGACGACTGGCCTGGGAGCAAAGCCAGCGGGATTTTGGCGATCGATTGTTCCCCGCCGGATTACAGGCCAACCGCGACAACCTTGAGTGGTTCATCGATTACCTGGTCGACCAACTGCTGCTGCCTGAACCTGTCGCGGTTGAGCAGCTTTTCCACGCCTCGGTTTTGCGCAGTTGATGCGCGCCCTTTCATTTCTGGAGACACCCATGTCTGAACACCTGCAATTGCGCGATGCCGTGCCGCAGATCCTCGCGCTGGCTGAAGAGATTCGCGAAGAGGGCGCTCGTGCCGACCGCGAAGGCATCGCGCCCAAAGCCAGCCTCCAGGCTCTGCATGCCAAGGGCCTGTTGCATGTCACGCACTCGGCGGCCCTGGGTGGCCCGGATGGCAGTCTCAAAGGGACGCAGCCTGAGCTGTTTCTGAACATGCTGCGCACTATTTGCCGTGCCGACAGCGCCACCGGGCATTGTTTCCAGTTGCATAACCATGCGCTGTGGCAGCTGGAGGCGGTGGGTACGCCCGAGCAGATCGAACTGTTCGTCAAACCGGCGCTGGAAAAATTCAGCATCTTCTCGGCAGTGGGCAGCGAGCCGGGCCGGATCAATATGTATGAGATGAAAACCCGTGCGACCCGGGTCGACGGCGGCTGGCTGGTCAATGGAGTGAAGAATTTCGTCACCAACGGCACGATTGCAGACCTGATCATCACTTCCGTGGCGCTGGACGGCGTTGAGGGGTATCTGGATAACCTGCAAATGATGCTGATCACCCCTGACATGCCGGGCGTCTCCTGGGACGATGCGTGGTATCAGCCCCACGGTATGCGTGGCGCGCGCAGCCCGATCATGCACCTGAACAATGTCTTCGTGCCGGACAGCCATCTGCTCGGCGAGCCAGGTGCCTTTGCCCGCCAACGCTGGCAGGGTCGTTTCCACCTGGGCTTTGCCGCCAATTACCTGGGCACCACCGAGGGTCTGTTCGATTGGTATCTGGACTATCAGCGTGGTCGCAACAAGGGTAACGACCCTTACACCCAATTGCGGGTCGGTGAGGTGAAAATGCAGATGGATGCCGCTGCAGCGATGTTCGACAGTGCCGTGCAAGGCTGGCGCAGTGCCGATGTGGTTCAGGCCGAGCTGCGCTCCATGAGTGCCAAATCCACGGCTGCACGCACCGCCTTCAACACGCTGCAAAGTGTGCTGTATTCGGCGGGCGCCACCGCTCAATTCGAAGAACATCCGCTGGGACGCACTGCGCGCAACATCGAGACCTTCGTGGTGCATGCCGGCCATGACCGCACGGCGCAAATCATCGGGCAGGCGCAGTTAGGCGCCACCTTCGATTCCACGCTGCAGCGTTGAGGAGACATCATGCGCCGTCAATTGCGTTTGGGGTTGTTTCTTCAGGAAACCGGTCACCACATTGCTGGTTGGCGCGCCCCTCAGGCCGCAGCGGATGCGGGCCGAGACTTTCGCCACCAGGTTGAACTGGCCCAGCTCGCCGAATCCGCACTGTTCGATCTGTTGTTCATTCAGGACTCCTATGCCATGCGGGGCGCCAACGACATCAATGCGCTGCAACACACGGCGCGCTCGATTCATTGGGACCCGGTCACTGCGCTGTCCGCGCTCGCCATGGTTACCCAACGTATCGGGTTGATCGGGACCGCCACCACCACCTACAACGAGCCTTACACACTGGCGCGTCATTTCGCTTCACTGGACCACATCAGTCAGGGTCGTGCGGGCTGGAACCTGGTCACCTCCAACAACGAGGCAGAAGCCCTCAACTTCAGTCGCGACCAGCATGCCGTGCATGGTGACCGCTATGCTCGTGCCGAGGAATTCCTCACCGTGGTCAAAGGCTTGTGGGATACCTGGGAGGACGATGCATTCGTTGACGACAAACAGGCAGGGCAGTTCTTCGACCCTGCCAGGCTTCATGTATTGAATCACCAGGGCGAGCATTTTTCGGTGAAAGGGCCGATGACCCTGGCACGTCCACCCCAGGGACACCCGGTGCTGGTCCAGGCGGGCTCGTCAGACACAGGCAAACGGCTCGGTGCAGCGACCGCTGACGTCATTTTTACCGCACAACAGACCCTCGAAGCCGCTCAGCATTTCTATGCCGACATGAAGGCCTTGGCCGCCCAGGCGGGACGTGATCCTGATCAGCTCTTGATCATGCCGGGTCTGTTACCGGTGGTTGCCGCGACCCAGGCTGAGGCCGAAGCAAAGTTTCAGGCGTTGCAGGATCAGGTACTGCCGGAGGTAGGTCTGGCGACCCTTGCGACGACCTTGGGCGAAGTGGATCTGAGTGGCTACGATCTGGACGGACCATTACCCGAGCTATCGGAAGCCAACGGCCCGAAAAGCCGCCGTCAACTGCTGATCGATATGGCGCGTCGGGATAACCTGACCATCCGCCAGCTCTACCAGCGAGTGGTGGGCGCACGGGGGCACCTGACCATTGTCGGCACCGCTGAACAGGTGGCTGATGTGATGGAACGATGGCTGCTGGAAGGGGCTGCCGATGGTTTCAATATCATGCCCGCGGAGTTACCGCTGGGGCTGAGTGATTTCACTGAGCGGGTGGTACCTGAACTGCAACGCCGCGGACTGTTCCGCACTCACTACCAGGGCAGTACGCTGCGTGAGCATCTGGGGCTGGCGCGACCGAGCAATCAACATGCCCGCTGATACGATCACCCGGCAAATCGCCCTCGCGGCATCAGCGCTTGCCTATGGTGACATCCCGACGCCAGTGCTCGACAAGGCCAAGCGACTGATAGCCGATACCTTGATCGTTGCCGCCGCGGGCAGGAGTCAGGCGACCAGCGTCGCCATGGGGCGCGCGGTAGCGCCGTCATCCGGGCAGAGTCGGGTGTGGTTTGCCGACCGGCAGCAAACCTGGTCGGCCATGGACGCTACGTTCTTCAACACTCTGCATGCCGCAGCGCTTGACTACGATAGCCTCAACGGTGCCGTACATGCGGATCTGGTCACGCTGCCAGCGGCTTGGGCCATGGCCGAGCAATACGAGTGCTCGCCGCGAGAGCTGATCAGGGCGTACGTCATTGCAAGCGAAACGGTCAGCCGCTTGGCGCGCTGCGCAACGGGTATATCCAAAGGGTGGTCGGGTACGTCCATCTACGGACCTATCGGTGCAGCACTGGCCAGCGGTTTGCTGATGGGGCTCGATGTTCCTCGTCTGACTCACGCGCTGGGGCTTGCGGCGTCACAGGCTGCTGGCACGCAGCAGGCCAATATCGAGCAAACCCTGACCAAACGGTTGCAACCAGCCCTGGCAGCTCGCAGTGGTGTGTTCGCTGCATTGCTGGCCGAGGCCGGGGCAACCGGGCCAGGTCAAGCGCTGGAAGGCAAGTTCGGCATGCGGGCCTTGTACCAGCCCGGCGACGATCAGAACGTGCTGGCGGGCTGGGGGCACGACTGGCAATTGCTCGATACTGCCGTCAAGGGCTTTCCGGTGTGTGCATGCAGCCATGCGGGGATTCAAGCGCTGCTTGATCTCCGAGCGCGGGTCGGATTCAGCGCGGACCAGGTAGAGCAGGTTGTGGGGATCATTTCGCCGTTCATGCATCGGTTGGTAGGCGGCGACTTCACTGTTCAAGGTGATCTGCAGGTGGTTGCTCAATTCAACCTGCGTTATCACCTTGCTAGCGTGCTTTTACGCGGCCCCATCAGTTTGAACGACTTGCAACCCGATCGACTTCTGGATGACCAGATAAAGGCCATGATCCCGCGCATTCACTTGCAAATTGACGTCGAAAATCGCCATGAGTTGGCGCCGGCGAGCATCCGCGTGACGCTGAAAACAGGTCAGGTATACGAGCAGATCTGTCGCGCCCTGCCTGGATCGCCCGAATCGCCGCTGTCTGCCGAGCAATGGCGAGCCAAGGCCCGCGCATGTGCGGCACTTGCTGAACCCAGTATTGAACAGGCGCGTTTGGCTCGATTCATCGCCTCGCTGGAAAGGCTGGAGGATTTGCCCACCATTGAGACGCTTTGGAGCGATGTATGAAAGATCTGGCTCGGCAGGTCATTTGGGTTACCGGCGCCTCAGGTGCATTAGGGCGGGCTGTCTGCGAGCGTCTGCATGGGCTGGGTGCTCAGGTGATCGTGAGTGGGCGGAACGTGGACACCTTGCCGATCAGTCGCTCACGGGTGCAACGCCTGAGCCTGGATGTGACCGACACACAGGCGGTCGAGGCGGCAGCCCAGGCAATTGTATTGAAGCACGGCCGGATTGACGGCCTGGTGACCTGTACCACGACCCCGCGTTTCGGCGACTTCCTGACGCTACAAGATAAGGACTGGAGCGAGGTACTAGACACCAAACTGATGGGTTCAATCAGAGCTGCGCGGGCTGTGATCCCGACGATGATCAGTCAGAAGGGCGGCAGCATCGTGTTCATCAGTGGTCGCGGCGGCACCGTTCCTCCCCCTCGGCATTTACCCGGCGCATGTGCCAATTCGGCATTGAATTTACTGGCCCAGGGCCTGGCTACTGAATACGGCGAGCATGGGATTCGCGTCAATGCGTTGGCCCCGGGCCCCATCAAGTCGCCCAGGCTTGAACTGATGAAAGCTGGGGTAGCAAACGCCCGCTCTGCGCTGGGGCACGCAGGAACACCTGAAGATGTTGCTCACGCTGTCACTTTCCTGCTCGGCCCGGGGGCCATGCATGTAACGGGCATATGTTTGCCGGTTGATGGCGGGCGAGCTAAATCGTAGGGCTGGGCGCTGCAGAGGGCGACCTTCATGGTACCTCCGGTGGTGTATTGGAACATTGTTCGCCCGCTGCTCTCATGATGCATGGATCCTTACTGCTTGCTTAAGTCGCCTTCGCCGAGCGGCGCCCACACTAGCGTACCTAGTCGAGTGTTCTGCACGTGTCTATCAGCAACGTTCTCAACCATCGTTGGGCAGGATCATGGTGCGTGCGTTCATGCCAGGCTACGGTCTTGCTGAATCCGGAAATCTCGAGAGGCGGGTCAGTTATCGCTAGGCCGGTAATGTTCTTCGCCAGCCGGTGCGGTACTACGGCGATAAGATCGCTGGCCTGCAAAATTTCCGGAAGCACCAGAAAGCTTGTCACCGAGACCATCACTCGCCGCGACCTGTCGACTTGAGCGAGGGCCTGATCAGTCACGCCCTGGAACGCTCCGCCTGAGGGTGAAACGAGGACGTGATCCAAGGTGCAAAAACGATCCAAGGTCAAAGCCTCGCCTGTCGCGTCAGGGTGATCTGTGCGCATCACACAAACATAGCGTTCGTTGAATAACGCTTCCGAGTGCAGCATTGCCCCTGTGCTTTCAGGCGTCAGTAGTGCGAGATCGACTTCCCCCCGCTCGAACTGGGTCGTCAGTTGCAGAGTGTCGATCGGTTTCACGGCAACCCGGATATTTGGTGCCACTACTCTTAGTGCACTCAAGAAAGGCACTACTATGGCTTTCAAGGCATAGTCGGTTGAGGCAATAGTGGTGGTCATACTCGCCGTGGCTGGGTCAAATGCTTGAGGCTGCAGCATTTGTTCGATGTCACCCAGCAGTTGCTTGACCGGGCCCGCTAGTTCCACCCCTCTCAATGTTGGCACCATGCCTCGCTGTGCTCTTACAAACAGCGGGTCGCCAAAGCTTTCACGCAGGCGAGTGAGCATCCCGCTGACGGCAGGTTGAGTGAGGTGTAACCGTTCGGCCGCGCGGGTGACGCTGCGTTCGTCGAGGAGCGCATCCAATGCCTTGAGCAGATTGAAGTCGAGGTTCCTGATATCAGATTTCATGATGCTCAAAATAAAATATGACGATTGGCGTTATTTCAAGTTAGCACGGACTATAGGGTGATTCCATCAAGCAGAGTGCCTGGCATGAACGAGATTTTTTGGCCCGAGGGTTTTCTTCCGGGCTTCACCGAAAACTTTGTCTCTAACGAAATGATTGTAGCGGGCATGAATGCTGCCGATATCTGGCCACTGCTGAGCACAGCGACGCTCTGGCCCACGTACTATGCCAACTCAGCCAACATCCGCTTTCACAATGCTCAAGGGCCGCAATTGGAAGTAGGTGCGCGGTTCTACTTCGAAACCTTTGGTTTCCCGGTAGAAGCGAAATGTACCGAGTATGTTCAACCTATGGATGGTCAGCCTGGTCGGGTGGCTTGGCACGGTTGGGCAGGCGAAGGCGAGACTCGTATAGACGTACATCATGCTTGGCTGATCGAGGACTTATCAGACGGTCGCGTTCGGATCCTCACGCAGGAAACTCAAAAGGGCTTACCCGCTCAAGACCTGGCAAGGGCCAAGCCCAACCCGATGATCAACGGTCACCAGGATTGGCTAGATGGGATGGTCGGCGCGGCACGGCAGGCCAGCGAGCGTCGCTGACAACACGGGATGGGTTGCTAGACCTTCGAACAGATGTTCTCGCACACAGCACCTTGTACGTAGCAACTCAGGTTATGCAATGTGGTACTGGCTATCTGCTCCAGCGCCTCCTGAGTGAAAAATCCTTGGTGCCCCGTCACGATGACATTCGGGAAAGTGGTCAGGCGCAGGAAAATTTCATCGTCAATATAGGCATTGGAGTGGTCCTGAAAGAACAACGAGCTTTCCTGCTCGTAGACGTCGATGGCCAGTGCGCCAAGGTGGCCGGATTTCAGGGCGTCGATGACTGATCGGGTGTCGATCAGCGCGCCACGTGACGTGTTCACGAGCAGGGCCCCCGGTTTCATTCGGGTTAACGTTTCAGCTGAGATCAGGCGATAGGTTGCATCCTTCAGCGGGCAATGCAGACTGACGATGTCCGATTCGCCAAGTAGCTGATCCAGGCGAGCATAGTGCCCAAGCTTCATGAAGTCCGGCGTTTCGACAGGATCATGCGCCAATACTCGGCAGCCAAAGCCCTTAAATATCCGAGCAGTGGCAAGGCCGATCTGCCCCGTACCGATAATCCCCACCGTCTTGCCATGGAGGTTGAACCCTAACAACCCATCGAGCATGAAGTTTCCTTCACGCACCCGGTTGTAGGCCCGGTGGGTATGCCGATTCAGCGTCATCACCAAAGCCAACGTATGTTCGGCCACCGCCTCAGGGGAATAAGCGGGCACGCGGGATACGTGCAGCCCCAGCGCCTGCACGGCGGTCAGATCGACATTGTTGAATCCGGCACATCGCAGCAGCACCGCCTCCACGCCATACTGCTTCAGCGTCCGCAGAACCTTGGCGTCCAGCTGATCGTTGACGAATACACAGATGGCATCGAAGCCCTGTGCCAGCGCAACAGTGTCGGCGTCGAGGCGGTCGGCGAAGTAGGTGATCGCCCAATCTTTATCGGAATGGTCTCGATGCAGGACTTCTTCGAAAAACCTTCGATCGTAGGGCTGAGCGCTGAAGAGGGCGATCTTCATGGTACCTCCGGTGGTGTATTGGCAGATTGTTCGCCCGCTGCTCTCATGATCTATCGATCCTTACTGCTGGCTCAAGTCACCCGGTTTACAGGTCCGCTACTTACCCGTTTTGAATTTCTCGTAAGTCAGGCGCATGTCGCTTGCCCAACCGTCGAGTACTGGCTTGACGTCATAGAGTGTCAGTTGCGCCTTGTCGTTCTCCAGAGATTTACCGCTACCTTTGCGAACCACCTGAGCGAGCACCTCGTTCGTGGCCGCGTCCAGGAATGCAGATTCGGTGGCGATCTCGACGCTTTGGTCTCGCCCGCCGGCTGCTGTATTTACGGCGGCGGCCACCAACGCGACCGGAATCACCTCATAGGCCTTCAGGCGCTCGGTGCTGGTCGATACAGCGGTGATGGCAGGTCGAACGGTGATGGTGTTGGCGCCGGGACCCTCCGCCAAGCGCATGTTTTTACCCAGTTCGCGTTTGAGGGCCGTGTCGTAGTAGCGCGTGATCGACTGCAGGGTTTGTGCTGAGATCACCGCTGTAGGTTGGGGTTTGGGATAGAGCTGACTGGGTTCGATGTACACCTGCGTGTATTTATCCAGCTTGATGTCCGGATCGATCCAGCGCATCACTGGCGCGCCGCTCACGCTTTCATCAGCCTTGAGGCGACTGTAATCCTTGAGAAATCCAGAGTAGTGACTGGGGTCGACCTGCGTACTGGCGCAACCACCCACCCCCAGAATGGCGGAACACAAGAGCGTTTTGAACGTCAGCGTTCTCATAATGATATCTCGTCAGATGCGGTTGGCCTCGATGGCCTACCAGGCGTATTGGAGTCGGAGCGTCCAGGTATTCACGTCAGCAGAGCCGGTACGTTCAGACACTGTGTCGGAATAGGCGATGAGCCCACCGAACTGCGGTGACAGCATGAAGCCCATGCTGGCTCCCAGTAGCGCGTTCTCCTGTTTGTTGTCTTGCCAATCCCCGTCAATCCTGGTTTCGCCACCCCGATTGTAAGTGGCATCAAGAGAAGCCCAGAGTGCACGGTTGAAGGTGTAACTGAAGTGTCCTTCAACGCCGTACAAAGGCTTCTGCTCGAGTGTTCGGTTACCTTGGTAGTCGTCGTTGTCCCCGTAGAGCGAGACGTAACCGTTCAGTTCAAGCCAGGTCGGGCCGATAGGCGTGCCAAAGGCGATCTCCGGTTTGAAGGCCCAGCGGTTTGACCCAATGTTGATGACTCGGTCCTTGTCGTAGTCGCCCGTTGGTGCCGTGACCCAGAGTGCGCCTGTCATAAAGGTCTCAGGCGTCCAGTTCGCGAATTCTTCCTTGGTCAGTGCCGGGCCCCCGAATAGGTTGTGCACCAGCACTACTTGCGTATCGGCCATTCCGCCATTGTGTTTGGTGCCATCGAAGAACCGCGCGTTATCGAAAGACGCGGAGATATCAGCGTATGGCTGCAAGATCTGGATAGCACTGTTGCGCCCATCGATAGCGAAAGAGCGGGCATAACGCGCAATGTAGAGATTTGCGTTCAGCGAAAGCCCGTCAATGGGCAGGGACGTGTCGATCGGCGTGTTGGTATCGATACGGTTGTAATACCCGAACACCATGTTGAGATCAGTCGGCAGGTTCTGCCAGTCCCTGGCATTGTCAGCAAGCGCCAGCATGGGCGTGAATGCCAGGGACGTCGCCCCGAGAATGGTTAATCTTTGAAATCCGAGCATCCTGTCGCTCCTTATCGCGGTGGCCCACGGGTAGTAATCGTCACTCATCGCTGTTCTCGGTGGGCTAACCGCCATCTCCTGTTCAGTTCACGGGCGTGATGTCATCAAGCTTCCAGCTCTTGTCGAAATAGGCTTCGGTCGGTGCATACAGGCGGAAGTAACTGAACCAGTGCTTGCCAGGCACGGTTTGAACCCAGTTCTTCTCGAATCCTTCGGGCGCCTCAGGGCCGAAATACAGATCCACCGAACCGTCCGGATTTTTCTTCAGGTCCTGACGGGACGACAGGTCCGCTTTTCGTTGGGGATTGTCGATCAAGCAGCGGGTGTCGGTGTCATAGACGGTCATCGACCAGAACTGCTTGGCGGGCGGATTAGCCCCTACATGCAAGCGATAGCTTCTGCCGCCATCGAGCCACTTTCCGTCCTTGTCCGTGTAGGCACCCAGATAGGTCTGGCCCAGACCAGGCGTTTTTGAAACCATGCCCTTGGTGTTGGTCACAGCCTCATAAAACCAGGCACTGCGTTCCCAAAGCTGATCGTAGAACGCCACTCGCTGTGAAGGCTCGGCAATGTTCAGCACTGTGTCCCACTGGCGATCTGGCCAGAACTGGGCGCCAGGGAACCGCTTGGCAAAGGTGTTGGCCTTCGCGATCAGCTCGCCCATCTGCGCGCCTTCTTCCAGCGCCTTTTTCTGTGCGGGTGTCGGCTGGAATGGCTTGTCCTTCTCTATTCCCAGACTCGCCAGCATGGCCATGTAGAAGCGGTCTCGTTCATTCACCGGCTCTTTCTGGATGATCTGGTGCAGACGCTCCCAGTACGCCATGCCACGAGGTTGCGTGCCCGACCAGGCTTTACCACCCGGAGAAAGCAGCTTGGTTTTGCTCGGCTCCGTGCGATTGCTGTACGGGTACATTTTGAACTGCTCAACCAAGGCCTTGCCTTTGGCAGGGTCAGGATCGAGTACACGGAACCCCACCAGCACATTCATGGTTTCCGAATGGGCGATGTAATACTTGTCGGCATCGGCGGGGGGCTGGGCACCGGGTGGCAACACCAGATACTTTCCACCTTTCCCTTTATCAGGCCCAGTTTCGCCCATGTCGATGATTGCACGCTGCCAGAAATCGCCGACGCCTCCGGCGGTAGGTCCCGGTGGCAGTTCAATCACCAGCGGGCCCGTTTCGTTCAGATCCACGAATCCGAGAATGTAGGGCGTCGTCGCATTGGCTGTGATGACGCCCAATTTGTCCTCGTAACTGGTCAGCACCATCAGGTCGCCACTCTTGGCGCCCAGTTTGGTTTGAAACTCCCCTTGCCACTGTGCGTAGGAAACCAGCGGCAATGCCCAGAGATAGCTCTGGGTGGCTTGCTGGAAATCCAGCTCCGAGTAGAGTTTGGCGATGGACTCATGGGCCGGAAGTTCTCCCTCCATTGCCACTGGCCCAATACGGGTGTCCAGCGTCTGAGCCTGGGCGGCCAGGCCGCAACTGACGGCCAGGGTAAGAAGTGTGCGGCCAGCCAAGCGAACAAAATGATCCATACAAAGCTACCTATTTACCAAAGGTGACGTTGATACCTGCAAACACTGTGAACTGCGGCAAACCATCGCCTTTGCGCTCGACTGTCCACTGAGGTTCAACGAATGCGTTAAGAATATTGGTTCCGGATTTCCATGCCTTGCCCACCCCAAGTCCAATCGGGATGTAGTGGGTGTCATTTTTCAGGTCGAAGGTCCAGGTCCCGGTCGAGCGCAGGTACCACCCCTTGGGAAGGTTGTGAATGATGAAGGGTTGGAAGGTCGCGGTTTCAACATGCTGACGATCACTGTCGCCGGCAAACGAGCTCTGGTATTGCACCAGTCCGCCCAACAACCCCCGGGGTGAAGAATCGATTGCAACGGCTGCAAGCCCCGCCTGCCATTTACCGGTACCCAGTTCATCCTGAGCAGCAGTGGGCGCCGTTATCTGCGGCCCGATCCCGAGCTGAACGCCCTCGGTCTTGAGCAGGAATATGTCGAAAAGGTTGAGATCGCCGATGCCGGTACTGTAGCCGCCGTGTGGATCGGGACGGGTACTGATCGGGAGTGTTGCACGAAGGATTTGAGGTACACCGATGAAGTCCCCAGGGGCGACGGGGAGTGTTCCTCGTAGCAACGCATCGTTGGTATGCACGTTGGTGTCATAAAGCTTCGGGGTGTAGTAATCCTGCAGGTTGGCCCCCGGTGCCAGATTCAACGGGTTGTTACTTTTGTTGGCGGTGTCGGCGTTGTCCGCATTGGCGCACAACGCTAGCGGAGCAAGAGCTGTCATAAGGACCGCTCTACCAAAGTGTAGCCTGCTCATGATGTTGTCCCTAATTATCAACCCAAGCATGGAGCCCGCTTGCAAATCCTCATGGGCCATTGAAAACTAGCAGAGGCTGTGGAAACCGCCAGAGCAAAAACAACATTTGATATGGGACTTTTGTCCACCCATGAAAGCGTTATAAATCAATCCGTGCTTATAAACCTAAAAGCTGGCGAGTTTCCCGAAATACTCTGGTAATACTCATTGGCCACTATTCGGATGCTGCGTAGCTCGTCCATTTGCTTCCAAAAAAATATCTAGTATCGATAGCAAACATTCGCTTCAAGGCTATGCTCCCTATTGCCGTTTCCGGCCTATACACCCCTCTTGGCTGCACAAGGACGTCGCATGCATGCACTCAAGCCCATTCAAGGCAGACGAACGTCCTTCGAAGAAACGGCATTGACCAAGATCGTTTGCTGTCGATGAACCGTCCGACTCGGGACGAGCGCAATATCATTGCAACGCCTTGCCAATTGAGTAGACCTCGCCGAGCAAACATGTAACTCACTGCATGACACAGGAGTGTTTTCAATGAAGTTAAGTTATCCGTTATTGGCCTTGGCGATAGGCCTGAACAGTGGTCTTGCATTGGCTCAGGTCGAGCCCAAAGAAGCGAGTGAGCAAACCCGCCAGGCCAACGCTGCGGTGCTCAAGGAGTTGCCGTTCGCCGATAAACAGGATTTCGAAGATGCCAAAAAAGGTTTCATCGAGACTCTGGTGCCGATGACGATCAAGGACGCCAAAGGCGAGACCTCCTGGGATCTGACCAGTTACGACTTCATCAAGGGAGAGGCCCCCGATACGGTCAACCCAAGCCTGTGGCGCATCGCCGAACTGAACATGAACAATGGCTTGTTCAAGGTCACGGACAGGGTTTATCAGATTCGTGGTTTCGATCTGTCCAACATGACCATCATCGAAACGGACAACGGCCTGATTGTGATCGACCCGCTGGTGACCACCGAGGTGGCCAAGGCCGGCCTCGATCTTTACTACAAGAACCGACCGAAGAAACCGGTGGTGGCGGTGATCTATACCCACAGCCATGCGGACCATTACGGCGGCGTGAAAGGGGTGGTCAGCGAAGAAGACGTGAAGTCTGGCAAGGTCAAGGTCATCGCGCCGGAAGGTTTCCTGGAAGAGGCCGTGAGCGAGAACGTGCTGGCCGGTAATGCCATGAGTCGTCGCACGCTCTACCAGTACGGCGCATTACTGCCCCGCAGCGCTCGCGGCCAACTCGACGCTGGCTTGGGCAAGACCACCTCATTCGGCACTTTCACTCTGATCCCGCCCACCGACACCATCACCAAAACCGGTGAGACACGCAACATCGACGGTGTCGATCTGGAATTCCAGATGGCGCCGGGCACCGAAGCGCCGTCGGAAATGCTCATCTGGTTCCCGCAGTTCAAGCTGCTGAACACCGCTGAAGATGCCACCCATACGCTGCATAACCTCTACACCCTGCGCGGCGCGCAGGTGCGCAACGCAGCGAATTGGTGGAAGACTCTGAATCAGGCGATCAACACCCATGGCGATAAGGTCGAGATCGTCATCGCCCAGCACCACTGGCCGATGTGGGGGCAACAGCGCATCGTCAATTTCATTGCCGATCAACGGGACATGTTCAAGTACATCCACGACCAGTCTCTGAACCTGGCGAACAAAGGCTTCACCATGACCGAGATCGCCGAGCAACTGCAACTGCCCGACAGCACCGGCAAACAGTGGCATAACCGTGGGTACTACGGCTCGGTCAACCACGATGCCAAGGCCATTTACCAACGCTATCTGGGCTGGTACGACAGCAATCCCGCCAACCTGCACCCGTTGCCTCCGGCAGAGGCAGGCAAAAAATACGTCGAGTTCATGGGCGGCGCGGACGCGATCCTCACCAAAGCAAGAACCTCGATAGCCCAGGGCGATTATCGCTGGGCCGCAGAAGTGCTCAAGCATGTCGTATTCGCTGATCCGGGCAATCAGGAGGCGCGCAATCTGCAAGCCGATGCGTTCGAGCAACTGGGTTACCAGACCGAGAACCCAACCTGGCGCAACGAATACCTGATGGGCGCGTACGAGCTGCGCAATGGCGTGCCGAAAGTACCCGGCATCAGCACCTCCAGTGCCGACATGGTGGCGGCCATGAGTCCCGATCTGCTGCTCGACTATCTGGGCGTTCGCATCAACGGCCCCAAAGCCATCGGCAAGCACCTGCAGCTGAACTGGAAGCAGCCGGACGGTGTGAACTATGCGCTTGAGTTGCGCAACGGTGTGGTGATTTACAGCGCCGACAAGGTTTTCGACAAACCTGATGCCACGCTGACTGTGGACAAGCTTGGCTTTGCTGGCCTCATGATGGGTGGATTGACGCTGGACCAGGAAGTCAATGCGGGTAAAGCCAAGGTCGAAGGCGACGCCGGCAAGGTCAGTGAGTTGCTGGCATTACTCGATACGTTCCCGACCATGTTCGACATTGTGACCCCCTGAAACCCGTTCTTGCTAAAGATCAAGCACCAGAGGCTGTTGAGCGCCTTCGACCACTGCGGGTACAGCGCAGCAGATCAGCACATTGTTGCCGTCCGGCAATTGCGCCGGTGGGTTGGTGTAGTGCACGGCGCCGCTGATGAGCCGCACGGCGCAGGTTCCGCACGAGCCACCCCGGCAGCTGAACTCGGGGGAAAGACCGCGGCTTTCCGCCAGTTCCAGCAAGCTGCCGCTGTCGAGCTTCCAGCGCGCCTCGGTGGCGGACGCCGAGAAATACACGGGCACCGGCGCCGTCGCCGCCGGTGGCTGTGCCAACGTTGCTGGTGGTTCGGCTTGCGACCGGCGCAGCGCCGACGGGCCGAATGCCTCGGCGTGGATGCGCTGATCTGGAATGTTCAGCTCACGCAGGCCGTCGTACATGTCCTGGAGAAAACCGCCCGGGCCGCACAGGTAGAAATCGTAGTCATCCAGCGACAGTCGCGCCTTGACCTGGGCGAAGGTCAGCCGGCCTGCCACCTGGTAGTCACGGTCAAGCTGCGCCTCGGCACTGGGATTGCTGAGGACGCGGTGGATGTGCAGCATGGCGTCCGAGTGCTGAACCAGTTGCGTCAGTTCCAGCTGAAAGGGCAGATCTGCCAAGGATCGGGCGCTCTGAAATAGATGGATGGTGCGCATAGTGCGGTGTTGCCGGTTTTGCGCCACCAGCTCCCGGACCATCGAGATCATCGGGGTGATGCCCACACCCGCACCGATCAACACCACCGGTCGCAGGTTGTCGTCGACCAGGGTAAAGCTGCCCACGGGTGGCCGCACCTCCAGCATATCTCCCACCTGCACATTCTCGTGCAAGTGCTGCGAGGCACCGCCCTGCAATTTCACGCTGATGCGGATATGCCCGTCGGAAGGTGCGCTGGAGATGCTGTAGGTTCTGACCAGAAGCTCGTCATTACTGACCGCGATGCGCAGGGGCAGGTGCTGGCCTGGGGCAAATGGCACCACGACACTGTCCTGTGGTTCGAGATAAAACGAGCGGATATCGCGGCTTTCCTGTTGTACTCGCGTGACTCGCCATTGCTGCCATTGCCTACGCTGTTCGAGCTGCCGCATGCGCTCCTCGGCTTCCTTCCAGGTGCCGGTCGCCAGGCTGGTGGCCGCGTAGTCGTGGAATTGCCAACGAATGGCCAGGGCGGCCGGGCGCAGCACCACGTGTTCGACCTCGACGGTGAAGAGGCGCTCGGCCCCTTCAAAGGCTTTGATCATGGGGCTGTCCAGCAGCAGCTCGGTACGTCCGCTCAGTTGCAGCATGTCGCCGGTCGCGAAGTCGATGAAGAGCAACCCGGCGACGGGGTTGGTTTGCAGGTTTCCCAGCGTGTTGAAGAACAGGTTGCCGGCGTAGTCGGGAATGGTCAGCCGATTGCCGTCGACCTTGACGAAACCGGCACGTCCGCCGCGATGGGATACGTCCACCGATCGGTGGTGGGCATCATGATCGACGTAGCTGGCGATGAACAACGTGTCGGCTGCGCTGATCAGAGCGCTGGTGTAATCGTCCAGGCCATTGCAATCCTGGCGGGGTGCCCGCTGGACGCTGGTCTCGGCCACCCGTGTATAGGCGCGCTCCTGGATGTATTTGGGGCAGTTGCCGTAGGAATGTTCGACCGATACTCCAAGCCCTTGCGCTGAAGCGCGCTGGATGACGCCATTGACGCGATTGCGCCGACGAGTATGCAGCTCGATGCCCAGCATACCGATAGCATTGCCTGCCTGCAGGCCTGACGCGGCAGGGTCGTGCGGGTCGGGTTGCACGGCAAGCAGCAAGTGCCGCGGGTCGGCAGAGGTGACGAACCCCTCCGTTCCTTCAAGCAAGGTAGCCCAAGGCCGACCGTGGTTATCCACCGCGCCCACCACCATGAACGGCAGCTGGGAATAGAACTCCCGGTGCTGATCGGGCATGTAGTCGCGAATGACCTTCTGCCCGATCACTTCCATACGATCCGAGGCGTAGACCTTCTGCTGAAGTAACTTCTCGCCAGCATGCCAGGGGGAGATACGGTGCTTGGGCAGATGATCCATGGCGGGCGCTCCTGGGCGATACAGGTCTCAGTTGGCTTGCAAACCCACGGCAGTGCGCTGCATGGGCACAAATCCAGGCAGTGCCTCCACACGTTGCAGCCAGGCCCGCACATTTGGATACGGCGCCAGCGATACGTTGCCCTCGGGTGCGTGGGCGATGTAACTGTAGTTGGCCACATCGGCGATGCTAGGCTCGCTTCCGATCAGGAATGGGCTGTCGCTGAGTTCGGTCTCCATCACCTTTAGCAGGGTATGCGCACGGGCGATGACTTCCTCGGCATTCAATGCGGCGCCAAATACCGTGATCAGCCTTGCGGCGGCAGGACCGTAGGCAACCTGGCCGGCCGCCACCGACAACCAGCGCTGAACGCGCGCTTCAGTGATGGGGTCCGGTAGCTGCCAGCTACCACTGCCGTATGTCTTGGCGAGGTAGACCAGGATGGCATTGGAATCACTGATCAGCGTGCCATTGTCGTCAATGACCGGCACTTGACCAAAGGCGTTGATAGCCAGGTACGCGGCTTTCTTGTGGTCACCCTTGGCCAGGTCGACGAACACCAGTTCGGTGGGCAGCTCCAACAGCGACAGCAGCAGCTCGACGCGGTGGGAGTGGCCGGAAAGAGGGTGGCGATACAGCTTGATGGGATTTGCCATGGTGCAGGCTCCTTGTTGTTTGGGCATGGGAAACAACGCAGCTGCAAACCCCGGTGGCGGTTATTACGTTGGTGGAGCGATAGTGCGCTCATCCGCAGCCGGGTAGAATCACCGCGCCGTGCAATACATAATTTCGTTTTCCTGAATGTGGACAGTCATCGGCGACACACCGCCGTCGAGGCCATCGCGCCGCGCCACTGGCTGGCATGTCCGGGCCTCACAGCGGCGGCCCACGCCTATATCACCGGGAAAGCTCGTAGCGCCGAATCCGCCGCGAGTCGCGCGGAACAATAATCAACGAAAGTACGTACCTTGGCCGATATCCGCTCGCCGCTCTGATACAGGATATGCACCGGCAGCACAGGTGTCTGATAGTCCTTGAGCAGGATTTCCAACTCACCTTTCGCGACCGAGTCGGCCACCTGATAGGAGAATGCCCGAGTCAGACCCCAGCCCATTGACGCGGCCTTGATCGACGCATGATTGGAGTTGACGACCATCCGCGGCGAGGGGTGTAGCGTCAGGGTCTTGTTGCCGACGGTGAAGCGCCAGTCAGTGAGCAGGGCACTGGCCGACGACATCACGATGGGGAGTTTCATGACATCCGCAGGTTGCACAGGCCTGCCGACGCGATCGAGCAACGACGGCGCAGCACATACGACCATAGAGACCTGTCCGACCTTTACGGCCCGCAGGCTGGTATCGGGTAACTCACCTATCCGTACGGCGACATCGACGCCTTCGTCCACCAGGTTCACCAGGCGATCCACCAGCAGTGTGTTTACTGTCACCTCGGGATGGACCGCCAGATACTCGGTGATCAGAGGTATCAGGTACTGTTCGCCAAACATGACCGATGCGGTCACTGTCAGGTCTCCGCGAGCTCGCATACCGCTTCCGCTGGCGAGCTCCTCAGCCGCCTCGACTTCGAGCAGGATGCGCTTGCAGTCCTCTACATAGCGCCGTCCAGCTTCGGTCAACCGTACACTTCGGGTGCTGCGTGCGAGCAGCAAGACGCCCAAGCGCTTCTCAAGACCCGCTATCACACGGGTGATACTGGGCGGCGACATCCTCATCAGCCTGGCGCCGCCTGCAAAGCTCTGCGCCTGAGCGACGGCCAGCAGCACCTTCATTTCCTGAAACCTATCCATGCTCACCGCCAGTTCGCCCAATGTATTTCGCCGCTGTCCACTTAGCGATTGCAGATAGCCTAGTTGGGATTGTGGGTATTGGTTAGGGTTTGATCTGGCCTACTCGCCGACTCGCGCTGCGACCATCTGGTCGTTGAAGTGCCTGACGAACTCGGCATACCCGCCGTTGGCTTCGGCGAAGCGCAGCGGCTTGACCCGCTCGACCAGGATCTCTTCAGCGTCAGGTGAGTTCTGGAAGATGTTCATGACTTCCTCGATGAAATCCCGCAGCGGCATGGCGTGGGGATCGTTGAGTTGACGATCGCCCATCAGTTCGGTCTGGACGTAGGGCGGTACCAGTTCATGGACCTTGATGGCGGTGTCTTTCAGTTGGTAGCGCAGCGACTGGCTGTAGGAGTGCACGGCGGCCTTGGTAGCGCAATAGCTTGGGGTCAAGGCAAGGGGCACGAAGGCCAGGCCGGATGAAACCGTCACCACGGCTGCATGCGGCTGCTTGAGGAAATGCGGCACCAGCAGGCCATCCAGACGGATGGGGCCGACCAGATTGGTGGCGACGGTGACCTCCAGTTCCGTGGCGCCCGATTGAAGGGATTCTCCGCGCATGATGCCAGCACTATGGATGACTACATTGAGCTTCGGGTAGTCGACGATCAATCGCTCGGCGACTCGTTTCGAATCGTCGGCGTCACTGGTATCGAGTACGGCGTAGGCCATGCCCGGATTGGCGTCCACCACCTGCTTGAGGACCGACTCGCGACGCCCGGCGATGATGACTTGATTACCCAAGCCGAGAAAGGCTTCGGCGAGCGCGCGGCCGATGCCGCTGCCGCCGCCGGTGACCAGGATCGTATTGCCTGTGGTTTCCATTGCGTGTCTCCCGTGTGATCCCAACGATGACGTACCCCGTACGGGGCGACTTGCCCTACCATAGGACCGATAGGGGCGTTACGGAAGTAGGCGCCTGAAAGTGCTGTACTTACCAAGCGGAAACCATGGCAAATGAGCGACCCGATGCAACCCACCACACGCCCTCCGCAATGGCCCCATGGCGGCGATGCACGGGACCCCGAACTGGACGAGCTGGTACGCGAGATCATCGGCCGCATTGCTGACAAGTGGACCATGCTGGTGATCGAGGCCCTGGCTGAACACGGCTGCCTGCGGTTCACCCAACTGACGGCCAAGGTCGGCGGCGTCAGCCAGAAAATGCTGACCAAGACGGTGCGCCAGATGGAGGCCGATGGCTTGCTGGTGCGAACGGTGTACCCCCAGGTGCCGCCAAAAGTGGAATACCGCCTGACGGAGATGGGTATGAGCCTGGGGGAGGCGTTCTGCGGCGTGTGGTTATGGGCAGAGCGACATCGGCAAAGCATCGAGGCGGCCCGGCAGGCTTACCAGGCGCGTCTTGGTGAGGAGTGAGCGTATTGTGATTTGCGGTCAGGGCGGGGGGATGGCCAGATTTTGGGTGTCTCTTTCGGTCAGGTGGATTCTCAGCCGATCCTAGCGTTTTGTCGCTGCCAGAATTCTCCCTGCATCCCTGGCCGGGGGTAATCCGAACACCCGTGCGTAATCCCGGCTGAATTGGGTAGCGCTTTCATAGCCAACCTCAAATGCCGCCGAGGTGACGCTTTTGGCACTGGCGATCATCAGCATACGCGCTTGCAGCAGGCGCACACGCTTCTGATATTGCAAGGGGCTCAGGGTGGTGACTGCCTTGAAGTGGCGATGAAACGCCGAGACGCTCATGGCTGCTTTCTGCGCCAGGCTCTCGATCCTGATGGGTTCGGCGTAGTCACGACGAATCCATTGTATCGCCTGGTTGACCCTGGCCATGGCGGTGTCGGGAGCAGCGATTTCTCGCAGCATCCAGCCATGGGGGCCTTGCAAAACCCGGAACAGAATTTCGCGCTCATAAGCAGGGGCGAGTGCTGCGATGTCATCTGGCTTGCCCATCAAGCGCAGCATCCGCACCCAGGCGTCCATCAATTCGGGTGTGGTGGCGGCGACTGAAAAGCCTGCATCCTTGTCGTGACGCTCGGCAGGTTTGGGCAGGTCCGCCAGCAGTGTCGACAGCACCATGGGATCGAGCGTCAAGCTGACCGCCAGGTATGGCTCCCCTGTGGCGGCAGGGTGGACAGCGCCCACGGCTGGCAGCTCGATGGACATGACGAAATAGGTCGCTGGGTCGTACTGCAACGTACGGTCGCCCACCGTCATGGTTTTACTGCCCTGTAAAATCAGGTTGATCATCGGGTCGTAGACCGCGGCGAGCATGTGCTCCGGGATCTTGCCCTGGACCATCGCCACACGAGGGATGCCCGTCTCGGTGCGACGGTTTTCGGCCTTGGCGGCGAGGCTGCGCAGTTCATTCAGTTGGCTGTTCATGCCGAGCATGCTGACGTGGCTTTGGCCCCCAGCGCAAGCAAAAAGCAGAAACAGGCAGGTTCGCAGTAGGAACCGTCGCGCCCATGAAGCCCCAGTCCCTTACTGTGAAGGCTCCTGGCGGCTACATCATCTGAGGGGGGTCACCCATGCTGGATCATATTTTCCTGTCGGTCAGCGACATTGCACGCTCTATAGCTTTCTATGAAGCGGCGCTCGCGCCGTTAGGCATCACCGCACGATTGGACTACGACGGCAAGGATGGCCCACCCGGGCATCCTGACTTGAAAGGGTTTGGCGCCAATGGGCGGATGTTCTTCTGGTTGCGTAAGGGCGTTGTCGAAGCGCGGGCGCTGCATGTGGGGTTCGTTGCACGCAGCAAGGCCGAGGTTGAAGCCGCCTATGCTGCGGCGCTAGCCAATGGCGGTAGTGACAACAGCGCACCTGGCGCGCGTTTGCACTACGACCCCGATTACTACGCCGCCAATGTGCTGGACCCGGACGGGTACAGCCTGGAATTCGTCTTCAAGAACTGGCAGCACGGTTAATGAGCACGCTGCTGATTTGACCGGTTTCACCGCCCGAAGCTTCGTTGTACGGGTTTTGCGTCGATGGCGGGCGGCAGTTTGAATCTCGCCGCGTCGCGCGCCGGCGGCAGACCGAACAGTCGTGCGTATTCGCGGCTGAATTGCGAGGCGCTCTCGTAGCCCACGGTGTAGGCAATCGAGGTGGCATCTCGCGTGTCGAACAGCAGCAGCCAGCGCGCCCTCAGCAAACGCAGGCGCTTCTGGTATTGGATGGGCGTCATGGCGGTCACCGACTTGAAATGGCGGTAGAAGGCCGCCACGCTCATATCCGCCATCATCGCCAGAGGCTCTACGCGAAACGGCTCGGTGTAGTGTTCGCGGATCCACTGGGTCGCCCGTCGAATTTGCGCCAGTCGACCCTCCGGACGCGCAACGTCTCGCAGCACCCCGCCCAGTGGACCCTGCAATGCGCGGAACAGGATCTCGCGCTCGACCATGGGGCCCAGAACCGCAGCCTCATGGGGGCGATCCATCAATCTCATCATCCGCAACCAGGCATCGATCATCTCGGCCGGTGCCTGCACAGGTTCAAAGCAGGAGCCGCTGGAGAGCTTGGCGGTGCTGGGGTCTTCAAACAACAGCGTCGAGATCACCACGGGGTCCAGGGTGAGGCTCACAGCAAGGTAAGGTTGGTCAGTGGCTGCACTGTGAATCTGACCCGTCGCAGGTACATCCACGGGGACCAGAAAATAGCTGCCCGCCATGTATCGAGACACGGCATCCCCTATGGACAGCGTCTTTTGCCCCTGAAGCACCAGATGCAGCATGGGCTGATAGACCTGGTCGGCGCAGGCCTCGGCGCGGACCATTTGCACGCGAGGCAATCCCGTATCGGTCCATTTGTCGTGTGCGCGCATCACGATGCTGCGCAGTTCGGCCATCGCGTTGTCCATGGCGAGACGATGGCCCTGTTACCGGGGCAGCGCAAGCCATGTGAGAAGAATAGGCAGGAATGTGCGAGAAATCGGCACACGCTGGAGCAGCAGGGGGCGAATACTGGGGCACGCGGCTCGTTGCGTTTCGGCCAGAGGCCGGTGGCGACGAGCCTTCAGTAGAACCCTCACTCAGAGAAAATCGAATATGAAACTCGAAGGAAAAATCGCGGTAGTCACCGGCGCCTCCAAGGGTATCGGCGCTGGCATTGCCAAGGCACTTGGGGCGCAAGGCGCGACAGTAATCGTCAATTACGCATCCAGCCATATCGAGGCTGACGCGGTAGTTGCACACATCATCGAGCTGGGAGGCAGCGCCTATGCCTTACAGGCCGACATGAGTATCGGCGCCGATGTCGTGCGCCTGTTCGCTACCGTAAAGGCTGAGCATGGAACCCTGGATATCCTGGTCAACAACGCGGGCGTGGCGGTGTTCCAGATGATCGATGACCTCACCGAAGAGGCCTTCCATAAACAGTTCAACCTCAACGTGCTGGGCTACCTGCTTGCAGTGCGCGAGGCGGTCAAACTGCTGGGTGCCAAGGGTAGCATCATCAATATCAGCTCCATCCTCAGCACCGACCCCTACCTGGCCTCCAGCGTGTACTCGGCCACAAAGGGCGCTGTCGATACCTTGACCTTTGCTTTGGCGCGAGAGCTGGGCGTACGGGGCATCCGAGTCAATTCCATCTTGCCAGGGCATACCAATACACCAGGTACTCACGGCAACTTTGCCGGAGAGTTGGGCGAGAAGCTGCTGGCGGGAACGCCGCTAGGGCGCTTTGGTGAGCCAGAAGATATCGCTGCGCTGGCGGTCTTCCTCGCCTCCGAGGATTCACATTGGATCACCGGAGAGTCCATTCGCGCTTCGGGCGGCGTGCGTGGGGTTGGCTATTGACCGTTGTAATAAGAGGGCAACACGTGGGGTCACGTATTGCCGATGTCATTCAAGCGATCACGTGCGGGTGCGTCGCAAAGTATTCGACCAGCCAATCGACAAATGCTCGGACTCGCACGCTCAGATGCCGATTGGGCATGTACACCACCGAGAGGGTGTTGGCGCGCGCCGACCAGTCCTCCAGCACGGGAACCAGTTCGCCTGATTCCAGATGAGGCTGCACCATGAAGCGCAACGTATGGAGCACGCCCAACCCTGCTAGCCCGGCAGCCAGGTAGCCGTTGCTGTCGTTGACGGCCACCACATAGTTGCCTTCGATCACTATCTGCTCGTCACCTCGCACGAGTTCGACCCGGTTGTGTTTGCCGGAGGAAGGGAATGCGTACCGCACCACCGGGTGAGTGTTCTCCAACTGCGAGGGATGGCAAAGCGGTTCGCGCGCAGCGAGATAGGCAGGGGTCGCACAGGTGACGAATTCCACGCTTCCCAAGCGACGGGCGATCAGGGAGAAGTCGCGAAGATCACCGCCGCGAATGACACAGTCGATGTTTTCGCTTGCCAGGTCTGCGGTACGGTCGCTGGCACCTATTTCGATCTGGATGTTGGGGTAGCGGGCGTTGAAGGCTGCGAGGGCCGGTATCACCAGGTGCGTGGCAATGGTCGTGCCCATGTCTACCCGTATACGGCCTTTGGGATTGGCGTGGGTGAGGGCGATTTCCGACTCGACCTCCAGCCATTGGTCGAGTACCCGGTTCATCCGTTCATAGTAAAAATCGCCTTCGCGGGTCAACGTCACGCGGCGGGTCGTTCGGTTAAGCAGCCTGACCCGCAAGTGCGATTCCAGGCTTTGGACCAGTTTGGTCACAACGTTGGGGTGCAGGTCGAGCTGCGTGGCTGCCTTGACGAAGCTTCCTGTCTCCACGATGCGATTGAACGCTTTTACGGCCAGAAAATAGTCCATGGGAAATCCGCAGCGATGAGAGCCATCGATTATCACCCGTTCAGGGATTTTATATACCTCTTTGGTCAGTTTATCCCGCCGGAGATGGCGCTTACTGTGATTGCTCTGGCCTGCGACCCGCAGCGCTCACGTTTCATAAAGGACACCCCATGACTCAGTTTTTGAGAGGTAAAGTGGCGCTGATTACCGGCGCATCACGCGGCATCGGTGCCGCTATTGCAAGGCGCCTGGCAGCGGAGGGAGCCGATATCGCTTTCAGCTACGCCAGCTCGCCAGAGCGTGCGAAGGCGGTGGCCAGCGAGATTGAAGCCCTAGGCGTGAAGGTGTTGGCGGTTGCGGCCGATCAGGCGGATAGCGATGCAGTCGCTTCGTTTGTCCGCAAAGCACACGAGCACTTCGGTCGGCTGGACATTTTGGTCAACAACGCAGGCGTCTTCGTAACGGGCGTTATCGGCGATCCCCAGGCGGACATCGCCGAGCTGGATCGCCAGCAAGCCATCAATATCGGCGGTGTCGTCGCAGCAGTACGCGCAGCCGTGCCTTTGCTCACAGACGGCGGCCGTATCGTGTCAATCGGCACCATGTTCGCCATCCGCGCGCCGTTTCCCGGCATTGGCGGCTACGCAGCCAGCAAAGCCGCAGTTGCCGCATATGGCCGGGCTTGGGCTCGAGATCTGGGGCCGCGTCATATCACCGTCAATACCATCCAGCCCGGTCCCATCAATACCGAGCTGAACCCTGAGACCAGTGACATGGCGTCGATGGTCAAGCAGATGACGGCTTTGGGTCGATATGGCCAGCCCGAAGAAGTCGCCGCAGCCGTAGCGTTCTTGGTGGGCCCGGATGCCGCTTACATCACGGGAGCAACGCTGAATGTGGATGGTGGACAGAACAGCTGAGTTCGGAATGTGGAGCTAGGTGACGGGCGTATGCGCTAACGGGTCGTTTGCTGCTCTTTCCCCAGCTCATGCGCAATGAACCGGCCCGCCGTCTGCGCGGCCTCGATCAGCCGTTTGCGCGGCATGCCGTTACACGCTGCGGACGATAGCCCGCGCAGGGTAATCGAAAGGTAGTCGGTCAGGCACTGGGCTTTTTCAGGCAATGTTCGATCAAGATAATCCCGAATCACCTTCACGCCCCCGTCCGCCAGAGCCTGAGCCATCTGGCGGGCCGCCTCGTCGTCCGCACGCGTACCCTCAGTGATCATGCAGCCTCGCAGAATGCTGTCCTTTGCATACTGCTTGGCCGCCGCGACGAGCAGGGCGGCGAGGGCTTCAGGTACAGGTCGATTCGGAGCGAGCAGCTTGTCCAACGGCAACGCATTCTCGCTGGCATAGCGCAGCATGGCCTTCTCGAACAACTCAGCCTTGCTGCCATACGCAGCGTAGAAGCTGGGCGGCTTGATATCCATGGCTTCGACCAGATCCGTGAGGCTAACGGCATCGAAGCCGCGCTGGTGGAACATGGCCTGAGCGATGGCGACCCCAGCCTCTCTGTCGAAAGCAGGGCGGCGTTGGCGAATTTTGTCGTTCATGGTGATCTCGATGGTGGGGTCATGATTGTAGCGACCGCTATATGGCAGGGCAACTGCACGGTGCCGCATGAATGATTTATATAGCAATCACTAAATGTATTGCGCTGCTCATCAGAGCTATGTAGTGTTCGCTATATAAATTCATCCCTACCAGTACTCACAGGAGCATCAGCATGCAGTTTCAAGACAAAGTCGCTCTCGTCACCGGAGGATCCTCGGGATTAGGCCTTGCCATCGCCCAGGAGCTGGCGGGGCAGGGCGCCACGGTGGTGATTACCGGGCGTCGCCAGGAACAACTGGACGAGGCCCTGGCGAAGCTGGGAGACCGGGCCAGCGCGGTGGTCGCGGACGTATCGGTGATAGCCGATCTCGCTGCGCTGTTTGACGCAATCAAGACCCGCCATGGCCGAATCGATGTGCTCGTTGCCAATGCCGGTATGGGCGAGATCGCTCCGCTTGGCAGCATCACCGAAGCCTATTTCGACCGCGTGTTCAGCACTAACGTAAAGGGCGTGACCTTCACCGTTCAGGGCGCGCTGCCGCACATGGGCAAGGGCGGCAGCATTGTCATCATTGGCTCTACTGCTTCCATCGACCCCGGCCCAGGATTGAGTGTTTACGGCGCAACCAAAGCGGCACTGCGCACGCTGGTCAGAAGCTGGACGCTCGATATCAAAGGCAGCGGGGTGCGCATCAACCTCTTGAGCCCGGGCCCCGTGGATACCTCGTCACTGCGCCGTATGCTCGCGGAACACGCTGAAGCGGTGATCGAGTCCTTGGGTGAGAAAAGCACCATCGGGCGTATCGGCCAAGCCCATGAGATTGGCGCTGCCGTGGCTTTCCTGGCCAGTGACGCCGCCAGCTATATCAACGGTGTCGAGCTGTTCGCAGATGGCGGAGCCTCGCAGTCCTAGATCGCTGTGTCGCTGCTCCTCCTCCGTCCGACGCCCTATTGGATTGCCGCCAAGGTCGCCTGCCGAGCGCATCAAACGTATGGCCACCGCTGTACACCATTCATTTGTGGGCCCAGGCCCAGGAGAACGCCATGACTCCCTCACCAGACATACTCACACGCCTTGCCGCCGAGAGTGCCATTCACCGCCTTCACGCCACCTACATCCACCGTCTTGATAGTGGAGATTTCACGGGTGTGGCCGAGGTGCTTCAGCATGCGGTCATTCATGTGCTGGGCAACGAGGCCTCGTCGGTAGAGGGGCTGTTGGGTTTCTTCGAAGCTGGCCTTCAGACACATGCCGATGGTACGCCGCGCACGTGGCATTCGATCACTAACGTGCTGATTGATGTCGCCCCTTCAGGCGATAACGCCCGTTCGGAAAGCTACTACACGGTGCATCAACAGCTTGACGGCTTCCCCTTGCAGCCTATTTGCGCCGGCAAATACCTCGACCAGTTCGAACTGCAGGATGGGGAATGGCGGTTCACGCGGCGTGAAGTGACCTTGCGTTTTGCTGGAGACCTGAGCCACCACGTCAAAGGTGCGCAAAGCGATGCCGTAGCGCAAATCGCCTGACAAGACGCCAAGTCCCATCCCCGGCTCGCCACCCGAACGGGGGATGGGGCACGGATCTTTCACGTTCCCAGCTCAAAAGAAAGAGCACCTTCGAATTCCGAGGATTTCCACGATGACTATCAAACGACAAGCGCTCGTCACCGGCGCAAACAAAGGCATCGGACTGGCGATTGCCAAAGGACTTGCCGAGGCCGGATTCTTCGTCTGGATCGGCGCTCGCGATAGCAGCCGCGGCGAGCAGGCCGTCGCCCAATTGCGTGATGACGGGCTCGATGCAAGCCTGCTGGAACTCGATGTGGCTGACGAAGACAGTGTGTATCGAGCGGCGGCGATGCTGTCCGAGCAAGTAGCGGCACTTGACGTTCTGATCAACAACGCCGGCATCGCGATTGACATGAGCAAGGCACCGAGTGAGGTGCGAATGCAGGACATGAAAGCTGTTTACGAGGTCAATCTGTTTGGCCCGGTGCGCGTCACCCAAGCCTTCCTGCCCTTGCTGAAAAAAGCCGACCAGGGCCGGATCGTGATGATGAGCAGCGGCGTCGGTTCGCTGGCGTTGATAACCGATCCAACATCGATCTATTCGACCGTCAACTTTCTCGACTACACCTCGTCAAAGGTTGCGCTGAATGCCGTGACAGTCTCGTTTGCGAAAGAGCTGGAGCCGCTCGGAATCAAAGTGAACGCTGTCGAGCCGGGGCATGTGCGGACCGATCTCAATGGCAACTCGGGCGTATTGACGCCTGAGGAAGGGGCGGCAACAGCGCTGAAGATGGCGCTGCTGGGTTCGGATGGACCTACCGGTGGGTTCTTTGGAAGTCATGGTCGGCAACCTTGGTAGTCACTTGGAGTCCGGCCTGACTTGTACGATGTTTTGCTAGAACCAACCAGTCGACACCTGGCTTATGGTCTGACAGAGTGCCGTCACCCCGGACAACACTTGCATAGGACGCATGCAATGGAATGCCAGCCCACACTCTTTACTTCCCGCCTGATCCTCACCCCGCTGCAATTGACTGATGCAGAGGCGGTGCAGCGGCTTTTCCCCCATTGGGAGGTTGTGCGCTATCTGGATAAACGCGTCCCCTGGCCCTATCCCGAGGACGGCGGCTTGGCTTACGTACGGGATGTCGCCTTACCTGCCATGGCTGCGGGACGGGAGTGGCATTGGATGATTCGCACGCGACTGCAGCCTGAGCACATCATCGGCAGCATCAGCCTGTATGACCAGCCTGGCAACCACAGAGGCTTCTGGCTCGCCCCGCAGTATCAGGGCAATGGCTACATGCGCGAAGCCTGCGAAATCATCAACTCCTACTGGTTTGAAACATTGTCGCGCCCAGTCATGCATGTACCCAAAGCCGTTGCCAACCATGCCTCGCGCAAAGTATCCCAACATGAAGGCATGCGCCTGATAGGAACGCGGGACGGGCACTTCGTGTCCGGTCCCATGGAACTGGAAGTTTGGGAGATTACTCGCAGCGAATGGCTGGCCAGACAGAATACGGCCTGATGTGAAATGGGCAGCGACATCCAATGACCGCTTGTGGAAGTGGATTCAGATGATGGGGATCGGCGGCATTCGAATCATCGCGGACGTTGTCGTTACATCATCATCCGAAGTACAGCAATCGGCCAACAACGAACATTCAGGCTGGAAAATAAACCCGCTACCAATCGCATGAGCTCTCCTACGCATCAAGCTCCCGCACGATGCGCTCGAATATGCCGAATCAGCTCCTCACTCGCGGCACTTTGCGATGCCTTGGCGCGATGCAACGTAATTGCTATCGGGGCTAGTTGGGGTAGCGTGGCGTCTGGTGGCAGGATGTCGAGGCCGCTGGGCAGGGTGGACTGCAACCAGACGGACACCGCAAGGTCGCTGCGGACCATCGTGATTGTGGCTTCCAGGCTGCCGTTTTCGAACAGAGTGTTCCAGGGCCGGTCCAGAGCCTGCAACGCGGCAAGAACGGGCGAGCGAAATACGCATGTCTCGGCGACCATCGAGACGGGCAACGGCGACTTCAGATACGCCGCGCCGCCCTCGGCACCGGCCCAGACCAGGCGCTCGATGGACAGGCACTCGCCGCTTGCTTGCTCGACCACTTCTTCAGCAATTGCCACATCCAGTTCACCGTTGGCAGTGGCTTGTATTAGCTCGGGCGAAGCGCCGCATTTCATTGACAGTTCGACCTGCGGATAGGTGGCCGTAAACGCTCTGAGCGCCGGCGTTATCCAAGCGCCGGCCAGGTCATAGGGCACGCCGAGGCGCACGATGCCTTGCACAGGATTGCCGTGCAGCTGCGTCCAAAGCTGGTCGTTGAGTGCAAGCATCTGGCGCGCCTTGGCGATCAGCCGCTCGCCCAGTGGCGATAGCCGGATGCCGGGCCGCTGGCGAATGAATAGTGGCTCGCCCAGCAGTTCTTCCAGCTTGCGAATCTGCTGGCTGACGGCGCCCTGGGTGAGGTGCAGAGCGTTGGCGGCGGCGGTCATGCTGCGGTGTTCGGCAACGATGACAAAGGTGCGCAGCAATACCAGATCGAAGGTGCGTAAAGCTCTAGCCATTAGGGTCTGTAATCTTGAGCATGATGAATATTAGTTTCCATGCTAGCGGCAGATTGGCTATCTAGTCGATCTCGCCCAAGGAAATCTTCAGCATGCTCGACACCTTTCTGCCGCTTCTTCTTTTTGTGCTGGTCGCCACCATCAGTCCCGGCGGTGCCACGACCTTGGCAACCGCTTCTGGCGCCAACTTCGGTTGGTGGCGCTCGTTGCCGTTGTTGTCCGGTATCTCGTTTGGCCTGGCCAGCATGGCTGTTGCGGCTGCGTTTGGCCTGGGCGGGCTTATTCTAGCGGTGCCGGAGCTGCAACTGGCTATGAAGCTGCTGGGCTCGCTCTATCTGTTCTGGCTTGCCATGCAGATCGCGCTGCGCGGCCAGCCCGGCAAAGCGGCCGTAACGCAGAAACCATCGCGGTTTATCGCTGGGGTCGCCTTGCTCTGGCAGAACCCGAAGGCCTGGGCGATGACCCTGAGTGCCGCTGCCTCATTTGCATCAATAACCCAAGGCGCAGAAAGCCTGGCTGTATTGCTCGGCCTCGTATTCGCCGTGTTGTCGATGGCCTCGCTCGCGCTCTGGTGCGTGGCCGGGGTATTACTGGCGGGTGTACTGAAAACCGAACGTCAGTGGCGACTGTTGAATAGGTTTCTGGGGGCTCTGCTAATCGCTTCGATTGTGCCGCTGTGGCTGTGAAAATTAGGCTGGGAGCGAGAGAAGAGCACAGATTCGTTTCTTTAACTCAACTGCCCAGGTTTGGTTGTTTGCTACCCTCCATGGCTGGCCGCAAGCGGCCAAAAGCGGACAGTTACGCAAAGTCAGCAACCCTTCCTTGAAGCTTGATGGCGTCTACGAAACTAGGGGCGATTCACACCCTTATTCTCAATCACCTCAAAGTAGGTGCCGCAGGGGCTGACTTTGGTTACAGCTCCAGACAGCAATGTTCCGTCTGGTAGAATAATTCGCGCATGACTGATAGCAGGTGATTTCAGCAAATCCACACCTAAGTTAGCCACCTGGACGCTCGTTTTTTTGGCTAGTTCTCGACAGATCATAATCGGCTGGGCCGAGTACCTTGCCTGACGGCCGAGACCAGGGGCAATACCATAGGTCAGCGTAAGGTCGACCTCGCAAGACATTTCTGTTGGTAACTCGTTGCTTTTCATCATTGTCTCCTACTTCTTCTTGATTGGCATGGCCTCAAACTCGCCTCTGCTACGATACGTGAAGTGATGTATGTATGGGTAAGTTCGTCGTTATTTCGACGTTGATGTGCTGACTGGACGTTTAGCATGGCGTGCGCTATAT
>NZ_DFUE01000071.1:0-26186 GCF_002379585.1 Pseudomonas sp. UBA4194
CGCAATTCTCGAACCCGAAGACTCGAGGTAACTCTTTGATTTCTCGCGGAGTAGTTGTGATGCTGATAATCTTTTTGACTAGCAGTCTTAGCTCACAAGCACCCACACGAATTGCTTGATTCAATTGTTAAAGAGCGGTGGGTTGATTCTTTCGTCTCAACCGAGGCGCGCATTCTACGCTAGCCTCACATTCTGTCAAGCGTTTATTTTGAAGTTTTTCCGGAGAAACCTGAACAACTTCAACCACTTGACTCGCTCCGATCACTCGTTAGCGGGAGGCGAATTCTACAGCGTTTCAAACCGCTGTCAACCACCTTTTTCACCGCTATCGATCCAGAAGACCGAAACACCACCTCGCCGTTTACTTCGGTTAACTCATTGATAATCAAGGAGTTTTCCGTTTCGTCTGCGCCGGAAGTGGGGCGAATTATAGAGACATTGGCGGGGGCGTCAACCGCATATTTGCAGATAGCCCAAAAAAAGAAAAATGTGCAGTATATTGCCCAACCGCACGTCATTGGCCAGAATAGCCCCCCTCGGACCTTGTCCCCCTCACCACTGCCAAGAACAATCCATGACACCTTCACGCTCGCTTGCGTCTTCACTGTTTCCAATCGGCCTTCTATTGATAGCGATGGCGTCCATCCAAACAGGGGCATCGCTGGCCAAAGGCATGTTTCCCATCATCGGCGCTCAGGGCACCACCGCCTTGCGCCTGATCTTCGCCAGCCTGTTCATGCTGATACTGCTGCGCCCCTGGCGTGCCCGCTTCACCGTGCGCACGCTGCGAACAGTGTTCATCTACGGCATTGCCCTGGGTTTCATGAACTTCTTCTTCTATATGTCGCTGCGCACGGTGCCACTGGGCATTGCCGTGGCGCTGGAATTTACCGGCCCGCTGGCCGTGGCCATTCTTGCCTCGCGCCGCGCTGTCGACTTTGCATGGATAGGCCTGGCCATAGGCGGCTTGCTGCTGCTGGTTCCCATGGGGGACGTGAAATCAGGCATCGACCTCAATGGTGCCGCCTATGCGTTGGGCGCTGGCGTATGCTGGGCGCTGTACATTCTCTATGGCCAGAAAGCGGGCGAAGACAACGGTGTACAGACAGCCGCACTCGGCGTGATGATCGCTGCACTGTTCATTGCCCCTATCGGTATTGTTCATGCCGGATCGGCACTGCTGAACCTGGCGATACTGCCTACAGCCATCGCCGTGGCGATCCTTTCCACTGCCCTGCCCTACAGCCTGGAGATGGTTGCACTGGGCAAGATGCCGGCTCGTACCTTTGGCACGTTGATGAGCATGGAACCTGCGATAGGGGCATTATCCGGTTTGTTGTTCCTGCATGAGGTGCTCTCGGTCACCCAATGGATGGCAATCGGCGCGATTATCCTGGCCTCGGTGGGGGCGACCTTGACCATGCGCAAGGAGCACACACCCGCCGTCGCCGCCGATTAGCCCTTGTTTCTATACTGGTTGGGTACGCGCCCTCAGCCAGTCCAAGGCCGGG
Organism: Pseudomonas sp. UBA4194; assembly: GCF_002379585.1. Lineage (GTDB taxonomy): Bacteria > Pseudomonadota > Gammaproteobacteria > Pseudomonadales > Pseudomonadaceae > Aquipseudomonas. The sequence goes on from NZ_DFUE01000071.1 coordinate 1,512, forward strand.
CCCTGCACCAATGGAGACAAGCGCGCGAACACTTGCGCGTGGTAGCCATTGAGCCACTCACGCTCCTGTTGCGACAGACTGGCCACGTTGATGCAACCGATATCGATGGGGCACAGGGTCAAGGTCTCGAAATTGAGAAACTCGCCGAACTCGCTGGTGCCAGCGCCCCGACTGAGCACCAGGTTCTCGATCCGCACGCCCCAACGACCGGGGCGGTAGGTGCCTGGCTCGATGGAGGTAATCATGCCTGGCTGCATGGCTGTCTGCGCAGTCGTAGCGGCTTGGTAGGCGATGACCTGGGGACCTTCGTGCACATTCATGAAGTAACCGACGCCGTGGCCGGTGCCATGTCCGTAATCCACGTTGTCTGCCCAGATTGGCGCCCGGGCGATCGCGTCGAGCAACGGTGACATGATGCCTTTCGGGAAGGTTGCCCGGGACAATGCGATCATGCCTTGAAGCACCCGGGTACAGTCGGCCTTCTGCTCGGTGCTGGGTTGCCCTATGGGGACCATGCGGGTGATGTCCGTGGTACCCCCTAGATATTGGCCGCCCGAGTCGATCAGCAGCAGCCCATCACCCTCGATAATCGCGTGGGATTGTTCCGTAGCCCGATAATGAGGCATCGCGCCATTGGCATTGAAAGCCGCAATAGTGGAGAAGCTCAAGGACACGAAGTTCGGACGACGCGCCCGCGCGGCAGTGAGTTGAGTATCGATGGTCAATTCGGTGACCGACTCGGTGCCCAGGGCGCTTTCCAGCCAGGCAAAGAACTCGCACAAGGCCGCGCCGTCCTGCTCCATGGCGCGCCGGATGTGGACAGCCTCAGCCTCATCCTTGCGTGACTTGCTCAAGGTGCTGGGATTGAGTGCTTCTATAAGGGTCACCTCACTGCCCAGGTGGCTCAGCAGGCCGCAGGTCACTCGGGCGGGATCGACCAGTACCCGGGAGCTGGAAGGAATATCCCCAAGAGCAGCGGCAATGTCTTGATAGTCGCGTACTTCAATGCCTTGATTGCTCAAGGTACCGCGAAGCTCAGGATCAACCTTCGTCAGTGTGGTGAACAGCGTCGCGCGCTGTTCGCCAATCAAGGCAAAGGCTACGAACACCGGATTGTAGGAAACATCGGCGCCGCGCAGATTGAACAGCCAGGCGATGTCATCCAACGTGGCCAAAAAATGCCAATCCGCGCCCTTCTCACGCATCTGCTCACGCAAGGTCGCGAGTCTCGCGTCACGGCTCTGCACGGCGTAGGGTGCAAGATGCTCGTAGATCTTGTGCTCAGGCAGAGGCGGCCGGTCACTCCATACCTCAGCCAGAACGTCGATATCGATCCGTAAGTTCGCGCCCTTGGCTTCGAGTTTTTCCCGCAGCAGGCGGGCGGAAGCCACAGCCATCACCGAGCCGTCCACCGCCACGCAGTAGCCCTGAGCCGACTGCTCACCCAACCATTCAAGAGGTCCGGGATTGCCAGGCTTGAGCTTCACCAACTGGATACCGCTGGCCACCAGCTCCGCTTCGGCCTGTTCCCAGTAGCGACTATCGACCCATAGCCCGGCGAACTCCTGGGTCACGACCAGCGTACCTACTGAGCCGTGAAAGCCGGAAAGCCATTGCCTGCCTTGCCAGAACCCCGGGAGGTACTCGGACAAATGAGGATCCGCCGACGGTACCAGCAGCGCGTCGATATGTTCGCGTGCCATGACGGCTCGAACGTCCGATAGACGCTTGGTCACGGGATTGGCGGCGGGCAATGGCTGACTCATGGGTTCTCCTCAAGGCTGCTTCTTTCAAGACTGTCGATAATGGCGAAACCCGTCACTAGCGGCAACCTCGGGACCATTTATCAGTGTTTCTGAACTATCACCGCGATTATCGCTTCAACATTTCATCGACACCCTGACACTTTGCAGCTCGCCCTTTGAAGCCGACGCAAGGAGTAGCACCATGCCGAGTCGAACGCCACGCAAGACAGGCGTAGCCCTGATGAACGGCGGCGTAGAGCCGCCGGAACATGAGCTGGCGGTCCATCAAGGCCTGGCCATTCGCATCGCCACGCTGCTGGGCACTCGCTTTCTGGACGAAGACGAGTCGCTGCATACCACCGACAGCAACCTCTACTATCTCCCTACACAGACCCTGATCGATTCCAACCGCTATCGCGCCATGGGAATCCTCACGGTCGACGATTTCTTCGGTGGTCTGGTGGACAGGCCATTCATGGCGACCAAGGCCATTTCCCATGTACTTCCTGAACAAGCCGCCGCTGTAGAAGGCTGGACACCCGACTTCGCCCGCGTGGCCGGTGACGCGTTGCTTGAAGGCTTTACGGTGTTCAATCTCGCCGATGCGCTGGTCGCCGGTCAGCTGATGCTGCAAACCGCGCCATTACGGATAAAACCGGTCAGAGCCACTGCGGGCCGCGGTCAGGTGGTGATTCATGATCGCAACGAACTGGACCTGGTGCTCAGCCAGATGGACGAAGAGGAAGTGACGGTGTGGGGGCTGGTACTGGAAGAGAACCTCAGCGACGTGCAGACCTATAGCGTGGGCCAGGTTCAGGTGGCCGGCATTACCGCGAGCTATTTCGGCAAGCAAAGCCTGACGCGTGACAATGACGGCATCGAAGTCTACGGCGGCTCCGAACTGGTGGTGACTCGCGGGGACTATTCGCAGTTGCTGCAACTGGACATGGACGCGGCGACTCGGCTGGCGGTGCAGCAGGCGCAACGCTATGAACAGGCCGCAGTGCAAACGCTCGACGGGTTTCTGGCTTCGAGGCGCAACTATGACATTGCCCGCGGTACGGCCCACGACGGTCGGGTACGCAGCGGCGTGATGGAGCAGTCCTGGCGTGTTGGCGGCGCCAGCAGCGCGGAGGTATTGGCACTGGAGGCTTTCGCGGCCGATCCGAAGCTGAATCAGGTGATTGCGTCGACCCACGAGATATTCGGTGACTGCGTACTACCGGCCGACGCCACCTTGTTCTACCAAGGCAATGACGCGGCCGTTGGACCGATCAGCAAATATGCACGGATAAGGACCCTATGAGCATAAACAGTGAAAAAGTCGATATTGCGGTAGATGACGAGCACATCGCCGGCACCCTCCTCAGCCCTAGCCCGAAAGTGCCCGGCATTCTTTTCGTCCACGGCTGGGGCGGTAGTCAGCAGCGAGACCTGGCCAGGGCGAAGAACATTACCGGCCTGGGTTGCGTGTGCCTGACTTTCGACATGCGTGGCCATGAGCAGACCTACAGCCAGCGCCAGAGCGTGACTCGGGAACAGAATCTTAACGACCTGCTGGCCGCCTATGACCGTCTCGTCAGCCACCCTGCCGTGGACAAATCGGCCATCGCGGTAATCGGCAGCAGCTACGGCGGCTACCTGGCGACCATTCTGACCCACATGCGTCCGGTGCGCTGGCTGGCCTTGCGCGTGCCGGCGCTGTATTGGGACAACGAGTGGAGCGTACCCAAGTACGCCTTGAACCGAGAAGAGTTGCAGCACTATCGGCGTACGGCGTTGAGCCCCGCAGACAACCGGGCACTGGCGGCATGCGCAGAATTCATGGGGGACGTGTTGCTGGTGGAGTCGGAGCAGGATGATTTCGTGCCGCACACGACATTGATGAGTTATCGGTCAGCGTTCGTCAGTGCTCATTCACTGACCCACAGGATCGTCGACGGGGCCGATCATGCCTTGTCCACGGACGCCAACCAGAAAGCCTACAGCGCCATGCTTACGGCGTGGATCAGCGAGATGGTGATCGGTGATCGATTGGATAAATACCCTCACCACTCACCTCACTACTCGTGACTCAGCCCTGGCGATCCTTGCTGGGCGTGCTGCGCTCTGCGCTGACCTCGCCCATGCCTGGGAAGCCGTAAGGGGCAGGCTGCTGGCGCTCTAGCTGCAGCTTGGTGCGCTGGTACTCATCGTAGGACAATCCCCGGCGGTAAAGCGCCTCGAGGGCCAACTGATGAGTTTCTTCGACGCTGTAGGGGCGGTCTTCGGGATGGGTCGCGCAACCGCTGACGACCAGTGTGGCTACAACCATGAGGGTGGCAAGCAAGCGATTCATGAACATCTCCTTTTTTTCGTAGTGTCCAGAACCAGAGTGCTGAACCCGTCATTCGATAAGGAGAAGTTACGCCTGCAACCAGGCTTGCAGAAATCACTCGGGATGATAGTGGCTATCGGCAGAACATTGCCGGTTGCTCTAGATGACGACGTTGCGAATGAAGCGCACCGCCACATCACCTTCGTTGCGGTAGGTATGAGGTTCGTTGCTGGGGTACATGAGGAATTCCCCCGCGGCCAGCACGCGCTGCCGCTCGCCAATGACCACCGTCAACTGTCCCTCGAAAACGTACAGCTGCTCGCTCCAACCGTCGGCATCGGCTTCGGAGGCATAGGTTTCGCCCGGCTCGAGTCGCCATTCCCACAGCTCCACTTCCTTGGTCGCGACGGCGCTTGCCAGTAACACGGCCTTGCTGCCAGGCCGGGTGCCCGCCCAGGCCAACTCGTTGATGCGGCTGGGGTCGCGGTTTTCCGGCGTCTGGATCAAATCACTGAAGGCCACATCGAGCGCCTCGGCGATACGGTCCAGCGTGGTCAGACTGACGTTATTTTCGCCGGCCTCGATTGCCACCAGCATGCGTCGACTAACGCCTGAACGCTCGGCCAAGGCAGTCTGCGACAGATCAGCGGCGTGTCGCAGGCGGCGAACGTTAAGGCTGACATGCTGCAATACTGATGCCCTGGGGCTAGGGTCTTTGTCCACGTGAGATTCCGCTGTAAGGGGGGTTGATTTGCCGACGCGCCGGAAGGACACGGAGCTATCCACTGCAAAAACTTGTCATAAAAAAACAAGTGGTTACACCATTCTTGTAGGATTCTGCCACAGCTTGCGGGTTGGTGATCGCAGAGTGACACCGTATGATTCTTCCATATTCCTGCAGATTAGAAGCCTATGTCCTTGATAGTTCTACTGCTTCTGCCCTTCGTCGGGAGCTGTTTGGCAGCCTTGCTGCCCCATAATGCACGTAACGCCGAATCGTTGCTGGCCGGGTTGGTTGCCTTGGCGGGCGCTGTGCAAGTGGCCATGCTATATCCGCAAATCGCCGACGGTGGCGTGGTTCGTGAAGAGTTTCTGTGGCTGCCGAGCCTGGGTCTGAACCTGGTATTGCGGCTGGACGGATTTGCGTGGCTGTTCTCGCTGCTGGTGCTGGGCATCGGCACGCTGGTGTCTCTGTATGCCCGTTACTACATGTCGCCACAGGACCCGGTGCCGCGTTTCTTCGCGTTCTTCCTGGCGTTCATGGGCGCGATGCTGGGCCTGGTGATCTCCGGCAATCTGATCCAGATGGTGTTTTTCTGGGAGCTTACCAGCCTCTTCTCGTTCCTGCTGATCGGTTACTGGCACCACCGCGCCGACGCCCGCCGCGGCGCCTACATGGCGCTGATGGTCACAGGCGCCGGTGGGCTGTGCCTGCTTGCCGGTGTATTGCTGCTGGGCCACGTGGTAGGCAGCTACGACCTGGACATCGTGCTGGAAGCGGGCAACGTCATTCGCGCCCATGCTCTTTACCCCGTGCTGCTGACGTTGATTCTGATCGGCGCACTGACCAAAAGCGCGCAGTTTCCATTCCATTTCTGGCTGCCCCATGCCATGGCGGCGCCTACTCCGGTATCGGCGTATCTGCACTCGGCAACCATGGTCAAGGCCGGCGTTTTCCTGCTGGCGCGACTATGGCCTTCCTTGTCGGGAAGCGAGCAGTGGTTCTGGATCGTCAGCGGTGCGGGCGCCTGCACGTTGTTGCTGGGTGCCTACGCGGCCATGTTCCAGAACGACCTCAAGGGCCTGCTGGCTTACTCGACCATCAGCCACCTGGGCCTGATCACGCTGCTGCTGGGTCTGAACAGCCCTCTGGCAGCGGTAGCCGCAGTGTTCCACATCCTCAATCACGCCACGTTCAAGGCTTCCTTGTTCATGGCGGCGGGGATCATCGACCATGAAAGTGGGACGCGAGATATTCGCCGCCTCAGCGGCCTGTTCAGGCTGATACCCTTCACCGCCACGCTGGCGATGGTGGCTAGCGCGTCCATGGCTGGGGTGCCTTTGATGAACGGGTTCCTGTCCAAGGAAATGTTCTTCGCCGAAACGGTGTTCATCAGCGCGACCAAATGGGTGGAGATCGCTCTGCCGGTGGTTGCCACTCTGGCGGGGACGTTCAGTGTGGCCTATTCGCTGCGCTTTACCGTCGATGTCTTCTTCGGCCCTCCGGCCCATGACCTGCCCCATACGCCCCACGAGCCGCCGCGCTGGATGCGCGCGCCGGTGGAGCTGTTGGTGCTGACCTGCCTGGTGGTGGGTATCTTCCCGGCCCAGTCGGTGGCGCCGTTCCTCGCCGCAGCCGCCTTGCCGGTAGTCGGTGGCGAGCTTCCCGAATACAGCCTGGCAATCTGGCACGGCTGGAACGCACCGATGATCATGAGTCTGATCGCGATGTCGGCGGGGGTGCTGCTGTACCTGCTGTTGCGCCGGCAGTTCCGCCATGGCCGGCTGCGCTACCCGCCGATCATCGAGCGGTTCAACGGCAAGCGCATGTTCGAGCGCGCCCAGGTCGCGATCATGCGTCTGGCCAGGCGCCTGGAATTGCGTCTGACCACCAAACGTCTGCAGGCTCAATTGTTCATGCTGGTACTGGTGGCGTTCGTTGCTGGCCTGGCACCGATGCTGTACAGCGGCCTGAGCTGGGGTGATCGTCCGAAGATTCCCGGATCGGGGGTGTTCGTCATTCTCTGGTTGATTGCCATCGCCTGCGCCCTGGGCGCTGCATGGCAGGCCAAGTACCATCGCCTGGCGGCCCTGACCATGGTCAGCGTGTGCGGCTTGATGACCTGCGTGACCTTCGTGTGGTTCTCCGCGCCGGACCTGGCGCTGACCCAACTGGTGGTGGAAGTGGTGACCACTGTGTTGATTCTGCTGGGCCTGCGCTGGCTGCCGCGGCGCATCGAAGACGTGGTGCCCTCCCCCGCCAGCCTCAACCGGGCCAAGCTGCGGCGTCTGCGTGACCTGGGCCTGGCCGTTCTGGTGGGCGGTGGCATGGCGTTGCTGTCGTATTCGATGTTGACCCGCGCGACACCCAACTTCATTTCCGAGTTCTACCTGAGCAAGGCATTGCCCGAGGGCGGCGGAACCAACGTGGTCAACGTCATGCTGGTGGACTTCCGCGGTTTCGACACGTTGGGTGAGATCACCGTTCTGGCTGCCGTGGCGCTGGCCATCTTTGCCCTGCTGCGGCGTTTCCGGCCGCCGAAGGAAAGCATGCAGCTGCCCGCCCAACAACGCCTGTTGGCGCCTGATGTGGCCACAGACCTGGTCAACCCACGCAGCGCCGATGACACGGCGCTGGGCTTCATGATGGTGCCCGCTGTGCTGGTGCGGCTGCTGTTGCCTGTCGCCGTGGTGGTCTCGATGTACCTGTTCATGCGCGGCCACAATCAGCCGGGCGGTGGTTTCGTCGCCGGTCTGGTGATGTCGGTGGCGTTCATTCTTCAGTACATGGTGGCCGGCACGCAGTGGGTGGAGGCGCAGATGCGTCTGCGGCCGCTGCGCTGGATGGGTACGGGCCTGCTGTGTGCCACCCTTACCGGCCTGGGCGCGATGGCGTTGGGTTATCCCTTCCTGACCACCCATACCGCGCACCTGCACCTGCCGTTGCTGGGCGATATCCATGTCGCCAGCGCGCTGTTCTTCGATGTCGGCGTGTATACCGTGGTGGTCGGCGCAACGCTGCTGATCCTCACGGCCCTGGGCCACCAATCGGTGCGCGCCCACAGGCCTTCGAGCCTGCCCAAGGCCGTCGCCCCCAAAGGAGCCGTTTGATGGAAGAAGTGATTGCAATCGCGATCGGGGTGCTGGCCGCCTCGGGGGTATGGCTGATCCTGCGCCCACGGACGTTCCAGGTAGTGATGGGGCTGTGCCTGCTCTCCTACGGCGTCAACCTGTTCATCTTCAGCATGGGCAGCCTGTTCATCGGCCGCGAGCCGATCATCAAGGAAGGCGTGCCACAGAACCTGCTCAATTACACCGACCCGTTGCCCCAGGCGCTGGTGCTGACCGCGATCGTCATCAGCTTCGCCATGACCGCATTGTTCCTGGTGGTGTTGCTGGCGTCTCGGGGCCTGACCGGCACTGACCATGTCGATGGCAGGGAGCCAAAGGAATGAGCTGGATGCCCCATTTGATCGTTGCACCCATCATTCTGCCGCTGTTCACCGCCGCACTGATGATGATGCTGGGCGAAAAGCATCGCCCACTCAAAGCGCGGATCAACCTGTTGTCGAGCATGCTAGGGCTGGCAATCGCCTGCTACCTGATGTGGTGGGTGCAGGCACAGGGTCAGGCCAGCTCGATTGGTGTGTACCTGCCCGGCAATTGGCAGGTGCCCTTCGGAATCGTGTTGGTGGTGGATCGACTGTCGGCACTGATGCTGGTGCTCACGGGCATTGTCGGGGTATGTGCCCTGCTGTTTGCCATGGCCCGCTGGGACCGTGCCGGCGCCAGTTTCCATGCGCTGTTCCAGATACAGCTGATGGGCCTGTACGGTGCGTTCCTTACCGCCGACCTGTTCAACCTGTTCGTGTTCTTCGAGGTATTGCTGGCGGCGTCCTATGGACTGATGCTGCACGGCTCGGGCCGTGCCCGGGTATCGGCGGGGCTGCATTATATTTCGATCAACCTCTTGGCCTCATCGCTGTTCCTGATTGGCGCGGCAATGATCTACGGGGTGACTGGCACGCTGAACATGGCCGACCTGGCCATGAAGATTCCGTTGGTGCCGGAGGCCGATCGCGGCCTGCTGCATGCCGGCGCTGCGATCCTGGCCACGGCGTTCCTTGCCAAGGCAGGTATGTGGCCACTGAACTTCTGGCTGGTACCGGCCTACTCCGCCGCCAGCGCGCCGGTGGCCGCATTGTTCGCGATCATGACCAAGGTGGGTGTGTACACCTTGCTGCGGCTATGGACCTTGCTTTTTTCCGGCCAGGCTGGGGCTTCGGCGCATTTCGGCGGAGACTGGTTGATCTATGGCGGCCTGGCCACCATCGGCGTCGCCGCACTGTGCATCGTCGCTGCGCAGCGTCTGGAACGCATGGCCAGTTTGAGCATCCTGGTCTCGGCCGGCATATTGCTGTCGGCTATCGGCTTCGGTCAGGTCGGGTTGATCGCCGGAGCCCTGTTCTATCTGGTCAGCTCCACCCTCGCGCTGAGTGCCCTGTTCCTGCTGGCCGAGCTGATCGAACGCTCGCGCTCGGCCAACGAGATTCCGCTGGAGGAGGACGCCGACCCGATGCCGCTGCCGGTGGAGTCCCTGCACCCACCCAAGGGCATCAATCTGGATGACGAGCAGAAGGCCGTGGTAGGTCAGGTCATTCCCTGGACCATGGCGTTTCTAGGCTTGAGCTTCATCGCCTGTGCGCTGCTGATCATTGGTATGCCGCCGCTGTCGGGATTCATCGGCAAGTTGAACCTGATCAGCGCCTTGCTGAACCCCAAGGGGCTGGGTGTCGATTCGGAGCAAACTCTTAGTCCCGCGGCGTGGGCGTTCCTGGCCCTGTTGATACTCTCGGGACTGGCATCGCTCATCGCCCTGACACGCGTAGGCGTGCAGCGCTTCTGGACGCCCCAGGAGCGGCCTTCGCCGTTGCTGCGGCGCAACGAGTGCGTGCCGATCATGATTCTGCTGGGGCTGTGCGTGCTCCTGGCGGTGCGGGCCGAGCCTCTGCTGCGCTATACGGCAGACACCGCGGCGCTGCTGGATGATCCCAAGCAATACGTGATGACCGTGCTGGGTACTCAGCCCATCCCAGGGCCCACCACGGTCAGCCTGGAGGTCGAACCATGAAGCGTCTGTTTCCGGCCCCCCTGTTGTCGGTAGCCCTGGCGGTGCTGTGGCTGCTGCTGAATCTGTCCTTGAGCGCGGGCAATGTCATTCTGGCGCTGCTGCTGGGGTGGCTGGCGCCGCTGTTGATGTCGCCATTGCGTCCACAGCAAGTGCGCATCGGTCGGCCAGCGGCCATCCTGCGCCTGTTGCTGCGAGTCGGCCTGGATGTGCTGGTGTCCAACCTGCAGGTGTTCTGGAAGGTCTGGAACCTCGACCGCACGCCGCCCAAATCTGCGTTCGTCGAGGTGCCGCTGGATCTGCGCGATGCCAATGGCCTGGCGGCTTTGTCAACCATTACCACGGTCATTCCCGGCACCGTGTGGTCCGAACTGGCATTGGATCGCAGCGTGCTGTTGATGCATGTTTTCGATCTGGACGATGAGCCCGCCTTCATCGAGCACTTCAAGCACACCTATGAACGTCCGCTGATGGAGATTTTCCAATGAGCGCCCTGCTATCCAATGCCATCGTGATCAGCCTATTCGTCTTTGCATTGGCGATGTTGCTGACACTGGTACGCCTGTTCAAGGGCCCTTCAGCTCAGGATCGGGTCCTGGCACTGGACTACCTGTATATCCTGGCCATGCTGATGATGTTGGTGCTGGGTATTCGCTACGCCAGCGATACCTATTTCGAAGCGGCGCTGCTGATCGCGCTGTTCGGATTCGTGGGCTCCTTCGCCCTGGCCAAGTTCCTGCTACGCGGTGAGGTGATCGAATGACGTCGCTCCAGACCCTGCCCCTGTGGGTAGAAATCGCCACCGCCGCGCTGCTGCTCATCAGCAGTCTGTTCGCCCTGACCGGCGCCATTGGCCTGGTGCGCTTGAAGGACTACTTCCAGCGCATGCACCCACCGGCACTGGCCTCGACCTTGGGCGCCTGGTGCGTGGCACTGGCCTCGATCCTGTATTTCTCGGCGCTCAAGCAGGGGCCGATCCTGCACGCCTGGCTGATTCCGATCCTGTTGTCCATCACGGTGCCCGTGACCACCCTGCTGCTTGCCCGAGCTGCGCTGTTTCGCAAGCGCACCGCCGGTGAAGCAGTGCCAGCCGAAGTCAGCAGCCACCGCAGCGACAGCGGCGGCCACTGAGTCACTGAATCACTGCAGACTCGCCGTCACCTTGGCGGCGACCTCCTTTGGCAGCCAGGCCTGCCACACCTCTGGATGATTGCGCAGGAACGCTTCGCTGGCCTGGCGCGGCGGCGTACGGCTTTTGCTCATGTCAGCCAATGCCTTGTTCAACGGCTCGATGGGCAGCTGGACCTTGGCAAAGAATTCGGCAAGTTGCGGGTACTGGGTCTGAAACGGCGTCGACACGCCAATGGACAATTTCGAGGGCAGTGAGCGAGTGGGCTTGGGATTGGGGTTGTCGGCATTGGTCAGGGTCGCCCAGGCTTGGGCATCGAACGCCGGCTCCTCGAGTTGGATCAGTTTGTAACGCCCCAGCAGCGGGGTCGGCGACCAGTAGTAGAACAGCACGGGTTTGCCAAGGCGGATGGATGAGGCAATCTCGGCATCCAGTGCGGCTCCCGAGCCGGAGCGGAAGTTCACGTACTGATCGCTCAGGCCATAGGCCTTGAGCTTCTGGGCGTTGACCACTTCGGAGGTCCAGCCGATGGGGCTGTTGAGAAAGCGCCCTTTGCCCGGACTCTCTGGGTCCTTGAACACATCCTTATACTTGGGCAAGTCGTAAACGCTGCGCAGATCCGGCGCCAGGGGCGCGATGCCTTTGGCGGGGTCGCCCTTGACCACGTATTCAGGCACAAACCAGCCCTCGGTGGCGCCCTTGACCGTATCACCCAGGCCGGCCACTTTTCCTTCGGCCTCGGCCTTGACCCAAACCGGGCTGCGGCCTGCCCACTCTTCGGCGATCACCTGGATATCGTTTTTGGCCAGGGCAGTTTCCAGGGTGATGGTGGTGCCCGGCTGGGTGTTGGTCGGCAGGCCATAGCCTGTTTCGACGATATAGCGCAGAAGCTCGGTGATCAGGCTGCCGCTTTCCCAGTTCAGGTCAGCGAAGCGGATGGGCTCGGGCTCGGCGTGTACCGGGGCGGCCATCGACAACCACAGGCCGGCGCCAGCAGCGCCCAACCAGGCACGTATTCCTTTCATGCAGTGTTCCTCGTAATACGATCAGTGACTTGAATCAGTCACCTCACTGTAGCCGAGGTTCCGTCAGGTGAACTACTCGCTGGCCTTGAACGTCAGCTCACCCTTGCGCCACTTCGCAGCCTTGCCGGTGGCCGCCTTGAGAATCTTACCCAACCCTGTCTGCAACTGTTCGTGGGCGGCAAACACCAACATGACCGTTTGCCCTTCCTTGAACACGATGCCCTCGCCTTCCGGCACACTGACGAACGCATATTCGCCAAGCCCATAGACAGTAAGTTTGATGTCGCGAAACTTGAGTTCGAACTTTCCGCCTTCGCGACTGGGCAATACCGCCGCGCGGAAGTGATCGCCTACTTTGAGTTCCAGCCGTGGCTTGTCGTCCACCACCAGCGCGGTCTCGGTATCGAGCTCGGCCATGTAGATGCCCTCGGCACTCTGCTCGGTGACGTAGACGAACCGCGATTGAAACAGCTTGACCAACTGGGCGCGCAAGTCGCCCAGCACGAACAAGGCGTGCATATCCAGATTACTTACTGCCAATGAAGAATCCTCGACTCGAAAACTTGACCATCGTGCACTGACGGGTACGCACGACGGGATAAAGACGCCACAGGCGTCACACGGTCAACACTGAGTGAACAGCCACGAGAGCGTACTCACCGCAGAGCGCAATAACTAAAAGAATAAACGCTGGTTCGATAGGGAAAACGACGATTCAGCGTGAAGGAAATCGCGAACGGATGCCAAGGAATGAGAAATTCCCGATCGACGTGTCGGCGGACACGGCTGTTTGCGCCCCAATGAAACCCATTCTACTCGCAGTCTGGAAAGGGGGGCCAGCCACCATTGATACGTACCGAGCAAGCGACGTCAGCGATCCTGGCGAATAGTACCCAATTGCGCCGTGGGAAGGTCAAGCGCTTTATGGCCCGACGGCTAGGCGCAGCAGTTCGAACTCTGGCGCGGACTGCGCCTCAGATGATGTGTACCCACATAACCGAGGCCGGTCGCGGCCGATGAGGAATCAAAATGGAATTGCCGAACCCAAGCCTTGCCACATTATTCGACCAGATGGGGTTGGACAGTGATGAAGACAGCATCGAAGCGTTCATTGCCGCTCATCCGCTGGATCAGGACACCAAGCTGGTGGATGCGGACTTCTGGAGCGACTCGCAGCGTCGGCTGCTCAAGGAGGAACTGCGCTCGGACGGCGAGTGGGCACCGATTGTCGACGAGCTGAATCAGCGCCTGCATCCACAGGGCTAGCGCCGATGCGACAGCCCCCGCCTGGCGCGGGGGGCTGTCGAGCAAGCATCAGGCCTGACGCTGATGCTTGTCGATCTGCTCGTGGCGCTCCTGCGCTTCGATGCAGTACTTGGTGGTCGGGCTGATCAGCAGGCGCTTCAAGCCAATGGGCTCGCCGCTGTCGTCACACCAGCCGAAGCTGTCATCGGCAATCCGGCCCAAGGCCATTTCCAGCTGCGGCAACAGGCGCTGGTCGCGATCGATCACATTGACCAGCCAGTGACGCTCTTCTTCGACAGAAGCGGCATCGGCAGGATCGGCAGGCGTGTCCAGGCTCTCGATGGCTACACGGCTCTGCTCGATGCGTTCCTGGGTCTCGACCTTCATGGCCTGCAACAGACCAGTGAAGTAGGCCAGTTGCTCGGCGTTCATGTAGTCATCAGCCGGCATGGCCAGCAACTTTTCCTTTGTCATTGATTTCTCTGTAAACAATAGTGCGTTAGGGCAAATCAGGAAGCCCGCGACGCCCTTGGCAGCGCAGGCATAATTCTCCAAGCGCCACTCGGCACTCACTCAAGAGGGGCGGCAGTCTAAGGCCGGTTTTCGCGCGCAGCAACAACAAATTTGGCAGGCAGACCCGTGGCTTGCCGAACACCGCATGCGCTGTGCCCAGCCTCACCAGCCTCTAGAGCAACGGGACCCGGTTGTGCTGCTTTTATTGCATACTTGGCGTCCACTACTGCCAGGGGATCGCGCCATGTCCAACGAGCCACATACTTGCGCTACGCCACAGCTGGACGCCATCGAAATCCGCGCACTGGGCGCGTTGATCGAAAAACAGGCCAGCAACCCCGAGACCTATCCCCTGACCCTCAACGCACTGGTACTGGCCTGCAACCAGAAGACCAGCCGCGAGCCGGTCACCAGCCTCACCCAGGGTCAGGTAGGCCAGTGCCTGCGCGCTCTGGAGGGCCGACAGATGGCGCGACTGGTGATGGGCAGCCGTGCCGATCGCTGGGAACATCGCCTGGACAAGGCGCTGGAGCTGGTGCCGGCGCAACTGACCTTGATGGGTCTGATGTTCCTGCGCGGTCCGCAGACCCTCAACGAACTGCTGACCCGGAGTGCGCGCATGCACGACTTCGAGGACAGCGAGCAGGTGCTGCATCAGCTCGAGCGCCTGATTGCCCGAGGCTTCGCCCTGCACCTGCCACGTCAGGCGGGCCAACGGGAAGACCGCTACACCCACGCGCTAGGTGACCCTGCCGATATGGAAGCGATCATCAGCGCCCGCCAGCAGGCGCCGGAGCGCACCACAGGCGCCGTGAGCGCCGAGCGTATCGACGAGTTGGAAGCACGGATCGCGGCGCTGGAGGAACGTCTGTCACGGCTTGAATGAACGGGCGTCAGCCGCGCGCATATTCGGTAGCCGCGCGCAGCTGCTCGGCACTTGGCCGGACACCGGTGTAGAGCACGAATTGCTCGAGGGCCTGGATGGCAATGACCTCCAGCCCCGTGATCACTGGCTTGTTGAGGCTGCGGGCGTGGAGGATCAGCGGGGTTTCAGAGGGCAGTGCCACTACATCGAACACACTGTCGGCCGCCTCGATGGCTGCGGGTGCAAACGCCAGTTCATGCTCCTGGGGGCCGCCGCTCATGCCCACAGGCGTGACATTGATCAGCAATTGCGGTCTGGAGTCACCCAGCTCTGCCTGCCACGGGTATCCGCAGGCGTCCGCCAGGGCGCGACCCGTTTCGTAGTTGCGCGCGATGATCAGCCCGTTGGCGAACCCGGCATCCCGAAAGGCTGACGCCACGGCCTTGGCCATGCCGCCGCTGCCGTGCAGGGCGAACGAGGTATCCGGGGCCAGACCGTGCCGATCGATCAATTGGCGAATGGCGATGTAGTCGGTGTTGTAGGCTTTGAGCCGACCGTCGCTGTTGACCAGGGTATTGATGGACTGGATGGCAGCGGCCGAGGCGTCCAGCTCATCGACCAGCGCGATGCAGGCCTCCTTGTACGGCATCGAGACGCCGCAGCCGCGGATACCCAATGCCCGGATGCCCGCCACAGCAGCGGGCAAGTCATCGGTAGTCATGGCCTTGTAGTAGTAATTGAGGCCCAACTGTTCATACAGGTGGTTGTGAAACCGTACGCCGAAGGTGCCGGGCCTTCCGGCCAAGGACATGCATAGCACGGTATCGCGGTTGGGGCTGATGGACATTCGGGCCTCCCAGGCATTGGTTTGTATCGATGTTGTGACCAAAAAGTCGCTAGGACCTTACACAATATTTACCCATGGATGGGGACGCTTTTTGGCCTTTCTTTGTCATAGTGTTATCCCCGGCGAAATGATTTGAATCTATTGCAGGTTTAAGCGCCAAGGGTGAGAGACACGAGGAACCATCATGATTCGTCATATTCCCAGGATTGCCTTGCTTGTTGGCGCACTGGCGGTTGCCGGCCAGGCCTCCGCCCATGGTGGCGGCGGCTGGAATGGCGCTGGCCCAGGGATATTGGGAGCTGTTCTGGGCGCTGCGGTCGTCGGCGCCGTGGTGTCGTCCAACGCACCCCAACGGGTGTACGTAGAACAGCAGCCGGTCTATATACAGCCACAGCCGGTGTACGTGCAGCCGCAACCGGTCTACGTGCAGCCCTATCCTGTATACGCAGCGCCGCCGCCTCCGCCGCGGGGCTACTATGGCCCGCCGCCGGTGTATTACGGCCCGCCACGCTGGTAACGGCAGGTGTGATAGGGACCGTCAATGATCACTATCGAGCGTGATGATTTCTGTGAAGAACGCCAAGCCCGTATCTTCAGCACCATGGAATCACCTGGAGGTCATCATGCCCACACTCAAGATCATGTCGGTCATCGGCAGCGCCGTTCCTGAAAAGCTTCGCGACCTGGGCTTGCTGGCCTGCTGGTACGTGGTCAAGGATGGCGAGCCTGTTGCCGGCCCGCTGCCTTCCCTGCCCCACGCCAGGCAAGCCTATGCGTCGCTCAATGCCACACTGAGCAACTGACGACAGCGCTGCATCGTCGTCCTCGAAGCCCCGCCCATGCGGGGCTTTTTGCTGTGTGCAACAGGCGAATTACGATTTCTTCAGTTGTGCCCCATCAGCGCGCACGACAATCGACAGGCGCTTTGCCATACTCCAAAATGTAACGCTTTTTTCAAGCATTACCGCCTCTAACAATTCGGCCTAAAGCCTCCATTCTCCAGTGAGCGCACGCGTGAAGACCCCGTTATCCCTTTTCAGCCTGTTGTTGGTCCTTGCCGCTACTTCCGTTACCACGCCCGCTGCCTGGGCTGCCGAAAAAGCTGCCATTCCTCGCGACCCCTCGCAGTTGCATCTGGCGTCGGGCAGCGCGCTGCTCATCGATCTGCAAACCGACAAGGTCGTCTACGAGAACAATGCCGACCACGTAGTGCCCATCGCCTCGGTCACCAAGTTGATGACGGGCATGGTGGTGCTCGACGCCAAGCAGTCCATGAGCGAAGTGATTGACGTCGATATCAGCCAGACCAAAGAAATGAAAGGCGTGTTCTCTCGGGTCAAGCTTGGCAGCGAGATGAACCGCCGGGATATGCTACTGATTACCCTGATGTCGTCGGAGAACCGCGCTGCAGCGACCCTGGCCCACCACTATCCGGGTGGCTACAACGCGTTCATCGCGGCGATGAATGCCAAGGCCAAGGCGCTGGGCATGACCCATACCCGTTATGTGGAGCCCACCGGGCTTTCGATCAATAACGTGTCGACGGCCCGCGACTTGGCCAAACTGTTGGTTGCCGCTCAGCACTATCCGTTGCTCAGCGAGCTGAGCACCACCCGCGAGAAAACCGTAGCGTTCAAAAAACCCAGTTACACATTGGGTTTTCATAATACCGATCACTTGATCAACAAGAATGACTGGGACATCAAGATCACCAAGACCGGTTTTACCAACCAGGCCGGGCATTGCCTGGTGCTGGTGACCCGCATGGGCGGTCGCCCGGTGGCGATGGTGATTCTGGATGCCTTCGGCAAATACACCCACTTCGCCGATGCCAGCCGCTTGCGCAAATGGGTGGAAACCGGCAAAAGCAGCGCCCCACCCGCCGTCGCCATGGATTACAAGGCGCAAAAGAAGCAAATGCGCTCCGTCTCGGAATAACCTGTAGCACCGGCGTAAGCCGGGTCCGGGGTTTTGGTGGGTTAGGGGTTTTGGTGGGTTAGGGGTTTTGGGGGGTTAGGGATACATTGGGATGGACGCGGCTTACGCCGCTGCTACAGTCGGGCGGGGCGTTTGGATGCTTGTTTTTGCGCGTACATGGCGCCATCGGCGTCGGCCAGCAGCCGCTTGATGCTGTCATGCCGGGCTGGATCGTATTCGATGCGGCCTACGCTGTACTGGATTGCATACCGGCGCCCTTGCTCGTGATTCTTGGCGATGAGCGCCTGCTGCAGTCGGGCGACAATGGCGTCGCCGTCGGCGGCATTGGAGCCCAGCAGCAGGGCGACGAACTCATCGCCCCCCAGGCGGCCGATCACATCCATCTCCCGCAGGGTTTTACGCAGCACCTGGGCAAAGGTGACCAACGCCTTGTCGCCCTCGGCATGGCCGTAGGTGTCGTTGATGACTTTGAAGTCGTTCAGGTCGAAGAACAGCAGCGACGCCGGCGTGCCCATGCGCTTGCACATGCTCAGGGCATGTTCGGCCAGCGCTTCGAAGCCGCGGCGATTGGACAGGTGAGTCAGGTCATCCAGGCTGGCCAGTTGCAACGCCTCGATCTCGCGCTCGGCCATGCTCGCCAGGTCCCGCAACAGCCCGCGCTCCTCCACATCCAGCACACGTGGCCGGGTGTCGATCAGACACAGCGTCCCCACGTTGCTGCCGTTGCCGACCTTCAGCGGGCAGCCAGCGTAGAAGCGTATGTGCGGTTCGCCCGTGACCAACGGATTGTCGTGGAAGCGTTCATCGCTGCCAGCATCGGGAATCATCAGGATCTGGTCGCTGAGAATGGCGTGGCCGCAGAACGAGACGTCCCGGGACGTCTCGGTGGTGCCCAGGCCCTGACACGACTTGAACCACTGACGATTGCTGTCGACCAGACTGACCAGGGCAATGGGCACATCGAACAGGCGCCGGGCCAGACGTGTAAGCCGGTCAAAGCGCTCCTCGGGGGCGCTGTCTAGAATGTTCAGAGAACGCAGCGTATGCACACGCTCGCTTTCGTGAGCAGGCTTGGCGGGGGCCAGCATGGATCAAGCTCCTTGGAATATTCCTGTTACAAGCCTAGCCCATGCCATTGGCGACTAAAATGATGGCCAAACGCCAAGCGGCCCTGGATTTCAAGCCGTGGTGCTGACCATCGAGCCCGAGGTACTGGTTCCCGAGTCCTGCATGGCCTGGAGCAGCGCCGCCGTGGCGGTCTGCAAGGCCGCAGAAGTGGCCACCACCTGCGCCTGCGCCGCCGCTACGGCAGCGGCCTTGGCATCTTCGCTCATCTGGCTCGACTGGGCCCGCGCCAGTTCCTGCTGTTGTTCCTGCAATTGCTTTTGCAGCTCGGCGATCTGCTTCTGCAACTCCTTGATGGTATCGGAGGTGCCGCTGCTGCTCCCGGAGGCTCCGCCCGCACCGCCCGCCCCGCCGACAGGGGCGTTCTTCTGAACTGCATTGTCCCCGCTGGCAGCGGCTGTGGCGTCGGTGGTGGCGCTCGCCGTGTCGGCGCTCACTGCGGTAGCACTGGTGCCGGTACTGATGGGGGTATGGATGCTCAGGTTGCTGGCGATGTTACCGATAGTGCTCATGGCGATTTCCTGTCGAATGATGCTGTAACCGTTACATCGGCCCGTTGCTGGATACCTTGAGAAATAGCGTGTAACAACAGCGATACCCAGAACGCTCGATTCACTGCTTGCGTGTAAAGGCGCAAGATGAAAAAAACTTCAACAAGCCGCTGGCCGATTGTTGGCACAATGCCGCTGTCTCTAGCAGAAACCAACGGGTAGCAACCATCATGACTCGCGTACTGACCATCGAAGACGATGCCGTGACCGCCAAGGAAATCGTCGCTGAACTGAGCAGCCACGGCCTGGAGGTGGATTGGGTCGACAATGGCCGCGAGGGGCTGGTCAAGGCCGTGAGCGGCAATTATGACGTGATCACCCTGGACCGCATGCTGCCCGAACTGGATGGCCTGGCCATCGTCACCACCCTGCGCACCATCGGTGTAAGCACGCCGATCCTGATGATCAGCGCGTTATCCGATGTCGACGAGCGCGTGCGCGGCCTGCGTGCCGGTGGCGATGACTACCTGACCAAACCTTTCGCGTCCGACGAAATGGCGGCGCGGGTGGAAGTTCTGCTGCGACGCAACAGCGCCGTGACCACCGCCGACACCGCGCTGCGGGTGGCGGATCTGGAACTGGACTTGATGACCCGTGAGGCGCGCCGTGGCGAACAGCCGCTGAACCTGCTGCCCACCGAGTACAAGCTGCTGGAATTTCTGATGCGCAATGCTGGGCAGATTCTGACCCGCATGATGATCTTCGAGGAGGTCTGGGGCTATCACTTCGATCCCGGCACCAACCTTATCGACGTGCACATCGGCCGTCTGCGCAAAAAGATCGACCCGCCAGGTACCGCTCCGCTGATCAAGACCGTGCGAGGCTCGGGTTATGTCATTGCCGAACCCGTCTAAGGGCTGGCGTTCATCCAGCAGTCGGCTGCTGGCGCTGTACAGTTTTCTGTTCGTGGCGTGGAGCAGCATCCTGCTGGGGGTGCTGTACTACGAGGTGTCCACCTACCTGGCCAGCCTGGCGCGGCATTCGTTGATGCAGCGTCAGCACCTGTTCTCGCGCTTTCATGGGCTGGCACTGAACGAGGCCCTGGCTGCCAGCGAAGCCTTCGACGACCGCACCTTCGACGCCTACGGCCTGTTCGACGACCAACTGCGTCCGCTGGCCGGCGAGCTGGTGCAGGTGCCTCGCGGGCTGCCGCTGGACGGCCAGATCCACGACCTGGACAACTGCATCGACAGTGACAATCCGCAGATTCCTCAGGACAGCTGCGATGCCGTGGCCATGCGTACCCTCGATGGCCGCTGGTTGGTATTGGTGCGAGACAACGGCTCCCTGTTCGCGGTCACCCACATCATTCTGCGAGCCCTGCTGTGGGGTATTTCCCTGACCATCATTCCCGGATTGATCGGTTGGCATCTGCTGCGCCGGCGGCCCTTGCGGCGTATTCGCGCCATAGAAGCCAGTGCCGCGGCAATCGTGGCTGGTGACCTGACGACGCGGCTGCCGCTATCCAATCGCCGTGACGAGCTGGACATGCTGGCCGCCATCGTCAACACCATGCTCGAACGTATCGAACAGCTGATGATCGAGGTCAAGGGCGTCTGCGACAACATTGCCCACGACCTGCGTACGCCGCTGACACGGCTGCGGGCCCAGCTCTATCGCATCCAGCAGCAGGCGCCGGAGTCATCGACCCAGGCACTGCAACTGGACGAGGTGATCGCCGAGACGGATACGCTGATGGCACGCTTTCGCGGCCTGTTGCGCATTTCGGAAATCGAGGATCACCAACGCCGCTCCGGTTTCGTCTCGTTCGACCCCCAGCCGTTGTTGCATGAGCTGCACGACTTCTACCTGCCGCTGGCCGAAGACGAGCAGGTCAACCTGCGCCTGGACGTGCCTGGCAGCCTGCCCAGCCTGCACGGCGATCGGGCGCTGCTGTTCGAGGCCATCGGCAATCTGCTCAGCAACGCCATCAAGTTCACGCCACCCCACGGGCTGGTGGTGCTGCGTGCGGTTGCCGAGAACGGTGCCACGCGCATCGAGATCAGCGACAGCGGCCCCGGCATTGCCCCCGAAGAGCGTGAGGCGATCTTCCAGCGTTTCTATCGCTGTGAAGACGGCACCCAACACAGCGGTTTCGGCCTGGGGCTGTCGATCGTCGCAGCCGTGGTCAATCTGCATGGTTTTACAATCGAGGTCGGTAGCAGCGAACAGGGTGGTACGTGCATGACCCTGTGGTGCCGGCAAAGCAAAGCATTGGTGTGAACATGAGCCTGTTGTATATCGCGCAGAACCCGGACGCTGGCTTGCTGGATGCCTTGGTCACGGCCGGCCATGAAGTGCAGTCCATCGTCCCGGCGTCGGCCGAGCAAGCGCTGACCGGTGGCGATCATGCCTTCATCCTGCTGGCACTGGAGCAGATGCAGCCGGACCTGCTGGCCCTATGCGTCGAGCATCGACGCCAGGCGGCGGTCATGGTGCTGCTCAACGGCAGCGATCGCCAGGCACGCATTGCCGCGCTGCGCGCTGGCGCCGATGTCTGCCTGGCGCAGCCGATCAGCGCGATCGAGTTGTTGGCGCGCATGCAGGCGCTGTCCCGCGAGCACACTGTCATGCCCGCGCCGCCACCAGCGCGGCTGTGGTTGTCGCCTTCGCGTCTGATGCTGGGGCGCGGCAAGCGTCAGCAGCCGTTGACCGTCAGCGAACATCGTTTGCTGGCAGTGCTCGCGCGCAATCCCGGCGCGGTCAGTCGTCAGTCCATCGAAATGCAATTGTGGGGCGCCAGCGCCGAATCCCGCGCGGCGTTGATCGAACGGCACGTCTGCAACCTGCGCCGCAAGCTGGCCGAACTGGACTCGCCCGACGCCCTGCAGACCTTGCGTGGCTTCGGCTACAGCCTGCGTGAGGCGGTGGTGATGCGCACCGACTGACGGAGCCGACGACCGGCTTTGCGACGCTGTATGGAGGCTGGAACTTAAGCCGAGAAAATTCACTCATTCTCTGTGCGTACCCCTTCCCGCCCAGAGATGACCATCTTGGCCACATCCGCTGCTTCGCGTCGCAACGAGCTGTCTCTGGACGGGCTGAACTTCTTTCTGGCAGATGTACGCGACGGACTGGGTCCGTACCTGGCGATCTATCTGCTGGCGGTGCACAAATGGGACCCCGCCAGCATCGGCGTGGTGATGACCCTGGCAGGGCTGGCCGCGCTGCTGACCCAGACGCCTGCCGGGGCGCTGATCGACCGCACTCGCTACAAACGCGGTGTGGTCATCGTCGCAGCCCTCTTGGTCACGGCCAGTTGCGTGATCCTACCCTTCATCGATTCCTTCGCCGTGGTCACCGCGACCCAGGCGCTGAGTGCAGTCGCCGGGTCTGTGTTCGCGCCCGCCATCGCCGCTATCTCGCTGGGCATCACCGGGCCCAAAGCCTTCACCCGGCGTACTGGACGCAATGAAACCTTCAACCATGCCGGCAACGCGTGCGCCGCGTTGCTGGCCGGTGGTTTCGCCTATTGGTTCGGGCCTGTCGCGGTGTTCTACCTGATGGCGGCCATGGCAATCGCCAGCGTGGTGGCGGTCAGTTGCGTGTCGGCTGCAGCGATCGACCATGCCGTGGCGCGAGGAATGGAGCCGGCGCAAAGAGACCATCACGAGCCGCCCTCCGGGCTCAAGGTCCTGCTGAGCAACCGATCTCTGCTGGTGTTCGCCGTGTGCTGCGCCTTGTTTCACCTGGCCAACGCCGCGATGCTGCCCCTGGTCAGCCAGAAGCTGTCGCAGATCGACCTGAGCATGGCCACCCCGCTGACCTCGGCCTGTATCGTTGCCGCGCAACTGGTGATGGTGCCGGCGGCCTTGCTGGTGGGGGCGCGCGCCGATCAATGGGGGCGCAAGCCGCTATTGCTGGCGGGATTCGCGATCCTGCCCATCAGAGGCGTGCTGTACACCTTCTCCAGCGACCCTTACTGGCTGGTCAGTGTGCAATTGCTCGATGGCATTGGTGCTGGCTTGTTCGGTGCGCTGTTTCCGCTGGTGGTCAAGGACCTGACCCAGGGCACCGGCCGGTTCAATGTCAGCCTGGGCGCGCTGACCACCGCATTTGGCCTGGGTGCGGCGCTGAGTAACGGGCTGGCCGGCTTCGTTGTCCAGCAGGCCGGCTACAACGCGGCTTTCCTGACCTTGGCCGGCGTCGCTGCGGCAGCGCTGGTGCTGCTGTTGGTGGCCATGCCGGAGACTTTGCGCGACCGTGTGGAGGCGCTGCCGCTTGCCGCACGCTCATGAAATCATCTGGGCTATCAGCCTGCTGACCACGGCGGGCATCATCCTGCATCCGTGGCGCGTTCCGGAGTTCGTCTGGGCCGTGCTGGGCGCCTGCGCACTGGTTATCGGCGGACTGATTCCGTTGCCTGCGGCGCTGGCCGCCATTGCCAAGGGCAACGACGTCTATCTGTTCCTGACCGGCATGATGCTGTTGGCTGAGCTGGCGCGGCGCGAGGGCTTGTTCGACTGGCTGGCGACCCTGGCGGCGGGCTATTCGCGCGGCAGTGCGCGGCGGCTGTTCGACCTGGTGTTTCTGGTCGGCACGCTGGTCACGGTGTTCCTCTCCAACGACGCCACCGCGGTGGTGCTGACGCCCGCGGTGTATGTCGCGGCGCGGGCGGCGGGTGCTTCCGCGCTGCCCTACCTGTTCATCTGTGCGTTCATCGCCAATGCCGCCAGCTTCGTGTTGCCCATCTCCAACCCTGCCAACCTGGTGATCTTCGGCGAGCATATGCCGCCCTTGCTGGACTGGTTGGCGCGCTTCAGCTTGCCGTCACTGGCGGCCATCGTGATGACCTATGGGGTATTGAGGTTTACTCAACGGGCCCATCTGCGCCAGCCACTCACACGGACGCCTGAGGTGCCTGCCTTGGGCACGGGAGCACGGTTGACGGCATGGGGGTTGGGTTTCACCGCCGTATTGCTGCTGGTGGTCTCGGCGCTCAATCGCGAGTTGGGCTTGCCTACTTTCATCGCCGCCGTGGCCACCCTTGCTCTGGTGCATGGGCGAGAGTGGCGCAACCCCTGGCCGGTCTGTCGAGGCGTGGCGTGGGGCGTCCTGCCGTTGGTGGCAGGGTTGTTCGTACTGGTCGAGGCCGTGGGGCATACCGGGGTGAGTGCGTATCTGGCTGGAGGGTTGGCGCGACTGGCGGACACTTCACCGGTGCAGGCCAGTTGGCTGGCCGGAGTGGCGGTGGCCCTGGCCAGCAACGTGGCGAACAACTTGCCGGTTGGGCTGTTCAGCGGCTCGATCAATCAGCTGGCGGACCTGCCCGCCGAGGTCACCAGTGCATTGGTGATTGGGGTGGATCTGGGGCCGAACCTGTCGGTGACGGGGTCGTTGGCCACGCTGTTGTGGCTGATTGCGGTACGGCGCGAGGGGGTGCAGGTCAGTGCGTGGGGGTTCTTGAAGTTGGGGGCGTTGGTGATGCCGCCGGCTTTGGTGGCGGCGTTGGTGTTGGTGGGGGTTTAGGGGGGTTGGGATTGGATTGGATTGGACTGGATTTGGGTATGGGTTGGGATTTGGGGTG
>NZ_DFUE01000071.1:26330-30455 GCF_002379585.1 Pseudomonas sp. UBA4194
CCCCTCACCGCCGCATGCACCGCGCCCGCCGTTCATCCACCCGCTGGGCAAACCAGGCAGTCGTGAGATTGCGGGTGATCTTCGGGCTTTCCAGCTTGATTCCCGGCAGCACAGCCCGGGGCACAGGCTTACCCGCCGTCTTGTCAGCCAGGGCGAACACGCGGCGATACAACGTGGTTTCCTCGAAGGCCAGGGTCTCACCCTCTTCCAATCCTCGACGGATGTCGCGATCACCCAGGCTCAAGCGGTTGCCCAGCCGGCGCACCGCCAACTCGGTATTGCTCGCAGCGCTGGAGTCATAGCGAATCAGGTCGCCGTCCAGGGCCAGCTTGCTGCCACTGAGCTGATTCACGGCATTCTGAAATGCCGCATTGCGGCTGGCGTACCAGCCGGCGTTGAAGTCGGCGAAGCGGTACAGCGAACGCTCGTAGCTGGCCGGATAACCGAGCAGATGGGCAATGCCGAAATACATGCCGCCACGGCGGGTGAACACTTCACGGCGGATCGAACCGTCGACGGTGTAGGGATACCCGGCGCGACGCTGTTCGGCGAAAGCGATGCTTACCTGCATCGGGCCGCCGGTGCGTACGGGATTGAAGGTGCCGAACAACTGGCGGCCCAGCGGTACCATGCCGGCGAAATCATCGAAGATCTCACTCAACTGCTTTTCCGAGCGAGCACTGGTCAGGCGTTCACCATAGGTCTTGCCGGTGGGCGAACGGATACCCAAGGCCGTGTCTACCAGAAAGCCCGGCACGTGCACGCTCCCGGCGCGACGATCAATTTCCTGGCGAGCGATCTTGCCCAGCCCGGGGACCGCCGGGTCGACCTGGAAGGTGGACTCTTGCTCGGTGACGGCGAGCACCGAACAGAGGTTTTCGTCGGTACCGGGAATGCCCTGCACGCTCATGGCGTTCTCGATATCCGCCGCCCACCCTGCGCGGTCCGGTGTTTGCGCGGGTATCAGCTGCATGAGTCGCGCTCGCACCTGCTCGGGGCTGGGCGGCGGTGGCTCATTGGAGCGCTGGGTGGAACAGGCGGCGAGCAACAAGACCAGGGCACTGAGGGCGCCCTGGCGCAAGGCGAGTCGGGTTCTGGACATCGGAGACCTGAGGCTGACGAGTTTGCGCCAGTATGGACGAGCGCTCACGCTGTCGACACCCCCTGTGCAAAGGGAGGTCCGTCTGGTTATGCTCAAGCCCATGGACACATTGCCTCTTGCCCGCCAACCCTGCCCGCCTGGTGCCTGCATCTGCGAGCGCCAACGCCTGCTCGAGGCGCCCGGTGCTGACCTGCGAATACTGCGTCTGACTCGCCAGGAAGAAAAACGCTTGCTGGAACGTCTGGAAAATCTGCACAGCCTGGCTGACCTGCAGCGTTTGCAGCAGCGCCTGTTCGAGCAATTGGGTGTACGGGTAGAGGTAATGCCCGGGCACAACGAGGTGCGCAGCATGCGCGGCATCGCGATCACTATCGATGAGTTGCCGGGCTTGTGTCGCAAGACGCGGCAATCAATCCCCGCCGCCATCCGCCGCGGCCTGGAGAAGAACCCCGAGGTCGCGTATCGCCTCCTCGACGCCAACGACTTGTTCAGCGACCTGTAGCAGCGGATTCATGCGGGGCATAATCGCCTCGCTATGCCAGACACATCATGATTGGGACTGACGCGGATGAATCCGCTGCTACAGTGAGGTTGGGATGGGGGTGGGGAGGGTCTCGTTGGCGAAGAACGCTGTGAGGTTGGCCAGGGTCAGGTCGGACATGGCCCGCCGTGTGTCCCAGGTAGCACTGGCCATGTGCGGCGCCAGCAGCACATTGTCCAGTTCCAGCAGACCAGGGTGCGGCTTTGGTTCGTTTTCGAACACATCCAGGCCGGCACCCAGTAACTGCCCGGATGCCAATGCCTGGACCAACGCCGCCTCGTCCACCACGCTGCCGCGACCGACGTTGATCAGGATTCCACCCGGCCCCAACGCGGCGAGCACCTGGGCATCGACCAGATGATGGGTGGCCGCGCCGCCGCCCACTGCGACCACCAGGAAGTCCACCGCTGCGGCCATGTCGACCAAAGACTCATGGTAGGCATAGCTGACATCCAGCGGCCGTCGACCGTGGTAGCTGATGCGCATGCCGAATCCTTCGGCGCGCTGGGCGATGGCCGAGCCGATACGGCCCAGGCCAATGATGCCCAGGCGCGCGCCGCTGACCTTGCGGGTAAATGGAAACGGACCCTGCTGCCAGGCGCTCTGGCGTACAAAGGCATCGGCCACAGCGATGCGTCGCGCCGTACCGAGCATCAGGGTAATGGCGAAGTCGGCGACGTCTTCGGTGAGCACATCCGGGGTGTGGGTGACGCGGATGTCACGGTCACGCGCGGCAGCGACATCGACGCCGTCGTAGCCGACCCCGAACACGACGATCACCTGCACATCGGGCAAGCGGTCGAGCAAGGCAGCGCTGACCTTGGATTCACCGTTGGCCACCAGAGCGCGAACGCCCTTGACCTGCTCGGCGTCCAGTTCGGCGCCGCTTTCGCTGGCCTCCACCACCTGATAGTCCGCATACAGGCGTTCATTGAGCATATCGGGCAGGCGGGCGATTTTGATGACGGCAGGCTTCATGGATGGCTTCCTTGAGAAGTGGTGGGCGTCGCAGCACGCCGGCCGCCGCCCAGGTACATACCCAGCACACCGCCGGCCAGCAGGGCCACGGCGACCAGCAGCAGTGCGTAGTCATAGCTCTGCGTGGCGTCCTTGATCCACCCCATCACTGGCGGCAGGCCAAGCCCGGCGATATTGGCAATGGAGTTGATCAAGGCAATGGACACCGCAGCGGCCGGCCCGGACAGGTATTCCGTGGTGGTCGCCCAGAACACTGGGGTCGCCGCCCAGTTCAGGCCCACGGCAGCCACCAGCATCACATAGGCCAGCCACTGATTGCCGGTGAACACGGCCAGCCCCAGCAGCACGCCGGCCAGCAGCAGCGGGCCGCCCAAGTGCAGCCCACGCTCGCCGGTGCGGTCGGAATGGCGGCCGTTGAGGTACATGAACACGCAGGCGAGGAAGAACGGCATGGCCGACAGCAGGCTGACCACGAACGAGCCTTGCTTGGACACCGACTGCACGATCAATGGCAGAAACAGGGTGACACCGATGGTGCCGAAGGCCTGCAGCAACCAGAACAGGCTGAGCAGCCACACCTGGCGACTACGGAAGGCGACGTGCCAGGAGTCTTTGTGCGAGATCACGGTGGTGGCCTGCTCGGCTTTGATGGTGCGGCTGAGCCAGTCCTTCTGTGGCTTGTCCAGCCAATGGGTTTCTTCGGGGGTGTCCGGCAGATAACGCAGCACCACCACGCCGAGCACCGCTGCCGGAATGCCTTCGAGCAGGAACAGCCAGCGCCAGCCGTTGACGCCCAGCACACCGTCCAGGTGCAGGAAGGCGCCGGACAGCGGCAGGCCGATCACCGAGGCCAGGGCGGCGCCGATGTAGAACCATGACATGGCCCGCGCCCGGTCGCTGCGTGGGTACCACTGGGACAGGTAGTAGATGATGCCGGGCGTGAATCCAGCTTCCGCCGCGCCCAGCAGCAGACGCATCACATACAGCTGGTTGGCACTCTGAATCAGGCTCATGCCGGCGGCGATGATGCCCCAGGTAATCATGATCCGGGCGATCCAGCGGCGCGCGCCGACCTTGGTCAGGATCACGCTGCTGGGGACTTCGAAGATGATGTAGGTGAGGAAGAACACGCCCACGCCGATTCCGTACATGCGTGCGGTAAGGCCCAGGTCGGCGTTCATGGTGAGCGCTGCCACGGAGATGTTCGATTTGTCGATGTAGGCGACCATGTACAGCAGCATCAGAAACGGAATCAGCTTCAGATTCAGTTTCTTCATGGTGCTGGCGTGGAGCCGGCTATCCAGGGACGGTCCGGTCATGACGGAACCTCTTATTGTCTTTATTTTCGATGCCCGGTGGTTGGCCGGGGCCCGTGTTTATGGGGGGACGTTAAACCATTGGAGGGGGTTAGTTCAATATCTGAATTTGGTGTTCATAATGTGGGATATTGGGGGTGGGTGTAGGGGGGGTTGTAGGGGGGGGAGATTTGGGGGGGATGGTCCCC
>NZ_DFUE01000071.1:30476-102977 GCF_002379585.1 Pseudomonas sp. UBA4194
CCTGGGGGAGAGGGAGCTAAAAGCAGAACGCGGTGTTACGGCTGTCGGTGATCAGCTCCCTCTCCCTCAGGGAGAGGGCTGGGGTGAGGGGACCATTCACCGCCGATCTCTGGCACGAAACCTGCTCCGTCCACACCACCCGAGCGCCCTGCGCCAACTTTCCGACAGACACAAGGCTTCTGCATGGACACGCGTTTTTCCTGCACCGGCTGCGGCAAATGCTGCACGGATCACCATGTTCCTCTGACGCTTTCCGAGGCTCGGGATTGGGCGGAGGACGGTGGTCAACTGATCGTGCTGCTCGAAGCCTTTCTCGACGACGGCGAGGGTCTGCATAACCTCAAGCTCAGCCACGGCCAGCAGGAGCACGCGCGGCGGCGTTCGCTGCCGGTGATGTGCGGCACGGCAGCGGCCCATGTGTCGATCACCTTTGCCGCCTACAACGTGGGCAGGTGTCGCAATCTGGGGGAAGACAACCGCTGCGCGATCTACGCCAAGCGGCCACTGGTGTGCCGGATCTACCCGATGGAAATCAACCCACACATCCCGTTGCGGCCCGAGATGAAGGATTGCCCCACTGAGGCGTGGGAAACCGGTCCGGCCCTCATTCATGGTGGGCTGCTGGTCGACCCGCCACTGGCCGAGCTGATCGAGCACTCGCGTCAGGCCGACCGTGATGACATTGCCGACAAGGCACGCATCTGCAATGAGTTGGGGATACACACGGCGGCGCTCAAAGGTGACGGGTTTACCACCTACCTACCCGATGCGGCGGCGTTCCTGGCGGCGTTGCGGCGGGTCGATGCCTTGCCGGCCGATGCCAAGGGTTTGCAGGCCGCGTGGGACCTGCATATTCCCGACCCGCAGCTGGCGCAACGGTTGGCAGAAACAGGGGCGATGATTGCGGCGATCCTG
Source organism: Pseudomonas sp. UBA4194 (assembly GCF_002379585.1). GTDB lineage: Bacteria > Pseudomonadota > Gammaproteobacteria > Pseudomonadales > Pseudomonadaceae > Aquipseudomonas. The sequence continues at coordinate 31,392 of NZ_DFUE01000071.1, forward strand.
GCCGATGATGCGATGTTCATTTCGTTGCGCAGGGCGGCTTGATTCCAGGGCAAATGTTTGGGCCTGGGTTGGGACCTTCGCGGCGTGGACGCCGTTCCTGCAAGCCGCAAGTAACGGAGTCCGGGTGCGGCCGCGAAGGCTGTCGGTCAGGCGTGGTCCTTGTGCAGGTCTTCGTCGAGGCGATTGCTTGAAGAGCCATTCTTCTGCGGGGTGTCCTCGAAGTACGTGTACTCCGGTTCCTGATAACGAAAGATACTGTCGTCGGTAGGTGCGTCGCGACCTTCGTAGTGGTGGAAGGAGTAATGCGCGTACTCAACCTTCTCGGCCCAGTCCCCCTGCAACAGACCATCGGCCGCCAGGTCGCGGTACCAGTCGTTTTCCTTCTCGCTGGCCTTCTGCTTCTTGTTGTGGTCAACGAAGAAGCCAATGATCCCGCCGACGACCGCCAGCACTACCCCCACCAGGAAAAAGGGACCGGTCAAAGCCGCGCCGGCACCTGCACCGAACAACGCCGCGCCCCCGAGCACCCCGGCCGAGGCGCCGAAAGCGCCTGCGGCGATCTGCAGCCCCCCTTGGGCCTTGGCCAGGGCATCGTTGGTTTCGATGCCGCTCTTGATGGTAAAGGCACCCAGCACGATATCGGCAACGCCGCCCGCCGCATCGGTGGCCGGGCCGAGCACCTTGATCACCGAACCGGTGATCTTCGCCGCCTTGCCGGGAGCCAGCTTGGCGCCGCCCGCGCCGGTCACGGCATCGTCCAGGTGCTGACTAATGCCGTCGTTGACCTGCTGCGCTGCCGCACGACCGTCGTCGGTGTCGCCGAACATGTTGGCGATGCCGTCGTATTGGCTGTTGGGCACGCTGTCCAGCGCAGTGCCGATCTGGGCCTTGACCGCGTCGGGCAGTTCACTGACCTTGAATTCGAAATTCGGCCCCTGGACGCCCTCCTTGCCCCAGATTTCCGGCAAGGTCTTGTCCAGCCCGAGCAGATCGACCAGACCGCCCTTGCCCACCAGGTCGCCCACCGCATCGCCCAGACGCACGAAGTGGCTCGAAGCACCGGCGAAACTGAGGAAGTCCTTGGCAATGGACAAGCGTTGCAGGTCGGTCTCGGCCAGTTTGCCGCCCTGCCCCACCAGTTGGTAGATGCCGGAAAACAGCGATACGCCGGCGCCCATGGAACCGAGAATGCCCTTGTTGTTGAGGGCATTGAATACCTCGCCCAGGGCGCCGCGGTCGGCCACGGGGATGTAAGGTTTGGACAGCGCCGTCTTCAGGTCGGCCTCGCTGATACTGCCGTTCTGCCGATAGACTTCGCCCAGCTCTTCCAGCGCTGCGCTCACGGCGCTGGACTTGCTCTTGTCGTTGAGGCCTTCTTCGATGAATTTCTCGATGGTTTCCTGAGTACGCCGTGGCAGATCCAACAGCTCGCCCTTGAGCACGCTCTTGAGCAGGCCGAACATGTCCTTGGTGGCCAGTTCCTTGTTCTCTTCGGAAATCTGGCTAGGGTCGGCAATCAGGTCATTGAGGTCTGAAGTCAGGCCGTCGGCCTGGATATCCTGGGCTGCCTTGGTAGCAGCATCAGGGTCGAACAGCGACAGCGCGGTGAGGGTGTCACTCAGGTCCTGCTGGGCTTCATGGGTCTTGCCCTGCTTGTTCAGGTCCTTGAGGTATTCGATGTATTCGGGATTGCCGACCAGATCCAGCAGCTGCTGCTTGATCTCGTCCTTGTTCGGCAGCTTGTCGATGGCCGCGTCCATCTTTTCCTTGTAGTCCTTCTGCACGGTGGGATCGGAAAACAATGTCGCCAGCTGCTCTTGCAGTTTGCCGCCATCGATGATGTCGTGCATGTCGGCCGAGGTCAGCTCGGTCTGCTTGTCGTCAAACACGCGCCAGGTGCCGCCGAAAATGCCCTGATCTTCTTCATAGCCGGTGATGCCCCGACCATTCTGGTAGGCGGCCTGGGCTTCGAGGGCGCGGACCAGCTTGGCGCGTGGGTCGTCCTTGCCGATGGAGCCGTCTTCGACCCCCTTGCGGTAAGAGTCGAGCAGATCCTTGGTGGCAAGTTCGCTGACCGAAAGCTCGGCGGAATTTTCATCTTTTTCGTCGGCCTTGACCCCGGTGCCCAGGTTGAGCACGTCCAGCTCGTCGCGGGTGGGCAAGTCGAAATTGCCGCGGGTTTCGTCGACGCTGCCGGCGCTCCAGGCGTCCCACTTGGCCACCACCTCGTCGTACAGCTGCGGGCTGAGTTCCTTGGAGACGATGACCTTGCCTTCCTCGGTTTCGTAACGGATCAGGCCATTGCCCAACTCGTCGGGTGAGCCGAAGGTAATGTCCTTGTTCTTGAGGAAATCGTTGGGGCCGGCCAAGGTGTAGCCCTCGGCCTCACTGGAGTGGATTTTCGCCCAGCTATCGTTGGCGGTGCTCACCTGTTTGAACAGTTCCGGCGTCAGGTCTTTTGACACAACCGTGCGCTCACCGCTGTGGGTTTCGTAGGTGAGTACGCTGCCTTGTTCGCCTTCCTGCCAACTGAACCCCTTGTAGTCATCGAGCCCCGGTGCCACGGTGTCGCGGCCCGCCAAGCTGGCGCCGCCGGACATGGCACCCTCCAGGGCCGAAGACTTGCCGGGGTCGCTCTTGAGTTCGTACAGGGTGGTGAGGTAATCGAACAACAGCGGGTTGTCATCACGGGCCACCACGACCTTCTGCTCGCCGTTCTCGTAGCGGATGGTGCCTGGCCCCGCTTCATTTTCCGGGCCAACGATGGTGCCTTCGAAGGTAGGCCAGACTTCATTGTCGGTGGCGCGGCGGTAGCCTTCCCCTTCGCTCTTGCTCAGTCCGGTGAGGGATTTGTAGGCGTCGCTGGCGCGTTCGAACAAGGCTGGATTGTCGCGCTCGGACACCACCACCTTTTCCCCATCCTGGGTCACGTAGCGGATCAAGCCCGGCCCCACTTCGTCCGGAGGGCCAACCAGGTGGAAATCGCCCAGTTTCGCCGGGCCGGCTTCATCGCCGGTGGCCACACGGTAGCCGCTGTCCTCGCTGCTCTTGAGGCCGGTACGGGTCTGCAGGTCGTCACACACCTGCTGATAGAGCTGCGGGCTGGTGGACTTGAGGACGATGACCTTGTCACCGGCGTTGGTGGTATAGCGCACCGTGTCGGCGGCGCTTTTGCCCGGCTCTTCGATGCTGGCGTAGTCATTGAGCTTGGGAGCCGACTCATCGGCCTTGGCGAACCGGTAGTCGTTCTTGCGACTCTTGACCAGTGCCAGATTGAACGGCGCGCTGACGCCGGAAAAATCCTCGCTGAGCGGACGCTCCTGAGTGCCCGATGATGGTTGAACGGCCATGTGCGTGATCCCCTGTTGTTTGCCGCCGGCGGCCCGTTGGGCGGCCCCAGGCGTTGAAAACAATTGGTAGGCGAAAGGGTTGCCCGGGGTTGTTTTAAACCATTGATTGGCCGGCCGGGGAATTTGTGCACGAGTGTGTGATGGACCGGTCAGAATCATTCTGGCGGCACTTTCGCGCACGCCAATCGGTATCGCGGGCGTGCAGCTATACTGCGCAGCCCTGGCAACGACAATTGGGAGAGGCACACATGCACTACCGCGCGTTGGGTAAATCGGGCTTGAAGGTTTCACCGCTGGCGTTGGGCACGATGATGTTCGGCGGCGCCACCGCCGAAGTCGATGCACGTCGCATCATTCACCAGGCCTGGGACCTGGGGGTCAATTTCATCGACACGGCAGATGTGTACAACGCCGGCCTCAGCGAGCAGATCACCGGCCGCGCCATTACTGCCAACCGCGCCGACTGGGTGTTGGCCAGCAAGGTCGGCAGCCCCCGGCCGAGCTCTCATGAAGCGCTGCAGGGCTTGAACCGCAAGTACATCTTCAACAGTCTGGAAGACAGCCTGACCCGCCTGGGCACCGACTATCTGGACCTCTACTACCTGCATCGCGAAGACCACAGCACGCCGCTGGAAGAGACCGTGTCGACCATCGGCGACCTGTTGCGCCAAGGCAAGATCCGCTACTGGGGCCTGTCGAATTTTCGCGGCTGGCGCATTGCCGAAGCGGTGAACATCGCGCGGCGCATGGGCATCGACGATCCGATCGCCAGCCAGCCGCTGTACAACATCGTCAACCGTCAGGTGGAGACCGAGCAACTGACGGCTGCGCGCTATTACGGCATCGGTGTGGTGCCGTACAGCCCATTGGCCCGCGGTGTTCTGACCGGCAAGTACGAACCCGGCGCCGCGCCGTTGGCAGACTCTCGGGCAGCGCGACAGGACAAGCGCATCCAGGAAACCGAGTGGCGGCCTGAGTCCCTGGCGCTGGCTCAGCAGGTGGCGGAATATGCGCGCGGTCGCGGCACGGACCCGGTGACCTTTGCCATTGCCTGGGTGCTGGCCAATCCGGTGGTCAGTGCAGCGATTGTCGGGCCACGGACCTTGGCGCAGTGGCAGGCCTACATCCCGGCGTTGCAGTTTCAGGTGACAGCCGACGACGAGGCATTCATCGATGGGCTGGTGACACCGGGCCACGCGTCGACCCATGGGTTCAACGATCCGGCGCATTTTGTCAGTGGACGCAGGTGAACGTTGAGGCTTTCTTCGCGGCTTTACGCCGCTCCTACAGGTGGGCCTTCGCGGACAGTGTAGGAGCGGTGTACAGCCGCGAAGGCGTCGCCAGTTCCTATAGATATTTCAACCAGGCAATATCCCGCCGCCGCGCCTTGAGTCGAGCGAACCAGGCGGCCGCCGGGTACAGGGCAATGCCCAGCGCTACCGTGGCCAGCCACACCTGATACATATGGTCGAAGCCGAAGTATCCGCCCTGGTTCTGGCCGAACATCGCCAGCGCCGCCAGATACAGCAGCTTGAGTACATACAGGTGCAGGATGTAGAAAAACATCGGCGCCCCGCCCAGCAGGGCCAGCCACTGCACCGCGCGGCGGCCTTGCTGTCGCTCGAGCAGCATCAGCAGCGCCAGACCCAAGGCCAGGGTCAGGCACAGGAAGAGTAGCGACGGTGGGTATTTGGTGATGTTCAGCAGGCTCATCAAGGTCTGCAGCCCATCGGCACCCGCCTGCCACGGTTTTTCGCCGTAGCCGTTGAGCCAGCGCATGGCGATGAACACCGTTGCCAGCACGCCGACCGAGGTGGCCAACCGCGTCAGCCGTTGCTGCGCACGCGCAGTCTTGCCAAACCAGGGCCCGGCCGCGTAACCCAGGGCGATCACGCCGATCCACGGCAGCACGGGGTACGAGGTGCGCAGACGCAAGGTCTCGTCCCAGACCAGCCAGCCGCGGTCGTGCAACACCGCCCACAGGCCGTGCAGTGCATGACCTTGAGGAAAATGCAGCGGGTCGAGCAGGTTATGCCCGGCCACGATCACGAGGCCCAGCGCCAGCAATGCGCTGCGTGGCAGCCACACCAGTGCCGACAACGCCAACATGCTGATCCCGATGGCCCAGATCACCTGCAGGTAGATCACGGTCGGGGGGAACTGGAAGGTCCAGGCGAAGTTGATCACGGTCAATTCCAGCAGCACCAGAAACAGCCCGCGCTTGAACAGGAAGGCGGCAACCGCGGCGCGACCGCTGTGTTTCTCGCCGTACAGATAAGCCGACAAACCTGTCAGGAAGATGAACACCGGGGCGCATACGTGAGCCAGGGTGCGGCTGAAAAACAGCGCTGGCTCTGTAGTCGCAACGTCCATGGGGTCGCCGACTTGGCGGTGCAGGAAAAAGGTTTCACGCACGTGGTCGAGCAGCATGAACAGGATCACCAGACCGCGCAGGGCGTCGATGGCGATCAGGCGGCGGGAGGGATTGGCAGTGAGCAGGGGCGCAGCGGCGGGCGGGGCACTCATGGTGAACGGGGGTTCCAGGCAGAGGATGGGATAAGGTCATGCTAGGGCATTACGTTATACTGTAACACTGACTTTGCGTGTAGCACAGCCTTGCATGGGACGCGGATGTGGGAGCGGGCTCTGCCCGCGATGGCGGTTGGATGGGTGGCGGTGGGTTGAGGTTTGTGTTGCCGGGGCGGGCCTCTTCGCGGGCAGAGCCCGCTCCCACAGTGGACCGTGTAGGGCCTGAGCTTTGCTTATCCCACAGTGGACCGTGTGGATCCTGAGCCTTTCCTGATCCCACACTGCTTCCTGTGGGAGCGGGCTCTGCCCGCGATGGCGGTTGGATGCGTAGCGCTGGGTTGATGTTTGTGTTGCCAGGGCGGGCCTCTTCGCGGGCAGAGCCCGCTCCCACAGTGGACCGTGTAGATCCTGAGATTTGCTGATCCACAGTGGACCGTGTGGATCCTCAGCCTTTCCTGATCCCACACTGCTTCCTGTGGGAGCGGGCTCTGCCCGCGATGGCGGTTGGATGGGCGGTGCTGGGTTGATGTTTGTGTTGCCAGGGCGGGCCTTTTCGCGGGCAGAGCCCGCTCCCACAGTGGACCGTGTAGATCCTGAGATTTGCTGATCCACAGTGGACCGTGTGGATCCTCAGCCTTTCCTGATCCCACACTGCTTCCTGTGGGAGCGGGCTCTGCCCGCGATGGCCGCCGGATGGGTGGCGGTGGGTTGATGTTTGTGGTGCCGGGGCGGGCCTCTTCGCGGGCAGAGCCCGCTCCTACAGTGGGCCGAGCTAACCCTCTCCCGCTCCCACCTGTGGGGGTGGGGCGGGTGTCGGGGGTTAGATGCGGAAGCTGCCGACCAGTTGTTTCAGGCGTTGGGCCTGCTGTTCGAGGTCGGCGCAGGCGCGTAGGGTGGCTTGCAGGTTTTCGACGCCTTCCTGGTTGAGCATGTTGATTTCGGTGATGTCGACGTTGATCGACTCCACCACTGCGGTTTGCTCCTCGGTCGCGGTGGCCACGGACTGGTTCATGCCGTCGATCTCGCCGATACGCTGGGTCACGCTTTGCAGGCGTTCGCCGGCCTGGTTGGCGATGGTCACACTGGACTGGCTCTGGCCCTGACTCTCATTCATCAAGCCCACGGCCTGGCGCGCGCCCACCTGCAACTGCTCGATCATGGTCTGCACCTGCTGCGCCGACTCCTGAGTGCGATGGGCCAGGTTGCGCACCTCGTCGGCCACTACCGCAAAACCGCGACCGGCTTCACCGGCGCGCGCCGCTTCGATGGCGGCGTTGAGTGCCAGCAGGTTGGTCTGCTGGGAAATGCTGGTGATGACATCGAGGATCTGACCGATATTGGCGGTGCTGGCGTTGAGGCTCTCGATGTTGCCGCAGGACCCGCTGATCTGCTCGCCCAACAGGTTCATCGCCTGGATGGTCTGCCCTACCACCGCCTGGCCATCGGCCGCCAGGCTGCGCGCCTCGCTGGAATGCTGCGAAGCCAGCGCAGCGTTCTGGGCAATTTCCTGGGCTGCTGCGCCCAGCTCATTGATAGCCGCCGCCACACTGCTGGTACGGTTGGCTTGCTGATCGGAGTTGAGCATCGAGGAGTTCGACGCGCTGACGACGCGCAGCGCCACTTCATTGACCTGGCCAGTGGCCGAGGCCACTTCGCGAATGGAGTCGTGGATACGCTGCACGAAGCGGTTGAACGACAACCCGAGTGTGCCGAATTCATCATGGTTGTGGATGGTCAGGCGGCGAGTCAGGTCACCCTCCCCTTCGGCGATGTCGTGCATGGCCCGGCCCATCACGTGCAACGGCTGCATGAGCAAGCGGATCAACATGCCCAGCAAGGCAATGATGATGACCACGGCAATCACCGTGGCGATGACCGCCGAACTGCGGAACTGGGTCAGCATCGAGTAGGCCTTGGCCTTGTCGATGCTCAGACCGATGTACCAGTCCACCGTGGGCAAGCCCTGGACCTTGGCGAACGTGAGAATACGGGTCTCGCCGTCCCGGGTGACTTCGGTGATGTCATCGTTGATGGGCGGCGTGTTCTGCGGATAGATATCGCGCAGTGATTTCATCACCAGTTTGCTGTCCGGGTGCACCAGGATCTTGCCGTCGGCGCTGACCATGAAGGCATAGCCGCTACCGTCGAAGTCCAGCGCATTGATGGTCTTGACCAGGGTTTCCAGGCTTAGATCACCGCCCGCCACGCCCACCGGCTGGCCATCGGTGCTGACCGAAGGTGTCGCCACAGTGATGATGGTCTTGCCATTGGCGGCGTCCACGTAAGGCTCGGTAAGGATGGTCTTGCGAGCATTGATGGCGTCGGTGTACCAGGGCCGGGTGCGGGCATCATAGCCCTCGGGCATGGTGTCCGGCGGCTCGAGAAAGTAGCCACCGGCCTTGTCGCCCAGGTAGGCGAAGTCGAAGTTGCCCAGCAGGGTCTTCTGTTTGAGCAGCGCGCCGATGGCATCGGGGGTGGGATTCAGCGCCACGCTTTCAGCCAGGGTTTCCACCAGCAGGATGCGTCCCGACAGCCAGTTCTGGATATTCCCGGCGGTACTGGTGCCCATCTCGTGCAGGTAGTTATCCAGGTCGTCACGAATGGCGTTGCGTTGCAGGTAATCGTTATAGAGGGTGAACAGGGCGAACGCTGCCATCACGATAAGAGAAGCCGCAAGCAGGATCTTGTGACTGAATTTCAAGGTTTTATTCATGGCCGATGAGGTCCGCGGAGGTCTTGACCGGGCTATCGGCGGAAAACTTTGCGAGTTGAGCGCAAAGTTATGCAACCGCCTGTTTTTGCATGATTTAGCCGATAGGCGGTTAATATACGAAAGTGGTCGGACAACTGGTAACTGCGTATTTATCTGCTATACCAAAAAGCCTCTTCTCACACTTCAAGAACGAGGCGATGGAATGTCTACAACCAAGAAGATGAGCGTGGGTCAGTTGACCATGTTGACGGCAGTGAACATGCTCGGCTCGGGCATTGTCCTGCTACCTTCCAAACTGGCTGAAGTGGGTGCCATTTCGATTCTTTCCTGGCTGGTCACGGCCACCGGCGCGCTGGCTCTGGCCTATGCCTTCGCGCGCTGCGGCATGCTCAGCCGCAAAACCGGGGGTATGGGCGGATACGCCGAATACACCTTCGGCAAATCGGGCAACTACATCACCAACTACACCTACGGCAGTTCACTGTTGATTGCCAACGTTGCCATTGGTATCACGGCGGTGGGCTACATCCAGGTGCTGTTCAACCTGAACCTGAGCGCACTGAACGTTGGCTTGGCGACCATTGCACTGCTCTGGATCACCACGTTTGCCAACTTCGGCGGTGCAGCCATTACCGGCAAGATTGGCAGCGTGACGGTGTGGGGTGTCATCCTGCCGGTGTTGCTGGTGTCCACGCTGGGTTGGTTCTGGTTCGACAGCAGCATCTATTCGGCCGGCTGGAATCCGCACCAGAAAACCTGGCTCGAGGCTGCTGGCGCCTCCATTGCCATCACGCTGTGGGCGTTCCTGGGCCTGGAGTCGGCCTGCGCCAACACCGACGCGGTGGAGAATCCTGAACGCAATGTGCCCATTGCGGTGCTCGGCGGCACCCTGGGCGCGGCAGTGATCTACATCGTGTCCACCAACGTGATTGCAGGCATCGTCGACAACCCGGAACTGGCCAGCTCCACCGCGCCTTTCGGGCTGGTGTTCGCCAAGATGTTCAACCCCATGGTGGGCAGCCTGGTGATGGGCTTGATGGTACTGGCGTGCATTGGCTCCCTGCTGGGCTGGCAGTTCACCATTGCCCAGGTGTTCAAGAGTTCGGCAGACACCGGCTACTTCCTGCCCATCTTCGCCAAGGTCAACAAGGCCGGTACGCCTATCGTGGGGATGTTGATCCTGCTGGCCGGCCAGACCGCACTGGGGCTGTTGACCATCAGTCCCGACCTGACCAAGCAGTTCGACACCTTGGTCAATCTGGCGGTAGTGACCAATATCATCCCGTACATCCTGTCCATGGCGGCGCTGCTGACCATCCAGAAAGTTTCCAACGTACCGCCGGGCAAGGCGCTGATCACCAACATCGTGGCCTGGGTGGCCGCGGCCTACAGCTACCTGGCGCTGTACAGTTCCGGTGCTCAGGCGCTGATGCTCGGCGGCGTGGCCACCATCGTCGGCTACACCCTGTTCGGCTTCGTCAACAACCGCCTGCTGCGCCTCGAAGCGGAACAGGCCCATCGAGTCCCGGTCCAAACCGTCAGCGCCCAAGGGCAACCTGACCGTACGGCCCCATCGGCCATGGAGGCAAACACATGAGCGAGTACAAACACACCCTGGGCATGCTGGCATTGCTGGTCAGCAACGCCCCGGATAAACGCAGCGTGTTCGGTCGCTCCCTGGACCAGTTGATTCATGACGTGGAGCAGCGCTCGGTGAGCGTACTGTTCAGTGAATCGATCAGCGACGCCAATCTGATACTGCGCACCGATCCGGCCATTCAATGCGTGCTGTTGAACTGGGACATGGACAACAGCGAGGGCCACCAGCAGTGCATCGAGCTGCTCAAGAGCCTGCGCGAGCGCAACACCCGGGTGCCGGTATTCCTGATCAGCGACCGCAGCACCGCCTCCAATGTGCCGCTGCTGGTGATGCAGCATGCCGATGACTTCATCTGGCTGCCCGAGGATACGAGCGCCTTTCTCAGCGGGCGCATTCTGGCGGCCATCGAACGCTATCGCCAGGCGGTGCTGCCGCCGATGTTCAGTGCACTGGTGAAATTCTCCCGCAGCTACGAGTACTCCTGGCATACGCCCGGCCACGCCGGTGGCACCGCCTTCTTGAAAAGCACGGCGGGACGGGCGTTCTACGAGTTTTTCGGGGAGAACCTGTTGCGCTCGGACCTGTCGATTTCGGTGGGTGACCTGGGCTCGCTGCTCGATCACAGCGGGCCGATCGGCCAGGGTGAGCGGTATGCCGCCAAGGTGTTCGGCGCTCACCGTACCTACTACGTGACCAATGGTTCATCGACGTCCAATCGGGTGATCCTGATGGCCAGCGTAGCGCGCAATCAGATTGCGCTGTGCGACCGCAATTGCCACAAGTCCGCCGAGCATGCCATGACCTTGTCCGGGGCTATCCCCACCTACCTGGTGCCGACGCGCAATCGCTTCGGCATCATCGGCCCGATTCTGCCCCAGACCTTGAGTGCCGAAGGCGTCCGCCAGGCCATTGCCGATAATCCGTTGGTGGGCGATGGCATCGACGCCGAGCCCAAGCACGCCATCATCACCAACTCGACCTACGATGGCTTGTGCTACAACGTCACGCGGGTAGAGGAGCTGCTGGGCGCCAGCGTCGACCGGCTGCATTTCGACGAGGCATGGTACGGCTACGCACGCTTCAATCCGATTTACCGCGATCGCTTCGCCATGCATGGCAACCCTGAGGATCACGACGAATCCAAGCCGACCGTGTTCGCCACGCAGTCCACCCACAAACTGCTGGCGGCATTGTCCCAGGCGTCGATGATCCATGTCCGCAACGGGCGCAAGGCCATTTCCCATGGCCGCTTCAACGAGTCGTTCATGATGCATGCCTCGACGTCGCCGAACTACGCCATCATGGCGTCTTGCGATGTCAGCTCGGCGATGATGGAGGCCCCCAGCGGGCAGATCCTCACCACCGAGTCGATAGAGGAAGCGATTTCCTTTCGCCAGGTGATCTCGCGCATGCACCATGACATGCTGGCTACCGATCAGTGGTTCTTCTCCTGCTGGCAGCCGCCGACGGTGCAAGGGCTGCCTTTTCACGAGGCCGACCCGGCGCAGCTCAAGGCCGATCCGTATTGCTGGGTGCTGCACCCCAACGAAGTGTGGCATGGCTTTGGCGATATCGAGGACGGCTACTGCATGCTCGACCCGATCAAGGTGTCGATCCTGAGCCCCGGCATGGGCGATGACGGTGAACTGCAGGCATTCGGCATACCTGCATGCGTGCTCAGTGCCTACTTGAGTCACCAGGGCATCGTGGTGGAGAAAACCACTGACTTTACCATCCTGTTTCTGTTCTCCATTGGCATCACCAAGGGCAAGTGGGGGACGCTGGTCAATGCCCTGCTGGATTTCAAGCGCGACTACGACAGCAATCTGGAGCTGGAGCTGTGCATTCCGGACCTGCTGCAGAGCCATCAAAAGCGCTATGCCGGCATGGGTCTGAAAGACCTGGCCGACGAGATCTTCGCTGCCATGAAGACCACCCGTACCACCTCAGCCATGGCCAAGGCCTTCGGCACGCTGCCCAAGGCGGTGTACAGCCCGGTGCAGGCTTATGAAAGACTGGTCAAGGATGAGGTGGAGCTGGTGACCCTGGATCAGGCAGCCGGTCGCGTGGCAGCCACCGGGATCGTGCCGTACCCGCCGGGCATTCCGCTGTTGATGCCCGGCGAGAACGCCGGGGCCGCGGATGGACCGCTGCTCAGCTATCTGAAGGCACTGGAGAATTTCGATCTGTCGTTCCCAGGGTTCACACATGACACTCATGGCATCGAGGCGGAGGAAGGGGTGTATCGAATGTTGTGCCTGAAGGCTTGAACAGGCGGGAGCGCTACAACGGGATGGCACAGGCGCTGCACTGGTTGACGGCTGCGGCGCTGTGCTTCCTGCTTCCCTTCGTATGGGTGGCCGAAAACTTTCCATCGGGGCCCGTCAGGGTGTTCTGGTACATGGCCCATGAGTCGATGGGCATCTGCGTGTTCCTGTTGGTGCTGCTGCGCCTGACCTGGCGCTGGCGGCATGCTGCCCCACCCTACCCGGCCGGAATCGGAAGACTGGCTGCCGTGCTGGCTGGGCTGGTGCATGCGCTGCTGTATGGGGTGCTGCTGGTGATGCCGGTCACGGGATACCTGATGGCCGGCAATGGGCAGGATGTGCCGTTCTTCCGGCTGGTATCGCTGCCGGGCTTTGCGCAGAGCGAAGCACTGGGCAAGGTCGCCAACACGGTGCACGTGTGGTGTCAGTTCGTGGTGTACGGGTTGGTGATCGTGCACGTGGCGGCCACGGTGTGGCATGTGGCGGTGAAACGCGATGGCCTGTTGGAGCGCATGTTGCCCCAGCAACGGGAATAATGGCGAGGCTGCGGGGCGGCTGGACGCCGCTCCTACGGCAGGCGGGTTTCCTGTAGGAGCGGCGTCCAGCCGCGAAAGGGCCGCGGGCACAATGCGGGTTATTGGCGCAACGCACCCACCTGGCCCATCACCATGCCGAAAAACTGCTGTGCGCTCATCTTGCGGCCATTGAAGTCCACCGTGCCGTCCTTGTAACTCAGGCTGCTGACCACCTGTTCGCCCTCATCCCTGGCCAATCCCAGCATCTGTCCGAGCCCGGCCACGGTGGCACTCAGGTCCTCACCGGCCTGGGCGACCCTTGCCGGATCGGTAAGGCCCTGCGCGCTGGCTTGCAGACTGCCCAGATCAGCCAGCATCGGCTTGGACAGGCTGAGCTTGGCATCCAACTGTCCCAATATCTTCTGCGCATAGCCCGGCGCGCCAGGTTGCAAGGGCGCGGGATTGGCCAGATCAGCGGCCACGTTGAAGCGGCTCTCGCCGTTGGCCGTCTTGAGGGTCAGGCGCTCGAGTTCGACATGCGGGTGGGCATCCAGCAGCGTGGCCAGGCCACTGCTCAGCTGTTGCTGCTCGGCAGGGGACAGATTGACCGCCGGCACCTGCCCTTCAGGCACTTCAACGGCAAGCTGTGGCGCGATCACGTCCTGATAGAGCTTGAGCAGCCCTTTGCTGGCGCCGATATCGAAATTGGCGAACTTCCAGGCCATCTGTGCCGCGCCCACGGGGCGATCCGCGTAGGTGATCATGCCGATGTCATAGCTGAGCTGAGCAGCGAAGTTGCCAGCAACTTCCTGCATCAGCCCACTGCTGCTTGCATCTCGCAAGTGCAGCACATCCAGGTTCGGCAGGCCGAGTATGGCTTCGGCAACCTTGGCGTCGTTGTGTCCCAGATAGAACCCGGAAGCCCCCTTGGTGCCGCCCATGTCGAAGGACAGCCCCTGGAACTGGAAGCGCGCACTGCCCTGCTCGCCCTTGATGTCCGCCACCAGGCTCTGGCTGGCGCCAGTCAAGCTGTACTTCTGGGCATCGCCGCTGAGCGTGGCACGGGCCGTGAGCCCAGAGAAGCTGACGCTGCCCGTGTCATCCTGAAACTGCAGTGGCGACAGGGTCAGCGCGGTGTCGCTGGACCGGTCGTAGCCGATGGTGGCCGTGCCGGTCAGGGGCGTCTGGCCATTGCTCATGGCGAACCAGGCGGCGGTATCGGGGCTGTTCTGCAGGCTGAAATGACTGGCGGCCATGACCGGCATCAGGTCAAGACGCTTGAGCCGCGACATCGGCAACGGCCCGTGCTCGATGCGGTCCTGGAGCAGCAACGCTCGAGTACCTTTTTCACCGCCCAACTCTGCACCTTGCAGCGTGACTCGGTACTGGGCGACGCTGCTGAAGAAGTGCCGCTGCAGGCTGACCAGTTCCACCTTGGCCACCGGCTGACCATCAGCGCCGGTCAGGGACGTTGCCATTTCCTGGTTCGCCTGACGCACGGCATCTGCCAATACGGGCTCCAGCTGAGTGCCGGTGTACCAGGCGCCGGTGGCCGCTACGGCGGCCACGACGACAACGATTCCCGCGGCAATGCCTACTGCTTTTTTCATAGAGCGACTCGACAGATTCCATTCGAAAAGGGGGGCGCGAAACGGTGACCACGCCAGAGCGAACGGAGGTTAGCACTCACCTGAAGCAGGGGCCAGCGCACGGGTGGGGCGGTATGGACGATTCTGCAACAGGGGGTAACGGGCGCCGGCCCGAAAGTATTTTTGTGCGGCATATCCGTTACTTGCGCGCAATACTTTACTTCCTTTCGTCAGACAATTTTCCTGGTCGTCGAACCCTTGGCGTTGCCGTCAGTCGACTCCATAGACAGTTCACCGCATCACTGAAGGGACGCCTCCATGCCTAACGCCTCTATCCTGGTACTCGAAGACGAGGAACTGATACGTCTGCTGCTTACCACAGTGCTGGAAGATGCCGGCTATGACGTCAAGGCCTTTGCCACTGCGGACCAGGGATTCGAATACCTGGAAAAGCATTCCAGTGAGGTCAACATGGTGGTCAGCGATATCCGGATGCCGGGCCATCTGGATGGCTATGACCTGAGTCGCGAAGCCAGTGTACGCTGGCCTGACCTGCCCATTCTGCTGACCTCGGGCTTTTCCGGGCGCGACCTGGAACTGGGTCCGAACGTGCAGTTCCTGCCCAAGCCCTGGAGCAACGAAAGGCTGCTTCGCCAGATCGACACTTCGTTGCATCTGCACTGAGCGCGGATCGCGCTCAGGCGCTCACGCGACTAGCGACCTAACCGGTCACGCACGAAGGTCGCTGCCTGACGGGTCATCTGATCCAACTGGCGATCCCGCTTCTTCTCAGCCTCAACCATGGCTTTGCGCCCATGCTGATTCAGCAGGTAGGCATGGATCTGTCGAACCTCCAGTGAGCTATAGATAGGCGCCACGTCCAGTACAGCCACGAGACTGTCGATCGGCTCGGCGTGTGTGCATAGCTTCACTTGTGGCCCTTTGGCGCCTACCACCTGAAATCCCAGTGCCTCGAACCATGGCACTTTGGCGACCACGCAGTTCAGTTCCGTGTGCGGGTAACGCGCCACCACCTCAGCCAGCAGCATGCGGGCGATACCCTGACGACGATGACTGGCCTGCACTGCCAGGTAAGCCACGGCGCAGGCTTGGGGGTCCTCTGCAGCGGGTAGATAGAGCGCAAAGCCCAGTACCCGTTCCGGGTCTTGGGGATCGCAGGCCAGCAATAATTCCACGCTCACGCCCTTGCCGCCGGCCATCGCCTCCAGATACAGGTGCACTTCATAACCGATGCCGTACTGATAGAGGTTGTACAGCGGATTGCTCGGGGCAATGGCCATGCTGCTGATGTCGGTCAGGTAATCGACCACCATTTGCAGGATCTGGCTTTTCAGCGCTTCAGGAGGCGGACGTTTGAAGTGGCTGATCAGGGACATCGGGCACGGGACTCTTGCGGGATACGGGCGATTTGGCGGCCATTCTACCTGATCACCCGGCGCCCGCTCGAAGATGACGATTTCCCACAGGCAAGTGCTCTGGATAGCAGCTCCCGCCCTACCGCTATATACTTTGTTACATACCGAAACCTGAGCAGTCGATGTCTTTCCCTTCCCGTACCCTGTGGCCATGGTTGGCCGCCTGCTCATTGCTGACGGCGATGCTAGTGGCGCTGCTGTTTGGCCGATACTCCCTGTCGTTGTCCGAGTTGCTGGATTTCAGCCTGGCCATGTTTGGCCTCGCCGACATGCCTGCACAACGTTACGCCGTGCTGCACAGCGTGCTGGTGGAAGGGCGACTGCCCAGAATCCTGGCGGGCATGCTGGTGGGTGCCGGGTTGTCGGTATCTGGGGCTGCCTACCAAGGGGTGTTTCGCAACCCTTTGGTGTCCCCCGGTCTGCTGGGGGTGCTCAGCGGCTGCGCATTCGGTGCGGCGCTGGGCATCGTCTGCCATCTCGGCGCGCTGCCCATCGCCCTGCTCGCTTGCGTGACCGGGCTGGTAGCAGTCGCCGTCGGCGTAGGCATTGCCAATCTGTTCCAGAGCCCCTCGATCATGCTGCTGGTACTGGGCGGCATCGTCGCCAACGCGCTGTTCACCTCGCTGCTGTCGATCACCCAATACCTGGCCGACCCGCTGGATCAACTGCCCACCATCGTCTACTGGATGCTCGGCAGCTTGAGTGCCGTGGGCCCCAAGGCGCTGGCGGTGATCGGACCACTGCTGGCGGTCTGCATCGCGGTGCTGTGCCTGGCTGGACGGGCCATTGACGCGCTGTCGCTGAGCGATGACGAGGCCCATAGCCTGGGGGTGCCGGTACAAACGATCCGCTATGGCGTCATCGTGCTCGCCACCTTGATCTGCGCCTTGACCGTCAGTCTGGCCGGCATGGTCGGCTGGATCGGGCTGCTGGTGCCGCATCTGGCACGCCTGCTGACCGGCCCCGCCAATGCCCGTCTGCTGCCCGTCAGCGCCTGCTTGGGTGGGGTATTTCTGCTGACCGCCGACGCGGTGGCGCGCAGCGTGTCGGCCGGGGAAATCCCGTTGGGCATCATCACCGAGCTGTTCGGCGCGGTGGCTTTCGTGCTGGTGCTGCACCGCGTGCGCAGGGGATAGTTATGACCCTGCTGCAAGCCCGCCGACTGAACTACCGGATCGGCCTGCGCACGGTGCTGAATGACATTTCGCTGCACATCCACCCCGGGGACAATATCGCGCTGCTCGGCGCCAACGGTGCCGGTAAAAGCACCTTGCTGAAATTGCTGCTGGGGTTGCTCAAACCGACGTCGGGGTGCGTCGCCATCGACGACCTGCCACTGGCGCAGTTGAGCCGCAGACACATCGCCCGGCATCTGGCCTATGTGCCGCAGAGCCATGTACCGAGCTTTCCCTATACCGTCGAACAGATCGTCAGCCAGGGCCGCTTGCCCACTACCGGGCTGCTACGCGCCG
Source organism: Pseudomonas sp. UBA4194 (assembly GCF_002379585.1). GTDB lineage: Bacteria > Pseudomonadota > Gammaproteobacteria > Pseudomonadales > Pseudomonadaceae > Aquipseudomonas. The sequence goes on from NZ_DFUE01000071.1 coordinate 48,863, forward strand.
CCGACAGCGTGGACAAGGCCTCGGTGCAACAGGCGCTGCAGGATCTGGACATCACGCACTTGCAGGTACGCCTCTACACCGAACTGTCCGGGGGCGAGCGCCAGCGCGTGCTGATTGCCCGCGCGCTGGTGCAGCAGGCGCGAGTGATCATCCTCGACGAGCCGCTGACAGGGCTCGACTACGGCCAGCAGGCCCGCCTGGCTACCCTGCTGCAACGCTTGGCCGACCAAGGGCTTGCGGTGCTTTGCAGCAGCCATCACCCGGAGCAGGCGTTGGCCTGCGCCAACCGGGTGCTGGTCCTGGACGGTGGCCAACTGATCGCCGACGGTGCGCCCCATGCGGTGATCGACAGCGCCCTGATGCAGCGCCTGTATCAGGTTCGGGTACGGCAGATCGATGCTCACGGCCAACGTTTCTTCATTCCCTTCACGTAGATATTGTCATGTCGCGCTTTCGCTCCTCGTGTCTCACCTTCACCCCGCTATTGCTCGGTAGCGCTGTTCACCTGGCTCACGCCGATGAGCTGCAACTGGCGCCGATCAGCGTCAATGCCCAGGACGCCGCGATGCAACAGGCGCGCGAGAAGTCCGCCGGCCTGGGCCCCATGGGCCAGCGGCGTCTGCAGGACACCCCCTATTCATTGAGCGTGGTGCCCAAGGAGCTGATCGACAGCCAGCAGTTGAAGAGCTTCAAGGACATCATCCGTTACCTGCCCTCGGTGCAGGGCGATGGAGCCCGTCCACAGAGTCGCGGCCTGCAGGGCAGCGTGGTGCAGAACAGCCGGCTGGACGGGCTGAACGTGGTCTCCACCACCGACTACCCGGCCGAACAGCTGGGCAGCGTCAGCGTGCTCAATGGCCTGGCGGGGTCCCTGTACGGCCCGGCCAACCCGGCCGGTACCTTTGACATGATTTCCAAGCGCCCGACCGACTTCACCCGCAACCGTGTGACCCTGGGGCTCGGCACAGGCCTGAGCTGGCTCAAGGCGGCCGACCTCAGCGGCCCCTGGGATGACCAGGGCCGGATCAGATACCGCCTCAACCTGGTCGACGAGCAAGGCCACAGCTACGCCCCGGGCAGCACCCTGCGGCGCCAGTTGGTGAGCCTGGCCACAGACTTCCAGCTCAGCGAAGACAGCGTCATCGAAACCAACCTCAGCCATTACAACTATCTGGCCAAAGGGCTGCCCGGCAAATTCGCGGTGGCGTCCGGCGTCGCCCTGCCCCACGCCCCGGATGCCACCCGCAGCAATCTGGGCCAGAACTATGCCGGCAACAACAACACCACGGACACCGCCAGCCTGCATTTCAAGCACGACCTGGACGGCAACTGGAAACTGGACGTCGGCGGCCTGCGGCAGATTGCCGACCGCGAATCCACGGCCGTGACCAATACGCTGCTGGATAACGCCGGCAACTATCGCAGCGCCGTGTCCAGTGCCACTGCCAGCCGCTTCACCATCAACAGCTACCTGGCCAACCTCAACGGCAGCGTGTTCACCGGTCCCGTGCGCCACGACCTGACCGTGGGCCTGAGCGGGTTCGACTGGGACAACTACAACCCGGTTGCCGGGCGCAGCCAGACATTGGGTACTGCGTCGCTGAGCCATCCGGCCAGCTTCAGCGAGCCTGATTACCCGGACTTCACCGATCGCTACCACTCGGCCAATGCCACTCAGCGCTCGTTCATTTTCGGCGACACCCTGACCTTCACGCCGCAGTGGAGCCTGATGCTCAGTGCCAGTCAGAGCCGCCTGACCGTGGATAACTACAGCCTTACGGGCGTTCATTCCGACGCTCAGGATTCAGGCATCAGCAGCGCCGGTAGCCTGATGTACAAACCCATCGACGATCTGACCCTGTACCTCACCTATGCCGACAGCCTGCAGCAAGGCGACAGCGCCGCCACCGGCAGCAGCAATGCGGGCACCGTGCTGAGCCCCTATCGCAGTCGCATGTGGGAGCTGGGCAGCAAGTGGGTGGTCAGGGGTGTGAACCTCTCCGTGGCGGCCTTCCAGATCAAGCGACCTTTCGCCTATACCCAGGCGGACAACGTCTACGCCATCGCCGGCGAGCAACGCAATCGCGGCGTCGAGTTCATGGCCGACGGCAACGTGACCGAGAATCTGCGGGTGTTCGGCGGCATCACCTGGCTGGACCCCAAGTTGCTGGACACCGGCAACGAGGCGACCGAAAACACCCGTATCGTCGGCCTGGCACGCACCACCGTCAGCCTGCTCACCGAGTACCGTATCGACCAGGTGCCAGGCCTGGCAGTCAATTTCAATGCGCGCTACATGAGTGCCCGGCCCGTCGATGACAGCAACGATCACTGGGTGAGCAGCTATCGCACCTTCGATGTCGGCGCCAGCTACAGCACTCGCCTGCTGCAGCGCGACACGATCTATCGACTGCAGATGACCAACCTCAGCAACGAGCGTTACTGGACCAATATCGTACCCGGTGGTTTGAACGGCTATACCGGGGCGGGTCAGGCCAGCGCCAGCATCGGTGCGCCGCGCATGCTGCAGGCTTCGGTGCAGGTGGATCTGTGACGGGTCGGTCCTGGTGTGCAGTGCTGCTGTTGGCGCTGAGTGCCACCTGCGGGGCCGCTGACTCGGTGGTCGATGACAGTGGTCGGGAAGTGGCGGTGCCGACGACCGCCCTGCGCATCGCCGACGGCTGGTACGCCCACCATGCCTTGCTGATGACACTGGGCGCCGGTGAGCGGATCGTCGCCACGGTCAATCACGCCGCCAGCCAGCCGTGGATGTTCAAGGTACAGCCCAGCCTGAACCAGGCTACCGCGGTGCACGGTACCGCGTTCAATGTCGAGACACTGCTGGGTAAGCAGGTCGATCTGGTGTTTACCTCGCTAGGTGACCGCCAGGCGCGGGCCTACGAGCAGGTGGGTCTGCCGGTGATGCGCATGGGCTATACCGACCTGCCCGGGCTGCAGCGCTCGATGCTGAGCACCGCCCGTGCACTGGGTGGCCCTGAGCCGCTGGCGCGGGCCAAGGCCTACAACGCTTATCTGGACGAGCAATTGACGCAGGTCGGCAAAGGGCTGGCCGACTTGCCTGAGACCCAGCGGCCGCGGGTGCTGCATATCGCTTCGCTGGTGCCATTGAAGGTGGACGGCAGCGATACCCTGATCGATGACTGGATCGGTATTGCCGGCGGACGCAACGCGGCGGCCGGGGTGAAGGGCAATTTGCAAGCGGTGTCCGCCGAACAGGTGCTGGCCTGGCAACCGGATGTGGTGATTCTGGCGGCAGGAAGCGGTGAGCTGTCGCAGGCTGGGGCCGTGTTGAGCCAGTTGGAGGCGGTGCGCCAAGGCCGGGTGCTGCGCAATCCGGCGGGGGTGTTTCCCTGGGACCGTTATGGGACGGAGGTTGCCCTGCAGGTGCAGTGGGCGGCTCAGGTGCTGCATCCGGATCGGTTCGAGGGGGTGGATATGGTTGCCCAGACTCGGAGCTTCTATGGGCGGTTTTTCGATTATGCGTTGAGTGAAGGGGATGCTCGGCGGATCCTGGCTGGGTTGGGGCCTTTGTAGAAGAGGATTGGGTTAGGGGTATGGTGGTGGATGGTCCCTCACCGTTTTCAAGCCTATCCAGAATGCCACCTATACTTCGATTTTCCCAACCCTCGGAGCTGTGCCTTACCGATAACAAGAACAGAGGTGGCATATGGTCTGGCAACAAGTCTACGACCCCTTCGGCAGCCCGGTGCTGTCCACTATCATGGCCGCTGTGCCGGTGGTGGTCATGCTCGCATCCCTGGCGTTCTTTCATGTAAAAGCTCACCTCGCGGCCCTGATGGCGCTGGCGTCAGCGTTGTTGATCGCCATCATCGCCTTCGGCATGCCGGCAGGCATGGCCGGTTCGGCGGCGCTGTATGGTGCGGCAAATGGTCTGCTGCCCATCGGCTGGATCGTGCTCAACATCATTTTTCTGCACCGCCTGACCACCGAAAACGGCTCTTTCAAGGTGCTCCAGGACTCCCTGGCCCGCATCACCGATGACCGCCGCTTGCAGCTGCTGTTGATCGCCTTCTGTTTTGGTGCCTTCTTCGAAGGCGCAGCGGGGTTCGGTACGCCGGTGGCGGTGACCGGGGCGATTCTGATTGGCCTGGGCTTCTCGCCGCTGGCGGCCTCCGGCCTGGCATTGATCGCCAACACTGCGCCCGTGGCCTTTGGCGCGCTGGGGACGCCGATCATTACCCTGGCCAAGGTCACCGGTCTGGACGAGATGGAACTGTCGATGATGGTGGGCCGACAGTTACCGTTCTTTTCGGTGCTGGTGCCCTTCTGGCTGATCTGGGCGTTCGCCGGGTGGCGCAAGATGCTCGAAGTGTGGCCAGCCATCATGGTGGCCGGGGTGAGTTTCGCGGTGCCGCAGTTCATCGTTTCGAACTACCACGGGCCGATGTTGGTGGACGTGATCGCGGCATTGATTTCCATGGCCTGCCTGACCGGGTTCCTCAAGGTCTGGAAGCCGGCGACCATTCACACCTCTGCGGCGCTGTCCGGGCGCGTCGACAACTCCAAGGTGGATGCCGATCCGGACGAGTTGCCGGCTTCGGCGCGCACCTTCGGTAACGACGCCAAACCTGCGGTGATGCGCGCGTGGATGCCGTGGATCATCCTCACCGCGTTCGTTTTCGTGTGGGGCACGGCAAGCTTCAAGTCGACCTTCGATACCCGCGCCGCGGTGGACCCGCAGACGGGCGTGGCGTTGATGGATCCGCAGGGCAAACCGTTGCGCGTGGCCGATCCTGTGTTCGCGCCGGCGATCACCTTCAGTGGTCTGCATCAGCAGATCGAGAAGGTCCCGCCGGTGGTGGCGACTCCGAAAACCGAAGAGGCCATCTATAAGTTCACCTGGCTGACCAGTACCGGCAGCGGGATTCTATTGGCGGCGATTCTGGGTGGTTTGCTGATGGGCTATTCGGTGCCGCAGTTGATCAAGCAGTACCTGCGTACGATCTGGGTGGTGCGCTATTCCCTGATCACCATTGTCGCCATGCTGGCCCTGGGGTTCCTGACGCGCTACTCGGGGCTGGATGCGACCATGGGCCTGGCGTTTGCCGCCACCGGGATCTTCTATCCGATGTTCGGCACCTTGCTGGGCTGGCTGGGGGTGGCGCTGACGGGGTCGGACACGGCCTCCAACGTGCTGTTCGGTGGCTTGCAGCGGGTGACGTCGGAGCAGCTGGGGCTCAATCCGGTGCTGATGGCTGCAGCCAACAGTTCGGGTGGGGTGATGGGCAAGATGGTCGATGCGCAATCCATCGTCGTGGCCTCGACGGCGACGCGGTGGTATGGGCATGAGGGGGAGATTCTGCGCTATGTGTTCTTCCATTCCATCGTGCTGGCGGTGCTGGTGGGAGGATTGGTGACATTGCAGGCTTATGTGTCTCCCTTTACCTCTATGGTGCCTGGCGGGCATTGACGGTCAGGTGGGATTCTGGTGTCTGGGCGGGCCCCATCGCGGGCAGAGCCCGCTCCCAAAGTTGGGGTGGGTGCAGTCAGCGGGAGTTGTGGTGTCTGGGCGGCCTCATCGCGGGCAGAGCCCGCTCCCACAGGTGGGGTGGGTGGGGTCTGGGGGAGTTGTGGTGTGTGGGCTGGCCTCATCGCGGGCAGAGCCCGCTCCTACGGGTGTGGAGGATCTGGGGTAGAGGGAGATCCTGTGTGGGAGCGGGTTCTACCCGCGATGAGGCCAGCTCAGGCATCGAAGATCATCAGCCGGTCACGCACCCCGCCGGCACTTTCCCCGCCAAGCCATCGGCCAGGCTGGCCAGCACCATGTGCCCCATGCGCGTGCGGGTCTGCACCGTGGCGCTGGCGCGGTGGGGTTGCAGTACCACGTTCTCCATCTCGTACAACGCCCCCGGCACGTTCGGCTCGTCGACGAATACATCCAGCCCGGCCCCGGCAATCAGCCCGGCCTGCAACGCCGCCACCAGATCCGGTTCATTGACCAGGCGCCCACGAGCGACGTTGATCAAGTAACCATCCTGACCCAACGCATGCAGCACCTCTGCATCGATGATGCCCTCTGCCTTGTCAGCAGCCGCCGCGAGAATCAGCGCATCGCTCTGCTCGGCCAGCGCCACCAGGTCCTTGATAAAGCTGTACGGAACATCGCTCATCGGCTGCAGATCGGTGTAGCTGATGGGGCAGCCAAACGCCGCCGCCCTCACGGCCACGGCCCGCCCTACCCGGCCCATGCCGACGATACCGACGCGCATGCCGCTGAACTGCCGCGCCAGCGGCAAGGGCGCCAGTGGCGTGGCGCTCTTGTGCCACAGGTCGGCCCGCACGAAGCGGTCCGCCGTGCACAAGCCGCGGCAGGCGCCGATCAACAAGCCGATGGCCAGGTCGGCGACATCGTCGGTCAGCGCGCCAAGGGTGGCAGTGACCTTGATGCCACGATCGCGGGCGTAGGCCAGGTCCACCGCGTCGGTACCTACACCGTTCACGGCCACCACTTCAAGCTTGGGCAACTGCGCCATCACTTCGCGGGTGATGCCGGTGTGACCACCGGTGACCACGGCGCGGATATTGGCGCCATGCACCTTGAGATAGGCCGCCTTGTCACTCTGTTGAAAATAGGGCCGTACGGTGTACAGCGCGTGCAACTGTTCGTTGATTTCAGGGATCAGGATCGGGCTTAACTGCAGGATTTCGACTTTCATGCCGCACCTCTTGCTGGATAGTTTTCGGACCGCGGCATCAGCCCCGGCCCACGAACGGCATGTTGGTCGCCATCACGGTCATGTTGAGCACGTTGGCCGACAGCGGCAGACCGGCGATATAGCGCACCGCATCGACCACGTGGGCGACATCGACCATGGGCTCGACGGCGATCTGGCCATTGGCCTGGCGTACCCCCTTGGTCATGCGCACGGACAGGTCGGTCAGGGCGTTGCCGATATCGATCTGGCTGCAGGCGATGTTGAACTCACGGCCATCGAGTGCCAGGCCTTTGGTGATGCCCAGCACGGCGTGCTTGCTGGCGGTATAGGGAACGCTGAAAGCCCGTGGCGTATGCGCAGAGATCGAGCCATTGTTGATGATTCGCCCGCCTTGGGGCTGTTGCCGGCGCATCAGGCCGAACGCCGCGCGGCTGCAGAGGAACACGCCGGTGACGTTGGTTTCGATCACGTTCGACCAACTGGCCACGTCCAATTCATCCACTGGCACCGCCGGCGCGTTGACACCGGCATTGTTGAAGATCACATCCAGGCGCCCGTAGGCCTCCTCGACGGCACCGAACAGGGCATCGACACTGGCGCTGTCGCGTACGTCGGTGGCAACCGCCAGCACCTCGCCGCCGTGGGCACGGGCTTCAACCGCAACCGCTTCCAAAGCCTCCAGGCGGCGACCGGCAAGCACGACGGTGAAGCCATCGTTTACCAGCCCAAGGGCCACCGCACGACCGATCCCGCTACCGGCACCGGTCACCAACGCTATTTTTCTTGTTTCGCTGGACATGTCTGTTTCTCCTGGACAATTACATTTTCACGCGAGGGGCCGAGCCCCGACTCGCATGCTGAGTTGATCGATGCCGTCGATTCCGGCGGTGATGCAGTCACCGGGTTGTAGAGCGCCGACGCCGGGCGGTGTTCCGGTCATGATCAGATCGCCGCTGTTGAGCTGCACCGACTGCGAGAGCCGGCTGATGATCTGCGCCACCGACCAGAACTGGCTCTGCAACGTGGCTTGCTGGCGCGGCACATCGTTGACGTGCAACCAGATAGCGCCCTCGTTGGGATGGCCCATCTGGCTGACCGGCGTGATCGGCGTGATCGGCGCCGAACCGTCGAACGCCTTTCCTGCCTCCCACGGCTGACCTGCCGCCATGGCCGCTTTCTGCAAGTCACGACGAGTCAGGTCCAGCCCGACGGCGTAGCCCCAGACGTGCTCGAGCGCCTGGTCTTCGGCGATACGCGTGCCGCCCTTGCCGATGGCCACCACCAGTTCCACTTCGTAGCAGAACTCTTCGGTCTGGGGCGGGAATGCCACGTCACCGTGTGCCTCGACCACGGAGCTGGCGGGCTTCATGAAATACCGGGCGAACTCACGCACCTGATCCTTGGCGTCACCCCAAGGGTAGTTGCGACCCAGGCAGAACACCCGGGCAATGGGGAAGCGCTGGTCGCTGCCGGTGATGGGCAGGCTGGGGGCCGGCATTGGGGTAAAAGCGAACTGCGTCATGGCGGATCTCCTTTTCTGCATTCGGCGCAGAAACCTCAGCCTACGGGCTGCTGCTCCCGAGGACTTGTAGATCTCAGGGGTGGGCTTGGACAAATGCGGGTAATTTGCAGGTGTGGCGGTTTCGCCGAGGGCCGCATCGCGGGTAGAACCGGCCCCCGCAACAAGGCTGCGGGGTGGCAGATGCGCCATGGACCCCTCCACGGCGAGCGGACTCACCGCGCTTGCAGGACGATCCGGTGCAAGCGTCCCAGCAGGAACGAGTAAGACAGGGTGCCGATCAACGCCACACCGCCGATGAACCAGAATGCATAGGCGAACGACCCCGTGGTCTGCACGATGGCGCCGATCACGATGGGCGTGACAATGCCGCCGATGTTGGCTGCCAGGCTGGTGACCCCACCGGTGAGTCCGATCAACTCCTTAGGCGCCACTTCCGACACCGCCGCCCATGAGGACGAGGCAATGCCCTGCGCGAAGAACGCCACGGTCAGGATGGCGATGCAGATCTCGTTGGAGTCAGTGAAGTTCACCAGCACGATGGACATGCCCAGCATCGAGCCCACCACCAGCGGCAGTTTGCGGGCGAAAGACAGCGACACGCCGCGGCGGATCAAGGCATCGGAAACGATCCCCGCCAGCAGGATGCCCACCGTTGCGCCAATGAACGGCAGCACGGCAAAGATCCCTACCTTGAGGTTGGTCAGGTGCCGCTCTTCCATCAGGTAGGTGGGGAACCAGGTGAGGAAAAAGTACAGCGCCGAGGTGCTGGCGAACTTGCCGATGCAGATCGCCCATACCTGACGGTAGCGAAACAGCTCGGCAATCTGCCGCCAGTTGAAGCGGGTGCGTTCCTGGCTGGCCTTGACCAGGCCGCCGCCGTCTTCGATGTACTTGAGTTCTTCCTTGCTGACCTTCTTGCAGGACATTGGGTCGCGATAGAGAAACAACCACACCACACCGAAAATCACCCCGGCCGCACCCGTGCTGTAGAACACGTGGCGCCAGTCATAGGTGGTCGCCAGCCACAGCAAGGCGCCGGTGAACAGCGCGGTGCCCAGGTATTGGCCGCACACATAGATGCTGCTGGCCATGCCGCGCTCGCGGGCGGGAAACCACACCGTGACCGCGCGGCTGTTGGCCGGGAATGCCGGTGCTTCCATGGCCCCCACCGCCAGACGCAGACCGAACAAGGTGGCAAAGCCGCTGGCCAGGCCTTGGCAGATGGTCACCGCCGACCATGAGATCAGGGAAACGCCGTAGGTGAACCGGGAGCCGAAACGGTCGGCGATGAAACCTGCCGGTACCAAGGCAAAGGCGTAGGTCCAGGCGAACGCCGAGAAGATCAGGCCCATCTGGATCTTGTCCAGGCCCAGGTCCTTGGCCATGAAGGGCGCGGCAATGGAGATATTAACGCGGTCGACGTAGTTGATGATGGTCGCGATCAACAGCAGCGACAGCATGAACCAGCGGCGACGGGTAGGAAGACGTTGCGGGACGACCGCATCCGAAGTCGCGCCGACCGCGGACGCGGTAGCGGTTTCCGAGGGGTGAATGCTCGCCATGGGAGGCCTCTTGTTATTGGAATTGTTATGAAAGATGTCGCGGTACCACGGCGCCAAGTTATCGTACAACCCATGAATTACAAGGATCTGCTTATACCGATTGAGTGCGCTATCGGGTCTCGACCATGAAAAGTTCAAAAACTCACCGATCAGCAAAACTCGTCGAAAGCGCAGGCCAGAATCGCTGGATTGACTGATTTAGAGGCCCTTGATGGATATCGCCTGGACCATCTTTTCTTGTACATCACCGTTGCGCCTCCCCGATGAAGATGACAACAGTCGTCGTACTATTGCGCAGGGACACCTTTGAAATCACAATCGCGATCACGCCACGCGCCTGCCTTCCCCGGATGGGCGACCCGCCACCGCGTGTTCAGCTCAGGAGCCCTCCATGCCATCGCCGTCCCGTGTTCCCACCTTTGGCATGCAGCAGCGCAGCAAGCGTCCGGATTTCTATATTCGCGATGAGCAGGCCCGGCCAGCGGAGGTGCGACCCCATCGGCACGAGTATTTCCAGATTCAGGTCAACCTGGGCGGCGATACCGTGCAGCACCTGGGCAACGTGCAGCGCCAGTTCGCCCACCGCTCCGTGGCATTCATCCTCCCTCACCGCATTCATCTGATTCCTCATCCTCAGGATGGGCATTTTGTGGTGATCAACTTCGACCAGAAGTTTTTGCTGCCCCATCTTCAGTGTTCCCCGCTGGATCTGGAAGACGTGGCGATCTTCGAGGCGCCGGAGCTCTCACCTTTTCTGTTTCAACAGCATCTGGATTTCTGTCTGGACGACGAGTCGTTCAGCGAGGTGCTTCGACTGCTCGAGCGGATGCGCGGGCTGGACGCCCAGCGCGAGTTCGGTACGCGGGAGTACCTCAAGGGGTGCCTGCTGCAACTGATTGGCATCGTCTGCCAGTTGTATGCCGAGCCGCTCAAGACGCTGGCCGCGAGCAAGACCGCCCAGAGCGGTCGACGAGATGCCCTGGCGCGACTCAACGAGTACATGCGCAAGCACCTCGCTGACCCCGGCCTGACCTTGACCGAAGCGGCGGCGGCGACCTTCCTCTCACCGCACTACCTCACACACTGGTTGCGCAAGGAGACGGGCAAGAGCTTCAGCGAACTGGTACTGGACCGGCGCATGCACAGCGCCCGCAGCCTGCTGCTCAATGGCAGCAAGAGTGTCGGCGAGATTGCAGGGTTGTGCGGCTTTACCGACGAAGCCTATTTTTCCCGACGCTTCCGGCAAGCCCATGGCGTGCCACCTGGTCAGTACCGCAAGCGGGAAAAATCCGCTGGGGTGGAGCCTAGTTAGTGTCCGCAGCCTGGCCCTTGCGCTCCTGAATCATCTGCTCGCCGCTCTGCTGACGTTGTTGCTGGAGGGTATCGCCAGTGGCATCGGACGTGGATGGCGAGGTGCTGGGGTAAGTCGCCGGTGCCCGGTTGAGGCTGCCAGACGGTGTGCGAGTGGTATTGGCCTGCGGCTGATAGGTTGGGGTTGGCGCAGTGCTGCCCGTGCCTGATGAGGTGCCGTTACTTGACGGGGCGGCATTGCTAAGACCGGGCGCAGCGCCAACGCCACAGGACGCCGCGAACAGCATACTGGCCAGGGCAGAGCATTTGAGGGCGTGGATAAGGGGTTTCATCGAGAGAGCCTCCGGGTTGGCGAGCGTTGGGCAGTAATATCAATGAGCCAACGCCCGCTTGTTCGTTCCGCCTACTGGACTAGCGGACCGGTCTGCGTGATGAACCAAAACTCCTGAGCGCTGCATTAAGGCCGCTTGCCGATCTCCATCTGCTGCGCCGTCCAGGGCTTCACCTGTTCGCTCAGCGACAGGCCCAGTCCTGGTCGGGTTGGCACCAGCATGCGTCCGTCACGGGTTTCCAGGCGTTCGTTGAACAGCGGCTCCAGCCATTCGAAATGCTCGACCCAGGGTTCGGTCGGGTAGGTAGCAGCCAGGTGCACGTGGAGTTCCATGGCGAAGTGTGGCGCCATCATCAGACCGGCGTGTTCGGCCATGGCGGCCACTTTCAGGAACGGGGTGATACCGCCGACGCGAGGTGCGTCAGGCATCAGGTAGTCGGCACCGCGCAGTTTGATGAATTCGGCATGCTCGGCCACGCTGGTTAGCATCTCGCCGGTGGCAATCGGCGTATCGAACTGTTGCGCCAGCGCGGCGTGGCCTTCGGCGTCGTAGCAATCCAGGGGTTCCTCGATCCATACCAGGTTGAAGTCTTCCAACTGCCGGCACATGCGCTGCGCGGTGGGCCGGTGCCACTGCTGGTTGGCATCGACCATCAGCGGGAACTGATCGCCCAAGTGCTTGCGCACGGTATTGACGCGGTGCAGATCGAGCGCGCAATCGGGCTGGCCTACCTTGAGCTTGATGCCCCCTATGCCCTTCTCTCTGGACAGCTCGGTGTTTTTCAGCAGTTGATCCAGCGGGGTGTGCAGGAATCCGCCGGAGGTGTTGTAGCAGCGCACCGAATCCCGCTGGGCGCCAAGCAGGCGGGCCAGGGACAAATTGGCGCGTTTGGCCTTGAGGTCCCACAGGGCGACATCGAAGGCACCAATGGCTTGCGTGGCCAGGCCGCTGCGACCAACCGAAGCGCCGGCCCAGCACAGCTTGGTCCAGAGCTTGGCGATATCGCTGGGGTTCTCGTCGATCAGCGTCGGAGCGATTTCAACAGCATGAGCGAACTGGCCCGGCCCACCGGCGCGTTTGGAGTAGCTAAAGCCCAGACCTTGGTGCCCGTCTACTGTTTCTATCTCGACGAAAAGCATGGCGATTTCGGTCATCGGCTTCTGCCGCCCGGTGAGGACTTTGGCGTCGCTAATGGGGTTGGCCAGTGGCAGAAACACCGAGGACACCTTGATCCAGGCGATTCGGTCGTGGTCGGAGGATGGAAGGTTTTGTTGTTGTTCTTGCATGAAACCGCTCCTATGGAGATAAATGATTGCGCAACCAGTACCGCCGAAGCCTACACTGATTGCGCAATCATGCAAACCCCAACCTGTAGCAGCGGCGTAAGCCGCGTCATGGCCGCCAACGTTGTTTGGGACGGAGAAGGTGTGCGAATGGGGGATGAAGGGGGATAGGGACGCGGCTTACGCCGCTGCTACAGGGGTGGGTTAGGTGCTTTGGCGGTCGATCATTTGGAAACCGGTGTCGATGCGCGCAGGTGGGTGGGAATCGGCGAGATGTTTGAAGCGGTTCAGAAGCACGTTGGCAACCTGGTCACCGATGGTGCTGCCATTGACCGAGACGGTGGACAGAGCAGGGAACACTTGCCCAGCGCTGCTCAGATCACCGAAGCCCATTACCGCCAGATCCTGCGGCACGCGCAGGCCTCGGCTAGCGGCTTCTGCCAATACGCCTTGAGCGATGGTGTCCGAACTGCACACCACGACCTGAGGTTGCCCTTTCTCCAACAGTTGCTGCAAACCCAGGCGTCCAGTGTGCAAAGTGGCGGGTGCCGGCAGGGTCTGGATAGGCACGCGTTCGACACCGTGTCGGTTCAGCTCTGCGATCAGGCTGGCGCAGCGGCGCAGGCCGCGGGGATCGTCCAGGGTAATGGCTGCGAAGCGTTGGTAACCCTTGGCGAGCAGGTGCCGTGCGATGGCCTGCCCTACTCCTTCATGGGAAAAGCCGACCTGCATGTCCAGTGGGTCATCGCTAAGGTCCCACGCCTCGACCACTGCAATACCGGTTTGCGCCAGGCGCAGGCGACTGGCCTCCGTATGCAGCGTGCCGGTCAGCACGATGCCATCGGGTCGACGACCCAGCACGGCCTCGAGCAACTTCTCTTCCTGTTTGGCGGAATAACCGGTCAATCCCATGAGGGTCTGGTAGCCGTTTTCAGTCAAACGATCCATCAGGGCCTGGACAGTGTCGGCGAAGATCGAGTTGGCAATGGTCGGCACGAAGATGGCGACCAGGCGACTCTTATTGCTGGCCAGGCTGCCGGCGAGCATGTTGGACACATAGCCGGTGCGACGCACCGCCTCCAACACTTTTTCCCGCGCCGCCTCACTGACGATCTCGGGCCGGTGCAGCGCGCGGGACACGGTGATAGGCGAGACCCCAGCGACTTTGGCGACATCGATCAGGGTCAAGCTGGCGGGCTTTTTGCCCACGGCGGCGACATCTCCCGGTGGAGCGGATTTCTTGGGCATGGAAGTTCCGATGCGAGGGCTGCAGAAGCGCTGTAAAGCGATGTTCCAGATGCGCACAAATCTAACAAAACCATGCTCCGGGTGCACGCCGAGGTTCGGAACTGTCCAGCCGCGAGATGCACTGCCAACCACATAGCGTCTGCGCCAGTGAGTCGCAGCGGGCGCTGCGACTCCAGGCTACTTGATCTAGAAATCAATCGTCCCCGAAAACTTCACCAGCCGTGGCTCGCCCTGGGTCAGGTAGCCGCCGTTGGCCGACGCCCAGTAGTTTTTGTCGGTGATGTTTTCCACGTTGACGCGCAAGGTCAGGTCTTTTTCCGAGACCTTGAATTTGTAGCGTGCGCCGGCATCGAAGCGGTTCCAGGTGGGCAGGCTGAGGTTGTTGGCCGGATCGGCGTATTGGCCGCCGGTGCGCAGCATGCGCGCGTTCAGAGCGGCGCCTTGCAGGCCTGGGATATCCCAGTCGACGCTGGCGTTGAGTTGGAAGGTCGGTACGCCCACAGCGTGGTTGCCGTCGTTGAGGCCGCCCGAAGTGTTCTTCAGCTCGGAGGTCATGCGTGTGCCGCCGGCCATCAGGCGCAGGCCTTCGATGGGTTCGCCGAACACGCTCAGCTCCAGACCCTTGTTGACCTGCTCGCCATCGCGCACGAACAGGTTGCCCTCGACGAAACCATCGGTGGGACGCTCGATGCGGAAAACGCCCAGATTGGCGCCGAAGCTTTGCAGATCCAGCTTGATGCCGGCTTCCAACTGCTTGGTACGGCCTGGTGGGAAGACTTCACCAATGTTGAGGACGCCGCTGCCCGAAGCTGTTTCGCCCTGGTCCAGACCCTCGATGCGGTTGGCGTACAGCGACACGCTTTCGATCGGTTTGTAGACGATGCCATAGACCGGTGTGGTGATGCCTTCGTCATAAAGGTTGGTGCGACTGCCATCGTTGCTGTTGGCAACGCCGTTGAAGGTACCGCCGTCGTAGCTGTAATTCTCGACTCGCAGTTGCTGGCGGCGGATGCCGTAGGTCAGCAGCAGACTGTCGTCGAACAGGCCGACGGTGTCGGAGATGGCGATGCTGCGGTTGCGTACCTTGTTGGTCACGCCCGGATCGCCCATGTCCCCGCCGGTAAAATAGCCATCAGTGGGTTTAGGCAGTGACGGCGTGTTGTAGATATTGGTATTGCCAGGGTTCGGTCGGTAGAACACGTAGGCGTTTTCCTGCTCGGCCCACAGGGTGCTGGCGCTCAGAGCGACCTGGTGGCTGATGGGCCCCGTCTGGAAGCGACCGTTGAGACCAGCGGCGAAGCTGGTGTTGTTTTCGTTGTGGGGGATTTCCGAACCGCTGATGGTGGCAGTGCCATCGTTGCCTACGAGGGCCGGCGTGCCGTAGACGCCGGTTTCGCGGGTGTGCTTGGCGCCGCCAGCCAGGTAGGCCGTCCAGTTTTCACTCAGATCATAATCGCCGCGGATCATGCCGAAGGTGTCTTCGGTTTCGGTGTAGGTCCAGTCCTGCCCGTAGTTGTGGTCGGCGTCGGGGGCAGTGGGAATGCGCGTGGCACTGCCCAACTGTACGGTGTTGCGCAAGTGATTCACGCGTTGTTTCTGGTAGCCGAAATCGGTGGAGACGCGGAAGTCATCGCCGCGGTAGTCCAATCCGGCGACGAACAGTTTGGTGCGTTGATCCTGGTCGTCAATGGCCGTTTCGCCTTCGCGCTGGCTGAGATTCAGGCGCGCGCCGAAACGGTTGTCCTCACCGAAGCGCTGGCCGAGGTCCAGATGTTCGCCAACACGCCCATCTGTACTGATGTCCTGGGTGTATCGCCGTGTCGGCGTGTCCCCTGCCCGCTTGGGCTGCAGGTTGACGCTGCCGCCCAGGCCCGAGCCGCTGGGACTGACACCGTTGATAAAGGCGTTGGGGCCTTTGAACACGTCTACCCGCTCGATAGCGTCGGTCGAAAGTATCTGCCGGGGCAATACGCCGTAGAGGCCGTTGTACGAAATGTCGTCACCACTCAAGGGAAGGCCACGAATGACGAAGACCTGCGCCTGATTGCCGAAGCCGAATGACTGACGTACCGAGGGATCGTTGAGCAGCACATCGCCCACATCTTCGGCTTGCTGATCTTCGATGAGCTGGGCGGTGTAGCTGGTCATGGTGAACGGGACATCCATGAAGTCCTGATTGCCCAGCATGCCCATCTGCCCACCACGCGCAACCTGACCGCCGGCGTATGAATCGGGCAAGGTATTCGAATTGGCTTTGACCGTGTCGGCGTTGACATCCGTAGCGCCCAGCTCAACCACCGGATCGGCGGCATGCGCAAGGAAACTGATGGAGCAGCAGACCGCCAGAAGAGTCGGACGCGAAGGGAAGAGCAGAGCCATGATGCGTTACCTATGAGGGCATGACGGGTAAAGGTTCGATAGCCTCCCTGGCGATACGACTGATTCTCAGGCGCGGATATTAGCAGGCGTGTTTGCAAATTGTTATCAGTCACTAACAAATTTTTCACATACTGTTACCGCGATCTGCCCCGCGCCGAATGCTCTGAACCGCCTCTTGCAGGCGAATCTTGGCAAATCGCCATGGGTGATGGGTGGGTCTGACTGAGTTACCCTTACAACTCTCAGGTGTTTGAACAAGGATCGAAACAATGCCCGCACCGGCATCGAACCACGCCCCTCATCAGGCCCATTGCAAGGATTGCAGCCTGGCCCCGTTGTGCCTTCCCCTGTCCCTGGACCTGGCCGACATGGATGCGCTGGATAACATCATCAAGCGCGGTCGGCCGCTGAAGAAGGGAGAACTCCTGTTTCACCAGGGCGACAGCTTCGGCGCGGTGTATGCGGTGCGCTCGGGGTCACTGAAGACCTTCAGCCTCAATAATGGTGGTGAGGAGCAGATCACCGGTTTCCACCTGCCCAGCGAGTTGCTGGGGCTATCGGGTGTCGACAGCGAGCGCTACCCGGTGAGCGCCCAGGCCCAGGAAACCACTTCGGTGTGCGAGATCCCGTTCGACCGCCTCGATGACCTTTCGGTGCAGCTGCCGCAACTGCGTCGGCAGCTGATGCGGGTGATGAGCCGGGAGATTCGCGACGACCAACAGATGATGCTGCTGCTGTCGAAAAAGACCGCCGATGAACGTGTTGCCACGTTTCTGGTAAACCTCTCGACGCGCTTCAGTGCACGAGGCTATTCGGCCAACCAGTTTCGTCTGAGCATGTCGCGCAACGACATCGGGAACTTCCTGGGGCTGGCGGTGGAAACCGTCTCGCGGGTGTTCACCCGCTTTCAGCAGGGCCAGCTGATCGAGGCTGAAGGCAAGGAAATAAGGATTCTGAATCCGCTGCAGTTGTGCGCCGTGGCCGGTGGTTCAATGCTCGGTTGATTCAGCGGCAGCTCGCAGGTGGGTATACTGCCCGCCATCCCTGCCCTGCCAGAGCTACTTCTCCATGATTTTCGATGAATTCAGTTTCAAGTCCCTGATCCGTCCGGTGGTGGACTTCCCCAAGCCCGGTGTGGTGTTTCGCGACATCACTCCGCTGTTCCAGTCGCCCAAGGCCATGCGCCTGGTGGTGGACAGCTTCGTACACCGCTACATCGAAGCTGACTTCACCCACATCGGCGCCATGGACGCCCGGGGCTTTCTGATCGGCTCGGTGGTGGCCCATGAGCTGAACAAGCCGCTGATTCTGTTCCGCAAGCAGGGCAAGCTGCCCGCCGATGTACTCAGCGAGGGCTACCAGACCGAATACGGCGAAGCGTTTCTGGAGGTGCATGCCGACAGCCTTTGCGAAGGCGACTCGTTGGTGCTGTTCGATGACCTGATCGCCACCGGCGGCACCCTGATCGCCGCAGCCAACCTGGTCAAGCGTATGGGCGCCAAGGTGTACGAAGCGGCTGCCATCATCGACCTTCCCGAACTGCAAGGCTCGCAACGCCTGGAAGACGCCGGCGTACCGACGTTCTGCCTGACTCGGTTCGCCCTGAACGAGCGCTGATTGCCGCGACGGCGGGTCGCACGTCGATGGATGCAGTCGCCGAGGGTATGGTGTGGTCCAAAGCCACAGCATTCATCACATTTGGAGACAGCATGAGCCATTCAGCATTGGTTGTCGGTGCCAGCGGCATCGTCGGCAGCGCCACTTCCCGCTTGCTGGTCGAACAGGGCTGGCAGGTTGCGGGCCTGGCCCGCAAGCCGCTGCAGACCGAGGGTGTCACCTCGATCCAGGCTGACCTGCAGGACCCGGCCTCCCTGGCCCAGGCCCTGGCCGATCTCAAGCCAACCCACGTGTTCCTCAGCACCTGGTCGCGCCAGGCCACCGAGGCGGAGAACATTCGTGTCAATGCCGCCATGGTGCGCAACGTACTGGACGCCCTGCGCGGCGCCGGCAGCGTGCAGCATGTGGCGCTGGTCACGGGTCTGAAGCATTACCTGGGTCCGTTCGAGAACTACGGCAAGGGCAGCCTGCCGCAAACCCCGTTCCGTGAAGAACAAGGCCGTCTGGACGTGGAGAATTTCTATTACGCCCAGGAGGACGAGGTGTTCGCCGCCGCCAAGCGCGACGGTTTCACCTGGAGCGTGCACCGTCCGCACACCATTACCGGTGTCGCGGTGGGCAACGCGATGAACATGGCGACCACCCTGGCGGTGTACGCCTCGATCTGCAAGGCCACAGGCCGCCCCTTTGTTTTCCCAGGCTCGCGAGTGCAGTGGGACAGCCTGACGGACATGACCGATGCCCGCGTGCTGGCCAAACAAATGCTGTGGGCCAGCACCACGCCGGAAGCCGCCGACCAGGCGTTCAACGTCACCAATGGCGACGTATTTCGGTGGAGCTGGATGTGGCAGCAAATCGCCCAATGGTTCGACATCGAAGCCGCCGCGTTCCCAGAGCAACCCAGCCCCTTGGCCGAGCAGATGGCCGACGATGCCGCGGTTTGGAAAACGCTCGTCGAACAGCACGGGTTGCAGGAAGCCGACATCGATCGGCTGGTATCGCCATGGCACACTGACGCCGATCTGGGACGGCCGATCGAAGTGGTTACCGACGTATCAAAGAGCCGCCGCTTCGGTTTCAAGGAGTTCCAGGCCAGCGATCAAGCTTTCTTCGACGTGTTCCAGCAATTGCGTGACGAGCGCCTGATTCCCTGACCACGCCTGTTGAAGCCCGCAAATCCACCTTGGTGTATTCTTGCGGGCTTTTGCGGCTGACCTGGAATCTGCAATGAATGTTCTCAAACGTGCGCTGCTCGACCGTCGCCTGAAAAAGGCACTGGCCGCCTGCAAGTGTCGGCTCGACAGCGGTACCAAGGGCTTGCGCAGCGATATCGAGCTGACGCTTGAGGAAGGCGCGAAGCTGCACGATGTGAAGCTGTTCGCCAAGCGTCTGAAAATCGGTGCGCATACCGACATCATGAGCGGCGCCGAACTGCACGAAGTCGCCTCCATCGGTCGCTATTGCTCGATTGCCGCCGGCACGGTGCTGGGGCACAGCCGGCAGTCCCATCCGCTGGAGTGGTTATCCACTCACAGCAAATTGTTCGCCATGCGCGCGGCTCAGGGTGGCGACACCAGCGGGCACTACCGATCCTCCCCCACCACTATTGGTCACGACGTGTGGATTGGCCGCGATGCCATGATCATGGACGGCATCACGCTCGGCACAGGTGCTGTGGTAGGCGCTCAATCGCTGGTCAATAAAGACGTGCCACCCTACGCCATCGTGGCCGGCACGCCCGCACGTATCATCCGCTATCGCTTCGAACCAGCGCTGATCGAACGCCTGCTGGCCAGCCAATGGTGGGAACTGCCTGCCGAACGTCTCGCGCAGTTGCCCATGGAACACCCCGAGGCATTGCTCGCAGCCTTGGCCGACCAGCCACCTGCCGCGCTGGCACCACGCCAGGTCACGGTACAGACCAACCCCTTTCGCATCAGCGACCCAGAACATCAACGCTGACACCCGCTGATTGCCAATGGCCGCTGGAAGGGTTCATGAGCTTATGCCTGACGGCAAGGTCACACGCGTCAGCGACGGCGCGATCAACGCCGAAGTGCTCGTCCAACTGCTCGGCGGTAACGAGCGGTTCGTCAATAGGCATGGTCCGTGATGACCTGCTTGACCCGTAACAGTGCCTCGTTGAGGGCTGGCAGGGGCACCGATCCGAGCGCCAGGCGGATGGCATGCGGCACAACATCCGCCGCCGCGAAGGGTTCTGCGGTGGACACGGCAACCCCTGCGCGTAACAGCGCCACGGCAATCTGATCCGCACGTACCTCCTCAGGCAGCTTGACCCAGAGGAAATAGGACGTTTCATGCCCGATCAGGGACAACCCACCCAGCACCGCTCTGGCCATACTCTGGCGAGTCCTGGCGTCATCCCGTTTCTGCTCCTCCAACCGCGCCACCGTGCCGTCTTCGATCCAGCCGCACACCATTGCCGTCATGACCCCAGGGGTGTTCCAGGTGGTGGCTCGGATAGCCCGCTCCAACGCGGGCACCCAGGGAAGTGGCGCCACTACCACGCCGACACGCAGGCCGGTGGCAATGTTCTTCGAGAACCCGGAAATGTGCACCGTGGTGTCTGGCGCCAGGGTCACCAGAGGTGCGGCGGGGCTTTCGGCCAAAAACGCGTAGGCAGCGTCTTCGATCAGCAGCAGATGATGCGCTCGCGCGATGCTTACCAATCTTTCCCGCCAAGCCAGATCCTGTACCCACCCCATGGGGTTGTGGAGCGTGGGCATGCTGTACACCGCCTTGATCCGTCTCTTGCGGCACATCGACTCCAGGGCGTCGAGGTCCGGACCTTGCTCGGTCAATGGGATGGCGAGCAACTCTAGGCGCTGTGCTTCGGCTGCTACCTTGAAGCCGGGGTAGGTCAATGCATCTACCGCCACCACATCCCCCGGCTGGAGCAAGGCCATCACTGTGACGGCCAGGCCATGCTGAGCGCCGCTGACAATCAACAATTGCTCGGCGGAGACGACCACGCCGTACCTCGCCAGGTCGCTGGCGATACAGGCCCTCTCATGAGGCCGGCCCCCGTGGGGCTGGTAGCGCAGCAAAGCCTCCAGGTCGCCAGCGTTTGCCAATTGGCGCAGGGCCGCGCGCAGCAATTCGGCCTGCTCGGGTAACGCCGGGTAGTTGAAGCTCAGGTCAAGCACGCCGGGTGCAGGCGGCTGTTGATCGATGCCCTGCCACAACGGCAGCGATACTTCACGCACGAAGGTTCCGCGACCTGTTTCGCCACTGACCAGCCCCATGCTTTCAAGCTCGGCGTAGACCCTGGAGGCCGTGGCCAGCGCCAGCCCATGCTCGCTCGCGAGCTGGCGATGGGTGGGGAGGCGGCTGCCCGGCGCCCATTTCCCCCGGCGGATATCAGCGGCAAAGCTGTCCACTAGCACTTTATAGCGAGCACGCGGCATGAGCGGTTGTATCCATGACAATTTTTTGATTGCACTGAAAAGGCGTCCTAGGATGGCCTCCCCGCAGCCGTGAATGCAATGGCTGCAACGTCCTTACCGAGATGATCGCCATGCCGCACAGCACTGAGTTGCCAGAAACCCCTTTGCGTAAAGCCAGCAGCGGATGGCTGAGCGGGCTGATCGGTGTGGTGATATTCAGCGGCTCTCTGCCGGCTACACGGCTAGCGGTGCTGGAATTCGACCCGGTGTTTCTGACGGTGGCCAGGGCCAGCATCGCAGGCAGCGTGGCACTGTGTGTGCTGTGGCTGCTGAAGCAGCCCCGGCCCACGGTCCAGCAATGGCGACAGCTGGCCGTGGTGGCCCTGGGGGTCGTGCTGGGCTTTCCGCTGCTGACTGCCCTGGCATTGCAATACGTGACTTCGGCGCACTCCATCGTGTTCATCGGCTTGCTGCCTCTGGCGACGGCCATATTTGCCGTGATGCGCGGAGGCGAACGGCCGCGTCCGGCCTTTTGGGCATGCTCGATCCTTGGCAGCCTGCTGGTGGCCGGATACGCCGCTGGCCAAGGCTTGGCAGCAGCGCCGTTGGGTGATGGCCTGATGTTGGCGGCCGTTCTCGCCTGCGGGCTGGGGTACGCCGAAGGCGCCACGCTGTCCCGGGTGCTGGGCGGCTGGCAGGTGATTTGCTGGGCTTTGCTGCTGTCGCTGCCGGTCATGCTGCCGCTGGCATACCTGCTGGCGCCGCCTACCTTCGAGGGCATCTCAATGCCGGCGTGGGCCAGCCTCGGTTATGTGTCGTTGTTCAGCATGCTCATCGGCTTTGTGTTCTGGTATCGCGGGCTCGCCCACGGCGGTGCCGCCGCCGTCGGGCAGTTGCAATTGCTGCAGCCTTTCTTTGGGCTGACGCTGGCGGCAGTGTTTCTCCATGAGCAGGTCAGCATGGGCATGCTGCTGGTGTGCGCCGCTGTCATCCTTTGCGTGGCAGGCGCGCGCCGCAGTGCTACCGCGGTCCCCGGGCGATCCTGAGGTGGGTTTCCCTCGCCCGCCGCATCGACTACCATGCGCTCGCCGGTCCCGAAGGGGATCAATAGGGAATCCGCGATGCTGGCACAGCATCAACCGGAACTGCCCCCGCAACTGTAGGTGCCGAACCTGTTCCACGCATGCCACTGGGTCGCCCCGGGAAGGCAGGAAGCAGGTGATGAAGCATCAGTCAGGAGACCTGCCGGCCACGTAGATCAACCAACCGGCGGGGTGTCCGGAGGGCATCCTGCCGTGGCGCACGTTTCTTGCGCGGCCTTGCTTCGTGCCTTGATGGCCGCGCCTGTCGATGTTTCCCCAGCTTGCAGCCCCAGCCCCGTATGTTCCTGACGGAGATTGCGCCATGCTGCTGCCCCGCTTTGCCCTGTTGTTCGCCAGCCTCGGGCTGTCCTCGCTGGCCTGCGCCAGCCCCACCCAATACCCGCTCACCGTGGAAAACTGCGGCGTACCGCTGACCTTTCAACACGCCCCGACGCGTGCGGTGACCATTGGCCAGGCAGGCACCGAGATGCTCTTCGCCCTGGGGCTGGGCGACAAGCTGGTGGGCACATCGCTGTGGTTCAATGCGCCGTTGGAACGCGACAAGGCGCAGAACGCCAGGATCGAGCGACTGGCGGACAACGAACCGAGTTTCGAAGCGGTGATCGGCAAGCGGCCCGAACTGGTCGCGGTGCAGTTGGAGTGGATGGTGGGGCCTCAGGGCGCAGTGGGTACCCGCGAGCAGTTCCATGAGCTGAACATTCCCACCTACCTGATGCCATCGGATTGCGAAGGCAAAGACAACCTGGTGGGCGCCGACGGTACTCGCCTGCAGCCATTCCTGATCGACACGCTGTACAAGAGCGTGAGCCAACTGGCGCGGATCTTCGACGTCGAGGACCGAGGCGAGCAGCTCAACGCCAGCCTCAAGGCGCGCCTGGCCAAGGTCAGCGCTCCGGCGACCAATGCCACGCGGCAACAGACCAGCGCGCTGTTCTGGTTCTCCAGTGCCGACTTGCAGGCCGATCCTTATGTGGCCGGTCGCAAGGGCATTCCCGACTTCATGCTCAATACCCTGGGTGTGAGTAACGTGGTGCAGTCGGATGAAGAGTGGCCCACCGTCGGCTGGGAAACCATTGCCCGAGCCAATCCGACCTTTCTGGTGATCGCGCGCATGGACCGTCGCCGCTTCCCCGCCGATGACGTCGACAAGAAGCTGGCGCTCCTGCGCTCGGACCCTGTGACTCAACACATGGACGCGGTGAAGCACAACCGCATCGTGATCCTCGATGCCGATGCCATGCAGGCCAGCCTGCGCATGTTCGATGGCCTGGAAACCCTGGCTGCGGCCATCGACAGCGGTGCCCCGGCACAATGACGCAAAGTGTACTGAGGACATTGCTGGCCGCCCTCGCCCTGCTGGCGGCCATACTGGCCGGAGTGTCCATTGGCGAGACCACGGTGGCGCCCGATGTGGTGCTGCAGGTGCTGGCCAACAAGCTGATGGGCGCCGGCTACGTGCTCGACCCCATCGATGAGGGCATCGTCTGGAATTACCGCCTGACCCGCGCCCTGGTAGCCGCGGCGTGTGGTGCCGGACTGGCGCTGTGCGGTGTGATCCTGCAATCCCTGCTGCGCAATCCGCTGGCTGAGCCCTACCTGTTGGGCATTTCGGCCGGCGCCTCGACCGGTGCGGTGCTGGTGGCCCTGCTGGGCGTCGGCGCGGGGGCGATATCGCTGTCGGCGGGTGCGTTCATGGGCGCGGTGACGGCCTTTGCGCTGGTGATTCTGCTGGCCCGGGCGAGTGGTCCGTCCACCGGCACCGGGCAGATCATTCTGGCCGGCATCGCCGGCTCGCAACTGTTCAACGCGCTGACCGCGTTCTTGATTACCAAATCGGCCAGCGCCGATCAGGCCCGGGGCATCATGTTCTGGCTGCTGGGCAATCTGGGCGGCGTGCGCTGGCCTTCGGTGTGGCTGGCGGTACCGGTGGCCCTGGCGGGCCTGGTGGTGTGCCTGTGGCATCGGCGAGCACTGGATGCCTTCGCCTTCGGTGCCGATTCCGCAGCTTCGCTGGGCATCCCGGTACGTAGAGTGCAGTTGGTGCTGGTGGGGTGCGCGGCCCTGGTCACCGCGGTGGTGGTGTCCATTGTCGGTTCCATCGGCTTCGTCGGGTTGGTGATACCTCATGCCGCGCGGCTGCTGCTGGGCACCCGTCATGCCCGGCTGCTGCCCGCCAGTGCCCTGGGTGGCGCCTTGTTCCTGATTGCCGCAGACGTGCTTTCGCGCACCTTGATCAAGGGCCAGGTGATTCCCGTCGGGGTGATCACCGCGCTGGTTGGCGCGCCCGTGTTCGCCTTGATTCTGATCAGCCGCAGGAGCGCGCGATGAACCCGTCGGCGCACTGCCTGAGCTGTTCGCAGCTGTCCTTCAAGGTGGGTGATAGCCCGTTGTTGCAGGGCGTTGAACTGGATGTTCGCCAAGGCGAAACCCTGGGCGTTGTCGGCCCCAATGGGTCGGGAAAATCGACACTGCTGAAATTGCTGGCGGGGCTGCGTGCCCCCAGCGCCGGGGAAGTGCGGCTGCATGGCCAGCGGCTCAAGGACCTGCCACGTCGGCGCATCGCCCAGCAGATGGCGGTGGTGGAGCAGCAGGCTCATAGCGACGATGCCATTACCGTATTCGACGCCGTGGCCCTGGGGCGCACGCCTTGGCTGTCGGCATTGAGCCCCTGGTCGGCCGAGGATCAGGCCATCGTCTTGCAGGCGCTAGAGGATGTCGACGCCGGCCACCTGAGCACGCGCTTGTGGCGCAGCCTGTCCGGTGGCGAGCGCCAGCGGGTGCACATCGCACGTGCCTTGGCCCAGCGGCCGCAGGTGCTACTGCTGGACGAACCGGGCAACCACCTGGACATCCAGCATCAACTGGCGATCCTGAAACTGGTGCAGGGGCTGCAGGTGACGACCCTCATTGCCCTGCACGACCTGAACCAGGCGCTGAGCTGCGACCGTCTGGCCATTCTAGAGAAAGGCCGATTGGTAGCGCTGGGTGAGCCATCCACCGTGCTCACGCCCGAGCGGTTGCAGGATACCTTCGGCGTGCAGGCGCATTACCTGGTCGATCCGTTCGATGGGGCGAAGATTCTGCGCTTTCGTTCGTGAACCTGCTCGGGCCCCATCGCGGGTAGAACCCGCTCCCACACAAACAGCAATACCTGTGGGAGCGGGTTCTGCCTGCTCCCACAACCACGGGGCGCTCGTTCAGGGTTCGATGCGTTTGAGCAGGTAGGTGTCCATGATCCATCCGTGTGCCTGCCGAGCGGTGTGGCGAGCCTGGGTGATCTGGTCGGCGACTTGATCCAGCGGGCCGTCGATGAGGATTTCGTCGCAGGTGCCAAGGTAAGCGCCCCAGTGGATCTGCCAACCCTGCCCCACCAACAGTCGATAGCTTTCCTGGGCATCGAGCATCACCACCACAGTGTCCACGCCTTCGCGCAGGCCCATGGCAAGCTGGCGTCCGGTGGTGATTTCCACTGCGCCACCGATGCTGTTCAAAGGCACCCGGTGCTGCGCGGTCAGGGCTTGCACACTGGTGATGCCCGGGATCACCTCATACGCCAATGCATGCCTGCCGCTGGCCGCGATGCTTTCGATGATGCGTACGGTGCTGTCATACAGCGACGGGTCCCCCCACACCAGAAACGCGCCACACTGCCCTTCGCCCAGCTCAGTGGCGATCAGTCGTTCGAAAATCTCGCCCTTGTCACTGTTGAGCTGGCCCACCGCGCCCGGATAGTCGCCGTTATCGGGAATCCGCTCAGGGTTCAGCGCCTCCACGATGCGATAGGCGCTACCACGGACATAGCGCTGCAGGATGTCCCGGCGCAAGGCATTGAGCTTGGCTTTTGCGCTGCCCTTGTCCATCAGGAAAAAAACATCGGCGCGGTTCAGCGCGCTCACCGCCTGCACCGTGATGTATTCCGGGTTGCCGGCACCAATACCAACGATCAAGATAGTTTTCATACGCCCCCGTAGCAGCGGCGTAAGCCGCGTCAAATGCCCAGTCAAAACCCAAGTCAACACGCAAGCCAAAACCCGCGCACCTGCGCCACAGGATGAGGAACATCGATGCAACTGGAATGGCTGGAAGACTTCATCGAGCTGGCCCGGACCCGCAGCCTGTCGCGGGCCGCCGAGATTCGCTGCGTGACTCATCCCGCTTTCGGCCGACGTATCCGGGCGCTGGAGGACTGGGTCGGCGCCCCGCTGATCGAACGCAAGCAGCCATTGTCCCTCACGCCTGCCGGCCTATTGTTTCTCGACGCGGCGAGCCAGTCCATGGAATTGCTGCTGGCGGCCCGCGCGCAGTTCCAGAATATCGGACTCAACCGCGAACAGCCCCTGCGCATCGCTACCGGACGCACCTTGGCCCGGGTGTTTTTCCCCGACTGGTACCAGTCTCTGCATCAACGCTTCGGCGCGTTCCCCGTATCACTGGTCACCGGCGGCGCACAAGAAGCCATCCTCAAATTGACCGCAGGCGAAGTCGACCTGCAACTCATTTATTCCAGCCCCTTGACGCGCATTCTGGTAGACGCCGAGCGCTTTGATTCCAAGGTGCTCGCCCAGGAGCAGCTACTGCCGGTAAGCGTTGCCGATGCCGACGGCCAACCGCGATTCGCCATCGGGCCGGACAGTGACGCGTCGAGCATTGCCTGGCTGGGATTATCGCCGTCGCTGTCACTGCGCGGCGTGCTGGCACAGCACCTGGCCAAGCTCCCTCAGCGCCTGGCCTTGCGCATGATCTACCAGGCTGACTCGTATGAGGCGATTCTGGAAATGGCCAAGCGCGGTTCGGGGCTCGCCTGGCTGCCTGGCATGGTAGTCAAAGACGCGCTGGCTGCCGGCGAGCTGGTGCTGGCCGGGGGCAGCGAGCTGCACATCCCGTTCGACGTGTCGTTGCACCGCCTGCGGGCCAATCGAAGCGAACAGGTGATGCGCATCTGGGAAGGCCTGGACCCGATTTGAGCCGCCCATCACCCGCACCGTTGCGGAGCATGGGCAAAAAGATCGCGCGGCTGGCAGGTCTTTCGGCCCCGTCATTACTGGCCCGTGCCGAATAGGCTCGGGCCTGTGCCCAAACAGCAATTGTCCGCGGCGCAATGCTGATTCACCTTGGTCACGGGCCAGGTAGCCACGAGGGCGTAGACCTTCCACCGCTGCCTGGTCGTTTTCACCCATAACAATGACTGCCATCGTGTCCATCGACAGCTTGTGGCCGGTGGACGGCTCGATAACCGTGAAACGAACCCGGAAACCACTCATGAGTACAGCCTCGACCACCCTGCACGCGAACCCGGCCAAGACCCGGCGCGGGCCATGGAAAGAGATCATCGCCGCCAGCTTCGGCAACGCCCTGGAATTCTATGACCTGCTGATCTACGGATACTTCGCCGTGGTCATCGGCAAGCTGTTCTTCCCGTCCGACAACGAGACCACGTCCCTGCTTCTGGCGGTCGGCTCGTTCGGCATCTCATTCCTGATGCGACCACTGGGCGCCATCGTGCTGGGGTCCTACGCCGACCGCGCCGGGCGCAAGGCATCGCTGACCATGTCGATCCTGATCATGCTGATCGGCACCGCCATGATCACCTTCACCCCCTCCTACCAACAGATCGGTATCGCCGCGCCATTGCTGATCATCGTCGCGCGCATGCTCCAGGGCTTTTCCACTGGCGGAGAGTTCGGCGCTGCCACCGCCTTCATGGTCGAGCATGCGGACCCCAGCCGCCGCGGCTTCTTCGCCAGCTGGCAGCTGGCGACCCAGGGCTTGGCCACCGTACTGGCCGCAGGGGTCAGTGCCCTGCTCAGCTACCTGCTTTCCGATGTGCAACTCAACGACTGGGGCTGGCGCGTGGCGTTCGGCGTCGGCCTGCTGATCGGACCCGTTGGCTTCTACATTCGCAGCCAGATCGACGAAACCCCGGACTTCCAGAAAGTCGCCGCCAAGGGTGAGCCCAAGACCCCGCTGCGCGACGTGCTGGTCAAGGGCCGCACCAGCCTGCTGCTGTCCATCGGCGTGGTGGCCGGTGCCACGGCGTTCAACTACGTGCACAAGCTGTACATGCCCACCTACGCCCTCAAGCAATTGCAGATTACCGCGACCTCCTCCTATCTCGGCGCGCTGGTAACGGGCGTGATGCTGATGTTCATGGCACCGGTATTCGGCAGCCTGTCGGACCGCTTTGGCCGCTTCCGTGTGCTCACGCTGGCGCTGTTGATCACCGGACTGTCGTCGTATCCGATGTTCGTCTGGCTGAATCTGTACCCCAGCGTCACCACCCTGCTGATGGTGCAGGCGGTGGTGGGCATCCTGATCGCTGCCTGCCTGGGGCCGATCCCGGCGATGCTGGCCGATATCTTCCCGACCAGCATCCGCGGCACCGGACTCGCCCTCAGCTACAACTTTTCGGTGACCCTGTTCGGTGGTTTCGCGCCCCTGATCGTGACCTGGATGATCGACGCAACGGGCAGCAAGCTTGCACCCAGCTTCTACGTAGTGGCGACCTCGCTGGTCAGCGTGATCGCGGTGATCGTGCTGGGCAGACGCATGCGCAGCCAGCGCCCAAGCTGAAACCCGGATATTCCAACAATCCATTACCCGCTATCAATGCCGCCCTGCGCGGCCAGAGCACCCTTTTGTCTGCCGGAGACCTGCATGAAGACCTTGGAACAAGTACGCGCCACCCTGACCCCTTACCCCATCGAGGTAGAGTTTCCCGATATTCGCCCGTGGCAGCAGGGAAACTGCGGCGTCGACTACGTGCACTCCTTCGACAGCGGCCTGCCCGGCCCTCACGTCATGGTGATGGCGTTGACTCACGGCAACGAGGTGAGCGGCGCGATCACCCTGGACAGGTTGCTCAAGGATGAAGTCCGTCCGGTGCGCGGTCGGCTGACATTGGTGTTTGGCAATGTCGCCGCCTATCACGCTTTCGATCCCGAGGATATCGACGCCACCCGCTATCTGGATGAAGACATGAACCGGGTATGGTTGCCGGCCAAACTCGAGGGACCGGAGGACTCCATCGAGCTGCGCCGGGCACGGGAATTACGCCCCATCGTCGATACCGTAGACCTGCTGCTGGATATCCATTCAATGCACGAAGAAGCGCCGCCCATCATGATGTGTGGCGCACAAACCAAAGGAATGGACTTCGCGGCCGCCCTGGGCGTCCCGCAAACCGTCGCCGCTGACGCCGGCCACCCCAATGGCCGCCGCCTGCGCGACTACCAGGGCTTCGCTGACCCAGCGAGCCCGAAAAATGCCCTGCTGATCGAGACGGGTCAGCACTTCTCCCGGCGTAGCTGTGAGGTGGCCATGGACGTGACGGCACGCTTTCTGGTGACTACGGGGGTTGTGGAGAAGGCAGCCATGGCGGCGTACATCAGCACCAGTAAGCCCGAACCTCAGCGTTTCCTGCAGGTCACCGAGCCGGTGGTAGCCCGCAGCATGGAGTTCGCATTCGTTGAAGATTTTCGCGGGTTGGAGCTGATTGGCGATGCGGGGAGTGTGCTGGCTTGGGATGGGGATCAAGCGGTGGTCACGCCATACGATGATTGTGTGCTGGTGCAGCCGTCGCTGCGGCATTTGGGCAATGGGGTGACTGTGGTGAGATTGGCGCGGGTGGTGGAGCGGTAGTGGGAGGGAGGTGGGATCGGCGGTGGATCAGCGGTGGGATCGGCGGTGGGATCGGCAGGGGATGGTCCCCTCACCCCAGCCCTCTCCCTGGGGGAGAGGGAGCTAAAAGCATACCGCGTAGGGCGCACTCTCGCCGAGGGAGAGGGGCTAGAAGCATACCGCGTAGGGCGCCCTCTCCCGAAGGGAGAGGGGACCATTCACCGCCAGATCCAGGCCGGGCCCTACCCCACCGTTACAGCGACCATTTGAGCGAGAACATCACGTTGCGGGGATCGCCATAGGTGCCGCTGCCGGACGAAGTCGGAATGCCCTGCCAGTACTTCTCGTCCAGCACGTTGTTGAAGTTGACTCGAGCATCCCAATGTTCGTCGAAGCGGTAGCCAGCCATCAGGCCCAGCACTGCGTAGGAGTCCTGAACGGCATGGCCCCTGCCCACACGGCCATAGGTCTCGCTCTGCGCCAGTACATCAGCGCCGATGCGTACTTTTTCCAGCGCGCCCTGCAGTTGGTAGGTGGTGGCTGCCTTGAACAGATGCTTGGGCTGGTTGGGCGCGAACAGATCACCCTTCTCGTAGGTCCGGTCTTTGACGTACTGGCTGAGCACCAGGGTGTAGGCCGCAGAGAACTGCCAGTTTGGGGTCAGGGCACCGGTGATTTCGGTGTCTACACCACGGCTGCGAACCTCCCCTGCCGCCTCGTAGCACGTGCGGTTGGTGGCACGGCAGCTGGCCGGCTGGTCGGGAATGGCGTAGGCACGATTCTGCTGGGTCATGTCGAACAGCGCCACGGAGGCGTTCAGCCCACCGTCGAAGTACTCGCCCTTGAGGCCGATTTCGTAGCTTTCGCCGGTCATCGGGTCCAGCACCGTGCCTGCAACATCCTGCTGGGTCTGGGGCTTGAAGATTTCCGTGTAGCTGGCGTAGACCGAGTAAGTGTCGTTGAGGTCGTAGACCACACCGGCATACGGCGTGACTTCCTGGGTGACCTTGTAGTCGCCGGTACCGGAACGGTTGTCGTAGTCGTACCAGCTCAGGCGGCTACCAATGATCACATGCAGCGGGTCGATCGGGTTGAAACGCGCGGCGGCGTAGAGACCTTCCTCGGTGGCGGTATTCTTGCCGACATAGGGCGAACGCGCGCCGGCAGCCGGCTTGGGAAGGTTGTGGTCGAAATCATAGATATTGATGGGCGTACCGGTTCCCCAGAAACCACCGGTCTGATCGAATTTCTCCTGACGTTTGCTGGCGCCCACGATCAGCTCATGCTCACGGCCGAACAGCTGAAACGGACCGTTCGCCGTGGCGTCCAGGTTGGTCTGCACGTCAGTGGTGTCGTACTGACCAGAAAACTGCGAGTACACGCCATTCACCGGCGCACCGAGGTAGCTGGAGAACGTATTGGACTCGGCCCAGATCTTGGCAGCGGCAAGCTTTGCATTCCAGCCGTTGTCGAAACGGTGCGTCACGTCGGTGAACAAGCTGACGTTGTCCCGATCCCAGTAAGCCCAATCGTTACTCAGGAAGGTCGAACGCGGCAGGTGAAGGTTCTCGCCATTGGGGCCCGATGGCAGGCTGCCCCAGTCGGAAGTGGCGTCGTCACGCTGTTTGGAGGCGCCGATGGTCCAGGTGGTGGAGTCGCTCAGATCGGCTTCGAGCACCCCGTAGAAGGTCTGGCGCTGTTTCTCGCGCTCGTCGATGTAACTGTTGCTGTCTTCATAAGCTGCTACGACTCGCCCACGCAGGGTGCCGGACTCATTGAGCTTGTTGGAGGCGTCGACTTCGGTGCGATAGCGATCCCAGCTACCTGCGCTGGTGGTGACGCTCACCTGGGGAATGGCCGTAGGGCGCTTGCGCACCAGGTTCAAGGTAGCGGAGGGGCTGCCCGCGCCGCTCATCAAGCCGGTGGCGCCGCGGACCACTTCCACGCGGTCGTACATGGCCAGGTCGGCGCTGGAGATGGTGTCCAGAGTCAGTTGACCGACGCTGGTCGGCAGGCCGTCGTACATGATGTTATCGATGGTGAAACCGCGAGCCTGGAAGGCCTGACGGTCGCCGCCGAACTTGCGCAAGGTGATACCTGGGGCGTACTTGACCACATCGTTGATGTCGCTCATGCCCTGATCTTCAATGCGCTGGCGCGTGATGACACTCACCGACTGCGGCGTCTCGCGAATCGACAGGCCCAGCTTGGTGGCCGTGCTCATCTTGCCGGTGGTGTAGGAACCGGAATTCTCGGTGGTCGCCTGGCCCGCAAGCGAGTCGCCTGTCGCCGAAACCGCCGTGGCACCCAGTTCCACTGCACTGCCACCCGCTACCGCGGTGGCTGGGGCCGTGACGCTCACCGTGCTGCCCTGCACGCTTCCCACCAGCCCGCTGCCCGCCAGCAATCGCTGCAGCGCAACCGACGGCTCCATTTGCCCGGTCACCGATGGCGCGGTCTTGCCGGCGATGGCCGCAGGCTCGTAGACCACTTGCAGGCCGCTGGCCTGACCCAGTTTCTGCAGCGCGTCCGCCAGCGGTTGAGCCGGCAGGTTCAAGGCGACCGGCGCGGCGTTGGCCAGGCCGGCGACGAACAAGGAGACAGAGAGCGCTACGGAGCGCAGAGCAAAGTGTTTCATGTGTGCGTGTGTCCTCAGGATGCACGCAAGGTGGTCTGCCCCCCCCGGGCGAAGACTCGAAGCAGGCTGTAGGAAGCCTTACTTGCTTGCGTGCGAAACCGCGCAGATGCGGAAGCGGCCCAAGGCTATTGAATTGTGAAAATTATGTAAATGGTAATTTATGTCATTTGATACTTGTTAACGGCTGAGATCGGTAAGCCTTACGAGTCCGTTTCTTGATTGATCCACGACCGTACAACCCCGAGCGGCGGGCGGTCCGGTAACAATCGGTCGATGTAGGTGATTGTTGCGAGGGGCGTAATAGAGCGTTACGGATACATAGGCGCGAGTATTTCCAAATGTGTCTAACCTGCCAAAATCGAGCAGTCATCAGATGGCCAGTCACTCGCGCTCCCCATGATCGCATGGTTGAACCAGAGCACGCCTGATACCAAAGGTCGCACGACGCCGTGTTGGAAAGCGCCCTGCGCAGACAGGGCATAACCGTGAAACCGCAGTGTGACAGGCGCTGATCGCCAGCCATCCCTCTAGGATGCCTCGCCGGGCTTGTCGCGAGGAGCCTTGCATGACCGAAAGACCGACCAAGGGCCTGACGCGCCGGAAGCTGTTGTTTTCCTCCGCCACCACCATGGCCATCGGCGTCGCCGCCAGCGCCAAAGCCGCTACCCTCAATGGCGTCCCGCAATGGGTCCCCTTCGACCACAACGGGCCGATGCACTACGACACCCCCGGCTGGCAGTTCTTCACCCCCGCACAGGCCCGTGAAGTGGAAGCCATCGTCGAGCAGCTGATCCCCGCCGACGAGCTGAGTGTCAGCGGCAAGGACGCGGGGTGTGCTGTCTTCATCGATCGCCAGCTTGCCGGCGAATACGGCGACTTTGCCCGTCTGTACCGTCAAGGCCCCTTCGAAAAAGGCACCCCGATGCAGGGTGACCAGTCCGAACTGGTGCCGCGGGAGCGCTACAGCCTGGGCCTGGCAGGCCTGGAGAAGTACTGCCAGGCGCAGTTCCAGAAGTCCTTCAGCGCCCTGTCTCCCGAGCAGCGCGATGGCGTTCTTCAAGGTCTGGAAAAAGGCACAGTGCAGCTCGACGGCATCGACAGCCAGCTGTTCTTTCAGCAGGTGCTGGGCAACACCATGGAAGGCTTCTTCGCCGATCCGATCTATGGCGGCAATCGCGATATGGCGTCGTGGAAAATGATTGGTTTTCCTGGCGCTCGGTATGACTACCGCGACTACATCGGCCTGCACAACCAGAAGCTCGATCTGGTGCCGCTCTCCATCATCGGCAGCTCTGCCTGGAACAAAAAGGGTTAATCCGCATGGCCAAGAAATTACCTTCCACCGACGTCGTGGTTGTGGGACTCGGCTGGGCCGGATCCATCATCGCCAATGAATTGGCCGATACCGGCCTCAACGTCATGGGCTTCGAACGTGGGCCATGGCGCGACACGGCCAGCGACTTCAACGTCGCATCGGCCGCCGATGAATTGCGCTACAACCGCCGCCAGGAATTGATGCTGCGCACCAAGCAGAACACCTGCACCATGCGCAACAACGCCAGCGAGACCGCACTGCCGATGCGCACCTGGGGCTC
Source organism: Pseudomonas sp. UBA4194 (assembly GCF_002379585.1). GTDB lineage: Bacteria > Pseudomonadota > Gammaproteobacteria > Pseudomonadales > Pseudomonadaceae > Aquipseudomonas. The sequence continues at coordinate 83,175 of NZ_DFUE01000071.1, forward strand.
GTTTCACCCAGGCAACGGCACCGGCGGCGCCGGCAACCACTGGGCCGGTATCGCCTTTCGCTTCCAGCCCAACGAGTTCCGCCTCAAGAGCCATCTCACCGAACGCTACGGCAAGGAACTGCCAGCGGAACTGACCCTGCAGGACTGGGGCACCACCTGGGAAGAAATGGAGCCCCACTATGCGGCCTTTGACCGGCTGGCCGGGGTGTCGGGCAAGGCCGGCAATATCAACGGCAAGATCATCGAGGGCGGCAACACCTTCGAGGGCGCGCGCTCGGCGGAGTATCCCAATCCGCCGACCGCCCAGACCTACGCGCCTACGCTGTTTGCCGAAGCGGCCCGCAACCTGGGCTACAAGCCATTTCCAGTGCCTTCGGCGCTGGTCTCCCAGCCGTACACCAACTCGCTGGGCGTGAAGATGGGCCCCTGCACTTTCTGTGGGTTCTGCACCAACTACGGCTGCGCCAACTACTCCAAGGCCAGCGCGATCACCACCGTATTGCCGGCATTGATCCGCAAGCCCAATTTCACCGCCGTGACCAACGCCGAAGTGCTCAAAGTGGTGATGGACAGCACCGGTACCAAGGCCACGGGGATCATCTACGTGGACGCCAACGGCGAGGAGTTCGAACAGCCCGCCGACCTTGTGGTGGTGGCCGCTTTCATCTTCGAGAACGTGCGTTTGATGCTGCTCTCCGGTGTGGGCAAGCCCTACGACCCGATCAGCAATACCGGCACCACCGGGCGCAACTATGCCTACCAGACCGCCAACAGCGTGCGGCTGTTCTTCGATGACAAGAATTTCAACCCTTTCATCGGTGGTGGCGCTATTGGCATGGGTATCGATGAGTTCAACAACGACAACTTCGACCATTCGGGCCTGGGCTTCATGGGAGGTGGCAGCACGCGAGTAACGCCGATCGGCGCCGCCCCCATCGACTCCCGGCCAATGCCGCCAGGCTCGCCGACCTGGGGCAAGCAGTGGAAAGCCGCCACCGTGAAGAACTATGCCAGCAACATGTCCATTGGCTGCGAGGCCAGCAGCTATGCGGTGCGCACCAACTACCTGTCGCTGGACCCCAACTACAACGATCCCCACGGACGTCCCCTGCTGCGGATCACATTCGACTTCCCCGAGAACGACCGGCGCATGGCCAAGTACTGCATCGGCAAAGTCGCCGAAATTGCCAAGAGCATGAACCCCCGCGAAATGGTGGTGAGCAGCCAGCAAGGTCATTGGAACAGCGCGCCTTACCAGTCCTCGCACATCGTCGGCGGCTTCATCATGGGCGCAGATCCGTCTACCAGTTCGGTCAACAAGCACCTTCAGGTGTGGGGCGTGCCCAACCTGTTCGTGGTGGGCTCCTCGGCGTTTCCGCAGAACCCTGGCTACAACCCCACCGGCACCGTGTGCGCCCTGGCGTTCAAGGCGGCGGACGCGATCCGCAGCCGCTACCTCAAGCGTCCTGGAGAGATGATCAGCGTATGAAGAATTCAATGGCTTTATGCGCAGCGTTGCTCGGCCTGGCCATGGGCCAAGCTCACGCGGGCAGTGGTGGCGACTCCTACAACCTGGTGGAAAAGGGCCGCTACCTGACCACCCTGGGCGACTGCACCGCGTGCCATACGAAACCGGGCGGCGCACCGTTCGCGGGCGGCGTGGCGATCGACACGCCGTTCGGCAAACTGGTGGGGGCGAACATTACCCCCAATGTGGCCAACGGGATCGGTAGCTGGAGTTTCGACGACTTCCAGAACGTGATGTCCAAGGGGCACAGCCCCGGCGGCAAGCTACTGTACGGCGCCATGCCGTACACCGCTTACACCAAGGTTTCGCGGGAGGATAACCAGGCCATCTGGGCATACCTGCAAACCTTGCAGCCGGTGGACAATGCGGTCGAAACCAACCAGCTGCCCTTTCCGTTCAATGTGCGCACCGCCCTGATTGGCTGGAATCTGGTGAACTTCACCGAGGGTGAATTCAAGGCCAACCCGCAGAAGTCCGCGCAATGGAACCGTGGGGCCTATCTGGTGGAGGGGCTGGGGCATTGCGGAACCTGTCATACGCCGAAGAATCTGCTGGGCGGCGACAAGAACAGCGCGTTCCTGGGCGGCGCCAATCTGCAAGGCTGGGTGGCGCCGGACATCACCGCCAATAGCCATTCCGGCATCGGTGGCTGGAGCGCCGAAGACATCGTGCAGTATCTCAAGACCGGCGCCAACCGCTTCGACATTGCCTCCGGGCCGATGGCTGAAGAGGTGGAGCATTCCTCGCAGCACTGGAAAGACGAAGACCTGATGGCCGTCGCGGTCTACCTCAAGGATGAGCCCAAAGACGTCGCCGTGCCCAAAGCGCTGCCGGCCAGCGAAGCGGCCATGGTAGCGGGCAAGGCGATCTATGCCGATCGGTGCTCGGCTTGTCACGTGGGCAATGGTGAGGGGGTCGACGGCCTGTTCCCGAAACTGGCCAAGGCGCCGCTGGTCAATGGTGCCGATGCGGCGTCGATGATTCGCGTCGTATTGGCCGGTAGCCGCGCGGGGGCTACCGATGCAGCGCCAACCGCGCCGGCGATGCCATCGTTTGGCTGGAACCTGTCTGACGAGAATATTGCCGATGTAGTGACGTATGTCCGCAATAGCTGGGGCAACGCGGCGCCGGCGGTGTCGGCCGGTGAAGTGAAGGATCTGCGCAAGGCGATGTTGGACAACCGCTAAGTACTGGGCCAGCCTGGCTGGCCCTATCGCGGGTAGAACCCGCTCCCACAGTGGAACCTCGTCACTGGCAAGATCTTCGTCACTGGCAAGATCTTCGTCACTGGCAACATCCCCTGTGGGAGCGGGCTCTGCCCGCGATGGGGCCGGCACTGGCGCGCCAGCTTTACCCGCGAGCGGGCAGCTTCCAATCCGGGCGAATGAAATGGCAGGTGTAGCCATTGGGAATACGCTCCAGGTAATCCTGGTGCTCAGGCTCCGCCTCCCAGAAATCCCCCGCCGGGGCGATCTCGGTCACCGCTTTGCCAGGCCACAACCCGGACGCGTCCACGTCAGCGACGGTGTCCTCGGCCACACGCTTCTGCTCTTCATCGCGATAGAAAATCGCCGAGCGATAGCTCAGGCCGATATCGTTGCCCTGACGATTAGCCGTCGATGGGTCATGAATCTGAAAGAAAAACTCCAGAATCTGGCGATAGCTGATCACCTGCGGATCGAACACGATCTCGATGGCTTCGGCATGGGTGCCATGGTTGCGGTACGTCGCATTGGGCACATCGCCGCCGCTGTAGCCTACGCGGGTGGAGAGCACCCCGGGATAACGGCGCAGCAGGTCTTGCATGCCCCAGAAGCAGCCGCCAGCCAAAAGGGCGGTTTCGGTCTGAGTACTCATATGGATATCCTTTGTCGTGTTGAACGGATGCCGGCCAGTTTAATACAGGAATCCAGGCAGCGGCGAAACGGTACCTGCTGATGATCCGGGACTTTGTCATTCGTTCCCGCGACCCGATCGGACCCGCGACCACCTGGCGCAATCGAAGGCAACACCAACGGCTGGCCAGGCTCACCTACCGTTCGTCGATAGTTCTTAGGCTGCTATCCAAGGCGACCCTACATATTCTTGACACCTCGACGGCGGTGCACGCGTGACACGGACACATCTGGAAAACCCATGGATGCCACTCGGATGGCTGCCTGGCCCGAGTTAGAGCAAGCGGTCGGGACAATCCACAGAAGCTGTGGATAACTCAGTGGACAACACCCTCTTCAACCCCGCAAAGCCATATAGAACGGGGGCCGCGGTCAAACTGTCGATTTTTTCACCAATCGAGAAAAGCGTTTTTTTTCATTGACTTAAACTTCGAATAGCGGTTAGCCATCCCGCCATGGCCGGCGTTACATCTATGTGACAGATTGCGTGGCACATGTTGACAACCGCAATAAAAAGAGGCGCCTGAACGCACCAGATTCGGTCGCTGGGGCTGCTGACCCAGGAAAATCACGGGATTGCAGGGGTTTGAAAATGCCGTTGTCGGGTGCACAATACCCGGCTGCACACGGGTCTTCCCCATAGACTTCTGATTTTCAAGAAACTGCTTGCCGACTCAGCCAGCGTTGGGGTAGGCTTACGACCGTTAGTACCAAGCTGAAAGTCAATTAGGCCGAAGCAGTCTTGATCTCAAGACCGGCCGCCACGATGGTCCCCCAGGTAAAGCTTTCCGACTTGCGAACAAGTCCGGCATCCAGCGTATTACTCTGCAACGACCAACCTGCGATTGATCAGGATCTTCACCCAGGGCACCAGAACCTTAGCCCCGGTCGTGTTGCCTGCCCTCCTAAGTACCTACCAGTCAGCCCAAGCGCCCACCTTATATTGCGCTGATCACTGGCTGTCTTGTTCCAGACAGGTTCTTCGCCCGGCCCAAAGGCCCGCGCTACTGGAACGTTTTCATCGATCATGGCTCCAAGTCGTGACCATTGCAGGAACACACTAAAAATGACTCATATCCATACTCAGGATGCCATTCGCACCCTAACCAATGCTTTCGCACCGATGAACTGCCTGATTCTGGCCGCCCGCAAAGGCTGCTTCAGCTTCACCGTAGTCAACGAATACGGCATCGCTCGCCACACCGAGCGGCTGTATCCGGAACAGTATTCCAGCGCCGAACCGCTGCAGGCTGTCATCGACCGCACCCGTCAGGCACTGGTTGCCTGACCTGCGGCGAACGCCCAAAAGCCCCGAATCCTCGGGGCTTTTTTATGGGCGCCTTAAAACCCCAAGGCATATGCTGATCCAACCCTCAGCGCATTTGATTTAAAAACAGTCCTTTACAGCACATATATGACACTACACTTCAATTCAAGCGGCCTGAGCCGCTCAAGGCGGGCCTGACCGATTCACCGCTGCCAAGCGCCGGGCTCGCCGACTTTCCTCTCTTGGTTCGAGGCATATATGGGCATCGCCGCCAGTGAACTCAGCCGTTTCGTGATCCGCCCCACCCTTATTTACTTGGGACGCGACTGCCCCACTGCCCAGGCGCTGCTGCTGGGTATCGCCGCCAGCCAGACGGCGCTGGGCACGGCCCTGCATGGCCGGCGCTGCCACGGCCTGTATCGCATCGCCGAAGCTCGACACCAGCACCTCTGGGACGACTACCTGGCCCGTGACCCGGATCTGGCCAGCCTGGTAAGTGGTCTGGCCAGCCAGCACGCCTTCCTCGGCGCCCCTCATCTCGAATTAACTGTAAATTTACGTTACGCAACGGCCATCGCCTGGTTACTGATCGAGCAGCAAGAACTGGCCTTGCCTGACGTGGACGACGTGACTGCCATGGCGAGAATCTGGCGTCAGATTTTCCATCCGCAAGGCCGCCTGCGTGACTTCAGTACGGCCTGGCGCACCTGCGTGACAAGCCCGGCCTGATAAGGATGGTGATTGAATCGGAATGCATATGGGTGATGGTCAGTTGTAGGCCGTTTCCTACATGGTCGGATTGTCCTACAAAACCGCTCTAAATCGAGTGTTTCAAGCTATAGCGCTTGGGCGAAAATGTTGGTAGTTTCCGCTCCAGTGATCCCCTGGAGTTAAACAATAATGAAAAAAGCAATGCTCAAGACCACTCTCGGCCTCGCCGTCACCCTGGCGTCAAGCCAGTTGTTTGCCGCAGGCTTCGCCCTGAACGAGCAAAGCATCAGCGGTATGGGGACGGGATTTGCCGGTCGTTCATCGTCTGCCGACGACGCCAGCACCGTGTACGGTAACCCCGCCGGCATGTCCCGCATCAAACGCGAGCAAGTGACAGGTGGCGTCGCTGCCATCAACGCCAAGACCGACATCAACGGGCGTGGCACCTTCGGCGGCAGCAACGACGGCGACATGGTCCCGGTGGTAGCCGTTCCAATGGGCTACTACGTCAAGCCTATCGACGATCACTGGGCCTTCGGCTTCGGCATGTATGCACCTTTCGGTCTGGTGACGGATTACGAAAGCGGCTTCGCCGGCCGCTACTGGGGCGACAAGAGTCAGGTCCAGGTCGTCACCCTGCAACCGACTGTCAGCTATGCCTTCAACGACAGGGTGTCGATCGGTTTCGGCCCTACCATCAACCGCATCGACGGTGAACTGACTTCCGCCACGCTGACCGCCGCCACCCCGGGGCGCAACGATGGCAAGGTCAAGATCAAGGGTGACGATACCGCGTTGGGCTTCAACGTCGGCGTGCTGGTGCAAGCCACCGACAGCACTCGCCTGGGCCTGACCTACCACTCCAAGGTCAAGTACAAGCTGGACGGCGACACCAAGATCCAGGGCGTGGGTTTCGGCCCATTCAATGGGCGCAAGTTCGATGCTTCGCTGGACATTTCCACGCCTGAATCCGTCGACTTCTCCGTGACCCACGAGCTGAACGAAGATTGGACGCTGTATGCCGGAAGCACTTGGACACGTTGGAGCCGCCTGGATGAAATCCGTGTGGAGAACAGCGGCGTCCCTGTTCAGCTAGGCGGCGCGGCAGGCCCGATCGGCACCATCACCGAAGAACAGGACTGGCATGACACCTGGTCCCACGCCATCGGCGCGGCCTACAAGCTGAACAAGCAGTGGACACTGCGTACCGGCTTCTCGGTGGATCAGTCCCCCACCAACAACGTCAACCGCTCGCCGCGCATCCCTACCGGCGATCGCAAGGCCATCAGCTTCGGCGCTGGCTGGAGCCCAACCGACGATCTGACCATCGACTTTGCCTACTCCTACCTCAAGGAAGACGATGCCAAGATCAACCTGGTCAGCGCCACCAAGGGCGCCTACCAAGCCAAGTACGAAAACAGCGCGCATGGTTTTGGCGTAGGTGCGACGTACCGCTTCTAAGCCATTACGGCTGGAAGGTAGAAGCCCCGACTTGTTCGGGGCTTTTTTTGGTGCGGCGGGGGATGGGGATGGGGACGCGGCTTACGCCGCTGCTACGGGGTGGCGAGGGCTTTTTCGATGGCGGCGACGAATTCGGGGTCGTCGGGTTTGGTCAGGCTGGAGAAGTTACCGACCACCTTACCTTGGCGATCCACCACGTATTTGTAGAAATTCCACTTCGGCGCGCTGCTCTGCTCGGCCAACACCTTGAACAGGTGGGTCGCGTCATCGCCGCGCACAGCTTGCGGTTCGGTCATGGTGAAGGTGACGCCATAGTTGGCGTAGCACACCTTGGCGGTCTCGGCGCTGTCCTGGGCTTCCTGCTTGAAGTCGTTGGACGGCACTCCCACCATCTCCAGGCCTTTGCCGTGATAGCGCTTGTACACCGCTTCCAGGCCCTCGAACTGGCTGGCGAAGCCGCAATAGCTGGCGGTATTGACCACCACCAGCGGCTTGCCTGCAAACTGCTCGCACAAATCGATCGGCTGCTTGGTGCGTAGTTTCGGCAACTCACCCTGCAACAACACCGGACAGCCAGCCGCTGCAGCAGAACCGCTGAACAGCATTACCAGACCTGCAATCAACGCTTTATTCATAACGGTCTCAACCCTTCAGCAAAGGCTCATGTTCAATTGCAGCAATGCCAGGCCGCCTTGCTGCCAACCCCACCAGGCCATCGCCAGCAGCAACGCCAGCAGCGCGGTAATTGCCAGGCGCCACGGACGAAGGCTCATGCCATGCCCCCCACCGGCTGCAGACGCGCCACCGGCTGCTCGCGCACCGGCCAATTCAGCGCGCCAGCCAACAGGCTGAGGGCAATGGAGATCTGCCAGACCAGGTCGTAGCTGCCGGTTTGATCATAGACCACCCCACCCAGCCAGCCGCCCAGAAAGGCGCCCAACTGGTGAAACAGAAACACGATACCGCCCAGCATCGACAGGTTGCGCACACCGAACAGCGTCGCCACCGTGCCATTGGTCAACGGCACGGTCGACAGCCACAGCAGCCCCATGGCGATGCCGAACAGGCACGCGCTGAAGGTGGTCACCGGGAACCAGAGGAACAGCGCGATCACCACCGCGCGCAGCAGGTACAGCGCCGTGAGCAGCCGCGGCTTGGACATGCGCCCGCCCAGCCAGCCGGCGATGTAGGTGCCGAAGATATTGAACAAGCCCACCAGTGCCAACACCGTGGTGCCGACCGTGGCAGGCAGGTGCTGGTCAACCAGATAGGACGGCAGGTGCACGCCGATGAACACCACCTGGAAGCCGCACACAAAAAAACCCAATGCCAGCAGCCAGAACCCGGAGTGCCCGCACGCCTCGCGCAAGGCTTCGCCCAACGTCTGGTCATGACCCTGCGCCGCAATGGGGCGATCCTTGAGCATGCTGACCAACGGCACGATGAACGCCACCATGATGCCCATGACCAGCAGCGCTGCCGACCAGCCCAGCCAACTGATCAGCCCCAGGGTGCCCGGCAGCATGGCGAACTGACCGAAGGAACCGGCCGCGCTGGCGATGCCCATGCCCATGCTCCGTTGCTCGGCGGGCAGCGCCCGACCGACCACCCCCAGAATGACCGAGAAGGAAGTACCCGACAGCCCGATCCCGATCAACAGGCCGGCGCTCAGGGTCAAGCTCAGTTCGGAATTGGAAAGCCCCATGAACACCAGGCCCAGGGCGTACAGGACGCCACCGATCATGACCACTCGCGCGGCACCGAAGCGATCGGCCAAGGCACCGGCAAACGGCTGAGCCAGCCCCCAGATCAGGTTCTGCAAGGCAATAGCCAGGGCAAATACCCCCCTGCCCCAGCCAAATTCGGCGCTCATGGGTGCGAGAAACAGGCCGAACCCGTGGCGGGTGCCCAGGGAAAGCGCAAGAATCAGAGCCGCGCCCAGCAGGACCCAACCGCTGGTACGCCATACCGATGTCATTATTGTTTTCTCCAGGCAGGACGGGACAGACGGCGATTGTATGCCTTTTTGTTTCAGGACGCCGTAGCAGCAACGTCGTCAGTCTGTCCTACAGCGCCCAGCTGACCAGCACCGCCAGCTCCAGCAATTCCAGCAGTGCCCCTGCCGTATCCCCGGTGGTGCCGCCCAGGCGCCGGAGCATGAGCTTGCGCAGCCAGCAGAACACCAGCAGCGCGATTGCGACTACCCACCCGCCTGCCAGGTACAGCGATGCCACGGCAACCAGCGCCAGCACCCAACGCCCTGCAGGGGCCGGCAGATGGTCTGCCAACGCCTGCCCCAGGCCGCCGGCGCGCACGTAGGGAGTACACAGGAACAAACCCAGCAACGCTGCCCGCCCAAGGACCGGCGCGACCAAGAGCGCAAGACTCTGCCCGTTCTCGAGCAACGCGAGCAAGGCGCAGAATTTAAGCAGCAACACCAACACCAGAGTGACCACGGCGATGGGCCCACTGCGCGGGTCTTTCATGATGGTCAGCGTGCGTTCGCGGTCGCCAAAGCCGCCGAGCCAGGCATCAGCGCTGTCGGCCAGGCCGTCCAGATGCAAGCCGCCACTGAGCAAGACCCAGGCCGTCAACAGCAAGGCGGCGTGCAGCAAGGCCGGCGTGCCGGCCAGCACGCCATCGAGCAGGCAGAGCAGCCCACCGAACACCAGGCCCACCGCCGGATAGAACAACAGCGAGCGGCCCAAAGCCTCTGGCGCGGGCATGCCGGGCAGCTTGACCGGCAGGCTGCTGAGAAACTGCAGGGCGATCCAGAACGGCAGCATGCTCAGAACGTCTCGCTCAAACGCAGATCGGCATCGAGCCGCAGCGCAAACATCCCGGCATGGCCGGCCTCTACCTGCAATAGGTGCTCGCGGGGCAGGCCCCGGGCCTGGGCCAGCAACAGGCGAATCACTCCGCCGTGCACCACCAGCAACAGCCGCTCACCGGCATGCTCGGCGTAGAGCTGTCGCAGGGCGCAATGAACGCGCTCGGCAAATGCCTGCATCGGTTCGCCACGGGGTGGGGTGAAGCCATAGGGATCATTCCAGAACAACCCCAGTCCGCGTTCGTCGGTTTCCATCAACTGCGCCGCCGAGCAGCCCTCCCAGTCGCCAAAATGCAGCTCCTGCAACTCAGCCATGTAGCGCAGGGGCAGTTGCCTGGCCTGGGCCAGCTCCTCGGCGAAGCGGGCGCAGCGCTGCAAGGGCGAGCTGACGATACGCTGCCAGCCGCCACGTTCGGCCACCGCCGCGCGCATCTGTGCCCAGCCCTGGGCGGTCAGCGCGTCGTCGAGGCTGCCGCGAAAACCGCCGATCTCGGTTTCGCCGTGGCGCAGCAGCTCCAGGTGCAGGGTCATGCCGGCCGATCTGCCACGGCCGCTTCGGCAAAGGTTGCCATCTGCCCGTGCAGCTCGCACGCCAGACGCAACAAGGGCACCGCCAGCGCGGCCCCGCTGCCCTCACCCAGGCGCAGACCCAGCTCCAGCAGCGGCTGCCCCTGCAAGGCTTGCAACACGCGACGATGGCCGGGCTCGGCACCGCAATGGGCAAACAGCAACCAAGGCTGCACGGTGGGATTCAGGCGCACGGCCACCAGCGCGGCCACCGTGCAGATGAAACCATCGACCAGTACTGCCACGCCGTGCTGGGCACAGGCCAGATAGGCGCCGACCAGGGCCACCACTTCAAATCCACCAAAGCAGAACAGGCGCTGCAACGGGTCATCGGGCAATTGCCCATGGGCCGCCAGCGCCTGCTCGATCACCCGTACCTTGTGCTGCACGCCAGCGGCGTTCAGGCCGGTACCGGGTCCGGCCAGGTCGCTGACCGGGCAGTGCAACAGCGCGCAGGCCACCGCCGTGGCCGAGGACGTGTTGCCAATACCCATTTCGCCGCCGATGAACAGCTCGGCCCCCGCGGCATGGGCACACAGGGCGCTGTCACGACCGGCCTGCAGCGCCAGCAAGCCTTGCTCGTCGGTCATGGCCGTGGTCTTGAGGAAGTTGCGAGTGCCCGGGGCGATGCGCGCCTGACGCACACCGGGCAGATCGGCCACGGGCGTAGCGGTGCCCAGGTCCACCACTTCCAGTTGGGCACCGAGGCTGCGGGCCAGCACGCTGATTGCCGCACCGCCGTTGACGAAGTTGTTGAGCATCTGCGCCGTGACCTCCTGCGGGTACGGCGAAACGCCTTCGGCAACGATACCGTGGTCACCGGCAAAGATCGCGATGGCCACCTGGTCGACGCGGGGCTTCACGCGCCGTTGCAAACCGGCCAGTTGCACGGCGGCCTCTTCCAGACGCCCCAGTGAGCCGCTGGGCTTGGTCAGTTGCTGTTGGCGTTCCAGAGCCAGATCTCGCATCTGCTCATCGGCGGGCAGACAGGTTTGCAGCCACCAGGCTGAATTCATCACAGGGTTCCTTTCAATACCATGGGCAGGCCGGCTACGCAGAACACCACGCGGTGACAGCGCTCAGCCAAGGCCTGATGCAGCAAACCGGCCTCATCGACGTAGCGCCGGGTCAGTTCACCCAGCGGCACCACGCCGAGGCCGGTTTCATTACTGACGAAAATGATCTCGCCCGGCAGGACGGCCAAGCCATCGAGCAGTGCCTGACGCTCCTGGGCCAAACGCTGGGGGTCTTCAAGCAACAACAGATTGGTCAGCCACAGGGTCAGGCAGTCCACCAGCAGGCAGGTGTCGTTGCGCGCGTGCTCGGTAAGCACCCGGGCCAGCGCCAAAGGCTCTTCCACCAGCGCCCAATGGGCCGGACGGCGCCCGCGGTGCAGCGCCACGCGCTGATTCATCTCACCGTCCAGGGGCTCGCTGGTGGCGATGTAGGTGACGGCCAGGCCGCTGGCGCTTGCCTGTTGTTCGGCCAGGCGGCTCTTGCCCGAGCGGGCGCCGCCGAGAATCAGATGGAACATGTCAGGTCTGGCTCCGGGGCAATCCGCACAGCTCGCGCAGGCGCGCCGTGTCGAGGTGATTCTGGACCAGGTCGGCGAGACGTTCGATGTCGGCTTCGCGCAAGGCGTGGTAATCCACCTGTTCTACCTGTGCCAGGCCCGCCCAGCGTAGCAGCGCCGCGCAAGACTCGGGAGCCTCGAACAGGCCGTGCAGGTAGGTGCAGAAGATTTGCCCGTCCGGGCTCATTGCGCCGTCGCCACCGCCATCGGCCAGCCGCACCGCAGGCTGGTCCAACGCCGCGCCGGTGCTGACCCCGGCGTGAATCTCGTAGCCGCTGACGACAGCGTCTTCCAGGGCCAGAGAGCCAGTGACATTGCGTAACTGTTTTTCTGCCCGCAACTCGGTGCTGAACGTCAACAGACCAAGGCCAGGACTGCTGCCGGGCGCGCCTTCCAGGCCCAACGGATCATGCACTTGATTGCCCAGCATCTGCAGGCCGCCGCAGATGCCCAGCAGCTTGCCGCCATAGCGCAAGTGCCGATTGATGGCCGCCTCCCAGCCCTGACTGCGCAGATACGCCAGGTCCGCCCGCACGCTTTTGGACCCCGGCAGGATGATCAGGTCCGCCGCGGGAATCTGCTCACCCGGGCCGATGAACTGCAGGTCTACCTGCGGATGCAGGCGCAGCGGATCGAAGTCGGTGTGGTTACTGATGCGCGGCAGCACCGGCACCACCACCTTGAGCACCTGGGCGGCCTTGACGGACTGGCGCCGGTCGATACCGTCCTCGGCCTCCAGGTGCAGATCCAGCACATACGGCAGTACGCCGATCACCGGCTTGCCGGTATGCGCTTCCAGCCAGTCCAGGCCCGGTTGCAGCAAGGCAATATCGCCGCGAAAGCGGTTGATGATGAAGCCCTGTACCCGAGCCTGCTCACTGGGTGACAGCAACGCCAGCGTACCCACCAGATGGGCAAACACGCCGCCGCGATTGATATCGGCGATCAGCAGCACCGGGCAGTCAACCGCTTCAGCGAACCCCATGTTGGCGATGTCGCCAGCCCGCAGGTTGATCTCGGCCGGCGAGCCGGCACCCTCGACCATCACCACCGGGTAGGCGGCACTGAGTCGGGCGTGAGAAGCCAGCACCGCCTGCATGGCGATGGCTTTGTAGTCGTGGTAGGCCACTGCGTTCATGGTGGTCACGGCACGGCCGTGGATGATCACCTGGGCACCGGTATCGCTGTTGGGCTTGAGCAGCACCGGGTTCATGTCGGTGTGCGGCTGCAGCCCGGCTGCCTGGGCCTGCACGGCCTGGGCGCGGCCGATTTCTCCGCCTTCGGCGGTGACGGCACTGTTGAGCGCCATGTTCTGCGGCTTGAAGGGCACCACGCCGACGCCCTGGCGGATCAGCCAGCGGCATAGCGCTGTCACCAGCGTGCTTTTGCCGGCATCGGAGGTGGTGCCCTGCACCATCAGCGTGGTCATGGGAATTCCTTGCGGTATTCAGTGAAAGCGGCGTGCAGTCGCGACCAATCGCTTTCCTGAGCGGGCAAGCCGAAGCGCAGGCTGCTGCTGTGCGAAAACAGACGGATCAGAATGCCGCGCTCGGCCATGAAACGGTGCAAGCGCTCGGCGTCGTCACAGGCCAGCGATTGGAACAGCGCGCAGCCGCCATGGGGGGTTAAATCGTATTGGTCCAGCACGTCAGCCAGACGCTGGCTGGCTTCGGCGCAGCGCTGGATCTGCACCTGCTGGGCGGCGCTATCGGTCAGGCACGCCTGCCCCAGCACCCGAGTCGGCCCGCTGACTGCCCACGGCCCCACCTGCTCGGCGAGCAGGCGCAGCAGCCGAGGCTCGGCCAGGACGAAGCCCAGGCGCACACCGGCCAGACCAAAGAACTTGCCGAAGGATCGCAGCACGATCAACCCCGGCCGCTCGCCCTGCCCCGCCAGACTCAATGGTGGGGTGTTGTCCATGAACGCTTCGTCGACCACCAGCCAGCCGCCCCGCTGACTGAGCCGTGCCTTCCAGGCCAATAGCCGCTCGGCGGGCAGCATGCGCCCGGTAGGGTTGTTGGGGTTGACCACCACTAGTACATCGAGGCTGTCGATGAAGTGGTCCACCTCATGCTCGCTGACCTCGCGCACGACGTGCCCGGCACGGCGCCAGGCCTCGGCGTGCTCGGCGTAGCACGGCGACAACACCCCTACCCGGCCATTGCGACGCAGGCGCGGCAATAACTGGATCGCCGCTTGAGACCCCGGTACCGGCAGCACATGCTCAAAGCCATAGTAAGCCCGCGCTGCCTGCTCCAGACCATCATCGTTCTCTGGCAGCCGCGCCCAGGCACGCTCGGGTATGGCCGGAATGGGAAAAGGCCACGGCGCAATACCCGTGGACAGATCGACCCACTCGGCCTCGGCGATACCGTACTCGCGGGCGGCCTGACGCAGCCGACCTCCGTGTTCAAGCATAGAATTCAGCTCCCAGGCACAAGATCAGCAACCATAACCACACACCGCGCCGGACCAGCAGCCAACCACGGTCGATGGCGTCGGCGGTGGCGGCCGGGCCCTCGCCCAGCACGGCACGGGCGTGCAACTCGCCGTGATAGATCGCCGGCCCGCCGAGTTCGACGCCCAGTGCGCCAGCACCGGCGGCCATCACCGGACCGGCATTGGGGCTGTCCCACTGCGGTGCCTGGCGACGCCAGCACTTGAGCGCCAGCCGGGTCTTGCCCAGCACTGCGTAGGTCAAGGCAACCAGGCGTGCCGGAATGTAATTGAGCACATCGTCGATGCGTGCCGCCGCCCAGCCGAAGCGCTCGAAACGCTCGTTGCGATAACCCCACATGGCATCCAGGGTGTTGCTCAGCCGGTACAGCACTACCCCTGGGGCGCCGGCGATGGCGAACCAGAAAATGGCGGCAAACACTGCATCGCTGCCGTTTTCCAGCACCGACTCGGTGGCCGCGCGGGCTACGGCTGGGGCATCCAGTTCATCGGTCTGGCGACTGACCAGATAGCCGACGCGCTTGCGTGCCTCGGCCAGATCGTCGCTGCGCAGCGCCCGCGCCACTGGCGTCACATGCTCGCCCAGGCTGCGCAGGCCCAAGGCACAGTACAGCGCCAGAATCTCAACTACCCAGCCCACGACCGGTAACCAGGAAAGAATAGTAGCCAACAGCGTCAACGGCACCACGGCGAGAACCCAGGCCGTGACGCCGTGGCTGCGCCAGCCCCGCCCTGCTCCGTTGAAACGCCGTTCGATCCGGTTGGCCATGCGCCCGAACGCTACCAGCGGGTGAGCACGCCGGGGCTCGCCCAGCAAAGCGTCCAATGCGACGCCGGCAACCGTCATCAATGCGATGCTCATGGGCGCGCGCCCCACTGGTTTTCGAACACCATGTCACTGAGCGGGCGTGCCGTGGCCCAGCCCTCCAGCTCCAGCATCGGCGCGTCATAGAACGCCTCTACCGGGCCGAGACAGAGCACTGCCAAGGGCTTGGCACCCGGCGGCATCTGCAACAGATCGGCCAGTGCCTGAGGTTCGAACAACGACACCCAGCCCATGCCCAGGCCCTCGACACGAGCGGCCAGCCAGAGGTTCTGGATGGCACAGGAGAGCGAGGCCAGGTCCATTTCCGGCAAGGTGCGACGGCCGAAAATATGCCGCTCGCGGTCATCCATCAGCGCCGCCACCAGCACTTCGGCGCAGTCGTTGATGCCTTCGACCTTGAGCTGCATGAACTGGTCGGAGCGCTCCCCCAGGGCATCGGCGGTGCGGATACGCTCCTGTTCGACCAAGGCTTGGATCTGACCGCGCAGGGCACGGTCACTGATGCGGATGAAGCGCCAGGGCTGCATCAGGCCGACACTCGGGGCGTGATGAGCAGCACCGAGCAGACGCGCCAGGGTTTCCGGCGCCACGCTGCCGCCGCTGAAATGGCGCATGTCGCGACGTTCGGCGATGACGCGGTAGAGGGTGGCGCGTTGTTCGGCGGTGTAGGGGGTTTGGGTCATGGGGTGCTCTGGCGGGCTTGATTACGGGCAGAGCCCGCTGCCACCGGGTCAATGGACGCTGGCGATTCTGTGGGAGCGGGCCCGGCCCGTAATGGGGCCGGCCGGTCAGGCGCGAGAAGCGCGGCCACCGCCGCCGGATTGGACGGGAAATAGAAATGCACATAGGAAGCCGTCATCCGCCCCTGGCGATACACGGCTTCGGCGCCGCGGCCGCCGTTGGGGCTCACCCCACGGGCGATAGGCTGTAGCTCGGTGCTGGTCAGCGAGTGGTGATAGGTGTGCCCGCGCAACTCTCCTTCGGGCAGCGCTACCGCCTGCAACGCCAATGCCGCCAGGCGCTTCTGCATCACCGCTTCGCCGCTGATCAACCCCAGCAATTCGGCACGCTCACCGTCGACATCGGTCAAGGCGTCGAGCAGGTACAACATGCCGCCGCATTCGGCCAACAGCGGTTTGTCGGCCGCATGGTGAGCGCGGATCGCCGTCAGCATCGATGCATTGGCAGCCAGCGCCTGATGATGCAGTTCAGGATAACCGCCGGGCAGATAAAGGCTGTCACAATCCGGCAGCGTAGCGTCATGGACCGGCGAGAAGAACAGCAGCTCCGCGCCCATCGCACGCAGCGCATCGAGACTGGCGTTGTAGGTGAACGCAAAGGCGCCATCGCGCGCCACCGCGATCCGTACGCCCTGCAACAAAGGCTCGAACACCTGATCGGTGGGGGCCGCGAAGGTCACGGCCGGGGGCAGGCTGACCTGGCAGCTGGCTGCCAAGGCGTCGGCAGCAGCATCCAGACGAACGTCCAGGTCATTCAACTCGCTGGCCTGAACCAACCCCAGATGACGGCTGGGCAACTCGATTCCCGTTTCCCGAGACAGACCACCGTACCAGCGCAGCCCTTGGGTAAGGCTGCCCTCCAGCAATTGTGCGTGGCGCAAGGTGCCTACACGGTTGGCCAGTACCCCGGCGAATGGCAGGTCCGGCTGGTAGCGGGCCAGACCCAACGCCAGGGCGCCGAAGGTTTGTGCCATGGCCGTGCCATCGATCACCGCCAGCACCGGCACGGCAAAATGCCGGGCCAGGTCAGCGCTGGAGGGGGTGCCATCGAACAAGCCCATGACGCCTTCGATCAGAATCAGCTCTGCCTCGCCGGCAGCTTCCCACAGCAGTCGGCGGCTTTCCTGCTCGCCCACCATCCACATGTCCAGCTGGTAGACCGGCGCGCCACTGGCCCGCTCCAGAATCATCGGATCGAGGAAGTCCGGTCCGCACTTGAACACCCGCACGCGCCGGCCCTGATTGCGGTGCAGGCGCGCCAGGGCGGCGGTCACGGTGGTCTTGCCCTGCCCGGAGGCGGGGGCAGCGATGAGCACCGCCGGGCAATGGCGCGGTTGATTCATAGCTCGATGCCTTTCTGGGCACGGATACCGGCCTGGAACGCGTGCTTGAGCATGCCCATTTCGGTCACGGTGTCGGCCAGCTCGATCAATTCCGGCTTGGCGGCGCGGCCGGTGACGATCACATGCTGCATGGGCGGACGGGCTTGCAGGTCGCTGAGCACCTGATCCAGATCCAGATAGCCGTGCTTGAGCGCGATGTTCAGCTCATCCAGCACCACCAGGCCTATGGCCGGGTCGCCGAGCAACTGCCGGGATACTGCCCACGCGGCTTCGGCCGCGGCGATGTCACGCTGGCGGTCCTGGGTTTCCCAGGTAAAGCCTTCGCCCATCACGTGGTACCGCACCTGCTCCGGGAAGCGCCGGAAGAACAACTCCTCACCGGTGCTGTTGCGGCCCTTGATGAATTGCACCACGCCGCACTGCATGCCGTGACCCATGGCACGGGCGAGCATGCCAAAGGCCGAACTGCTCTTGCCCTTGCCATTGCCACTGAGCACCAGCAGCAAGCCGCACTCATTGGGCGAATTGGCGATACGCTCGTCGATCACGGCTTTTTTACGCAGCATGCGCGCCAAGTGGCGCTCGTCGCGTTCGGGGGTCTGGCTCATGGCGGCTCTCCGCTACACCTGCACGCAGGCGGCATCAACGCAAAGCACCGGCCAGCAGCCGCACCTTGAGCGTCAATGCCGCTCTCACCCGCGCGACAGAAGAATTGATTAGGGCACACCCAGGGCCGAAGACGTCGTCGATGACGCTGCAGCAGCGCCCAGGGCATGCCGTGAAATGGACCAGGCCGGTCTCCGGGCTCATGAGCGGGGAAATGCACACCCAAGCCGCGCGCCTTCCCGAACATGTTCAGTGGCACCGTGCGCGGCCTTGACTCATCTACCGTTGCGGGGGCAGCGCCGGAATCGCCTGCTGACAGCAGCTCACCGGCTTCCCTGTTTCACTCGCGCAAGCCGTGTAGCTGCCGAGCACCTGGAACAGTCGCGAAGGGTAGAGGGTTGGGCCTGGAGCGTCAATTGGCGCGGTGCTCAGGTTGGCCACCAATAGGGTTGAACCTTGTCGCCGCCGCGCGCCTCTATCCCTTTGTGAACAAAATCTCAGGGAACACACAACAATGCACATGTCCCGCCTTGCCACACTGATCCTGCTCGCCGCCGGCCTGGCTGCTTGCGGTGAAACCTCATCGCTCCAGGTCAGCGACGGCACCGGTCCCTCGCCGAAGCTGCCCGAGCCGAACAAGACGCTGATTCCGACGGTGAACATTGCCCCGGCGGTTGGCTGGCCGGAGGGTAGCAAGCCCGTGGCAGCCCCCGGCACCCAGGTGGCGGCGTTCGCCGAAGGCCTGGACCACCCGCGCTGGCTCTACGTGCTGCCCAACGGTGACGTGCTGGTGGCCGAGACCAATGCCCCGCCCAAGCCCGATGACAGCAGCGGCGTGCGCGGCTGGGTCATGGACAAAGTGATGAGCAAGGCTGGCGCGGGCGTGCCAAGCCCTAACCGCATTACCCTGCTGCGCGACAAGGACGGCGATGGCGTGGCGGAGACTCGTAACGTCTTTATCGCCAATCTCAATTCGCCATTCGGCATGACCATGATAGGCAATGACTTCTACGTGGCCGACACCGACAAGCTATTGCGCTTCAAGTATCAGGACGGCGCCACTTCGATCAGCGGCGCCGGCGAGAAAGTGGTGGACCTGCCAGGCGGCACGCTGAACCACCATTGGACCAAGAACGTGATCGCAAGCCCGGATGGCAAGAAGCTGTATGTCACGGTCGGCTCCAACAGCAACGTGGGTGAAAACGGCATGGACAAGGAGGAAGGTCGAGCCGCGATCTGGGAGGTGGACGTCGCCACCGGTCAGCATCGGATCTTCGCCGGCGGCCTGCGCAATCCCAACGGCATGGCGTGGGAGCCCAGGACCGGCAAGCTGTGGACGGCGGTCAATGAACGGGACGAAATCGGCAGCGATCTGGTGCCCGACTACATTACCTCGGTCAAGGATGGCGGGTTCTATGGCTGGCCCTATAGCTACTATGGGCAGCACGTGGACGTGCGTGTCGACCCACAGAAGCCGGACCTGGTAGCCAAGGCGATTGCACCGGATTACGCAGTCGGGCCGCACACTGCATCGCTGGGCCTGACCTTCGCGGACAACAGCGGACTGCCTGCACCGTTCACCAGTGGCGCCATCATCGGTCAGCACGGGTCGTGGAATCGCAAGCCGCACAGCGGGTACAAGGTGTTGTTCGTACCGTTCGTGGATGGCAAGCCGAGTGGCCAGCCGCTGGATTTGTTGACGGGCTTCTTGGACAAGCAGGAGAACGCCATGGGCCGGCCGGTCGCGGTGCTGGGGGATGGTAAAGGGGGGGTGCTGGTGGCGGATGATGTGGGGAACAAGGTCTGGCGGGTGACGGGGATGAAGTGATTTTTGGGGTGGTGGGGGTTGGGTGCTGGGGTTGGGTCGGGGATCTGTGGTGGATGGTCCCCTCACCCCAGCCCTCTCCCTGAGGGAGAGGGAGTTGACCACCGCAAGTCGTAACACTGCGATCCGCCTTTGGCCCCCTCTCCCCTAGGGAGAGGGTTGGGGTGAGGGGAC
>NZ_DFUE01000053.1:0-551 GCF_002379585.1 Pseudomonas sp. UBA4194
GGTCCAACGGGTTGTAGTGCTCACAGCAGGCCAGGGAGCAAATGGTGCCAGCGGCGCTGTCGGTTGCGTGCAGGCCGGAGCCGTCGACTTGGCCCCGCACCATGCGCTCGTGATAGGTGGGTGTGTTCTTGCGTCGGTGCTGTAGCAGCGTGCCGTCGGCATCGAACAGCAGCTGGGCGTTGTAGATCGTGCCGCCGTCGCGCTCGTTGACACCGATGCAGGCCACGATCCCGGCCTCTCGGCAGGCCTCGCCGATCTGGCGGGTAACGTCGGAAGGGACGGTGACCGACTCTTCGAGCAGTTTGAGGTGTTGTTTGCCCATGGCGAAGGGTGGCTGCACGAACGAAAAGTAGGGGTAGTAGGGGATGACGGTTTCCGGGAATACCGCGAACTGCACACCGTCGCGGCCCAGTTGCAGCAGTCGTTCACACAGCTTGGCAACGGTGGCTTCACGGGAGTACAGCACGGGGCTGAACTGAACGGCGGCGGCGCGGATAGTGGGCATGGTGGCTTCCTATGGATTCTTGGGTGCCTGTGCGGGCGTCATCGCG
>NZ_DFUE01000053.1:808-1285 GCF_002379585.1 Pseudomonas sp. UBA4194
CAGCAGGCGCAGGTCCATCACGTCCAAGGGATTGATGGGACGAATACCCTCGATCAGCGCTTTTTCGGTCTGACCGTACAGCGCCTGCAAGGCGAATCGGCAGGCATACACTTCCCCGCCTTCAGCCATGAACGCCTTGATCTGGTTATTCACCGCCAGATGGCCAGGAAAGGCTTCGGCGCCCAAGGTCGGGAAGCCCCGCTGCACGCCCAATTGCACGCCCGGCCCGTACAGCAGAATCTTGGTTTCGAAGCCTTTGCGCAGCAGTCGCTTGGCCTGCAGCATGTTGACCAAACCAATGGAGCCTTCGAAGGCAATGGTGTGAAAGGTCAGCAGGGCCTTTTCACCGGGCTCGGCCTTCACATCCTCGAACACCTTCTCTTCGTAGTTCACCAGGAAGTCGCCGTCTTGATAGTGGGCAATGTCCACGTTGGGCATGTCGTCATCTCCGCGTTGGTCGATGGCCAGGGCTGGCTG
>NZ_DFUE01000053.1:1359-2730 GCF_002379585.1 Pseudomonas sp. UBA4194
TCGGTTGCAAGGAACAGAGCGAACGGCGTGCCAGTTTTTTCAGGGTTCAGCAAGTCGCCTCTATCTTCATGAAAGCCCTGAAGAAACGTGGCTGATCCGGTTTCAGCCGGCGCAACTGCACCTGTTGCTCAACTACGCAATCGCGTAGAACTACGACTGTTCGTAGCCACTCTCACGAGATCTCGTATGGCCGATGACGATTCCATGAGCCACTGGGCCGACCTGGCCTACGCCTCACGACACCGAGTATTCGAACACTGCGCCCAGGCCATCGCCTTGCTCGATCCCTATGGCGATCGCTTCGGCGATCTGAACATTGCCGCGTGCACCCTGCTCGGGTACCCCAGGCATGAACTGCTGGAGCTGCCCGTCAGCCGTCTGTTCGGTCATCAGATGGCCGACCTGATCGTATTCAGTCAGGCGGTGCTGGAGAAAGGCCGGGGCTGGTCCGACGAGCTGAGCTGCAATTGCAAGAGCGGCGAGCGCATCCAGCTCGAAATCTCGGCCACCACCCTGAGCGTCAAAGGCCAGTTACAGCTGATTCTGGTGTTACAGGCGCGCAGCGAGCAGCAATATCAGCGCGATCAGGCAGAGACCGAGCGGACCATGCGCGGCGGGCTGCTGGAGTGGCGCAATATTCTCAACCTGTTCCAGGAAACCGAGCGGGACAACCAGCTGTTGCTCAGCGCGGTCGGCGACGGCATCTACAGCATCGACAACCAAGGGCTGGCCACCTTCGTCAATCCGGCAGGCGCGCGCATGCTGGGTTGGGAGCCCAAGGACATGATCGGCAAGAATATCCACCGTATTCACCACCACAGCCATGCCGACGGTTCGCACTACCCGGTCGAGGATTGCCCCATCTACCGGGCAGTGCACGACGGCGTGGTTCACGAAGGACGGCAGGAAGTGTTCTGGCGCCGCGATGGCAGCTCGTTTCCAGTTGAATTCACCAGCACCCCCGTGATCGCCGAGGGCCGCTTGGTAGGTGCAGTGGTGGTGTTTCGCGATATCACCGAACGGCGCACCACCGAGCTTCAGCTGCAAACCGCACTGCAGGAACTCAAGCTGCTCAAGGAGCGCCTGGAAGAGCAGAACGCCTACCTGCAGGAAGAGATCCAGATCGAGCACAACTACCGGGAAATTGTCGGTCAGAGCGAGCCGATCCTGAAGATCATCAAGCAGATCGATGTGGTCGCGCCCACAGATGCCAGTGTCTTGATCCACGGCGAGTCGGGCACCGGCAAGGAACTGATCGCCCGCGCCATCCACGAAGCCAGTCGACGCAGCGGGCAGCCGCTGATCCGGGTCAACTGCGCAGCGATTCCTGCGGAGTTGTTCGAGAGCGAGTTCTTTGGCCACATTCGAGGG
>NZ_DFUE01000043.1:0-8762 GCF_002379585.1 Pseudomonas sp. UBA4194
ATATAGCGCACGCCATGCTAACCGTCCAGTCAGCACATCAACGTCGAAATAACGACGACCTTACCCATACATACATCACTTCACGTATCGTAGCAGAGGCGAGTTTGAGACCATGCCAATCAAGAAGAGGTAGGAGACAATGATGAAAAGCAACGAGTTACCAACAGAAATGTCTTGCGAGGTCGACCTTACGCTGACCTATGGTATTGCCCCTGGTCTCCGCCGTCAGGCGAGTTACTCGGCCCAGCCGATTTTGATCTGTCGAGAACTAGCCAAAAAAACGAGCGTCCAGGTGGGTAACTTAGGTGTGGATTTGCTGAAATCGCCTGCTATCAGTCATGCGCAAATTATTCTACCAGACGGAACAGTGCTGTCTGGAGCTGTAACCAAAGTCAGCCCCTGCGGCACCTACTTTGAGATGATTGAGGATAAGGATGTGAATCGCCCCTAGTTTCGCAGACGCCATCAAGCTTCAAGGAAGGGTTGCTGACTTCGCGTAACTGTCCGCTCCTGGCCGATAGCAGACGCTTACAAAACCACGTCGATTCAGGCTCTCCACCCCCACCAGACTCCAAGTCCCGCATCAAACGCCAATACTCCGCACAACCCCACAACTGCGATCGCTCCCAACAGACGCGGATGCCCCACCCAAAACTGAGTGGCGAAAGTTTCAGAAAAGTCCTACGCACCTCTCCATTGCCTCATCGCACCATCCGCCCTACCCTGCCATCGCGCCTAAGAAACGCAATCACACAGCGGTCTACCGCCCCCGACAGATGCGGCTTCTGGAGCCTACGGTTACACTTCGTCTCCGGAAAATCTCTGTTATGTCGGGAGTGGGCTAATACAAGACCCGAAAGGGGAATATGTCCGGCCCTCTGTGTGGGGTTTCTTAGCTCCCGACACCCAGCCCTAAGAAGCTGCAATCACGCAGAGGTAAAGGAAATGCCTATTCATTGCACCCCCACCCTATTCACCCGCCACAACCGCCCCCTCCACACCCTCTGGCTCGAATCCCAAGCCTGGTTCCACGCCCGCGACCTCGGCCGACTCATGGGTCGTTTCCTCGACGCCCACGCCGTACGCAAGCTCGACCCCGACCAAACCCGCACGCTGTCACTCCTGCAATACGGCGAATACCAAGACACGCTGATGGTCAGCGAATCCGGCGCCTATACCTTGCTGGTCAATCACAACGTGCCGGAGAACCGCAGCCTTCGACACTGGCTTACCCATGAGGTAATCGCGGTGATTCGTGATGCGGAGCTACCGGCGGGGGAGTTAGTGCCAAGTATTAGCGTGATGCAGTGGCCAGGGTTGCGGCTGAGTGTGCTGCATTGGCAGAACGAGAGCTGGATGCGGATGCGCGATTTGCCGGTGATGCTGAAAAGCGAGGAGGTCGATCGCGGCAGGTTGCAATCTGCGGCGCGTGTTGGCTGGTGGAAAGCATCGGCGCGGCTGTTCATGTGAGGTATCCGTATTCCATTAGATGCTCATCGCCCACCTGCAGCGTCTGGTCATGTCGCTGAAAAACGCATCCGAGTACATGTCGAGCTGTCATGTCGCTGAAAGCCGTTTTCAGCGACACGTTATTGGAACGTGTCGCTGCCAGCGACATGACTTGTGTGGGATCGGTTCAGGGATAGCTTTGGTGCGAAGGTTGAAGGGCCGGGGTGTTTGGACCCGGCTTACGCCGGTGCTACTGGGTGGGGGCGAAATGGCCTTGTGCGAGTGCGCGAGGGGTGTTGCCCAGGGCGTCGCGGGCGTTCAGGTCGGCACCTTTGGCGGTCAGGGCATCGAGGATGTCTTTGCGTTGGAACAGCGCGGCGTACATGGCTGCGGTTTGACCTGAATGGTTGCGTTCATCCGTCGCGCAATCAGCATCCATCAGCCGGTGGGCGATGCTTAGTTCGCCTTTGAAGATGGCGCCCATCAGGGCGGTGTTGCCACGTTTATCCTGGCTGCACGGGTTGGCGCCGGCGGCGAGCAGTTGTTCCACGGCGGCTTGTTGACCGTGGTAGGCGGCGAGGATCAGCGCGGTGTAGCCGCTTTCGTCACGGGTGTCCAAGTCGTAATGGGCCTCGATGAAAGCGCCCAAACGGTCGGTGCTGCCCGTGCGGGCCGCGTCGAAATACAGCTCGCGAAGTTGCTGACGGGTATCGGCAGCGAGTATGTCGTCGGCCATGACAGCTGTTGTAGCCATCATTGCAGACCACATGCAGAGAATGAGATATCGCATGGGTTTTGCCTCCTCGACAGTCACCGACTGTCATTTAACAGTCGGTGACCAGGTGCGTCAGTCCTGAAGCTTGGCGGCCAACTGCTTGACCTTTTCCAGGTCGCCTTTGGCAACTTTGGTGACGCCTGTGCCGTAGGCCGGATCGGCCTTGTACAAATACGAGAGCATGATGTGTTTGCTCTCGGTATCGGTATCAGCCAGGGAGCCGCCGAAGCTGTTGATCAGGTCTTGCTGTTCTTTCGGGGAGTAGGAACGGTACAGGTCGCCGGCTTGTTTGAAGTTTTGCTCGCGCTGAATCTTCGCTTGTTGAGTGGAGCCGCTGAGCGCCGCCTGGCTGTAACGAGCATTGTCGTCCGCTGGGCGGGGGTTGAGGCGACTTGGCTCATAGTTCACGCCGCCGGTGGTATGGCCGCTGTTCAAGGCGCCATCCTGATTCCCGTTATTGACGGCCACCTGTGGACGGTTGATTGGCAGGCTCATGCCATTGGCGCCCAGGCGGTACATCTGGGTGTCGGCGTAGGAGAACACGCGACCTTGCAGCAGGCGATCTTCCGACGGTTCGATACCGGGCACTACATTGGAAGGTGCCATGGCAACCTGCTCGGTTTCCTGGAAGAAGTTGTCAACGTTCTTGTTCAGTACCATCTGGCCAATTTTCTGTTCCGGTACATCGGGCCAGATCTTGGTGGCGTCCAGTGGGTCGAAGGCGAACTTGGCAAGGTCCTCAGGCTTGAGCACCTGGATGTACAAGTCCCACTTCGGGTAGTCGCCTTTGTTGATCGCGGTGACCAGGTCGTGAGTCATGTGAGCGTAGTCTTTGCCTTGGGTTTGCTCGGCTTGCGCTGGGTCCAGGTTCTTCAGCCCTTGCAGGCTCTTCCAGTGAAACTTCACGTAGTGCACTTCGCCCTTGGCATTGACGAACTTGTAGGCGTGCACGCCGTTGCCATCCATGAAGCGATAGCCGGCTGGCGTTCCTTCGTTGGAGTAGAGCAGCGTGAGGGTACGGGTGGCTTCTGGTACGTGGGAGAAGAAGTCGAAACGACGGGAGTCGTCATCCAGGTTGGTCCGCGGATCGGGCTTGAACGCGTGGACCATGTCGGGAAACTTGATGGCGTCGCGGATAAAGAATGTCGGGAAGTTGTTGCCGACCAGATCCCAGTTGCCGTCGGCAGTGTAGAACTTGGTTGCGAAACCGCGGGGGTCGCGCAGCGTTTCAGGCGAATGGTTGCCGTGCACCACCGACGAGAAACGCACAAACACCGGGGTGTGAGTGCCTGGCGTGAAGACTTTGGCCTTGGTCAGTTCACTGATGTTGCTGGAGGCAGTGAATTCGCCGTGCACGCCGGTACCACGCGCATGCACCACACGCTCAGGAATGCGTTCACGGTCGAAGCGCTGGAGTTTCTGCAGCAGCTGGACGTCTTGCAACAGCGCGGGGCCATTGGGCCCGGCTGTTTGGGAATTCTGGTTGTCGCCGACAGCGGCGCCGTTATCGCGGGTCAGGGTGTCGGCGAAAGCCGATGGCACGGACATGCTTGTCGCCAATACGGCGAGCGCGTATCCAGATAAGGTTCTGATTTTCATGGTGAATCCCTCACGGTTCTTGGTTTTTGAACGGATTGGCGAGGGTAACGGCAATGGCAGCGAGGGCTAAATTGGAAGGGGCTATGGGGGCGATAGAATTAGAAAGCGGACGGTGCGGGAACCTTTTCGAGTCGATTCGCCTCCGCCTTTTCAGGTGACGCGCTCAGTGGTGTATCAGTCAGGCGTGGTTGTTGGGGGGACAAATGACTTCCGTAGCCGTGACTCTATAATCGCTCTATAGTCGTCTATAATCGCTCTATAATTGGCTATAGAATCATCCGGGAGCCGCCTGTGACTCAAGACATCCTCTACCACCGCCCTGCGCTAGCCGAGCGTCTCTCGAAGTTGATCATGCAGGTAACGGTGGGCTCCGCAGCCAGCTCTGGCGTGTTTCTCGCAGCACCGCGACGCACCGGTAAATCAACCTTCGCCCGCGAGGATTTGCGCCCTGCCCTGGAAGCCGCAGGCGCCATCGTGCTGTATGCCGACCTCTGGAAGGATCTCACCAAAGACCCTGGTGAAGTGATCGTCGAAGCGATTCAGGAGGCTGTCAGACGCAGCGAAGGCTTCATCTCCCGCTTGGCAAAAGCGTCGGGCATGGACAAGGTCAACGTGGGCGGTCTGAGCTTCAATCTGGACAAAATCGGGCTGGGCAAGGGTATTGACCTCACCCAGGCCCTCGTGGCGCTTTCTGACGAATCCAAGCAGATGATCGTGTTGATCGTCGACGAAGCCCAACATGCGATCACCACTGACCAAGGCGTAGCGGCCTTGTTCGCACTCAAGGCCGCGCGGGACGAGCTGAACAGTTCGAAGCACCACGGGTTGCGCATTGTTTGCACTGGCTCCAACCGGGACAAGTTGGCCATGTTGAGAAACAGCAAGGACCAAGCGTTCTTCGGCGCATCGATGGTGCAGTTCCCTACTCTGGATGAAGATTTCATTGAGTGGTTTTGTGCGAACCTGGACCTGCAGCATCCGCTGGACCCGTCGCAGGTGTTTCCGTTATTTCAAGAGAGCGGGTATCGCCCCGAGTTGCTGGGTGCCGCGGCCGACGCGATTCGGTTTGACTTTGCCCTGCCGGACAAGGACATCCCCGTGCGCTTTGCCGCCCTGGTACGCGCACAGGCGGACGAATTGAACGGCAACCTCAAGAAAGTGCTACACAGTCTTACGCCCATTCAGTCTGCGGTCATTCGTGTGATGAGCGCCAAGGGCGAGGACTATGCGCCCTTCGAAGCCGCCACATTAGCGCTGTATGGCAAAGCGATGGAGCAGGCCGGTCTCGACGTTGGGGAATTGACCGTGGAAGTTCCAGGGGTACAGCAGGCGTTGATCGCTCTTCAGGAAAAGAAGCTGGTGTGGAAGGCGTCGCGAGGGATTTATGCAGTGGACGAACAGGTGATTGTGGAGCTGTTACGTGCTGATGGGATGTTGGAGGGGTTGGGTTGATAAGTGAGCCAAGATCGGCACTCACTGATCGGTAAATATCCGGAATCTGTATCTGGTCATTCTTAGGTAAGGGCGATGAAATCAGGGTGCGCGGCTCAACCACGAGATCGTTACCCGCGCCATGAGCCTTTATCGGATAGCCGGCAATGCGACGAACAAGCCTTGCAACATCCTGCAGCGAACTGTGCGTCATCCCGTCTTTCCGAAGATTGGCTCAGGGCGCTAGGCGCTTCTCGAAATACACCCGACTAAACCCCTCCTCCGTCCGCCGGTCCACCTCCACGTATCCCAGCTTTGGGTAAATCGACAGGTTCTCAGTCATCTTCTCGTTCGTGTAGAGATGCACCGCTTTCAGCCCGCGCTCCCTGGCAGTGTTCTCGCAAAAATTGATGAGCGATTTACCCACACCACGGCCGGCCACGCTTGGAAGTACCGCAACGTTCTCAAGCAGGACGTGATCGTGTTGGATATGGAACACGATGAAGCCTTGGAAAGCACCCCACTCATCCACCGCAACAAAAATTAGCCCCGCAGCGATCTGCGCAGCAAAGTCGGCCACCATCGGTGCAGGCTTGCGACCTATCGATGGCACGTACTTCGCGTAGGCTTGTATGGCGCAGCCTCGGATATCAGCTTCGTCGGTGGCTTTGGCTAGGCGAATCACGGGGGAGCTCTTCAGAAAGCAGGTATCCGATACTGGCGCAGCAGCACAATCGTCGCAACTCCATTACACAACCGAAGGCTTCTATAAACGCTCTATAATCGGTCTATAGTTTCCTATAATCACGCACAAGGCCTGACCCAGAGCCTTTCCAAATACGCTCGAGTCCTGGCTGGCTAGTCAACCTCGATACCCCGCCCGCTCCTACCGCTCCAATTTATTAGCCACTCCGTTACCGCTCCCCGCACAAGCCCGTACGTGACACTCCAGTGAGTGACGCCCTGCTACATCACTGCATTTCAGTGCGAAAAGTCGTACAACGATTGACGAGGTTATCAGGTAGCCATCTTGATGCCGCTCATGCAGTCTATCGCGCTTCAACCCCGCCGCTGGCGCACTACGCGTTACCCATCAAGGAAGCTTCATGACAGAAAAGGAATTGAGTGAAACCGCATTCAGCTGGTTTCTTCAGCACTACGACGCGCTGGCGGCAATCGGTACGGGCCTTACCGTCGCGATGGCCGTCGTATGGCTATACAACCGGGTCGGCTCGCTGACTTTTCTGAAGGATCTGATCTGGCGAATGTTCGGCTCGCAACCGACGTTCGACAGAGAGTGCTTTGAAGTACGTCGGAGGGATCAACGGGAGGTCGAGCATTTTCGCTACGAGTTCAACATACCGGTGACCACGATAGAACAGGCGGAATTGGCCGAACGCTGGATCAGTGAACGCGGGCTTTCCACCTGGGATGTAAGCTCGGCCAAAGGCTTGATCGACTGGGGCGACTACCGCGAGATATCGCTGAAGCCAAGTGCACTCAGTCGCAGCACTACCCGATGGCTCAAGGGTTTCCTGATCGCCTGCATGCTGGGCGTTCTGGGCATGCTTACCATCATGTCCAGCGCCTATGTGATGGTCAGTTTCAAGCACGATCCAGACGCGCCCTGGATCTATCTGGGCAAGGATCATGTGAAGCTGTCGATGTTTGGCACCGAGCATATGGTTCTGGACGACTGCCGTAACTCGGAGAGCCTGAAGAAATTCTCGTCCGAGGAGCTGCCGGAGGAGCGATTGGACGTGATTTGCTCGTTCCTGATCGACAAGACGTATGCCCGGTATGTGCAGGAGAAGCTGGCGGAGCAGCGAATACTGTGTGGGATGTTTCTGCTGTGGTTCGCTGGCGGGGCTTATTCGCTGCTGTGGCGGTTGTTTCGGATACGGGCGGCGCTTCGTATTCATACGCAGTTGGAGATGGGGAAGGCTGATTGACGCGGCTTACGCCGCTGCTACAGGTGGGGTATATGATTGGGACAAACTTCGAGATTACAGGTGATGCATGCTCTTCTTACATCGAACGCTTCTGAATGCCGCGCTGTTGCTGAGTGTTGCCGGATTCGCTACGGGCACGTTGGCTGCCGGTAGCGAGGCAGCATCGGGCTTCAGCGCTGACTATGACAAATGCATGGATGCCAACACCACTACCTCTGGCATGGTCGAGTGCATCACTGCTGAAACCCGGCGTCAGGACCAGCGACTGAATGCCAACTATCAGCAGGGAATGAAGACACTCACCGCACAGCAGCGTACGGCACTGCGCGATGTGCAGCGGCAGTGGATTCAATTTCGTGATGCCGACTGCGCACTGGAGGTGGGTTTGACCGGCGGAACGATGGACCGGATCAATGCGCAGACGTGTTTGCTGCAGGCAACCAAGGTAAGGGCTGATGCGTTGGCGGTGAGGTTTTTGCCACAGGATCGGTAAACGCTTTCGGGCCCTCTTTGCTGGTCAGGTTGCCACTTATCACCGCCCTTCAGATCGCTATCGCGGGCAGAGCCCGCTCCCACAGTGGAGCGGTGTCGCCCGCATCGATCGCTCACACCCTCAGGCCGTCCTCGGGTACAAATATCCACCCCTCTAGCGGATCGATGCCCTCCTCCGGCTGGACAAGCCACTGCGGCCGGTTCGCAAACGTCCAGGCCAGCAAGGCGCACGTCAGCGCATCCTGTACATCGACATGCTCCATGCCGGGCACGAAGCTTCGCTGACCGACCTCACCCACTGCCTGATCCAGGTAGAACGGTGCCCGTAATAGCTCGATATTTGCAGACCGTTTGCAGGCCGATGGATACGCTTCGATGGCGCGCATGAGCTGGCCGTCTGTCCAAACACCACAGCGTTGTTTGATCGGTGCGAACCGTGCCAGTACGTGCATGCCTTTGGTGGCTTGGCTGCCGATCATGTCCTTGATTGGGGACAGCGGGTAGAGCCCACGCTCGAACAGGAAATGCTCGGTGCGCCGGTGTAGGTAGGGGTTGCTGGATGATTGGCCGATGGTGGGCACTGCCAGGCCGCGGGAGATCAGGTCTATGAGTGGTTTGGAAAAACCGAGCGGGGTGTCGATGCCCAATAGGACCTGGGGCGTGGCGTGCTCAGCGGTGTGTATGTGGCACAGTTTCAGCAGCGCGAGGACGAACTGTTCAGTGGTTTCTGACTCGTTGATCATGCGCCGCAGGTTACCCCGCCAGGGTTTGCCTACCAGGCGGCGGTCGGCGTCCAGGGCGACCAGAGCGTCGCGGCTGGCCGGGTTGCGATCGCAGTTCCAGCCGCCGACGTCCCAGCCTATGAACAAAGGGGTTGAGGTTGGGTGGGTCATGGGCGGCGCTCTTGAGGCTGGGATAGACAGTATTGAGCCATGTATCACACCTGGATGAAACGCCCCGTAGCAGCGGCGTGAGCCGCGTCATGGTGCGCCGTGGTGTATCCGATGGATCGCGGTGGGGCCGGACGTGGTGTATCAGATGGATCGTGGTAAGCCGCGTCATGG
>NZ_DFUE01000043.1:8959-89981 GCF_002379585.1 Pseudomonas sp. UBA4194
GTAAGCCGCGTCATGGGAATACCGCGGCCTATCAATCTGACCGCGGTGCGGGGCAGTGTTCGATCAGGAGTTCGGTGAGCAGGCGGATCTTGCGGGGTGGGTGCTGGCCTGGGGGGCGGATGACGTAGGCGGCGGCGGGGGGTAGTGGGTATTGCGTCATGATCGGGACCAACGCTCCGCTGGCGACGTGCTCGTCGGTGATCCAATCGGGCAGGTAGGCAACGCCAAGCCCGGCGATGGCGGCGCAGAGCAGCGCGGTGCCATTGTCCGCCTTGAAGGTGCCCTGGGGGTGCACAGTGACGGTGGCGTCGCCGTCCATGAACATCCAGGATTCCGTGCCTTGCATCAAGGCCTGATGGGCGACGAGTTCATCGGGGCTCTCGGGTGCACCGTGGGCCTGGATATAGGCTGGGCTGGCGACCAGTTTTCCCTGAATGGGGCCGATGCACCGGGCGATCATGTCTGAGTCCTGCAGGTAGCCCACCCGTATGGCGCAGTCGTAACCCTCGGCGATCAGGTCGACGAAACGATCGCTGTAATGGGTGTAAATGTGCAACCTGGGATAGCGGCGGGCCATTTCCGCCAGGATCGGCGCGAAGTGGGTCGGGCCGAAGGTTAGCGGCGCGGAGAGGCGCAGGCGTCCGCAGAGCTCACCGGCAGGCAGGATCGCCTCGCGGGCCATTTCGATCTCGGCGCAGGCCCTGACGGCATGCTCGCGAAAAGCGATGCCTGCTTGGGTGAGCGCGGCACCACGGGTGGAGCGCGCCATCAGCTGCACCCCCAGCTCTGCCTCCAGCCGGGCGAGGCGTCGGCTGATGATCGACTTGGACACCCCCAACCGCACGGCGGCGCGTGACAGGCCTCCGGCATCGGCAACCTCGACGAAGGTTTGAAGCTCTTCCATGTCCATGCTCGTGTTCCTCGCTGCGCGACAAAACTGCCTACGCATACTAGGCCAAATAGGTGGGGCCTGAGCGCAGCTGGTCCGCTTTCCGGGTTGCGGCAGCATTCGGGCCACACTGCTGCGTTCCCCGTTGCGCAACACAGCTGATCACCCGTCGCTACTACCGCCTTGCCCGTTGCAACTGCACAGTGCTGTTCGAGCCACCGCGCCGCCGGTGCCGGTGGCCTGAATTCGATCCCACTCATCACAGCACACAGGATGAACCCATGACTTTTCGCAACGGCCTTGCCTCGCTCCTTCGCCCTGAAGATTCAGTATTGGTTCTGATCGACCACCAACCTTACCAACTGACCAACCTCAACAGCCATGAGCCGCAGATGGTGGTCAACAACGCCGCCGCGCTGGCCAAGGCCGCCAAGGTGTTTGGCGTACCGACCATTATGACCAGCGTGATCGCCGAGCGCGGCGGGTTGATCTTTGCGCAGATCACCGACGTGTTCCCCGGCCAGGAGGTCATTGACCGGACCTTCATCAACACCTGGGAAGATCCAAAAGTGGTGGACGCCGTCAAAGCCACCGGACGCAAGCAACTGGTTATCGCAGGCCTGTGGACCGAAATCTGCGTGGCCATGCCGGTGATTCAAGCGCTGGGAGAAGGCTGGGACGTGACGGTGATCACCGATGCATCGGGTGGGGTTTCCGTGGAGGCCCATCAGTTGGCGGTCCAGCGTATGATCGGCGCAGGGGCAAACATGATGACCTGGCTGGCGTTGGCTGCCGAATGGCAGCGCGATTGGGCCCGGGTTGAAACGGCTGCCGGGCTGACGGAGGTGCTTGTGCAGCACGCCGCTGGCAGTGGGATTGCCTATCTGTGGGAGCAGCAACTGCTCAACACGCCCGTACCCGCCGGCGAAGCGTAGGCTGAGCGGGCGATCACACACTGGAGAGCCGACATGATTGAAATGGTCATCGAGCAGCGCCGGCGCAAGCTCAGCGAGCACTTTGAAATTGGCCGCGTGTTGCCGTTCGCCAAGCGGCGGATGGTAGGCCCGTTCATTTTCTTCGACCATATCGGGCCGCTGGACCTGGCGCCTGGGGTGAATCGCAGCATCGATGTTCGGCCGCATCCGCACATCGGGCTGGCCACGGTGACCTACCTGTTCGCCGGCGAAATCATGCACCGCGATAGCCTGGGTTACGAACAGCCGATTCGGCCCAACGAGGTCAATTGGATGACGGCCGGTCGCGGTATCACCCATAGCGAACGGTTCGAGCGTGCGCGAGCTCAGGGTGATCATTTACATGGCATCCAGGCGTGGGTCGCCCTGCCGACCGAAAGCGAGGAAATCGCACCCAGCTTTTCCCACCACCACGGCAGTGAGTTGCCCAGCTGGAACGAGGCCGGCGTGGTGGGGCAGCTCATTGCTGGCAGCGCCTATGGCCTGACGGCCGGGGCGAAGACGCATTCGCCGCTGTTCTATGCCCATCTGGATATGCTGCCGGGCGCCACGGCGGAAATTCCCGGCGGGCACAAGGAGCGGGCGCTGTATATCGCAACCGGTGCAGTGGAGCTGGACGGTACCCGGCATGAGAGCGGCAGGATGCTGGTGCTGGGGCCCACGGCGTCGCGGGTTAGAGCACTGGAACGGGCCACCGTGATGGTGCTCGGCGGCGAGCCGGTGGGCGAGCGCTTCCTGTTGTGGAATTTCGTGTCCTCCTCCAAAGACCGTCTCGCCCAGGCCGCCGCAGATTGGAGCGCAGGCAGAATGAAACTCCCCGACGCCGACGACCAGGAATTCGTCCCCCCCCCGTAGCAGCGGCGTAAGCCGCGTCATCAGGCTCAAGCTGATTCGAGAGGGGGCGTAGCGTGTCAGGGGATGGTGAGGAGCTGACGCGGCTTACGCCGCTGCTACAGGCCGCCGAAGCGTTGGTAGAAGCTGGGGGCGGCTTCGGGCAGGGGGCCGTCGGCGGTTTCCATGACGGTGGCCAGCCATTGTTCGGCAGGGGCGTAGACCTGACGGTAGATGTTGCGGCACAGCTGCCGTGCTGCCCTGCCCTCCCAATCCGCCGGCAACAGCTCGTCGGGCAGTTGCGGATCGCGCAGCAGCAAGCGTCGATACTCGTGAATCAACAGCAATCTCACCAGCAGGCATTCTTCAGGATCCAGGTTGTCACGCCCGCGCAGCGCCTGCCACAAAGGGCGGAACAACTGGATGAACTCACCGTAATGCGCCGACAGGGCCTCGATGCTCCAGGTCTCGCGCACCTGTTCCTGCAAGGCCCCCACGCTCACATCGCCCTGGGGCTTGGTTTCAAACACGATCGTGTCATCCAGCACGCCTTGGTCGGCGAGGCTGGCGTTGACGTCGGCGCGGTCGCTGCGCGGGCAGGCGAGCAGGGTTGGGGAGATGGCGCCGAAGCCTTGCCATTCCAACTCTTCACGCACCGACTTGCGTTTGGCCGGTGACAGTTGGGTCAGAATGACCATGCACCAACTGCCGTCCCAGGCAGGTAACGTCGAGCTGTAAACGCGCTTGAGGGCCTGATCGAAGCGGCGGCGGCCAACGGCGGTCAGGCTGTAGTAACTGCGCCGGCCGACTTTTTCGGCGCTCAGCCAGTCCTCTTTGCTCAAGCGGAAAATGGACGTACGAATCAGCCGCTCGTTGATGCCCATGGGTTCCAGAATGCGAATCAGGCTGCCCAGCCACACCGTGCCGCCATGGGGCTCGATGGCGTCACCGTACAAGGTCACGATCAATGAGCTGGCGCGGATGGGTGTCTGTTCCTGGAAACGGGTAATCAAGGCATCGAGCGGCGTGAGGGACGACATTGGCTGTCCGTGCGGAGAAAAAACGAAATATACCTGCAGACCGTGCTTCCTGACCATCAACCGCCGCTGTGCTTGGGCCGAAAGCCAGAGTCGGCATGCCGTGGGCGGTGGCTTTCGACGGCGGCCAAGGGTGCGCACTCCTGCATGTCTTGCAGGCACTGTCGGGCCAGGGATTGATACTCGCGGGTGCCCGCCAGCTTCCAGGCGACTTCCTCGTCGGTCAATTCACGCTTGACCTGTGCAGGCGCGCCCATCACCAGCGATTGTGCCGGACAACTGAAACCAGCCTTGACGAAGGCCGTTGCGGAAACGAATGAGCGCGCGGCGATATGGGCGTTGTCCATGACCACAGCATTCATGCCCACCAGCACATCCGCCCCGATGCGACAGCCGTGCAGCACCGCGCCGTGGCCGACATGGCCATTGCGTTCGACCACCGTGTCGCTGTCCGGGAAGCCATGCATCACGCAGGTGTCCTGCAGGTTGGCGCCCTCCTCCAGCACGATGCGACCGAAGTCTCCGCGCAGGCTGGCGAGCGGGCCGACGTAGCAATGAGGGCCGACGATGACGTCGCCGATCAGTACGGCGGTGGGGTGCACGTAGGCGCTGGGGTGGATGACCGGCGTCAGGCCGGCAAGTCGGTAGCAGGGCATGGGCGGGAGCTCCTTCGAAGCTTTTATAACGATTATTTTCTCGTAGATATATTTTTTTGTATCACATACCTATCAATCACGCCAGTCCGCAGGAAACGCCTGGCTGTGCTAAGCACTTCTATTAATAAGCGCTTATAGGATCAGCGCACTACTGCGAATACCAGGACGCCAACCCTGATATTAGGACACCTGAAACAAATTCAATATTGATTTAATGTATCACTTTGGGCCTATACTGCGGACAGTGGCCACCTCGGCCGGACAATAACAAGCTCGCCCCGATGCCGAGCCCCCTCCATGAGGAACCGTGTCATGCCGCAGCTGCTAACGGTCCAGGTACTGGACGCCGTGCGCCTGATCACCCTGCAACGCCCCGAAGCCCTCAATGCGCTCAATACCCAACTGTTGGCCGAACTGGCCGCGCAACTGGGCGAGGCCGACGCAGACGTGCAAACCCGCGCCGTGGTGATCACCGGCAATGCCCGTGCATTCGCCGCCGGGGCCGACATCAACGAAATGGCCGAGCGCGATCTGGTCGGCATCCTCAACGACCCGCGGGCCGCCTCATGGCAACGCATCGGCGCCTTCGGCAAACCGCTGATCGCCGCCGTCAACGGTTATGCGCTGGGCGGCGGCTGTGAGCTGGCGATGCACGCCGATATCCTCCTGGCCGGCGAAGGCGCGCTGTTTGGCCAACCGGAAATCAACCTGGGCATCATGCCCGGCGCCGGCGGCACCCAGCGGCTGCTGCGCGCGGTGGGCAAGTCCTTGGCCATGCAGATGGTGTTGACCGGTGAGCCGATCAGCGCGCGGCAGGCACAGCAGGCGGGCTTGGTCAGTGAAGTTACGCCACCTGAATTGACCGTCGAGCGCGCACTGGCCATTGCCCAACAGATTGCTGCCAAGGCGCCCCTGGCCGTGCGCCTGGCCAAGGAGGCACTGCTCAAGGCTCAGGACATGGATCTGGCCAGCGGTCTGCGCTTGGAGCGCCATGCCTTCACGCTACTGGCCGGCACTCAAGATCGCGCGGAGGGCATCCAGGCGTTTCAGCAAAAGCGCCGACCGCGCTTCACCGGTGCATAACCTGAACAATAAGAGGCTACTTGCCATGACGTTTGACACAGTCCTGTTTTCCATCGAGCAAGGCGTGGCGTTGCTCAGTCTGAACCGTCCCGACCAGCTCAACAGCTTCAATACGCAAATGCACGGCGAGGTGCGCGAAGCGCTGCAGCGGATACGCCAACGCAGCGATGTGCGAGTGCTGCTGCTCACAGCTGAAGGCCGTGGCTTTTGCGCGGGGCAAGACCTGTCTGACCGGCAGGTTGCACCGGGCGCGGCCATGCCGGATCTGGGCGAATCCATCGAAAAATTCTACAACCCGTTGGTACGCGCCTTGCGCGATCTGCCGATGCCGGTCATTTGCGCGGTGAATGGCGTGGCAGCCGGCGCCGGGGCGAATTTGCCATTGGCCTGCGATCTGGTGATCGCGGCGCGCTCGGCCACTTTCATCCAGGCGTTCTGCAAGCTGGGACTGGTGCCGGATTCGGGGGGCACCTGGACCTTGCCACGGCTGGTGGGCATGGCGCGGGCCAAGCAGCTGGCGCTGCTGGGCGATCGGTTGAGCGCCGAGCAGGCCGAACAATGGGGCCTGATCTATCAGTGCGTCAACGATGAAGCCCTGCGCGAAACCGCATTGCAGTTGGCCCGTCACCTCGCCACCCAACCCACCCGTGGCCTGGCCCTGATCAAGCGCGCGCTCAACGCCAGCTTCGACAACAGTTTCGATGAGCAACTGACGCTGGAGCGTGATCTGCAACGGCTGGCCGGGCGTACCGAGGACTACCGCGAGGGCGCCGCCGCCTTCATGGAAAAACGCACACCAACGTTCAAGGGGCACTGAGTCATGGCCGCACTTTCCATCCATGCCGGCGTAGCCGGGATCGGCGCAGGCGCCATGGGCGCTGGTATCGCCCAGGTGGCGGCGCAAGCCGGGCATTCGGTCAAGCTGTTCGACACTCGCCCCGGCGCCGCCGCCCAGGCCATCGCTGGCATTGCCCAGCAACTGGGCAAGCGGGTCGCCGCAGGCAAGCTCGGCGAAGCCGCCTGCAGCGCGTGCCTGGGCAACCTGCAAGTGGCTGACCGCCTGGAGCAACTGGCCGACTGCGGCCTGATCATCGAAGCCATCGTCGAGCAACTCGAGGCCAAGCGGGAGCTGTTCAACGCGCTGGAGGCTCTGTGTCGACCCGACTGCATCCTGGCCAGCAACACCTCATCGCTATCGATCACCGCCCTGGCGGCTCATTTGCAGCATCCCGAGCGGATGGCCGGGCTGCACTTCTTCAACCCGGCCCCGGTGATGGCGCTGGTGGAGGTGGTCAGCGGTCTGGCCACCGACGCGCGGGTAGCCGACACGCTCTGTGAAACGGCACTCAGCTGGGGCAAGCAACCGGTCCGCACCCAGTCCACTCCAGGCTTCATCGTCAACCGGGTGGCGCGGCCCTTCTATGCCGAGAGCTTGCGCCTGCTGCAGGAAGGCGCGGCCGATTGCGCCACACTCGATGCCCTGCTGCGCGATGCCGGCGGCTTTCGTATGGGCGCGTTCGAGCTGACCGACCTGATCGGCCACGACGTCAACTACGCCGTCACCTGCTCGGTGTTCGATGCCTACTATCACGACATGCGTTTTCAGCCGTCGCTGGTACAGAAGCAACTGGTAGACGCCGGTCGCCTGGGGCGCAAGAGTGGCCTTGGTTTCTACGACTACCGTGAGGGCGCCGAGCGACCCCGGCCCAGCGCCCTGGCCAGCGTTCAGCCGGCGCCCGCTGAGGTGGTGGCGCAAGGTTTGGGCACGGCACTCATGCCCTTGCTGCAGCGCCTGCGTGAATCGGGTATCACCGTCACCGAGGGGCCTGGCAGCGGCTTGCTGCGCATCGGCGAGGCCGTACTGGCACTGAGCGACGGGCGCATGGTTAGCCGCCGCGCCCGCGATGAGGGGCTGCGCAATCTGGTGCTGATCGATCTGGCCCTGGATTACGCCAGTGCAACGCGCGCCGCCATCAGTTACAGCGACGACAACGATGCAGTGGGCGCGGTGGTGGCGCTGCTGGCCCACGTGGGCATCACCGCGTCCCGCCTCAGCGACACACCCGGTCTGCTGGTGCT
The DNA here is from genome assembly GCF_002379585.1 of Pseudomonas sp. UBA4194. Lineage (GTDB taxonomy): Bacteria > Pseudomonadota > Gammaproteobacteria > Pseudomonadales > Pseudomonadaceae > Aquipseudomonas. Next base: position 16,509 of record NZ_DFUE01000043.1, read on the forward strand.
GCGAACCGTGGTCATGCTCGCCAACGAAGGCGCGGATGCCGTGCTGCAAGGGGTAGCGAGCGCTGCCGACATCGACCTCGCCCTGTGCACCGGCGTCAACTATCCCAAAGGCCCTTTGGCTTGGGCCGACAGCCTTGGACTGGACACTGTGGTGCGAACGCTCGAACACCTTCAAGCGGCCTATGGCGAAGAGCGCTATCGCCCTTCGCTGTTGTTGCGCCGCTGTCTGGCCCAAGGCAGATCGCTGCATGCATGATTTCATCCACTGCCGGCTGGAACCCTGACAGGAAACACGCTTTGATCATCGAACGCCTCTAGAACGCTGTGCATTGAACCTGTGTGCCCGCCCACAACAATAATCGAGCGAAGCCATGAATATGTACCTTGACCGCGAAGCCTTGCTGGACCCCTTGCAACACGCCAGTGTCGATCAATTGCGCAGCCACCAGATCGAACGTCTGCGCTGGAGTCTCAACCATGCCTACCGCAACGTACCGGCTTATCGGCAGCGTTTCGACGCGTTGGGCGTGCACCCCGACGACCTGAAAGCCCCGGAAGATCTGGCCAGATTTCCGTTCACCGGGAAGGCCGACCTGCGCGACAACTACCCCTATGGGCTGTTCGCCGTTCCCATGGACGAGGTGGTGCGCCTGCACGCGTCCAGCGGCACCACCGGCAAGCCAACGGTGGTGGGCTATACCCAGAACGACATCGACATCTGGGCCAACATCGTGGCCCGCTCGATCCGCGCCGCCGGTGGCCGCAAGGGTGACAAGGTGCATATCGCCTATGGCTACGGCCTGTTCACCGGTGGCCTGGGCGCCCACTACGGTGCCGAGCGGCTGGGCTGCACGGTGATTCCCATGTCCGGCGGCCAGACCGAAAAGCAGGTGCAACTGATCCGTGATTTTCAGCCGGACATCATCATGGTCACGCCCTCGTACATGCTCAACATCGCCGACGAGATCGAGCGTCAGGGCATCGATCCGCAAAGCCTGAAGCTGCGCCTGGGCATCTTCGGTGCCGAGCCGTGGACCGATGAGTTGCGCGGCGCCATCGAGCAGCGCCTGGGCATCAGCGCGCTGGATATCTATGGCCTGTCGGAAATCATGGGGCCGGGGGTGGCCATGGAATGTGCCGACAGCAAAGGCCACCCGACGATCTGGGAAGACCACTTCTATCCCGAGATCATCAATCCGGTGACCGGGGACGTTCTGCCCGATGGCGAGTTCGGCGAGCTGGTGTTCACGTCCCTGAGCAAGGAGGCACTGCCGATGATCCGCTACCGCACCCGTGACCTCACCCGCCTGCTGCCCGGCAGCGGGCGCCCCATGCGGCGCATGGACAAGATCACCGGCCGCAGCGACGACATGCTGATCATCCGCGGGGTCAACGTATTCCCCACCCAGGTCGAGGAGCAGGTGCTCAAGAGCAAAGCGCTGTGCGGCTGTTATGAAATGCACCTGTATCGCCACGGCAACCTGGACTCGGTGGACATCCACGTAGAACTCGATGCCGGCCACCAGCATCTGACCGACGCCGAGCGCCAGGGGGTATGCAACGAGCTGAGCAGGCAGATCAAGACGTACATCGGCATCAGCACGCGGGTACTGCTGCAGCCGGCGTTCAGCCTCAAGCGCTCGGAGGGCAAGGCGGCTCACGTGTTCGATAAGCGGGGGCAATGATTCGCGCAGATGGCTGCCAGGGACAGGACCCGGCCAGTCACTGAACCCATAAAGCGATACACAAATAATCGTGACGCGCATATTTACGTTTGATATTTTTTTCTGTATCACTTATAAAGAGTCATGCCCCGATTGCGGAGAACCAGCATGTACGCGCAACTCGTTGAAACCGGCGTCAAGCGCCTCAAGACCCTGGATGAAATGTCCGAGCAGGAGCGCGCTTTTCAGGAAAAGATCGACGCCGAAATCAAGATCGAAGCCAAGAACTGGATGCCCGAGGCCTACCGTCAGACCTTGATCCGCCAGATCTCCCAGCATGCCCACTCGGAAATCGTCGGCATGCTGCCCGAGGCCAATTGGGTCACCCGGGCACCGAGCCTCAAGCGCAAGCTGCAACTGATGGCCAAGATTCAGGACGAAGCCGGCCACGGCCTATACCTGTACAGCGCCATGGAGACACTGGGTGCCGATCGCGATACAGAAATCGAAAAGATGCATGCCGGCAAGGCGAAGTATTCGAGCATCTTCAACTACCCCACCCTGAGCTGGGCCGACATTGGCGCAGTGGGCTGGTTGGTCGACGGCGCGGCGATTGTCAACCAGGTGGTGTTGCAGCGCACCTCCTACGGCCCTTACGCCAGGGCCATGGTGCGCATCTGCAAGGAGGAGAGCTTCCATCAGCGTCAAGGCTACGAAATTCTGCTGACCATGATGCGCCACGGTACCCAGGCGCAGAAGGACATGGTCCAGGACGCCATAAACCGCCTGTGGTGGCCATCCCTGATGATGTTCGGCCCCAGCGACGAGCATTCGCCCAACAGTGCCCAATCGATGGCCTGGAAAATCAAGCGCCAGAGCAACGATGAGCTGCGTCAGCGCTTCGTCGACCAGACCATCCCGCAACTCGAACTGCTGGGCTGCACCGCGCCCGACCCGGACCTGAAATGGAACGCCGAGACCGGCCACTACGATTTCGGCGACATCCAATGGGACGAGTTCCACGAAGTGCTCAAGGGCAACGGCCCCTGCAATCAGGAGCGCGTGGCGACCCGCCGCCGGGCCATCGAAGACGGCGCCTGGGTGCGCGAAGCCGCCGTCGCCCATGCCCGCAAAAAACATGACAAGAACGCCGCCTGAAGCCGGGAGATACGCTGATGTCCGACTGGACCCTGTTCGAAGTGTTCGTGCGCAGCAAGCACGGCCTTAACCACAAACATGTCGGCAGCGTGCACGCCGCCGATGCCACCATGGCTATCGAGAATGCTCGCGAGCTGTACACCCGGCGCAGTGAAGGGGTAAGCCTGTGGGTGGTGCCTTCGGCGCTGATCACCGCTTCGTCTCCGGACGACAAGGACCCGCTGTTCGATCCGGCAGACGACAAGGTCTATCGGCACGCCAGCTTCTACGTGCTGCCGCCCGAAGTCGGCCATATGTGAGGCGTGCCATGGCAAACCCTGATCGCAACGACCTGATCGAGTACCTGCTGCGCCTTGGCGACACGGCGATGATCCAGGGCCAGCGTCTGAGCCAGTGGATCGGTCACGCGCCGGCACTCGAGGAAGAACTGGCGCTGGCCAATGTCGGCCTGGATCTGATCGGCCAGGCACGCAACTGGCTGGACTACGCCGCCGAACTGTTGAACGATGGCCGGGACGCCGACCGCCTGGTGTTCCTGCGCCAGGAGCGTGAGTACCGCAATCTGTTGCTGGTGGAACAGCCCAACGGTGATTTCGCGGTCACCATGCTCAAGCAGTTTCTCTACGACGCCTGGCATTTTCAGGTGCTGCTTGGCCTGAGCGCCTCCAGCGACGAGCGTGTGAGTGGCATCGCCGCCAAGGCGCTCAAGGAAGTGACCTACCACCTGCGTCGCTCCGCCGAATGGGTCGAGCGCCTGGGCGATGGCACCGAGCACAGCCACGCCCGCATGCTCAAGGCCATCGACCAGCTCTGGCGTTTTACCGTGGAGCTGACCGAAACCTGCGAGGCTGAACAACGCCTGCGCGTCAGTGGCGTGCTCGGCAACCAGGCAGACGTCATCGCCGCCTGGCAGAGCAAGGTGGCTGATGTATTCGCCAGCGCCACCCTGCCGTTGCCGGCGGCCGCCAGCCCGTTCTACCTCAGCGCCCGCAAGGGGCTGCACACCGAGCACCTGGGGCTGTTGCTGGCCGAGATGCAGTACCTGCCCAGAGCGTACCCCGATGCAACCTGGTGAGCTGATCGCCGCCGACCGCGGCGCACGCCACTCGGTGCCGGCCGACCTGCCCCACGCCTGGGCAGTGTTGGAGCAGGTCATGGACCCTGAGGTGCCCGTGATCAGCGTGGTGGAGCTGGGCATCGTGCGCGAAATGGACTGGCACCAGGGACATCTGCGCGTGGTGGTCACGCCCACCTATTCCGGCTGTCCCGCCACCGAAGTCATCGAGGACGACATCCGTAGCGCGCTGGAACAGGCAGGCTTTGCCGCGCCGCAGTTGCTGCGACGCTTGTCGCCGGCCTGGACCACCGACTGGATCAAGCCCAGCGGCCTGGCGCGGCTGCAGGCGTATGGCATCGCTCCACCGGCTCACAGCACCCGCATGCGCAGCCTGTTGGGCGATGCGGCGCCCGTGCTGTGCCCGCAATGCGGCAGTGCCCATACCGAGCTCCTCAGTCAGTTCGGTTCCACCGCCTGCAAGGCGCTGTACCGCTGCTGCGAATGCCGGGAACCGTTCGACCATTTCAAGTGCATCTAAGCGCTCAGGAGAACAATAAGATGAGCCGATTTCACAGCCTGACCGTCAAGCAGGTGCGCCCGGAAACACGCGATGCGGTGTCCATCGTTTTCGACGTACCGAGCGAACTGCAAGCGGCGTTTCGCTACACCCAGGGTCAGCACCTGGTCATGCGCACCCTGCTCGACGGCGAGGAAGTGCGTCGCTCCTACTCCATCTGCACCGGTGTTGCCGACAACGAATTGCGCGTCGCTATCAAGCGAGTCGCCGGCGGGCGGTTCTCTGCCTTTGCCAACGAAACCTTGCAGCCTGGGCATACCCTGGAAGTGATGCCGCCGGCTGGCGAATTCGGCATCGCCCTGGACCCCACGCGCCAGGGCCGCTACCTGGCGGTCGCCGCCGGCAGCGGCATCACGCCCATCCTGTCGATCATCAAAAGCACCCTGTATGCAGAACCCGACAGCCATTTCACGCTGCTGTACGGCAACCGCTCGAGCGCCGGGGCGTTGTTCCGCGAACAACTCGAGGACTTGAAGAACCGCTTCGTGCAACGTCTGAACCTGATCTTCGTGTTCAGCCGCGAGCAGCAGGATGTGGACCTCTACAACGGGCGCATCGACGCCGAGAAGTGCGATCGGCTGTTCTCGCGTTGGCTGGATGTGAAGGCACTCGACGCGGCGTTCATTTGCGGCCCCCAACAGATGACCGAAACCGTGCGCAACAGTCTCCACGCCAAAGGCATGGACAACCAGCGCATCCATTTCGAGCTGTTCGGCGCCGCGGTCGACGGGCGCAAACGGGAAGCCCGCGAGGCAGCGCGCCAAGTGGACACGCAGGTCAGCCAGATCACGGTGATCAGCGATGGCCGTGCCTTGGCGTTCGATCTGCCACGCAACACTGTCAGCGTACTGGACGCCGGCAACGCCATCGGTGCCGAGCTGCCCTACTCGTGCAAGGCCGGCGTGTGCTCGACCTGCAAGTGCAAGGTGATCGAAGGCGAAGTGGAGATGGACAGCAACCATGCGCTGGAAGATTACGAGGTGGCTGCGGGGTACGTGTTGTCCTGCCAGACCTTCCCGTTGAGCCCGAAAGTGGTGCTGGATTTCGACCAGGTTTGATCGATGGTTTTGCAGTGAGGCGCCCCGCCGCAGATCCCCTGTGGGAGCGGGCTTCGCCTGGCCAATAAAGATTCCCTCAAGGAGCCCGAACCATGACCCCCACCCTGCAATCCTTCATCGCCGGCCGCTGGATCGGCGCCCAGGGCGCCAGCGTGCTGCGCAGTGCCCTGAATGGCCAGCCCCTGGCCCGCACCCACGAAGAACCGCTGGACTTCGCCGAAGCCGTCGAACACGGCCGCGTGCAAGGCAACAAACATCTCGGTGCACTGGATTTCCAGCAGCGCGCTCAACGCCTCAAGGCCCTGGCCTTGTACCTGGCCGAGCGCAAGGAGCAGCTCTACGCGCTCTCCCACCACAGCGGTGCCACCCGTGCCGACAGCTGGGTCGACATCGAAGGTGGTAATGCCACCCTGTTCAGCTATGCCGGCATCGGCAGCCGCGAGTTGCCTTCGGGCAACGTGTTCCACGAAGGTCCGGCGTTGCCTTTGGGTAAGCTCGGCCAGTTTGCCGGCACCCATATCCTGGTGCCCCGTGGCGGTCTGGCGGTGCACATCAATGCGTTCAACTTCCCCATCTGGGGCATGCTGGAAAAGTTCGCGCCGTGCTTTCTGGCCGGCATGCCATGCGTGGTCAAACCTGCCACCGCCACCAGTTACCTGACCGAAGCCGTGGTTCGCCTGATGGATGAATCGGGACTGCTGCCGGTTGGCAGTCTGCAATTGGTGATCGGCAGCACGGGCGACCTGCTCGACCGTCTGCAGGGTCAGGACGTGGTGACGTTCACCGGTTCTGCCGACACCGCTGCCAGGTTGCGGATCAACCCCAACCTGATCCGACACAGTGTGCCGTTCACCGCGGAGGCCGACTCGCTGAACTGCGCCATCCTGGCCCCGGACGTGACCCCCGGCGATCCGGAATTCGACCTGTACATCAAGGAAGTGGTGCGGGAGATGACCACCAAGGCCGGGCAGAAATGCACCGCCATACGCCGCGCCATCGTGCCCCGTCAGCACCTGGAGGCGGTGGCCGAAGGTATCTGCGCGCGGCTGGCCAAAGTGGTGGTGGGCGATCCTTCTGTCGAGGGCGTGCGCATGGGCGCCTTGGCCTCTCACGCCCAGCAGCATGATGTCGGCGAACGCCTGGAGATGTTGTTGCACAGCAGCGATCTGCTGTTCGGCGCCCGTGACGGTTTCGCCCCTCGCGGTGACGGCGTGGAAGAAGGCGCATTCTTCGCGCCCACGTTGCTCCAGGCTCACGACCCACACGCCGAGGGCGGCGCCCACGACATCGAAGCCTTCGGCCCGGTGAGCACATTGATGGCGTACAGCGATCTGGACGAAGCGCTGACCCTGGCCGCCCGTGGCAAAGGTAGCCTGGTGGCCAGCCTGATCACCAACGATCCCGCGATCGCGGCCAAGGCCGCACCGGCCATCGCTGCCTGGCACGGCCGCCTGCTGATTCTGGACCGCGATGCGGCCGCCGAATCGACCGGCCATGGCTCGCCCCTGCCGCAACTCAAGCATGGCGGTCCCGGTCGTGCGGGCGGCGGCGAGGAGCTGGGCGGGCTGCGGGCGGTCAAGCACTACCTGCAACGCGCTGCGGTCCAGGGTTCGCCAAGCATGCTCAGCGCGGTGACGGGCGAATACGTGCGCGGCGCGGCAGTGATTGAAACCGAGGTGCACCCTTTCCGACGTCACTTCGAAGACGTGCGGATCGGCGAGTCACTGCTCACCCATCGACGCACGGTCACCGAGGCCGACCTGGTGAATTTCGGCTGTTTGTCGGGGGATCACTTCTACATGCACTTCGATGAGATCGCGGCGAAGAACTCGCAGTTCGGCAAACGCATTGCTCACGGCTATTTCGTGCTGTCGGCGGCGGCCGGGCTTTTCGTGTATCCAGGCGAAGGCCCCGTGTTGGCCAATTACGGCCTGGACAACCTGCGCTTTATCAACCCGGTGGGCATCGGCGACACCATCCGTGCCCGCCTGACCTGCAAGCGCAAGATCGACCAGGGCAAAGCCAGCCCCCTGGGCGACCCGCAGGGCGTTGTGGCGTGGGATGTGGAGGTCACCAATCAGCACGACGAAGTTGTGGCCAGTTACGACATTCTGACCCTTGTGCGCAAAGCGCCGTGATACCGCGGCGGGGCCGGACGCGGCTTACGCCGCTGCTACAGGGGTTTCGATCCTGATGGGGTTTGCGGCGGCGTAGGCTTGTAGCACCGGCGTAAGCCGGGTCCGGACCACCGCGGTCGTGGCGCGTACCGCCCGATCAGATTAAGCTGCTCCGGCGTCTCATTCGAATCAAAGGACCTGATACCCGTGAAAGCGCTTATCGTCATCGACGTACAACACGCCCTGTTCAACGCCACCCCCGCCCCTACTGCCTCCTCGGAGGTTGTCGAACGGATCAACACCCTGACCCAACGTGCCCGGCAACAAGTTGCTCCCGTGGTATTCGTGCAGCACGAAGCCACCGCCGGCGACTTCTTCCGACACGGCAGCCCGGAATGGGCGCTCGACGCTCGGCTGATCATCACCGAAAGCGACCACATCGTCGCCAAGACCACTCCGGATGCCTTCCTTAACACTGAGCTCGAAGCCCTACTAAGCAACGCTGACATATCCCATGTCGTGGTGTGCGGCTACGCCACGGAATACTGCATCGACACCACCGTGCGCCGCGCCGCGGGCCTGGGTTACGAGGTCACGCTGGTCAGCGACGCCCATACCACTCAAGACAAATCCCATGCACCGGCCACGCAGATCATCACCCATCACAATGCAACGTTGGCCAGTATCAAGAGCTATGGCGGCGCCATCCATGCGCTGGAGACCAGCGCCGTAACGTTCTAACCCCGCTCTGTTCGCACGAACGTCCCGGCTGACTTTCATCTGCAGTGAAGCCAGCGGGTCGTTCTGCAGCGCGCCTATTCACGGCCTCTGCCTGAACAACCTGGCAGCGGCACGAGCCGGCATCCCGGCGCAGCCATCTCGCCATTCAACCCCACTGAAATCCATGGGATAGTTGGCGTCCTCTCCCCCCATTCGAAGACCTCGCCTCATGGCCACCAAGCACCCTCTCGAACCGCTGGCTCGACGCTTCCTCGGCAAACACCCCCATCAGCTCGAACCCGAAGAAATCCATGTTCTGGAGCAGATGAAAAAGCGCCTTCCCGTCAGCCGCGACGCGGGCGATGCCTCGGACGAGGTGGCGACCTTCGGCGAGCGGTTATCGGATCGGGTCGCGGCAATCGGTGGTTCGTGGGCCTTCATCGCCACGTTTACGATCATCCTGCTGGGATGGATGCTGCTCAACACCGACGTACTGGACCATTTCGGCCTGGCCTTCGACCCGTACCCGTACATCTTCCTCAACCTGATGCTCTCCACCGTCGCCGCCATTCAAGCGCCGGTCATCATGATGAGCCAGAACCGGCAATCGGCCAAAGACCGGTTGGCTGCCAGCCTGGATTTCGAAGTGAACCTGCGTGCGGAGCTGGAAATCATGCGGCTGCACGAAAAGATCGATAAAGAGATTGTCGAGCGGCTGGATCGGGTCCTGGCGCGATTAGAGCCTGAAGACGCGGTATGACGCCCCATGGCAGGGCGATTCGCAGAGTGCTGAACCAGCGTTCAGGCACTGCCAAGGCGTCAATAAGGAGTTTTCCTACACCGATTCAGGACAGAGGTGATTGGCTCCCACAGCAGGCGAAGGCAAGATCCTTGCACCCTGCGCAGAAAGGCGCATCGGTGCCAGACGTAAGCGTATAGCAGTTAGCTACACGGCGATGCTAGGATAGTCATGCACATCTGCTCAATGTGCCTACGACCAAGAGCATGGGCACCGATCCCACCCCATCGAGGGTATTCATGATGTTGAAAAACAGTGACACCGAGCCGGCAACCAAAGATAAACCCGTACCCATCAATATGCGGGCAGATATCAAGAAACGAAACCTTATAGACATTGCCGCTGCACTGTCTGGCCGCGATCGCACCAGCTTCATTTTGGATGCGGCTTGTCAGAGAGCGGAAGAAGTCATTCTGGACAGGCAGCTCTTTGTCCTTGAAGAGACTGCGTTCGATGCCTTCGAACAAGCGTTGGAATCCAACCCGGTACGGGGAAACACGTGTCTGCAGCAACTCCTGGCAAGGCCAAAACGCTGGAGCTAAGCGCTCCGCAAAAGCTCAACGACAATCATGATCTGAGCAAATTCGCCTGTGGCGAGCCGTCCATCGATGAGTACCTGCATAAAAGGGCAAGGAAGGCCCAAGCCGCTCGGCATGCGGTGGTATACGTAGTTTGCGTGAAGGGCACTCTTGCAGTGGCAGGCTACTACACGCTTTCAAATGGCTCGGTGATCCGTGCCAATGTCGTTCCCAGAAGCCTGCAGCGCAACTCCCCCGATCATCATCCCGTCACGGTGCTGGGCCGTATGGGTATCAGTGCCGAGGCTCAAGGCATGGGGTATGCGGCGGATTTGCTACAAGACGCGGTAGAGCGATGCGTGGGTGCTGCGCAAGCCATAGGGTCGAGCGCAATCGTCGTACATCCGCTCAATGACAAGCTGGCTGACTTTTACGCCAGGTACGGCTTTGTGGCCTGTCCGTCGATTTCACCGGTGACGATGATGCTGTCGTTGCGTTGAAAACGCCTGCGTCGGCCCACGCTGTGCCCCCTCACTCCACCACCCCAATCCCCCGCAGCACCATATCGGTCATGAAGTCCACATACCGCTCCGCCAGTTCCTCCCGGCGTCCTCCGGTGTCCGCAAACAACACTTCGAACAATGGCTGCGCAGTGGCGAAGTAGGTACATGCGCCGATCAGTGCGACATGCAGAAAGCGTGCATCTACATCAGGGAGCTTGACCGCCGAGCCCGGCCGGGCATCCAGGATGGTCGCGGTGATCGCCACGCCGCGCTTGGCGGTAGAGGCAAGGAAGGCGCGTGACTGCTCCCCTGCCGTCTCCTCGCCGGCGTAGATCTCGCGCATCACCAGCTTGAGGAAGTGCGGGTTCTTTTGGCCGATGTCCACAATCAGTCTGATGCGCTCGCGCACCATTGTTTGCACATCACCGCCCTGAATGCGGAGTTCACCTTGTTGCTGGGTGAGATCCATCAGGTGCATGGTGGCCTCGCGTAGCAGGCCGTCCTTGCCTCCGAAGTAGTAGCGAATCAACGCCGGATCCACGCCAGCCGATAGCGCAATGGCCCGCAAGGTCAACTCCTCCGGCACGGTACTGCGCAGCAACAGCAGTGTTGCGTCGATCAGCCCTTGGCGCCCCACGGATTCTCGCTGATGGGGCCGGCCTGCCTCGCGGCGCTTCGATAAGTCCTTTTGCATGGTGTTCACGCCTTCCTGCTCAGTGAAAACGGATGATAACGCAGCGGCTACGACACACTCGCGCCCCCTTGCGGTGCCTGATGTTACCGACAGATACATCGATTGAGTCGCGAGGAATGCGTTTCACCTACGAACAAATCTAACGAGCTGAATTTAAACGAGTTACCTCTTTATTCCCCAATAAAGGAATTAATGGCATCGGCCATGCATGTCTGTCTGCCTTCTACAATCAGCGAGAACCAGACACATGAGCACACTCAGGATCGGCATCATCGGCGCAGGTATCGGCGGGCTCTGCGCGGCCATTGGCTTGCTGCGCGCAGGGCACGATGTTCAGGTTTACGAACAGGCCAAGGCTTTCATGCGCGTCGGCGCCGACATCAACCTGACGCCCAACGCGGTCAAAGCGCTGGATGGGCTCGGTGTCGGTACGGCGGTGCGGGCATTTGCCGCGCGACCTACCCACCGCATCAGTCGCATGTGGGACACGGGTGAGGAAACCTCGCGCCTGGAAATGTCCGACGCCGCCGAGCAGAAGTACGGCGCCCCCCAACTGACCATACACCGCGCGGACCTGCTGACGGCCCTCGCCGAGGCCTTCCCAGTGGAACGCGTACGGTTTGGCAAGCGCGCGGAACAGGTCATCAAACGTTCAGGCGATCTGGAGCTGATATTCGCCGGCGGCGAACGGGCGCACTGCGATGTGTTGATCGGCGCCGATGGCATTCATTCGGTGGTGCGCAATACGCTGTTTGGCAAGGAGCATCCGCGTTTCACCGGCGTGGTCGCCTATCGTGCCGTGGTACCGGCCGAGAAAGTGGCCCATGTCCCTGACATCCAGGCGTTCACTAAATGGTGGGGGCCGAACCCGCAAAGCCAGATCGTGACTTTCCCACTCAATCGCGGACGGGACATCTTCATTTTCGCCACTACCGCCCAGGACAGCTGGCACCTGGAGAGCTGGACCACGCCTGGCAGTGTCAGCGAACTGCGTGACAACTACGCTAACTTCCACCCGGATGCTCGGGCGTTGCTGGACGCCTGCGATGAGGTCCTGAAGACCGCCCTGTATGAACGCGACCCCCTGCCCTATTGGGCGGCCGATGGCATGGCGCTGCTGGGCGATGCCTGTCATCCGATGATGCCGTTCATGGCCCAGGGTGCTGGTCAGGCGATCGAGGACGCCGTGGTGCTGGCACGCGCCCTCGGCCTGGCTACCACCAACGAGCAAGTGGCACCTGCGCTGCAGGGCTATCAGAGAGCACGTATCCAGCGTGCGAGTCAGATCCAGGTGGGCTCCAGAGGCAACCAGTGGCTCAAGGCGGGCGGTAACGCCGACTGGGTTTACGGGTATGACGCCTGGACCGTTTCAGCAACGACTGAAGTGGCCTGACGTCCGGTTTCGATTGCTTGATCCACTGTTACCGATCAGCACCATTTGAATGCGCCGCCGGTGCGCGGCGCACATTTCCCGCACACAAACGTATCGTATATAAACAGTTGTTTTATATATGAAACGTTCGAAAAATAATCAATTTAACTTAATAGACTGAATAACAAGGACTTTTATGTAAATAAAAGCCGCTCATGTATTTGGCATTGTTCATGCACTAACCGTTGTATCACCAGCAAAACAGACCAGAGAACTTTACCAATGGCTGTGAAAGAGATTTACGCAATCAACCCGCAGTGGAACGAGCCGGCACCGGTCGCAACATCGGCACCGGTGGAAATCGAGTTTCGCAACGTCGGTAAATGCTTCCCGGCCAAAGGCAAGGCTGACGCGCCCTTCGCTATCCGCGACGTCAACTTCACCATCCGTCGCGGTGAAGTGGTGTCGATCATTGGCCCTTCGGGCTGCGGCAAGAGCACGATCCTGAACATGGGCTCGGGCTTGTATCGGCCCAGCGAGGGCGAAGTGTTCGTAGGAGGCGAAGCGGTCACAGGTCCAGTGCGCAAAGTGGCGTTCATGCTGCAGAAGGACTTGCTGATGCCGTGGCGCAGCATTCGTCGCAACGTCGAGCTGGGCCTGGAAATCCAGGGCATGGCCAGTGCCGAACGTGCGGCTATCGCCGCCAACCTGCTCGACCGTTGCCACTTGCAGGGCTTTGCCGACCATTACCCCTTCCAGCTTTCCGGCGGCATGCGCCAACGCGCAGCGTTGGCCCGTACCTTGGCCATGGACCCCCAGGTGCTGTTTCTCGATGAGCCGTTCTCGGCACTGGACGCCCAGACCAAGATGATCCTGCAACAGGACATGGCCAGGATGCTGTTCGAGGAAAAGAAGACTGCCCTGTTCATCACCCATGACCTGGTCGAAGCCATCGCCATGTCCGACCGCCTGCTGGTGATGAGTGCCCGCCCAGGCACCATCGTCGAGGAAATCGTGGTTGACCTGCCGTATCGCGAGAACCCGCTCGAGCGCCGCAAGCTGCCGGAGATCGGCCCCCTAGCCGGGCGCCTGATGCAGTTGCTGAAAGTGGGCGAAGACACCGAACTGCATTGATTACTGCCCATCGGCCCTTCAATCGTTACTGGAGTTAACCATGTTCAAGTTCGCGTTCAACACTTCGCTGGTGGCCCTTGGTCTGGGCCTTGCGCTGAGTGCGCAGGCTGCAACCGACGTCACCTACCTATTGCCGGCACCTCCCAATTCGCCGGCGTTCGCCCCATGGGTCATCGCCCAGGAAAAAGGCTACTACCGCCAACAGGATCTCAACGTGACGTTCATTGCCGCCAAGGGCGGGGTCGACGTGGCCAAGCAGATCGGCGCGGGCAATGCCCTGGTCGGCGGCGCCATTGGTGACACCCCGATCGTGGTGCGCGCCAACGGTATTCCCGTGCGTGATGTCGCGGTACTCGGTGCCGGCGGCGTGACCATGATCGCTACCAATGGCGATGAAAACATCAAGTCGCTGGCCGACCTCAAGGGCAAGACGCTGACCGTAATGTCCTACTCCGATACCACCTACTACGCCCTGCTCGCTTCGCTGCGCAAGGCCGGGCTGGACAAGAATGACGTCAGTGTCCAGGCCGCGGGCCCCGCTGGGGTGTGGCAGCTGTTCTCAGCCGGGAAAGCCGAGGCCATGGCCGGCGTGCCGGACTGGGTTGTCAACGCGGAGGAAGCAGGGCTGAACGTGCAGCTCATTCCCCAGGAGCAGATCTTCGAAAGCATGGCCCAGTCGATCATGGCTTCGGACGACGCCATCAAGAATCACCCTGAGGTCGTGCGTGGCGTGGTGCAGGCCACCCTGCAAGGCATGCGCGACATCATCAAGGATCCCAAGGCGGCCGCCGCCACCTTCGCCAAGGCCGTGCCCGCCTACGCCGGCAAGGAAGCCACTCTGGAGAAGACCTTCAAGCTGTACGTCGAGCACGTGTATGCCAACCAGGCAGTGCCCGGGATGATCGATGCGGCACGCCTGGACAAGGTTCGCCAGTTCTATGTCAGCGAAGGCATCGTCACCAAAGAGCCCAAGCTTGAAGACCTGTACACCAACCAGTTCATCGAAACCTCGACCGCTGCCAAGTGGGTCGCGGCTATAGAAAGGTAGCAACCTGATGAAAAGCCCGAACCCTTCCATGCTGGGCAGCCTGGCGCTGCTGGCCCTGTTTCTTGCCATGTGGCAATGGGGGCCTGCCGCCTTGGGCATGCCTGAATTCGTAATGCCCAACTTGACCCGCGTGGCCCAGGAAAGCCTGGTGATGTGGCGCACTGGCGGCCTGTTGGAACATACCCTGATCACGGCTTTCGAGATCGTCGTAGGCTTTGGCCTGGGTGCGCTGCTGGGCATCATGATCGGCACCGCGCTGGGCCTCTCGCCATCGGCCGAAGCAATGCTGTCGCCCTACATTCTGGCCCTGCAGATCGCACCCAAAGTGGCGTTCGCGCCCCTGTTCGTAATGTGGCTGGGCTACACCATCTACCCCAAGATCCTGATCGCCATCCTGATCGTGTTCTTTCCGGTAATGATCAACGTGCTGTCAGCGATCCGAACCGTTGACCCAGACATGATCAACCTGGTGCGCACCATGAACGCCAGCCGTTTCCAGATCTTTCGTCTGGTGGAATTCCCATCGGCCATGGCCGCGCTGTTCTCCGGCCTGCGGATCGCGTCCACCCTGGCAGTGATCGGTGTGACCGTAGGCGAGTTGGTCGGTGGCAATCAGGGCCTCGGTTTCCTGTTGGTGGATGCCGAAGGCCAAGGCAATACCGCTGGCGTGTTCGTGGCCATCGTGATGCTGACCCTCATCGGTGTGCTGGCCTATGGCGCCGTGGTGTGGACCGAGAAGCGCGTGTTGCACTACATGCCCAAAGCTATGCTGAGTACCCAATGATGAATGCCGCCAAACACTTGCTGGACGGCCGCCGCGTGCTCGTCACCGGAGGGGCTCGGGGCTTGGGCTATGCCTTTGCCCAGGCCATCGCCGAAGCCGGCGCTCGAGTAGTGATTGCCGACATCCTTGCCGAGCGGGTGCAGCAAGCCGCTTGCGAGCTCCAGGCGCTGGGGCTGGACGTAACCGGGCTCAGCGTCGACCTGGCCAACCCTGAGTCGATCACGGCCTGCGCCACAGCGGCAGCCCAAGCGCTGGGCGGCCTGGACTGCCTGGTCAACAACGCTTCGGTGACCAATTCCGGTGGCAAGACCTGCGAGCAGTTGAGCATCGATACCTGGGACCAGGTGATGCAGGTCAATGTCCGCGGCACCTGGTTGATGACCACGGCCTGCCTGCCAGCCCTGCGTGCCAGCGGCAACGGCGCGGTGGTCAACCTGGCGTCCGACACACCGTTGTGGGGTGCGCCGAACCTGCTGGCCTACGTCGCCAGCAAGGGCGCAATCATCGCCATGACCCGCAGCCTGGCCCGCGAACTGGGCAGCGACAACATCACCGTCAATGCCATCGCCCCAGGCCTGGTACTGGTGGAAGCCACCGCCTATGTGCCCCAAGCACGCCACCGCCTGTACACCGAGCAGCGTGCGATACAGCGTCCGCAACTGCCCGCGGACGTCAGCGGCGCCGTGGTGTTCGCACTCAGCGACCTGGCCCGTTTCATCACTGGACAAACCCTGCCGGTCAACGGCGGGTTCGTCATGCCGTAAGTCGTTATGAACAAGCACCTGGAGACCGCCATGACCGATCTAGCCGCTCAACAAGAAGCCCCGAAAAGCTGGGAACGCCCTGCAGGCGCCAGCCTCGCCGACTGGATGCAAAGCCGTGTCGCACGCTATGAAACCCGAAAGTACGACTGGAACGCGTTGAAGTTCCAGGCCGACTACGACCCCAAGTTCCGTCGCGCCCAGATGCGTTACATCGGCACCGGCGGGACAGGCGTCAGCACTGACATGAACACCATTCCATCGGAGAACTTCACCTTCTCCACCATGGTGATCCCGGCCGGCCACGAAGGCCCGCCCCACCTGCACACCGACGTCGAGGAAGTGTTCTTCGTGCTGCGCGGCAAGCTCAAGGTGGTCATCGAAAAGGACGGCGAGCGCTATGAAACCATCCTCACCGACCGTGATGTGATTTCGGTACCGCCAGGCGTTTACCGCGAGGAAATCAACATCGGCGACGAAGATGCCCTGATGTGCGTGATGCTCGGCGCCAAGAAGCCCGTAACCCCGACCTACCCGCCAGAGCATCCCCTGGCCTCGATCAAACGCGGATAAGCCCATGATGCACGCTACCCATCCACTTGCCACAGGCCTCACAGACGAACTCGAGCAGCAGTTGGCCAGGCATTTTGCCCAGCACACCTTGACGCTCGAGCACGGCGCGCAGGCCGTGCGCATCATTGGTCAGGGCACTGCCATCGTGCTGCTGCACGGCATCGGCTCGGGGGCGGCGTCCTGGCTGCAGGTAGCGTTGCAACTCGGTGCCCACGCCAAAGTAGTGGCCTGGGATGCGCCCGGCTATGGCGACTCAGCACCATTGCCCCAGGCGCAACCCAAGGCCGAAGATTACGCCCGACGCCTGGGCCAGACCCTGGACGCACTGGAGATTGACCAGTGCGTGCTGGTCGGCCATTCCCTGGGCGCCCTCACCGCCGCCGCCTTCGCTCGAGCGCAGCCATCGCGAGTTGCGCGCGTGGTGCTTATCAGCCCGGCACGTGGCTACGGCGCTTGCGAACACGCGCTGCAACGCTCGCAAGTACGCCATCGGCGTCTGCAGGCGCTGGAACAACTGGGCATCGCCCAGATGGCCGAGCAACGCAGCACCTACATGCTCTCGCCACGCCCCTCGGCTCAAGCCCTGGCTTGGGTGCGCTGGAACATGAGCCGACTCAACCCCGGCGGCTACCGCCAGGCCGTGGAGTTGCTCTGTGATGACGATTTGCTGCGCCATGGGCCACTGAGCATGCCCTGCGAAGTGCACTGCGGCGAAGCCGATTCGATCACCGCGCCGCAGGACTGCCTGAGCCTGGCCAAGGCCCTGTGCGCGCCGTTCAACCTGATTCCCGACGCCGGGCACGCCAGCCCCATCGAACAACCCCTGCTGGTCGCCGGCCGCCTGGCCCACGCCCTGCAGCAAACACAGACAGGTACTGCTCAATGAATGATTCAGACCAGAGCAAAGACGCACAGGACAAATACATCGTGCCAGGGCTGGAGCGAGGCCTTCTGCTGCTGTGCGAATTCAGCCGGCAGAACCGTACGCTCACCGCCCCGGAACTGGCCCGGCGCCTGGAGCTGCCGCGCTCGACCATCTTTCGCCTGCTGACGACGCTGGAAACCATGGGGTTCGTGACCCGCAGCGGCAATGAATATCGCTTGGGCATGTCGGTGCTGCGCCTGGGCTTCGAGTATCTGGCATCGCTAGAGTTGACCGAACTGGGCCAGCCACTGCTCGCCCGTCTGTGCGACAAACTCAATTACCCCAGCAACCTGGTGGTACGCGATGGGCGCTCAATCGTCTACGTGGCCAAGGTGTCGCCGCCTTCGGTGTTCTCCAGCGCGGTCAACGTCGGTACCCGGCTCCCGGCACATGCCACCGTGCTGGGCCGCATCCTGCTGGAAGACCTGTCGCTGGCCGAACTGCGCGAGCTGTATCCCGAGGAACACCTGGAGCAACATTCACCCTGCACCCCGCGCACGGTGCTGGACCTGTTCGACCTAGTGCAGAACGACCGCCAGCGCGGCTTCGTCAGGGGCGAGGGTTTTTTCGAATCGACCATCTCCACTGTCGCCGCCCCGGTACGCGACCACAGCGGCAGTATCGTCGCGGCACTGGGCGTGACCATTCCGACTACCCAGATCGGCCACGTCAATTTCGAGGAGCTGCTGCACCAGGTGCGTCGTAGCGCCGATGAGTTGTCGCGCCTGCTCAACTACACCCCAAGCCATGGACACAGCCGCGTCACCGCGCTGATGAGGGACTGACATGAGCCTTTATCAACTGCACGGCAGCACGGTGATCGTCACGGGTGGCTCATCTGGCATCGGCCTGGCCTGCGTCGAACTGCTGCTCGAGGCCGGTGCCAAGGTCGCCTTCTGCGCACGCAATCCCGAACGCCTGCGTGCGACCGAAGCAGCCTTGCGCCAGCGCTTCCCTGAGGCTGCACTGTTGGCCCAGGCATGCGACGTGTTGAACGCCGAATCGGTGGCAGCCTTCGCCCGCGCCAGTGCCGACGCATTCGGACCGGCTCAGGTACTGATCAACAACGCCGGCCAGGGTCGCGTATCGACTTTCGCCGACACCCGCGACCAGGACTGGAGCGAAGAGCTCAACCTCAAGTTCTTCTCGGTGATCTACCCGGTGCGCGCGTTCATGGCCCAGCTCGAAATGACCGCCAACGCGTCGATCGTCTGCGTCAACTCACTGCTGGCCAGCCAGCCAGAGCCCCATATGGTCGCCACCTCCGCCGC
Organism: Pseudomonas sp. UBA4194; assembly: GCF_002379585.1. GTDB lineage: Bacteria > Pseudomonadota > Gammaproteobacteria > Pseudomonadales > Pseudomonadaceae > Aquipseudomonas. The sequence goes on from NZ_DFUE01000043.1 coordinate 35,242, forward strand.
CCGCGCCGGGCTCAAGAACCTGGTGCGCTCGATGGCCTACGAGTTCGCGCCCAAGCACATCCGGGTCAACGGCATCCTCATCGGGCTGGTGGAGTCGGGTCAATGGCGCCGACGCTTCGAAGCCCGCGAAGAGCGCGAGCTGGACTGGTCGCAATGGACCGCCCAACTGGCGCAGCGCAAACACATTCCCCTGGGTCGCCTGGGCCTGCCGATCGAAGCGGCGCAAGCGATCCTTTTCCTGGCTTCGCCATTGTCGGCTTACACCACGGGCAGCCATATCGATGTATCTGGAGGCCTGTCCCGCCATGCGTAATGACAACCAAGTGACCGTCGGCGCCGCCATCACGGCGTTTCTCGAACAATGTGAAGTCAAGGCCGCCTTCGGCGTGATTTCCATCCACAACATGCCGATCCTCGACGCCTTTGCGGTGCGCGGCAACATCCGCTTCGTCATGGCGCGCGGTGAAGCCGGGGCTACCAACATGGCCGATGCCTATGCCCGGACCACCGGTGGCCTGGGCGTGTGCCTGACCTCTACCGGCACCGCCGCAGGCAACGCGGCCGGCGCCATGGTCGAAGCCCTGACCGCCGGCACACCGCTGCTGCACATCACCGGACAGATCGAGACACCCTACCTGGACCAAGAGTTCGCCTACATTCACGAAGCCCGCGACCAGTTGACCATGCTCAAGGCGGTGTCCAAGGCCGCCTTCCGCGTGCGTAGCGTGGAAACCGCGCTGAGTACCCTGAAGCTGGCCGTGCAAACCGCGCTGACCGCGCCGACCGGCCCTGTCAGCGTGGAAATTCCGATCGATATCCAGTCCACCTTCATCACCATGCCCACCGACCTTTCGCCACTGCCCGTGCCAGTGGCGGTGCCCGCCGAAGACGCGCTGGACGCCATGGCCAACCGCCTGGCCAATGCCAGGCGCCCGCTGCTGTGGCTGGGCGGCGGTGCCCGCCACGCCGGCGCTGCGGTCAAGCGTCTGCTGGCCATGGGCGTAGGTGTCATCACCTCCACTCAGGGCCGCGGCGTGGTCAATGAAGACGACGAACGCTGCCTGGGCGCGTTCTCACAGAACCGCCTGGTGGAAACGTTCATGCAGAGCTGCGACGCCCTGCTGATTGCCGGCTCGCGTTTGCGCAGCAATGAAACGTTCAAATACGCCCTGAAGCTACCGGCCAACACCCTGCGTATCGACGCCAACCCAGCCATCGAAGGCCGCAGCTACCCCAGCGACATGTTCGTGTGCGGGGACTCGGCACTGAGCCTGGACGGCCTGGCCGACCGACTCCAGGGCCGCTTGCAGGCCGACCCGCAGTTTCTGGACGAGCTCAAGGAAGTGCGCGCCAAGGCCCGTGCCCAACTGACCGCCGACCTGGGCCCCTACTCGGCGATGGTCGAACAGCTGCAGGCACTGACCGGGCGCAACTTCAGTTGGGTGCGTGATGTGACCTTGTCCAACAGCATCTGGGGCAACCGCCTGCTTGATCTGTACCACCCCCAATCAGGTGTGCATGCCCTCGGCGGCGGTATCGGCCAGGGGTTGGCCATGGGTATCGGCGCCGGTATCGCCGCGGCCGAATATGACCCCCAGCGCAAGGTGTTCGCCTTGGCCGGTGACGGTGGCTTCATCCTCAACCTGGGTGAGCTGGCCACCTTGGTGCAGGAGAAAGCCAACGTCGTGATCCTGCTGATGAACGACCAGCGCTATGGCGTGATCCGCAACATTCAGGACGCGATCTACGGCGCGCGACATGCGTACGTGGAACTGCACACACCGGATTACACGCAACTGGCCGAGTCCATGGGCATCCGCCACGGCCTGGTCAGCGACCTCAAGGACTTCGGCGCAACGCTGGACAGTGCCATGAGCCAGCCGGGGCCTTTCCTGCTCGAAGTGGACATGCTCGCCGTCGGCGGCTTTGCCACTCAGTTCGCCGGCCCGCCCAACAGCGAAACCAAAGCCCAGAAGGCTACAGCCTGAGGATCGCATCATGCTGCATATCACCATGATCGGTTGCGGCGCCATCGGCGTCGGCGTGCTGGAACTGCTGGAGCAGGACCCCCAGCTACGCGTCGACTACGTGATCGCCTCGGCCGGCTCGGAAGACCTGGTGCGCCAGCGCCTGGCCAGCTTCAAGCAACCCCCGCAGGTGCTGACCGCGTTGCCCGCCGATGCTCGTCCCGATCTGCTGGTCGAGTGCGCAGGCCATCGCGCCATCGAAGAGCACGTCCTGCCGGCGCTGGAGCGAGGCATCGCCTGCCTGATCGTCTCGGTAGGGGCTCTGTCCGAGGTGGGCCTGGTAGAACGCCTGGAGGCGGCGGCGCAGCGTGGCAATACCCGGATCGAGCTGCTGCCGGGTGCCATCGGCGGCATCGACGCGTTGTCGGCGGCCAAGGTCGGTGGTCTGGACGCGGTGAGCTACACCGGGCGCAAACCGGCCACAGCCTGGAAAAATACGCCCGGTGAACTGGCCTGCGACCTGGACACGATCACCGAGGCGACCGTCATCTTTCAGGGCAGCGCTCGGGAGGCGGCGCGGTTGTACCCGAAGAACGCCAACGTGGCTGCCACCTTGTCATTGGCCGGGTTGGGCCTGGACCGCACCCAGGTGACGCTGATCGCCGATCCGTCGAGTGACGAAAACGTGCACCAGTACGAAGCCCGCGGCGCCTTCGGCCGTTTTGAACTGAGCCTGCGCGGCAAGCCGCTGCTGGCCAATCCCAAGACCAGTGCGCTGACCGTTTACAGCGTGGTGCGCGCCTTGGGTAACCACGCCCATGCCATTTCCATCTAGGGCTGTTGATTCAGGGGAAGTCAGATGACTACCGAGCAAACTTTACCGCTGTGCATCGCTGGGCAATGGCGCCTGGGGCGCGGCGATCGCTACGCCAGCCATTACCCGGCTACCGGCGAACCGGTGGCTTGGCTCAACGCCGCCAGCCTGGAGGACGTCGAAGAAGCGGTGCAAGGGGCCCATCAGGCCTTCCTGCACAGCGGCTGGGCGCAGCGCAAACCCCACGAGCGGGCCAGCGTGCTGTACCGCATCGCCCAGTTGATACGTGAACAAGCCGAAGAACTGGCGCAGTTGCAGCGTCAGGACAATGGCAAGCCGATTGGCGAAACCCGCGCCCTGGTGGCCAGCGCGGCCGGCACTTTCCAGTTCTTCGCGGCCGCCTGCGAAACCCTGGAGGAAACCATCACCCCATCCCGGGGCGACTTCGTCACCATGAGCGTGTATGAGCCCATGGGCGTGGTGGCGGCCATCACGCCTTGGAATTCGCCTATCGCCAGCGAAGCCCAGAAAGTCGCTCCGGCGTTGGCGGCCGGTAATGCGGTGGTCATCAAGCCCGCCGAAATCACGCCGCTGCTGGCCTTGCAACTGGCGCGCATCTGCGAAGAAGCCGGGCTTCCCAAAGGTTTGATCAGCGTGCTGCCAGGCAAAGGCTCGGTGCTGGGCGATGCGCTCACGCAGCACCCGTTGGTCAAGCGTGTTTCCTTCACTGGCGGCACGCGTACCGGCAAGCACATCGCCCACATTGCCGCAGAGAAGATGATGCCGGTGTCGCTGGAACTTGGCGGCAAGTCACCGACCATCGTGCTCGACGACGCCGACCTGGACCACGCTGTGGCTGGCGTGCTCTATGGCATCTTCAGCTCGTCCGGGGAAGCCTGCATTGCCGGCTCCAGGCTGTTTGTGGCCCGCGCCTTGTACGAACCGTTCCTGGCTCGCCTGACGGCCGCCGCCGCGCAGATTCGTCTCGGCGACCCGGCCGACGAAAGCACCCAGATGGGTCCGTTGATCAGTGCCGCCCATCGCGAGTCGGTCGAGCGTTACGTTGCCCTGGGCCTGGCCGAAGGTGGTCGCTTGCGCCTGGGCGGTCAGCGGCCGTCCGGTGGCGACTACGACAAAGGTTTCTTCTTCCCGCCCACCATCATCGAAGGCTTGAGCAACCGCCAGCAGACCTGTCAGGAAGAAATCTTCGGGCCGGTGCTGGTGGCCATGCCGTTCGACGACGAGGCCGAACTGATCGAGCAGGCCAACGACAGCCTGTACGCCCTCGCCGCGGGCATCTGGAGCCGCGACTACAAACGTGCCTGGACGCTGGGCCGCAAGATTCAGGCCGGCACCGTGTGGATCAACACCTACAAGCAGTTCTCCATTTCCACTCCCTTCGGCGGGTGGCGTGACAGCGGTCTGGGCCGCGAGAAAGGCCGGCTGGGGATTTTGCAGTACATGGAACAGAAAAGCCTCTATTGGGGCATGAACGAACAGCCGCTGGCCTGGGCCCGCGAGCACACAGAGGTACAGTCATGAGCGTTCTAGGCATCGATGAAGTCACCTACGGCGTCGAAGACCTCGACACCTGCGTGCGGTTCTTCAGCGACTGGGGACTGAGCAAAGTCAGTGAACAGCCCGACCAGATCATCTTCGAGACCCTCAACGGTTGCCGGGTAGTGCTGGCCGACCTGAACAAGGCTGGGCTGCCGCCGGCCATCGAGGCCGGCTCGACCATTCGCGAAGTCGTGTGGGGCGTGGAAACCCCGGCCGACCTCGCGCTGTACAGCCAACGCATCGCCAATGATCCCGGGTTCATCGAAAGTGCCGAGCGCATTGGCTGCACCGACCCCAACGGGCTGGCCATCCGACTCCAGGTGACGCGCAAGCGTGCACTGGAGGTCGAATGCAGCGGTCACAACACTTGGCAAACCAAAGGCCGCATCAACAAGCCTGCACCGGTGTACGAGCGCGCCACCCCCATCGAGGTCGGTCACGTGGTGTTCTTCGTGACCGACGTCAACGCCTGTGAGGCGTTCTACCACGAACGTTTCGGCTTCCAGGCCTCGGACCGGTACCCCAACCGTGGCGCTTTCCTGCGCACCGCCGAGGAAGGCGGCCATCACGACCTGTTCATGCTGCAGTTGCCTGCCCCGCGGGCCGGCCTCAACCATGTGGCTTTCACCGTGCGCGACGTGCATGAGGTGTTCGGCGGCGGCATGCATATTTCCCGCAGCGGCTGGACGACGGAAATAGGACCGGGCCGTCACCCGGTGTCCTCGGCGTTCTTCTGGTACTTCAAGAACCCGGCAGGCGCGCTGGTGGAGTACTACGCCGACGAAGATCAACTGACCGGCGAGTGGCAACCACGCGAATTCGAGCCGGGCCCGACCGTGTTCGCCGAGTGGGCGATCGCCGGGGGCATCGACGGCAATACCCGCCGCCAGCACAACGTCGAAGCTCCCCAGGGCAAATTCCTCACCGACAAGCCCAAACCATGAACAGCCCCGACAGCCTGCTGCTGACCGTGCTGCTCAAGCACGATCAGTCCAAGAACCTGGAGCAGATCCAGGCCCATATGAAAACCATGGACTGGTGGGAGCGTTTTCCCGTGGAAGGTGTGGAAGTGGTGAGCTGGACCGTGGCCATGGGGCTGGGCCAGATCGTCACCTTGCGCCTGCCCCCGGCGCTGCTGCCCACATTGAATGTCGAGCTGGAGCGCTCCGCCTGGGGCGTGTTCAGCACCGAGTGTTACCCCACCTATGACTTCATCCCGGTGCGCGAAATGATCCGCGAACGGGTGCGTAACGGAGGCCAGTGAAATGAGCGAACCCTACAACGAAACCCATCAGACCCGCCTGCGCCCGAACACACCGTTCGAAGACCTGCTGGGCGATTCCATCGAGCGCGCCTTCGGTGCCGGCAAATACGATCTGCCCAGCCTGCTCGATCACCTGAACATGGCCGGCCCGCCCTGCCCCCTCAATGCCGGCCAATGGACGCCAGAGACCTACAGCACCTTGATGGCCAAACTCGGCGCCTGAGCCGCGGAGACTGATAATGAATATGCAACTGACCGTTGACCCTGTTGAGAACGTACTTGCCAATGGCCTGAAGGACCTCTGGTTTCCGGTATTGCCCGGCGCGCTGCTGGCTGACAAGCCGATGTCGATTCGCCGCCTGGGCTACAAGATTGCCCTGTGGCGCGACAACGACGGCACCGTGCATGCCCTCGAAGACCACTGCCCGCACCGCGGCGCACCGCTGTCTCAAGGTCCGGTACTGGGCGACCGCCTGCAATGCCCCTACCACGGCGTGGAAGTTCGCCACGACGGCACCGTGACCCGCGTGCCCGGCAGCCCAGGTTGCAAACTGGAGGGCAGCCGCCCGACGCGCATGTTCCACACCCGGGAAGTGGCCGGCGCCATCTTCCTGTTCAACGCGACCGACCCGCACCTGGAAACGCCACCGGAACTGGAGTTGCCTGAGCAGCTCACCTCGCCGGAGTGGAGTCACTTCCTCTGCTACACCGAGTGGAAAGGTGATTACCGCTATGTCATCGACAACGTCATGGACCCCATGCACGGTACCTACCTGCACAAGATGTCCCACTCGATGAGCGAAGGCGAAGCCACTGCCAGGTTCGTGACCCGCGATACCGATCAAGGGTTTTTCTTCGAGAAAGAGGGCCAGCGCGGGGTCAACTTCGATTGGACCGAGTTCGTCGACAATGGCTGCCACTGGCTACGGCTGGAAATCCCCTATCCGAAGACCGGTGGCCCGGGCGGCAACTTCACCATCATCGGCAGCTATACACCCAGCAGCCCACAGCTCAGTGCCGTGTTCCACTGGCGTGCGCGGCCACTGACAGGCTGGCAACGCGATACCTGGCGTTTTCTCTACAAGAACCGCCTGGAGGCACGCCACTGGGCGGTACTGGAACAGGATCGAGTGCTCCTGGAATTCATGGAGCCTGATGCCAACCAGCGCGAGAACCTGTACCAGCATGACCTGGGCGTGGTGCGAATTCGCCGCTACCTGAAGAGCAAGGCCAAGGAACAGCTGGCCTTGATCGAAGCCCGGCAACTGTCATGAAAGCCCCTGTGCAACGAGTCAGGGCCCAGACCGTGAGTGAATTGCCCAGTGCTACCTGGTCCAACGCATTGCTGATCGGAAACGACGTGCTGATGTCTGGCATGACCGGCCATCCTGCAACCCGGCAAGCCGCGGAAAATGGCACTCCACTGGGCGCTTATGAGCAGACCTTGGTGGTGCTGGGCAAGATCCGCGACCTGGTCGAAGCCGCCGGCGGACACATCGGTAATCTCTACCGATTGACGGTGTATCTCACCCATATCGCCGACAAGAATGAAGTCGGCCGGGCCCGGCGGGACTTCTTCGAAGGATTCGCCTGCTATCCCACGTCCACCCTGGTGGAGGTAAAGGGCCTGGTGTTTCCTGAACTGCGAGTCGAGATCGAGGCCAGCGCCCGCCTCGATATCGACCTGCGCACTGCCCTGGAGAAATGAGCATGACCAGTGCCCCTCAGATCACGGCCTTGGTGCACACCTTGCGCCATGAAGCCGAAGGCATCATGAGCGTTGAGTTACGCCCCTATGGCGACACCGTATTCGCACCGTTCGAAGCCGGTTCGCACATCGACCTGCATCTGCCCAATGGGCTGGTGCGAAGCTATTCGCTATTGAATTCGCCGAGCGACCAGGGCCGCTACGTGGTCGGCATCCTGCGCGACCGCAAAAGCCGTGGCGGCTCGGAGTATGTGCACGGGCAGCTACGGGTGGGCACCACCCTGCGTATCTCGCAGCCGCGCAATAACTTCAAGCTCGACAGCGAAGCGTCCCACAGCGTGCTCGTGGCCGGTGGCATCGGTATCACGCCGATCTACTGCATGTTCCGCCAACTGCTTGCGTTGGGGAAATCCGCAGAGCTGATCTACTGCGCTCGCTCACGCAAGGAAGCGGCGTTGCTGGAAGAGCTCAGCGGCGTCAATGCCAAAGTGCTTTACCACTTCAACGACGAGAAGGATCGTGCGCCGGATCTGGCCGAGTATCTGGCAGGCCAACCCGCCGACACGCACTTCTACTGCTGCGGCCCGACCCCCATGCTCGATGCCTTCGAAAGCACCTGTGAGCGCTTGGGTTATCCACACGCTCATATCGAGCGCTTCACCGCCGCCGAGGTCCCGCCAGCGGCCGATGCACAGACCTGCTACGACGTGGAGCTCAAGAGGTCCGGGAAGACGCTGTCGGTAGACGCGGGGCTCAATCTGTTGGACGTATTGCTCGAAGCGGGCTGCGATATCGATTACAGCTGCCGCGAAGGGGTGTGTGGCTCCTGCGAAACCAGAGTGCTGGACGGCGACATTGACCATCGCGACGGCGTATTGACCAAGGCCGAACGTGCCGCCAATACGTCCATGATGGTCTGCGTATCGGGCTGTAAAAGTCGACGCCTGGTGCTGGATCTCTGAACCACGCTACCCGTGATTTCATGGCCGACGCTTCGTCGGCTTTTTTTTGCCGTATTTTTCATATACGTCGAAACACAGTTCATACGTGAAACACTACCGCGCACTTATTAGTTCCCGATTGCTCCTGTTTCGCCCACACAGTGTGCACTTGAGTAATGCAGTCGACGCGCAGTTTCACTGGCGGTACAAAAAAACATGTTTCGCATATAAATAATTGATCAGCCTCACATTTATTTTTAGAGGCGTCGCTCGATGTGTTTGGCATAGTTTCTGCTATCTCTAGGACGAACCGTAGAAAAAACAACGTACCACCCACGAAACAACACTTAACTTTAAGCGAGCAACAGTGCCGGATTCGCACAACGTTCAATATAGAGCGTGCAGGCAACTGTGGCCGATCACTTAGTGCACTACCAACTTGCAAGTGAGGTCGAGATGAACAAATTCATGTTGGGGCTGGGGCTCTTGGCATGCAGCGCCGTCACCATGGCCGAACCGGGCCCTACCACCCCGGATGCACGGCCGGTCGCGAAGAAACCGGTACCGCACATTGCGTGGCGCAGTGCAGATGGCGACGCGTCTTTCGACCTGGGCGGCGCGCTGCGTGCCAACTGGCGCGACGAACATTGGGATACCACAGAGAACGACACTCGCTGGCTGTTCGACACGTTCCGCCTGGACCTCAAGGCGAGTTACAAAAAGGCCTTTGTCGACGTCAACTACTGGTTCTACGACGAGAACAAGCGCTCCATCGACCGTGGTTACGCCGGCTACAACTTCACGCCCAACTCCAGCGTGCAGCTGGGCTTGCCATTCAAGCCTTTCGGCGTGGAACCCTATCCCCAGTTCGGCTGGAGCTTCCATATCCCCTTCTTCATGGGCTACGGCGTCAGCTCGGGCTCAGGTTTGAAGTACACCTACAAGGACAAGGAATGGGATGTGCAACTGGGTTATTTCCCGCGCATGTCACCCATTGGCGTCCGCTATTCCGGTGAAATCGGTCGCTACGCCGACCTCAAGGAAAACGCCATCGCCTTCACCCAGTCTCGCCAAGACAACGAGAAGCGCAATCAGGTCAATGCCCGCGTCGCCCGTACCTTCGCCAGTGGCGACTGGAAGACCGAGATCGGCGCCTCGCTGGCCGCCTCGCAGCTCTACAACGAGACCACCGATGACAACGGCAGCTACTGGGCGGGCGGCGTCCACACCGTCATCAATAAGGGCCCGTGGACCGTCACTGCGCAAGGCATTCGCTACGAGTTCGATCCGAAGAACCCCAACGGTGTGAGCGACGATTCGGTGCTGATGGGGGGTAACGGCCTGACGCCAGCCTACCTGATCGCGGCCAAAGCGACCCTGGCGGCGGTGAACGTGGGCTATGACATCTTCACCCCCAACCTCGGCCAGTTGAAGAAGGTCAAGCTGTACACCGACTACAGCCGCATGATGAAAGACAAGAGCGGCTGGGACGACTCACAGATGTTCACGTTCGGCGCGCAGTTCATAGCCATGCCGATCATGGCCTGGGTCGACCTGACCTGGGCCAGGAATGCCAACCCCTATGGCGGCGCAGAGAACGGCACAGGCTGGACAAGCACTTCCTCGGTAGGCAGCAACGATTGGTACTACCGTACCAATCTGAACATCGGTTATTACTTCTGAGGTGGTACCGGTTGTGGGATCGGCTTAGGTGTGGGGGGCTTGGGGGGAGTGGGACGCGGCTTACGCCGCTGCTACATGGTTGGGGTTGCGGCGTAGGTGTGGGGGAGTGGTCGGAATGGAATGTGCATGAGGGCGTGGGTACGCTGTCTTTTCATCGAGGTACCCTTTCCCATGCGCCATCTAGACACAGATTGTCTTGCTGCTTTCGTTGCGGTCATCGATTGCGGTGGTTTTACCGCTGCCGGCGAGCGAATCGGCAAGACTCAAGCCGCCGTGAGCCTGATGCTCGGTCGGCTGGAGGCCAGAGTAGGCCGTAAATTGCTGGACCGCTCACGGCGCGGTGTGACCTTGACCGAACACGGCGAGCGCCTGATCGGTTACGCACGCCGCATCCAGATGCTCGAAGATGAGGCACTGGCGGCGCTGGAGTGCGGCCAGGAGGCCACGCGCATTCGTATCGGCATGCCAGACGATTACCTCGAAACCCTGGGCTGCGAGCTGATGCAGGCTTTCACTCAGCGCCATCCGCATCTGCAGGTAGAAATCATCTGCGATTTCTCCTCGCGCCTGGAAGCCATGATTGCCGAAGGCAGCATCGACATCGCCATCATCACTCGCGCCAACGCCAAGCGACAGGGCGAACTGCTGCGCTGCGAGCCGATGCTGTGGTGCGCCGCGCCGGGGCACTTTCCCGAGCAGCAACGCACCTTGCCCTTGTCGTTGTTCACCGAGAGCTGCCGGGCACGGCCGCAGATCATCGAAGCATTGGACCGCCTTGGCACGCCGTGGCGGGTCGTCAGCTCGTCCTCCCATTTGCCGGGGGTGATGCATGCTGTACGTCTGGGCACGGCGGTGACTGTGCTGCCTGCATCCGTGGTGCCGCCGGGTTGGCGGATTTTACGCGGCGAGCCATTCCCGGAACTGCCAAGCATCGAACTGGCCTTGCTGATGCCCGAGCACGCCCTGCTCAACACCCGGCGCCTGGCGCATTTCGTCCATGATCGGTTCCAGGCGGCCCACTTGCCTCACAGCGAAGCGATTGCCGCTTTGTAGCCGTCGAGCAACGCCTGCAAGGCCGCGTCGTCATGGGCGAAGGTCAGGTAAACCCGGCCAAAGGCGAAAGGCATGGTCATCACTCCATGGCGCCGCAAGGCTTTGTGCAAGGCGAGGGTCCAGTCACTGTCGGCCACTTGCGCGGCTTCGGCATAGTTGCGCGGTGCCACGGCGCAAGGCCACAAGGTGAACACCGAGCCGTAACCGCTGGTGCTCACTGCGATGCCCTTTTGCGCAAAGGCCGCGACAAGGTCGGCCCGCAGCCTGTCACCCCGCGCCAATAACGAGGTGTAGTCTGCGCCCGCCAACTGTTTCAACGTCGCCAGCACGGCCGCGCACGCCGGTGGCGCGCCGCTGTAAGTACCAGCGCGGATGATCTTGCCCTGCTCGAACAGCGTCATGTACTCGGGCTTGCCTACCAGCGCAGCGACGGGCACGCCGCTGCCGATGGCCTTGCCGACGGTGGCCAGATCCGCTTCGGCGCCCAACAGAGTGCCGCTCAGACCGGCATGCAGCCGCAGCCCCATCAGCACCTCGTCGAGGATCACCAACGCGCCGTTGGCGTGAGCCAGATCGCTGAGGTGTTTCAGATAGCCGGGCGCAGGCTCTATACAGCCGGCGTTGGCCAGCACCGGCTCCACCACCACGGCGGCGATATCGCGGTAATCGCGGAACAACTGCTCGGCGTCGGCAAAATCGTTGTAGCGCAACAGCAGCATGCCGTCCTGCTCGGGCCGTCGAGTATCCGCCATGAGCGCTGTGGGGTGGCCGGCGTTGCCGAAGGCGACCGCGTCATACCAACCGTCGTAACCGGCAGCGAACTTGACGATGCGCCCCCGTCCGGTGGCCACTCGCGCGGTGCGGCAGGCCAGGTGCACCGCTTCACTGCCGGTGTTGACGAAGATCACCTGGCTGAGATCGCCAGTGAAACCCGCCAGCGCCGCTGCGGCACCCTCCTCGTCGGCATGGGCAAACGACGGCATCGGACCGTTGCACAGCGCTGCACTGGTGGCGGCGACCACCGCAGGCTCGGCATGGCCCAACATGGTCGCACCGAACCCCATCGCCGTATCGACGTAGCGCACGCCCTGCTCGTCCCACAGCCAGGGGCCCTCGGAACGGCCGACGCTGAAGGCCTGGCCACCGATTTCCGGCAAAGCGCGGCCGCCGCTGGAAATTCCACCGATCAAATGTTTCATCTGCATTTCTCTACACAATAAGGGGGTGGATCAGTAACCCATGACGCGAGGCAGCCACTGGGTCAGGCTGGGGAAGAACACCAGCAGGGCGATGGCGAATGCGGTAGCGATCCAGAATGGAATCAACCTTCGCGATACGGCACCAATGTCGATGCGGCCGACGTTGCACACTACGAAGATGTTGGTGCCGATAGGCGGTGTGAACAGTCCCCAACCCAACGTCATGGTGAAGATCAGGCCTATCTGGTAAGGCTCGAAACCGGCTGCCTTGGCCACTGGCACCAGGATCGGCGCGAGGATGATCATTGCGGGCCCCAGGTCCAGCCAGAATCCCACTACCTTCAGGACCAGGATGACCAGCAGGATGGTGATCAATGGACCGGTGTGCATATCGACGATCCATGAGGCCACCGTGTGGGGCACCAGTTCGAAAGTCAGAATCCAGCCGAACGGCATCGCCACGGCCATGATGATCATCACCGAGCCGGTGATGGTCACAGCTTCCGTCACTGCCGGGAACAGGTCCCGCCAGCCCAGTTGTCGATAGATCACGGTGCCTACTGCCAGTGCGTAGAGCACGGAGAGCGAGGCGGCCTCGGTGGCGGTGGCGAAACCGGTGACGATTGAACCCAGCACCATGATCGGCATCAACAGGGCCGGCAGGGCACCTAGCAGATCGCGACGCAATTGTGCCCAGTCCATGTGGCCTTCGACCTTGGGAAAACCCTCGCGCACCCCGACCACGTAGGCAGTAACCATGAACACCGCCGCCAGCATGACGCCGGGGATCACCCCGGCCATGAACAGACCACCGATGGAGGTATTGGTAAGAACGCCGAACATGATCAGGATCACGCTCGGCGGAACGATGATGCCCAAGGTGCCGGAAGCAGCGGTGACCGCAGCGGCGAAGGCCCGCGGGTAGCCACGCTCTTCCATCACTGGAATCATCACTTTGGCCACCGTGCCAGTGTCGGCGGTGGCCGATCCGGTGAGGCCGCCGTAGACAAAGGCGGTGGCGACGTTGACCAACCCCAGACCGCCACGAAGACGACCGAAGCAGTGCTCGGCCACGCGCATGATGCGCAGGGTCAAGCCGCCGCGATTCATCAGCTCACCGGCGAGCAGGAACAGCGGGATCGAGGCCAGGGTGGACGAGTCGGCGCCGCGCAGCGTCTGCTGGGCCAGCCACGCCAATGGCAAGTGCAGGTCGCCGAACAGCAGGGCAGCAATGGTACCGCCTGCCATCGCCCACACCACGGGCAAACCGGCCAGCAACAGGCACAGAAAAGCCAGGAACAGAATCAGGACAGTCATGGACGCGCTCCGGTACGGATCAGGCGAACAAGGCGAACCAGCGCCAGCAGCGCGAGCATGGCCGCCGCGCTGATCAACGCCGCTGAGCTCAGCCCCGCCGGCCAACGCAGCACCGGCGTCGGTGCCCAGCCGGTGCGGGCGATGAACGCGCTGCCGCTGTACAGCAGCCAGCCACTGATGCCCAGCAGGGCCAGGCTGGCGAATGCGTCGAGGATTTTCTGCACCTTGACGGGCAATAAGTTGGCCAGGCCCTGAAAGCGCACGTTTTCATGGCGGATTTCAGCGATCACGGTGCCGATGAAGGTCACCCAGATGAAGCCGATGGTCGCGATCTCGAATGACCATTCGAAGCCATGCAGGTTGAAGTAGCGCGAAAACACCCCCGCCAGAATGGCCAGGAAGGTGACGGTGAACATCACCGCGCCGGCCACTGCCAGGGCACGCTCCGGCCAGCCGCTGGGCGGTTGGTCCGGGTGTTGAGTGATGGACATGGTTACTGGCCTTGCGCGTCGCGGCGCAGCTGATTGACGAAGTCTTCACCCCAGACCTTGCCGAACTGGGTGTAGACCGGGCTGGTCAGCTCGCGGAACGGGCCGGGTTCGACATCGTTGAACTTGACGCCCTTGGCTTGCATTTCGGTCTGGATCCTGGCGTAAACCGCTTCGAGCTGAGAGCGATACCAGGCGGTGGCGTCGACCACGGCCTTGTCCAGCGCAGCGCGCTCGGCAGCGTCCAAGCCTTCGTAGCGGTCCTTGTTGATGAACCAGAAGTTGGCCGACCACACGTAGTTGGAAACAGAAACGTTCTTCGCAACCTCAAACCATTTCTGGTCGTAGAAATCCCGCAGTTCAGGTTCCACACCATCCACCACCCCGGATTGCAGCGAGGTGTAGACCTCACCGAACGGAATCGACTGGCCCAGGGCGCCAAGCTGTTTGATAGTCGCCAGGATCACGGGATTCGGCGGGGTACGAATCTTCAGGCCGCTAAGGTCTTCGGGCTTGAGGATGGGACGTTTGCTGTTGGCAAACTGGCGAAAGCCGGAGTCAAGGGCTGAAAGCATGACGAAGCCGTGGTCCTGGCCCATGGTCAGGAATTTCTTGCCGGCGGCGCTATCGAGATAGGCATGGACAGCGGCGGCGTCCTTGAACAGAAACGGCAGCGACAGGGCGTTGAGGCGTGGATCGATGCCATCGGTGGAGCCGCCCAGGCCGATGTCGATAGCTCCCGCACCGACGGAGTCGACGATGGGGGCTTCATCACCCAGTTGGCCGTCCGGGTAAAGCTGCACTTTCAGCTCGCCCTTGGTCTGTTCGCTCACCTGCGCGGCAAAACGCACCATGGCCTGGTTGATCAGGCTGTCGGAGCTTGAGGCGTGGGCCAGGCGCAATGTCTGGGCTGCCATCGCACCGTCTGCTCCGATCAGCAGCGCCAGACTGGTGAGGGCACTCAGGGCAAGTTTTTTACGAGAAGACGTTCTGAACACGGCGGCGACCTCTGGGTGAAATAGCGTCACAGCTATTAACCATGACGGGCCGCTGGAGCGTCAATCGAGGGATGGCCATCTGCGATTAAGATGCGAAATGTGACCATACGATTATTTATGGAAAGTGCAGTGGGGGTTGCAAACAGGGTGCATCTGCCCCCCAGCTCTCTGATAACCCAACGCTGAGCATCAGCCAACAAGCAGCTTGATGGCCATCGAGCAACAGATGACGATCAACAACGGCTTTATCAAGCGTGGTCCGAAACGCGTAGCGCACCGAGCACCCGCTTGTGCGCCGAGAAATGCGGCGAACGCCATACACAAGGCTACGGGCAAAACGATGTTCCCGCTGACTGAAAAAATCGCCAGTGCACCCAGATTGCAGGACGCGTTGAGCAGCTTACTGTTGGATACCGCTCGGAGGATCCCCTGCCCCATCACCCATACAAACGCCACCATGAAGAAAGAGCCCACACCGGGACCAAAGACGCCGTCATAGAAACCTATGAGCGGGGCCAGTGTGACCGTGAATACAATGATCGAGATATAGGGCTCACGCTCTCGATTATGAAGCGTGGGGGATAAGGCGAAGTACGCCGCTACCAGCAGAAGCAAGACAGGGACCGCAATCTGCAACCACTCTCGGGGTAAGTAGCTGATGGAAAGCGCTCCCGCTGCGCCGCCGAGCATGGACATCACTGCCATAGGCAACCCAGGACGCCAATCGATCATGCCTTTGCGGCTGTAGGTGATAGTGGCCGATACTGTGGCAGCGGTAGCTTGAAACTTGTTTGTGGCAATGGCCGCGACTGGGTCCATTCCGGCCAGCATGAGTGCTGGTAGAGTAATCAAGCCCCCACCTCCAGCAATAGCATCGAAGAACCCTGCCAACAAAGCCACACTGGCCAACATCAATAGCATTGCAAGATCAAATTCCACGTTCTGTACTCTTGATTATTATTTTAATTTCAGCCCCGGACTATCAGCGGATCGTCGCTGATGGCAACGGGGCTGGCACCGGCCGAGTAGCCGAACAACCTGATCAATCGCCGACGATTGTCTTGGACAACGTCTCTGCCATGGGGAATAAGGGTGAAGTCGTCCATGCATGGGGGTCTGCTCCGTTTTTTCTTGTAGTTATGCGGTTTTTTTACGCCCTCAATACTTAGTCGCATGATCCTGTGAAAACAACAAAGACAAAAAATATAATTTAAAAAATCATTGCAAAAGTTAAGCAGCTGCACTCGTCAACTAATTATTGCAAAAAAGCAAGTGGACGATTCCGACGTGCCTGTAGGTAATGTCTGTTTTTCTCAGATCAGACGCTGGCTTACCTGGAAAAGCCCTAAGCCGCATCTGGAATCAATGAGGTATCCGCACGTCCTTGGTGAACAGCGACGCGGCTTACGCCGCTGCTACGGGGCGGCGGTGAGTGAGGGGGTGGGGTCGATAGGGGCTTTGACCAGCAGGTACGGGGGTTGTCGGGTATCGAACCCCTTGCCCATCCGGCTCCACTGACCCAAGGTCACGTAGACCGAATCGGCCGTTACGAATACTCCGTCCGGCCATACCAGTCGCGGGTCGCGCAGCACCACATCGAGGCGGCCATCCGGCCAGCGGCGCAGCACCTGATGGTGCTCGGCGTCGGTCATGTACAGGCGGCCCTGAGCGTCCATGTCCATGCCATCGACCATGACCTTCTCTCCTTCATCCTTGATCTGCGCGGCCAGTCGCGGGTCATCGAGGCTGAAGTCGGCCAGCGCTGCGGTCGGCACACTCCACAGGTGTCGACTGGTGAGCGGCGAATAGAACAGGCGCGAGCCATCGGGCGTCAGCGCCAGACCGTCGACACCACCATGGGGGAATGGGGTGTTCTTGCCGTCGTAGCGCATGGGGACGCCGTCGAGTTGGGTGACGAAGTCCTTCTGCGCGACGATGGAGCGGTCACCGGTCAGCACCCGGCGCTGCTTGCCGCTGGCCAGATCCACCACTACCAGGGCAGGGTCCTCCCCAAATGACGAATCCGCCACGTAGGCGGTGCCCTGGCTGCCGTGGGTCAGATCGATACGCAGGTCATTCATGTGGCTGTCCTGACGCAGCGCCGCTTTGAGTTCGATGGAGGTGACGATGGTATTGCTGGCAAGGTCGATGCCCACCACCTTCGCCGCGCCGGCTGGAATCCCCTCTTTGCCTGCGCGCTTGCCATCGTCGATCAGCCACAGGCGACCGCGCTTGTCCAGGGTCATGCCGTGCACGGAGACCAGGCGCTTGGCATCGGATAGACCGGACGGCAGGCTGATGTCTGCGGACGGATAGGGCACGAGTTTACCGTTGACCAACTCGCCCAGGGTCATGCCTGAATGGTCGTCGGCGTGGCGCGGAAAGCCGACGAAGGTGCGGCCCTGCGGGGTGACGGCGATACCCGAGGGCCCTGGGCCAGTGAACGCGGCGACCTCTTGGATCGATCCGATGGGTACCAGGCTGCGATCGGTGGTTTCGGCGTGGGCTGACGCCATGGCCAGTGCCAGTGCTGCGCTTGCCAGGACGGTAAAGGCGGGTCGTTTCAGGGGAGTGCTGGTCATCCGTGTCGGGCTCCTGCTGGGTAGGTAAGTGCTGACTGTCCCTGCGCCTGAAACCGGTTTCAGACCGAGGCCAAAAAAAGCCTGTTCAGGTGTTGAGGCAGAACAGGCAGCGTCAGGGGGCATGAGTATTGAAGCGGATTGCGCCGGGGAAGTTCCACTGAATAGGTGGTGATTTCGACTTCGGGTACGGCCCGGGATTAGCGTTGGCGCTGCTCGCTGTAGCGCCGATCCTGCTGCTAGCCGAATCTACGGATGACTCTCCAGATACTTCAGCAAATCCGCCATCTTCTGTTCATTGCCAAACCACCAGAGCCGCATCTTGGTTCCCGGCACCACATCACTGGGCCCCTCGACGAAGGCGGCGATCTTCTCGGGTGTCCAGACGATGCCCGAATTCTTCATTTCAGCCGAATAACTGTAATCGCTGGTACTGCCGGCAGTGCGCCCGATGACCCCGTTCAATTCAGGGCCAAAGGCGGCCTGGGCGCCGGGGCCGACTTTGTGGCAGCCGCCGCAATTCTTGCTGAACACGGCCTGGCCGGCTTCGGCATCGCCCGCTGCCTGGACAGCGGGCGTCAACAACAGCAACGCCCATAACAGTACTGATTTCATGGTCACTCATGGCTTGAGAAAGAGCAGCCATGATACCGATTCCTACAACAAGACGATTGACCTGACGCACAGCTTTCATCTTCCGCCACACCGGCATCGCTGGCGCTGTAGCTTGCACTGACAACTTCGAGAACTTCCAACCGCCCCGCCCGCCCCCTTTGCTGGAATAATCACCGTTCCAAGAACAGGGAACCTGCCCATGCACCTATCCTTCACTCGCCTGGCCACGGCGTTGGTAATCGCCTGCACCGCCCCCCTCGTCTGCGCTGCACAGCCCAGCGGACTGGACAACCAGATAGCCATCGCCGCGCGCAAGGTCATGGCGCAGTACAACATCGCCGGCCTGGGCATCGCCATCACCGACAACGGTCAGCAGCGTTTCTACCCCTTCGGCGTCGCATCGCGGGAAACCAATACGCCGGTGAGCGCCGATACCCTGTTCGAACTGGGCTCCATCAGCAAGACGTTCACGGCCACCCTGGCGACCTATGCTCAAGCACAAGGCAAGCTGTCGCTGGACGACCACCCTGGCAAGTACCTGGAACCGCTTCGGGGCACACCTCTGGACAACGCCACCGTCGCCGACCTGGGCACCCATAGCGCCGGCGGCTTTCCCCTGCAACTGCCCGACGAGGTCCAGACCGACTCGCAGTTGATGACGTATTTCGCGCAATGGCAGCCCAGTTATGCACCTGGCACCCATCGCACCTACGCCAACCCCAGCATCGGGCTGCTGGGCGTGATTGCCGCCAAGAGCCTGCACATGCCGTTCCGAGAGGCCATGCAGACCACCTTGTTTCCTGCGTTGGGGCTGAGCCATACCTATTTGCAGGTACCACCTGCGCAGATGCACACCTATGCGCAGGGCTACGACAAGCAAGACCAGCCGGTGCGCCTGAATCCGGCGATGCTGGCCGACGAGGCCTACGGAGTGAAATCCAACCTGCGAGACTTGGCTCGGTATCTGGACGCCAGCATGGGCCTGGTGCCGGTTGAGCCGGTATGGCAAAAGGCGCTGGATGCGACCCATGTCGGCTACTTCAAGGTCGGCCCCTTCACTCAGGCTCTGATCTGGGAAGAGTATGGCTATCCCGTGGCCCCGGACGTTCTGATACAGGGCAATTCCAACGCCATGGCCTACGACACTCACCCCACCGAGCCGCTGCGTCCCTTGCAGTTGCCGCAGGCCAATACCTGGGTGAACAAGACCGGGGCCACCAACGGTTTCGGTGCGTATGTAGCCTTTGTGCCCGCGCGCAAGCAGGGCATCGTCATTCTGGCCAACAAGAACTATCCGAACGAGGCAAGGGTGCGTCTGGCGTACCAGATTCTCGGCGCGCTGGATAAGTGAACTGAAGGCCTGGGGAAGGCGTCACAGCCCACACTGGCGTTCTCAACGCCAAAAGGCTGGAGTAGCATCCACCTTTCCCCTCCCTCACCCACAAGGAACCTTTGTCGATGCGTGCCCCCCGCCTGTTTCTCGCCCTGGCGCTAGGCCTCGCCAGTTGCGTGGCCATTGCGCAACCCGCCGTCACCACGCCCAAGGCACAGACCATCACGACCTTGGACGGCAAGTTCATGTTCACCCTGCCAGCAGGCTACACCACCACGCAGTTGCCGCCGGCTGCCGCCAACAGCGAAGCCGCTGGGGCCAAGGGCATGATGTACATGAGCGACAGCGAGAAGCGGGTAGTGGTCACCACTGAGGTGCCCATTCCCAATGGTGTGGAAGCAGGTGATAACGACGACGAGTTTCTTTCAGGCGCGGCCACCGGTTTCATCAACCAGCAGAGCGCCGCTCTGCCGGACTTCAAGAAGACCGGCGAGAAGCGCATCAAGATCCGCAAGCTGGGCGTTGAGCAGATCGACAGCACCGCGACCATGGGCGGCGGCGCCACCATGACCACGACCTTCGTTGCAGGCTCCGGGACCACCATGTCGTTGGTACAGGTGATCTCGCGGGCCAGCGATGGCAGCGGTCATGCGGCGATGGTAAAGCGCGTGATCGCGGGTAAATGACGAATTTTGGGCAACAAAAAACCCGCCGAAGCGGGTTTTTGTCTGGCCATTCCAACATCCTGTCAGTAGCAATCCTTGCAATGGTCGGTCTTCCCTGACCCTGAGTCGTTTCCTTCGTCTCAGTTGTTGGGGCTAGGTTAGCGCTGCAGGCGGGGTGGGGATAGAGGTGATTCGATCCAGTTGGTGTAGGAGATTGGCTATAGGGGGGATGCGGCTTGGGGTGGTGGTACGGGGGTGGTGGGGAGGGTATTGGGATGTACTTTCAGCCAGAGGGTGACGGTGGTGCCTACCCCCGGTTGACTGTTGATCCGCGCGATCCCGCCTGCGTTTACGGCAAAGCCATACACTTGCGCCAGCCCCAGGCCTGTGCCCTGGCCGGCACCCTTGGTGGTATAGAAAGGTTCGAACACCTGGCTCAGCATCCCCGGCGCTATACCGGGGCCGTCGTCACAAACGCTCAACGAGAGGTACAACCCATCCTCGAGCTGGGCATCGCCGCGTACCGTCTGTGGATGGGTCCTGATGCGGATTTCTCCCGTGCCTTGCAGCGCGTCCCGGGCATTGACCAGCAGATTGAGCAGCGCGGCATCGAGTTGATGCGCGTCGCAGAGTACATCGTGCGAGGATGCCAGAAGGTCGAACTTCAGGGTCATCCCCGAACCCAGCGCGCGGGTGAACAGTTCGCGATTGTGGTCGATGCGCTGATCGATGGCGACCGCCACCATGCTGGGCTCCTCGCGACGAGCGAACGCCAGCAGGTGGCGGATGAGCTGCCCCCCCTGCTTCACCGCCTGCAGACCGATATCCGTCAGACGCTCGACTTCCAGCGGCTTGCGCGCTTTCAATCGGGTCATCTGCAGGCTGGCGCTGACCGCCTGCAGCAGGTTGTTGAAGTCGTGAGCAATGCTCGCCGTCAGTTGGCCCAACGACGAGACCCGCTGCGCATGACTCAAGGTTTCCAGGGTGTCGCGATGCTCGGACAAGACTTGATCGAGTCGGGCGGCGAGGTCCTGAGCCTGGCGTTCGCGCTGATCGTTCAACAGGCGCAGTTCCAACTGGGCCGAGGTCTGTCGGGCCAGAGCCTGGAGGGCATTCAACTGCCCTTGATCCAGGGTGCGTGGCACGGTGTCGATAACGCAGACCGTGCCCACGGCTGCACCGTCGCGCGAGACGATGGGCGCGCCGGCGTAGAAACGAATGTAGGGCGGGCCCAGCACAAGCGGGCTCTGGCTGAAGCGCAGGTCCTGGGTTGCATCCTCAACTACCAGTACGTCGTCAGGTGCGAGGATGGCATGGGCGCAGAACGCCAGATCGCGGTGAGTCTGTTGGACGTCCAGCCCTACGCAGGCTTTGAACCATTGGCGCTCGCGGTCCACCAACGACACCAGCCCGATGGGCGCATCGCACAGCTGGGTAGCCAGTATCACGATGTCGTCGAACCCCGGCTCGGCAGGGCTGTCCAGCACCCGCAGGTGCTCGAGAGCGTCCAGACGAGCGAGTTCGTCTGCGGGCAGAGGGGCCGGACGATGAGCCATGAGAGCGCGCCGAGGTAGGGAATAATGAGCGGGATAATGCGCGTTGCCACCACTGTGCCGCAAGTGCGGATGGCCATCTCGGGCACAAAAAAGGGCGACCCTCTCGGATCGCCCTTTCGTACCGCCCAGCAGAGCGGATTTTGTTTGGTAGGCACGATTGGACTCGAACCAACGACCCCCACCATGTCAAGGTGGTGCTCTAACCAACTGAGCTACGTGCCTGCTGTGGCGCGCAATTCTACGGATTTAAGCCCCTGTGTCAACGGTAATTTGCGTAGCAGCGGCGTAAGCCGCGTCCGGCCGTTGCACCCGAGTGATCCTTGACGCGGCTTACGCCGCTGCTACAGATGGATTGCGGTTGGGCGTGGGTTTGACGCGGCTTACGCCGCTGCTACAGGTGGATGGCGGTTGGGCGTGGGTTTGACGCGGCTTACGCCGCTGCTACAGGTTGCGTTGTAGCAGCGGCGTGAGCCGCGTCCGGGCGTTGCGCTGGTGCGAGGTTGGACGCGGCTTACGCCGCTGCTACTCAGTGCAGGCAGCATTGTTTGAATTTCTTGCCACTGCCGCACGGGCAGGGATCATTGCGTCCGGTCTTGACCTCGTTGACCACCGGCGTCGTGCTGGGACGTCGCTCCAACCAGTACTGATGCAAACGGATGGCAGCCATCTGGATCATCTCCATGGCTTGTTCGGCATCCAGTTCTGCGCCCGAACCGTCGGGCTTGAGCAGGTCCACACCCTGGGTATGCAAGGTGATCAGCGCCAGCAAATCCTGCTCTTCGTCGGGCATGTCGAGCCAACTGCCGCCCACCACCACACCGCGTTCGTAACCGAAGCACCAGTCCTCGACGCTCACCACCTCTTCGTCATCGAACAGATTGAAGATGGGGGCGAAATTTTCGAAGTCTTCCTGGAGCAGCATCGCCAGCTGGTTCATGTGCTGGATCAGCAGTTCGAAAAACTTCTCGAACTGCTTGTCGTCTTCGAATACCGGCAGCTTGTCGGCACCGCCCCAAAGGGCTGCGTACCAGTCGCTGAAGGCAATGGCCTGCGGGCCGGAGACGATCGCAGCGAAGAAGCCGTCAAGCTCGGAGATGCTGCCGACCGAGGTCTCGCTGGCATACTTGCCCAGCACTTCCTCAACATAATCCAGTTGTTCGTCGGTCAGCGCGTCGTCGCTGATGGGGGTGTAGGCCATGGTGTGCTCAATCGGAGTCATCGGAAGGTAATGACTCCATTGTAGCCGTCGACGCCGGGGAAGTCCCGGCGCCGCGCGACTCAATGGCCGCCCACCACCAGCCCGATCACCGGCAGGATCAGCAAGGTACTCACCGCCATGGACACCACATTGCCGATATACCCATGCATATAGGGCGGCAGGCGTTGGCTGATCGCAACGGCCAAGGGTGGCGCCAGCAACGCCCCGAGCAAGGCGCTGAGGGCGATGACGGTCCAGCTGCCGCCATGCACCAGAATGGCCGCGGGCGCCACCGACACCACCGGTATATAGGTGGGGTACCAACCGCGGGCGATCCATTGTCGACGCCAGATCAGCACCCCCAGCGCCGAGGCGAGGGTTTGCGCGGCGAGCAATTGCGGCAGCCAACCCGACCCATAGAACGGGCTGGCAGGATTGAGCAGCAATGCCAGCAGCGCCCCCAATACCAGGCCCAGGCTGGCCCACTCGTTACCAAAGAACGGTGCTTCGGAGAAGTCCGCCAGAATGCGCCTCAGGGTCCAGCGGATGCCATGATCCGGCGTGCAGGCCGGGGTTGGCTTTGGCTCGGCAAGGCGTGGGGCTGGCCTGACCAGCACCGGGAAGCCTTTGCACACAAGAAACCCGATCACGCTGCCAATCGCCATGCCCGACACATTGCCGATCACCACTGGCAGCGCCAGAGGCGTGCACACGTACTTGACGATCAGCAGGCACAGAGGGGTGACCAGCAAGGCCCCCATCACCGCACCGGTCACCGCTATTCGCCAGCCACGGCCAAATAGCAGGACCGTCGCCGCTGGCAGGGATACGAAGGCTACGAAGGTCGGTTGCCACTCGGTGGCAGATAGCGTCCAGCCCCAGATCAGATTGCCCAGCCCCAGCCCGAGCAGCGAACTGGTGACCACCCACGGCCACAAACCGGTGCCGTAACAGATGGCGAAACCCTGCCAGCGTTGGCCCGTATGATTTGCCCACCAGCCAAGACCGGCACCTGCCAGCAGGCCGATAGAGGCAAACTCATGCTTGTAGAACGCCACTTCGCTGATGTCACCCACCACCCAGCGCCACCAGGCCGCCGGGTGATGCAGGTTCTCCATCATGTCCGCATAGCTGGGCCACAGGGCTTCAAGTGCCAGTAGCTTGCCGCTGATAACGGTCAGGGTTATGGCCAATGACAGCAACAGCAGGCCCGTGAGGGTACCGTTGCGGGCGCTCCTGCTCGCGCTTTCGAAAGAATGTTCCATGACACTCCCTCCTCAACGCGGCAGCGCGGCGTGGCGGTCGTAACCCAGCATGGGTCCGTACAGATCGACACGCCGATCACGGGGGAGATCGTTGAGGCTGTTCCAGATCGGCGCGCTGCGTGCCGACACCAGATCGATGTCGGCATACAGGATGGTTTCCTCCTCGGCGCCGGCGACGCGCCCCAGCGGCCATCCGTTGGTGCCAGCAATCAACGAGCAGCCGAGGAAGCGGTTACCCCGGTCGGTGCCGATGCGGTTGGCGGCGGCAATGAAGACGTTGTTGACGTGGGCGGCGGTGATGGTGAGGTATGAAGCCATGCATTTGCCGGTTTCATCGAACAGCGGCGGTGGCGTCCATACCCAGTTGTTCAGGCTACAGATGATGTCCGCGCCCTGCAGGCTGAGCAGCCTTGGCACTTCGGGAAACCAGACATCCCAGCAGATCATCAGGCCGATGCGGCCAATAGGCGTCTCGAATACAGGGAAACCCAACTCACCTGGGCTGAACCAGAGTTTTTCCAGGTTCCACAGGTGAGCTTTGCGGTATTTGCCGATGAAGCCGTCGGGGCCAACCAGTACCGCACAGTCGTAGAGTTTATTGCCATCACGCTCAGCCAGTCCGGCGGCCAGGTAGACGTTGTGCGTGCAGGCAAATTCCGACCATTGCTGCACGCTGGGTCCGTCGGGAACAGCCTCGGCCAGGGCGAAGGCTTCCTCACGGTTGCGATAGGCGTAGCCGGTGTTGGCCAGCTCCGGCAGCACGATCAGATTGGCCCCGCCGGCGGCGGCCTGCTGGGCCAGATACAAGCTGTTGGACAGGTTGGCTGAACGGTTTTCAGGGCCGCATTGCGGGTCGAACTGCACGACCGCCACGCGAACAGGACTGATGGCAAGCTGAGAGGACATGAAGGCACCTTATTGTTGTTTTTGGATTGCCTCCACATAAAAACCCAATCGTTTGGGTGGTCAAATCAGACATTTCCCAGGTGCTTGTAGGAATAGTCGGAAGGTGGGTTCAAGATTGTGCAACGTATGATTTTGGGAGAGATCAGAAGCGCCCAACAGCGCGGATTGGCTGCAGGTTTGTAGGGGAGGCTCCCCCTCCCCCCCACCCTCTCGGATGGCCGTATCGCCCCGCGGGATAAGGGGCTAGAGGCGGATTACAGGGAGTCCGCCTACAAACTACTCGTCCTGGTCACACAATCCTCCCGATTCCGCAACTTCTCACTCAACGCCGTACCCAACCCAGGCGCGGTCGGCGGTAGCAGGAAGCCAGCCTGCAGCACGGGGAGCTCGGTGACCAGGTCTTGGTAGAAGCCTGACAGGTACGCGCGCACCACTTCCTGGAAGATGGCATTGGGCGAGGACAGGCCCAGGTGCAGCGAGGCCATCAACACCACAGGACCGGTACAATCGTGGGGCGCGATGGGTTTCTGATAGGCCTCGGCCATGCCGGCGATCTTTTTCGCTTCGCTGATGCCGCCACACCACGACAGATCGAGCATGACGTAATCCAGCGCGTCGGCCGCCAGCAGATCGCGGAAGGCGCTGCGGGTGGCCAGCGTTTCGCTGCCGCACACCGGCAGGCCGGACAGGCGACGGTAGTCGGCGAGGGCCTGGACGCTGTCCATCTTGATCGGGTCCTCGGCCCAGAAAATATTGTACTGCTTGAGTTCGCGGGCGATGGCCAAGGCCGAAGAGGTGTTCCACAGCGAATGGAATTCACACATGACGTCGATCTTGTCGCCCACCGCGCGACGGATCTTTTCGAACGGTTCGATGGCCTTGCGAATATCGGCGCTGCTGATGAACTGGCCGCCGGTGGGCAGCGCGAAGCTGTCGGTCGGCCAGATCTTCATGGCGCTGAAGCCTTCCTCGATCAGGCTGTGGGCCAATTCGTCGGGGCACTCGATGAAGGCCACCTGGTCATCGTAGCGCTCGGCGACCCGAGCCTCGCCTTTGCTGATGGTGCGGCGTTGCTCGCCCGAGGTGTTGAAGTTTCCACCGGCGCAGGTGTTGTAGGCACGCATGCTGTCGTGACACAAGCCACCCAGCAGCTGATACACAGGCTGGTTCACCGCCTTGCCGAAGATGTCCCACAGGGCGATATCCAGCGCCGAAGCGGCACGGGTCTCCACGCCCGAGCCGTTGAAACCCAGGTAGCCGCGCAACAGGGCCTTGTTGTGTCGCTCGATCTGCAACGGGTCTTTGCCCAGCAGCATGCCGGCGGAGATGGAGTGAATGTACGCCTCCACCGCTTCGGCGCCGCGGAAGGTCTCGCCCAGGCCAACGAGGCCTTCGTCGGTATGGACTTCCACCCACAGCAAATTGGGCAGTTGGGTCAGGCGCGTGGTCTGGATCTTGGTTATTTTCATGGGGCGGCCCTCAAGCGTGTCCGTGTACGACGTTTTCCAGGGCCTGGCCCCACTTCAAACGCATGATGTTGGCGGCGATCAAGGCATAGCGGCGCTCGAACAGACCGTGCGTCCAGCCCGATGCGTGGGGCGTGCAGAAGGCATTGGGCAGCGCCTCGAAGCGGTGGCTGGCCGGTGCAACCTGGTCATGGCTGCCGACGGGGTAGGCATACCACACGTCCAGATAGGCCTTGGCGATGACTTGGTCGTGCAGGGCCTGATAAAGCGCATCCTGATCGACGATGGCAGCGCGGGCGATATTGATCAGCACCGCGTCCGCCTTCATGGCCGACAGTTGCTCGGCGCCAAATGAGTTGCGGGTTCTCTCGTTCAACGGGCAGGTCAACACCACGAAGTCGCCACGGCCAATCACCTGGTTCAGCTGCGCGGGGAGATAGGCCTCGTCCATAGGCCCCTCCACGCGGCCGTCCTGGGCCCGCCCGGAGATGGCGATGACTTTCATGCCAAAGGCCTGGGCCCGCACCGCGACCGCCTGACCGATGCGGCCGAAGCCCACCACTACCACGGTCTTGCCAAACAGCTCGCCGCGGGGTTTGCGCCCCAGGTAGGTGGCCGACCAGCGCTCGGTGCTGAAGCTGGCCTGCAACGCAGCCAGATCGACCTGATGTTCAAGCATGCAGGCCAAGGCGTATTCGGCCATGGGTATTTCGTGCTCGAACACATTGCACACCGTGCAGCCCGCGGGCAGCGCCTGGAAGTCGATGCCGTCCAGGCCTGCCCCCGGTGCGTGCAGCAGGCGGAATGCCGGTGCAGGCGTGCTGCGTTGGAAACGCATCGCCACCAGCACATCGGCGCCTTCGATCTGGTCGTCCCACGCTGGCGATTCATGCGCCTCGCGAGGCAAGGCGACGA
Source organism: Pseudomonas sp. UBA4194 (assembly GCF_002379585.1). Classification (GTDB taxonomy): domain Bacteria; phylum Pseudomonadota; class Gammaproteobacteria; order Pseudomonadales; family Pseudomonadaceae; genus Aquipseudomonas. The sequence continues at coordinate 62,732 of NZ_DFUE01000043.1, forward strand.
ATTCGGCGTCGAAGTCCAGGCCCGCAGCAATCTCGTCCTGGTGCGTTGCCGCTTCACCTACCATCACAATTTTCATAACCACTCCTTCTCCTTTATTGCGCGCCGACCACGGAATTCTTCAACACCAGCCGCTGGATCTTGCCGACCAACACCAGGTAGCAAAGGATCGCACCCACTGCGTGGGCAGCAATGAATACCAGGGCAAACGAGAAGTTGCCCGCGCCACTGACCAGATAACCAATGATGATGGGGGTGACGATGCCCGCGATGTTGCCGAAACCGTTGAACAGGGAACCGGCCAGGCCACTGGCCTCCTTGGGCACCACATCGGACATCACGCCCCAGCCCATGGCGCCGAAACCCTTGCCGAAGAATGACAAGGCCATGATCGCCACCACCAGCCACTCCAGTTGAATGTAATTGCAGATGATCATGGTGGTGGACAGCAGCATGCCCAGCACCAGCGGAATCTTGCGCGCGGCGCTCAACGACATGCCGCGTTTGAGCAGGTGGTCGGACACCACACCGCCCAGCACACCGCCGATGAAACCGGCGATGGCCGGAATGGCGGCGATGAAGCCAGCCTTGAGGATCGACATGCCGCGATCCTGCACCAGGTAGATGGGAAACCAGGTGAGGAAGAAGTACGTCAGGGTGGTCACGCAGTACTGGCCGAGGAAGATCCCCACCATCATGCGGTTGCCCAGAATCTCGCGGATGCACGGCCAGGTGTTGACGCTGCCCTGCTCCCCTTTCTTGCGCTGGGTGTTTTCCGGGCTGTCCATGTCGACCACGGCGCCGCCGTCGATGATGTAGTCCAGCTCCGCCTTGTTCATGCGCGGATGCTCACGCGGGGCGTAGATCACCTTGACCCACACCAGGGTCATGACGATGCCCAGTACGCCCATGAGCATGTACACGTACTGCCAGCCGTACATCTGAGTAATCCACCCCATCAGCGGGGCAAAGACGATCTTGGCGAAATAGGACGACGAGGTGAACAGCGCCGCCGTGGTACCGCGCTCGGCGGCCGGGAACCAGGTGGCAACGACCCGGCTGTTGGCCGGAAAGGCCGGCGCCTCGACCAGGCCGATGATGATGCGCAGGATGAACAGCGCCGCCACCGCCGCCGCGGCGGGCAGGCCGATGACGAAGCCCATGGTGAAGGTAGTGATCGACCATAGGCCCAGGCTGATGGCATAGACCCGTTTCGAGCCGTAGCGATCAAGCAGCTTGCCGCCGGGAATCTGCGCGAGCACGTAGGTCCAGGCGAAGGCCGAGAACATATAGCCCAGGGTAATGGAGGAAATGCCGAAGGTTTGCTGGATTGCCGCGCCGGTGATCGACAGCGTCGAGCGGTCGGCGTAGTTCATGGCGGTCATGAAGAACAGCATGGCCATGATGCCGTAGCGAACGCGCGTGGCGCGTATGGCATTGGAGCCGGCGATGGTATCGCTACCATTTCTGGCATGTAGCGTAGGATCCAGAATCTTGGACATGGGGGGCCGCCTGTTGTGGTCTTGTATTTATTGTGTCGGACAGATGCCGTAGCCGTTTGGTAGCGCAACCATTGGCTGCCGTGAACAGTAGGGGATTGTAGGAGGATTGGCAAGGGGTTCGATCTGGCAGCGCCTGGTTTGCCGAGCGCAGCAGACTTCAAAGCCGCCCGGTACTTTCCCGTTCCACTATCTCGAAGCCGATATCCTGCGCTACAGGCTCGCCCCCCTCCCCGTTCAGCCTGTTGAGTAACATCGTTGCCGCCGCTGTACCCATGGCACGGCCATCGATGCGTACGGTGCTCAACGGGGGAAAGGTGTGCGCGGCGAAATTCATGTCACCAAAACCGACCACCGCCAGTTGCTCAGGCACCTTGACGCCTTGGGCAGCGGCCTCGGTCAGCACACCGTGGGCAAGGGTATCGGATGTGCACACCACCATCAGTGGCCGCGGCGCGCTTTGCAGCACGTTGCGCAAGCCTTCGCGCCCGTGGGCCAGGGTAGGCAGGCCCTCGAACACCTGGCGGCGCACGTCAGTGATGCCTCGTTCGGCGAGGGCACGCAGGAAGCTCTGGCTGCGCCGCGAGCCCCTGGGGTCGTTGACCGCCAACAGGGCGAAGTCACGGTAGCCACTGGCAAGCAGATGTGCGGCCAGTCGTTCGCCGACCTGCTCGTGGGAAAAACCCACCAGCATGTCGATGGGATCGTTGCTCAAGTCCCAGGTTTCGACGACCGGGACGCGGCTGGCGCGCAGCCGCTGGCGGCTGGCTTCGGTGTGCAGTGTGCCGGTCAGGATGATGCCATCGGGCCGACGGCTGAGAATGACCTCCAGCAGTTCCTGCTCCTGATCGGCCTGGTAACCCGAGGTGCCCAGCAGTACCTGGTAACCGGAAGTGGCCAGCCGCTCGGCAATGGCCTGGAACGTGTCGGAAAAAATCGGATTGGTGAGCATGGGCACCACCACGGCCACCAGACGGCTGCGGTTGGACGCCAGGGCACCGGCGACCAGATTGGGCACGTACCCGGTTTCCTCGATGGCCTTGAACACCTTTTCCCGGGTCTGCGGCTTGACCTGGGCCGGCTGGTTCAGTACCCGCGATACGGTCATCGGCGCCACACCCGCGCGCTTGGCCACATCGATCAAGGTAACGCCGCCCGTGGGCCGGGATCTTGTGCCGGGTGTCTTGGCTGCCATGAAGAGTTCGCATCGATGAAAGTGACGCCGATGCTACCATTTTCGGCTGCCATGGACGCAGCGCCCGGGGCCCGTTGCCCCATGCTGCCTGTCATCGGCTGGATTGCCGAGAGCCTTGCTTCAGAGCCCTGGGCGGCGTATTCAGACATTCATTGAAATCATTTCGTAATGGAACAGCCCGGCTGCTCTAAAGGTCCAGTAACTAGATCCTCCTGGAGTTTTCCTGCATGGCGACGCCCTCCCCCGCGCCGCGCCGTCGGCGCTGGCTGCCCTTCCTGCTGCTGGCCCTGGCCATCGGCGTCGGGCTGCCCTATGGCTGCTCGCAACTGGCGTACAAGGAGCGCCAGTTGCTGTTCAATATCGAGCCCGGTACCGCCAGCTGGTACTCAGGGCTGCCCACCGGGGTGACCGAATTGCAGATTCCCGTGGCCAAGGCACTGAGCAGCACCCAGTACCTGCACGCCTGGTGGTGGCCGGCAGCCCGGGCGGATGCGCCGTCAGTGCTGTACTTGCACGGCACTCGCTGGAATCTCACTGCACAGGTACGGCGTATCAGCCAATTGCGAGAGCTGGGGTTTTCGGTACTGGCCATCGACTACCGCGGCTTTGGCGAGAGCCCCGGCGACCTGCCCTCGGAGAGCACTGTCTACGAAGATGCCCAGGCAGCTTGGGAGCGACTGGTGGAGCTGCAACCCGAGGCGGGCAAACGCTACATCTACGGCCACTCGCTGGGCGGCGCCATTGCCGTGGAATTGGCCGAAAGGCTGGCCGACAAAGACGAACCCAAGGCCGCAGGCCTGATCGTCGAATCGACCTTCACCGATCTGGCGGCCGCCGCCGCAGCGGTGGCCAATACACCACTGCCCGTGCGCTGGATCATGTCGGAGAAATTCGACTCCATCGACAAGATCGCCGACATCGGCATTCCGGTCCTGATCGTTCACGGGCTGGACGACCGCTACGTGCCTTCACGTTTCAGCCAGGAATTGTTCGAGGCCGCAGCGCCCCCCAAACAGCTGTTGCTGGTGCCCGGTGGTACCCACAACAACAGCATGACCCTCGGCAGCCGCGAATACGCCAAGGCCCTGCGCGAGGTGTTTGGCCTGCAGCCTACGTTAGGGGTGCGCTGACGCAACTAAATCACCCTGGCGGCGGTCATTGCTGTGGAAGTCGTGCATAGGCACCGGCTCCATCCGTCCAGCCAGGAAATCTCATGGAAAAGCACGAACCGAGCCTCGACAGCCCCGAGGAAGAAGGCAAGACCCCCGGCCTGTCCGCCGACGAGAAGGATGAGGTCGACGAGAACCAGCCACCCCGCGCGGCGGTGTTGCACGAGATCATCCGCACCCAGGGCGATCATGAACTGGAACGCACCGTCGCTGCCCTGTTCTGGTCTGCCCTGGCGGCAGGCCTGACCATGGGCCTGTCGCTCATGGCCATGGGCCTTTTCAACTCCCGCCTGCCCGACGGTGAAACCAGCAAAGTGATTTCCAGCCTGGGCTACTCGGCAGGTTTTCTCGCGGTGATTCTGGCACGCCAGCAATTGTTCACCGAGAACACGCTCACCGCCGTACTGCCGGTGATGAGCAAACCGAGCCTGGGCAACTTCGGCCGGTTGTTCAAGCTGTGGGGCGTGGTATTGGGAGGCAATCTGGTGGGCACCTTGCTGGTGTCCTATGTGATGCTCTATCTGCCCATCTTCGATGCCAAGACCGATGTCGCCTTCCTCGAGATCGGCCGCAAGGTCATGGAGAACGACATCAACCAGATGTTCGCCAAAGGCATCATCTCGGGCTGGATGATCGCCACCATGGTGTGGATGATCCCGTCCCAGGAAAGCGCCAAGATATGGATCATCATCCTGATCACCTACCTCATGGCGTTGGGCGACTTTACCCACATCGTCGTGGGTTCGGCTGAAGTGTCCTACCTGGTATGGGCCGGCGAGCTCAGCTGGAAAGCCTTCTGGTTGCACTTTGCCGGCCCCACCCTGGCAGGCAACATCATCGGCGGCAGCTTCATCTTTGCGTTGATCAGCCATGCTCAGATCAGAAGCGAAAGCGGCGCGCCCCCCAAAGGTAAAAAAACCAAGAAGAACACCCGCCAGGAACCCGACCTGTAGCAGCGGATTCATCCGCGTCCGAACTTACCCGTCTCTCAAGCCCGCCACCCTAGGCTCAAGGCTGGGAAGCCGACGAATCGCTGGTCACCGTGGCCGGCGATTCGGTCTGCAGCCACCAATGCACACCCGGTTGCGGATGGCGCATGTCCACGCGCTCACCCATGCGCGGCGTGCTCAGCGCCACCCCTTTGGCCTGGGCCAGCGCCGAAATCCGGTCGAAAGGTTCGTGCCAGTCGTGGATCGCCAGATCGAAGGTGCCATTGTGAATCGGCAGCAGATGCTTGCCACGCAAGTCCAGGTGCGCCTGCAGGCTCTCCTCGGGCTGCATGTGCACGTGCGGCCAGGCGACGTTGTAGGCGCCGGTTTCCATCAGCGTCAGGTCGAAGGGCCCGAAGCGATCACCGATCTGCTTGAACCCCGCGAAATAGCCGGTATCGCCGCTGAAAAACACCTTGAAGTCACCATCGATGATCACCCAGGACGCCCAGAGCGTACTGTTGCTGTCGAACAGACTCCGTCCGGAAAAATGCTGCGACGGCGTGGCCACCAAACGCAGACCGGCTACCTCGGTCTCCTGCCACCAATCCAGCTGACGCACCTTGCTGGCCGGCACGCCCCACTCCATCAGGCGATCACCCACGCCCAGGGTGGTGAAGAAGTGCTCGGTTTTCTCGGCCAGCGCCTTTACCGCCTGCTCATCCAGATGGTCATAGTGGTCGTGAGACAGGATCACCGCCTTGATCGGCGGCAACTCGGCGATGCTGATCGGCGGCTGGTGAAAACGCAAAGGACCGGCCCACTGCACGGGCGACGCGCGTTCGGAAAAGACCGGATCGGTGATGAAGAACTCACCGCGCAGCTTCATCAGCACCGTGGAATGGCCCAGGCGCCAAAGGCTGTGGTCCGGCGCGGCCAGCAACTGCTGACGACCCAGGCCGTAAACGGGCAATGCCGACTGGGGGCGGGTCCCGGCAGGCTTGCTGAGCAACAGATACTTGAGGCCGATACGCAGCTTCTTCAGAAAACCGTCCTTGGGCAATTCGACCTGATTGCGGAACTGGCCATCCTCGCGCAGAGCAGGTTTGAGTTCTTCGGCGTTGGATGAAAGCGACGACATAAGCGCAAACGCTCCGAGGAAAAGGGAAAATTTCATACAGCCCTCTGGCTGACAGAAGCGGTCTCCAGCATACGCCTTCACGGGCTGGAGGAAAGCGCCGAGGGATGACAAGGCGTGACCACAATGGCCCTTTGACAACCGTTCATCAGCGCAGCCCGGGGTGCGCGGCTGATTCTGTGAACGGTGTAGCAAAACGCCACAACCCTGGCGCAGAGACGACCGGTCAGGGTGGCGGGGAACCATGGCGCGACCATACTCGTCCAGATAAAGACAAGGAGTCACCGCGCAAGCCAACGCTCTGCTCGCAAGGACCGCTGCCATGAATACCACTGCCCCTCAAGATTCACCTGCACGCCATTCAATCCACACGCAACGTTTTGTATTGTCACTGGCCGCCCTGTTCGCCATTGGCGTGGCCATCGCCGGCGGGACGCTGCTCAACATCGCCGCCAGCCTCGACGAAGACGCGGTCACCCAGAGCCGCTTCTATACTCAACGCGCACTCGACAACCGCATTGCCACTTCGAAAAACTACATCACCAGCTACGCCTATTGGACCGCCGCCTACGACCATCTGACCGGCGAGGTCGACAAGCGCTGGGCCTATGACGAACGCAATATGGGCGAAACCCTGTACAGCATCGATGGCTACGAAGGGGTTTTCGTGGTCGATCAGGGCCAGACGCGCTATGCCGTGGTTCGCGGGGCACTCACCCAGCAGCCCATCGAGCGCTTCTTCAAGGCGCCCCTGGCAGACCTGATCGACAATGCAAGAACCGCCCCCGGCGCTACCCCCGTGAGCCGCTATGGCATTTTCGAGGGCTGGCCGGCGATCATTTCCGCACAGCTGATTCTGCCCAACGATGACCGCCGCGACGCGGATCGCAACAGCGCCTCGGTGCTGCTGTTCGTCGACCAGCTGACCCCCACCAAGCTGGCGCGCCTGGGCAGCGATTACGACCTGCCGGCCCTGACCGCCGTGGACAACCTGGCGGACCACAGCACCGGCCCTCGTCTGGCGTTGGACCAGACCGGCTTCAGCCTCTCGTGGGAGCCCCGCCAGCCCGGCAATGAGCTGCTCTGGTCGGTGGTACCGGCCATGAGCGCCGTTGTGCTGACCCTGGCCTTGCTGCTGCTGTGGTTTTTTCGGCATGCCCTGCGCGCCTCGCGACAGGTCGACAGCAGCTACGCCCGCCTGCAGAGCACGCACCAGACATTGGAAGCCAGCGAAGAGCGCTTCCGCGCCGTGGCCGAGGCAGCCTCGGACTGGATCTGGGAAACCGATGAATACAACCGGCTGACCTACCTTTCCAGCCGCTTTGCCACGGTCACCGGGTTTCACAACGATACCTGGCAGGGCCAACCCATCGAGCTGCTGCTCAACTGCGACACCACCCCTTTGAAGTTGTGGCTGCACCATCTCGACGGCGAACAGGGGCTGAACAACCTGCGCTGTTCCTACCGGGATCACGGCGGCCAGCAACGCTACTGTCGGGTGGCGGCCCGCCCTATCCTGCGCGGCAGCACCTTGCTGGGTTACCGCGGCACGGCCACCGACATCACCGACGAAGTCGCCGCTCATGCGCAGATTGCCCACTTGTCCATGCACGACGCCCTGACTGGCCTGTGCAACCGCCACAAGCTGACCCGCTTCCTCGATGAAACACTGGCCAAGCGTGACGACCCAACGCCGCTGACCTTGCTGCTGCTGGACCTGGACAACTTCAAGCCCATCAACGATTCCCTGGGTCATCCGGCAGGCGACGCGGTATTGCTGGAGATTGCCGGGCGTTTGCGCGACAGCACCCGCGATGGCGACCTGGTGGCGCGACTGGGGGGTGACGAATTCGTGATCGTGCTCAGCGCCATGCACAACGCGCTGGAGATCGACCGCTTCTGCCAGCGTCTGATCGATAACGTCCAGCGTCCGGTCTTTTACGATGATCAACCCTTGCATGTCGGGGTGAGCATCGGCGTGGTGCAAAGCCGGCAGCACGACTGCGACGCCAACGAGTTGCTGCGCTGTGCTGACATCGCCCTGCAGGAAGCCAAGGGCGACGGCAAAAACACCTGGCGGTATTTCGCCTCGCAGATGAACGATCAGATTCAGCAACGCCGACAATTGGAAATCGACCTGCGCATGGCGGTGAAACACCAGCAGTTCGTCCTCTATTACCAGCCACGCTACAAGGTCGACGGCAAGGAAATCGTCGCTGTCGAGGCCCTGGTGCGCTGGGAGCATCCGGTAGAAGGACTGTTGGCGCCGGACACCTTCATCCCGCTGGCTGAGCAGACCGACCTGATTGTTCCTTTGGGGCGCTGGGTGCTGCGCGAGGCCTGCGAGACCGCCCGCCACTGGCCGGAAAGAATCACGATGTCGGTCAACCTGTCGCCGGTGCAATTCAGCCGTAGCGATGTAGTGCGCGACGTGCGCGACGCCCTGATGCAAAGCCGCCTGCCCGCCAGCCGCCTGGAGCTGGAGATTACCGAGAACGTGATGCTCAACGACATCGACGGCGCCCTGAGCACCATGATCAGCCTCAAAGAGCTGGGCGTGCGCCTGAACATGGACGACTTCGGCACCGGTTACTCCTCGCTGGGTTACCTGCGCACCTACCCGTTCGACGGCATCAAGATCGACAAGCGTTTCATCGCCAATATGGGCAATAGCGACAAAGACCGCGCCGTGGTGCAGGCGATCATCAACCTGGCCAAGGCCATGGGGCTGACGGTCACCGCCGAAGGGGTGGAAACCGCGCAACAACTGCAATGCCTTGGCCACGACCAGTGCCACGAGGTACAAGGCTTCTTCCTCAGTCGCCCCGTGGACCGCTATGGCTTTGAACGCCTGCTCAAGCTGCAGGGGAAGCTGCGCGGGCCTGCACAAGCCAAGCAGGTGACGATGGCGACCCGGTAGCTCGCCATCGTCACCTGCAAGAGCTTTTTACAGCAGCAGGCGTGGCCGCTAGACTGAGCGCACCGTTAAGCCGGGGCATCGTCCCCCCGCACATCGTTCAACTCAGTGGACACGTCATGGTCAAGACTGTAGCTGCGGACATCGCCATCATCGCGCGCATCAATGCCGTGCCCGCCATCCTGCAAGTGATCTGCGAAACTACCGGCATGCGCTTTGCGGCGGTGGCTCGCGTTACCGAGACTTCCTGGACCGCCTGCGCGGTACTCGACACCCTGGGTTTCGGCCTGGATGTTGGCGGCGAGCTCGACGTCAGCACGACCCTGTGCCACGAGATCCGTGCCAGCCATCAGACCGTGATCATCGACAAGGCCAGCGAGGACGAACTGTACTGCGCCCATCACACGCCCAGGATCTACCGGTTCGAAAGCTACATTTCGGTGCCGGTGTTCCGCACCGATGGCAGCTTCTTCGGCACCATCTGCGCCCTCGACCCGCGCCCCGCCAACCTCAAGAGCAGTGCGATCCGGCCCATGATGGAATCGTTCGCGCGGCTGCTCTCGGTGCAGATGGAAACCGAAGAGAACTACCAACGCACCGAGGCTGCCCTGGTCGAGGAGCGGGAAATCGCCGACCTGCGCGACCAGTTCATCGCCGTGCTGGGGCACGATCTGCGCAACCCGTTGTTCGCCATCGGCGCCGGCGCCGAGCTGCTGCAACGGCGCATCACCGATGAGAAAAACCTGGGCATCGTCAAACACATTCAGACCAGTGCCCGCCGCGCCTCACAGCTGATCGAAGACGTCCTGGACTTCGCCCGCGGACGGCTCGGCGCTGGCATCGTGGTGGACCTCAAGGACTGCCCGGAGCTGGCGAAAAGCCTTGAGCACGTCGTCTCCGAGATCCAGCGCATACATCCGCAACGCACCATCGAACTGAACATCGGTGACCTGAACGGCATCGTCTGTGACGTGGAACGGGTTGGGCAACTGCTGTCCAACCTGGTCGCCAACGCCATCAGTCACGGCGCCCCACAGGGCCCGGTGCGCGTATCGGCCCACGTCAACGAAGGGGCTTTCGCGCTTTCGGTGCATAACCAGGGCGACCCCATCCCTGCCGCCGTCAAGACGCAACTGTTCAAGCCCTTCTCCCGGCCAGGCCGCAACAGCCCGCGCAGTGGCCTGGGTCTGGGCTTGTACATTGCCCAGCAAATCGCGCTGGCCCACGGCGGCCACATGGACGTGACCTCGACCGAGGCCGGTGGCACGCTGTTCGTGTTCAATCTGCCGCTGCAGCGCCCGGTTCAGCCGCGGTAGGTGCCTTCAGCGGTGCGCAGCGCTGTCGCTTTACCCACCGACAGCGGGCAGCGGCGCACCGACGATGAACTCGTTGTACCCCGAAACGATCACGTACACGGCGAAGTAGCAGAAGATGGCCGCAGAGGCGAAGTACGAATAGCGCAGCAGCTTGTCGCCCAGCAGCTTGCCCCCTTGGCTGGCCGCGGTGCAGATGAACAGGCACCACAGCACACCGGCGCAGAAGAAGCCGGACAGGAACAGCACGGTACTCAGCCCCCCCTCGCCGCCCGAGCGGGAAATCAGCACACCACCCACTGCTGCGAACCATAGAATCGCGGTAGGCGATGACATGGCCAGGAAGATGCCACGGCCGAACTCCTTGAAATTGGAGCCGTCGTCGGCCTTGGCCGTGAGGTCCAGGTGCGCGCCACTGCGCAAGGCCGCCATAAGCATCTTGATCGCGAAGTAGATCAGCAACGCCGATCCGCCAAGCCACAGCGTCCAGCGCACTGCCTCGTATTGCAGCAGCACGGTCATGCCCGCCAGCGCCAGCACGGCATAGATCAGATCGCCGAAACAGGTGCCCAGGCCCAACCACAGTCCGCGGCTGAAACCGCGCTGCATGGCCAGGGTGATCATGGCGATATTGGCGATACCGAGGTCCAGGCAAAGCGAGAGGGACAGGAGAAAACCGCTGGTGAACTGCATGTGGCGTCCGTGTGCACAAGTCATGGGGGCGCCATTGTAGCGACTTCCCTGACATCGAGGCGCTGCGTGGCCAGTGTCGGTACGACATCGACATGCCAGAATCGGCCCGCAGTCAAGCAGGCCTCGCTTGCACAATGTTAGGATCGCTCAACCACCCCCACCATTCTGGCAATTCCATGGCGAGACCTGACCCCGGGATCCCTCCCAGCAATGAACGCAGCGCCCGACAACTGAAGCTGTTGGCCGGTGGCTGCGAGCCTGACCCACGTTTCACCCTGGCCAATGAACGCACGTTTCTGGCCTGGATTCGCACCGCCCTGGCGCTGATGGCGGGCGGCATCGCCGTCGAAGCCTTTACCGCCGACGTGTTCATTCCAGAGTTCCGCAAGGCCCTGGCAATCATGCTGCTGCTGTTGGGCATGCTGCTCAGCGCCAGTGCCAGCGTGCGCTGGCTGAACGTGGAGCGGGCCATGCGCAACAAACAGCCGCTGCCAATCCCGCTGTTGGTACCGTTGCTGTCGATCGGTGGCGCGCTGGTGACCGCCGCACTCATCGCGTTCGTGGTGATGCGGTGAATGCCCGCCCGGGCCACACCGATGAAGGCCTGCAACCGGAGCGCACCCTGCTGGCGTGGGGCCGCACGCTGCTGGCGATGCTGGTCGCAAGTTTGTTCTTTCTGCGCTGGACGCCCCACCACGGCGGCTTCGCTGGAGGGCTGATCGGCTTGACGTTGCTGGTGGCGCTGCTGATCTGGGTCAGCCAGCAACACCGCTATCAACATCGTGTGGCGGGTATCAACGCAGCCTGCTTCCCGGCTGATGTACGCGCAGTGATGGGTCTGGGCGCCATGGTGACCCTGATCGGCGCTGCCGCCATCTGGATCACCCTGGCGGCCTGAAAGCTAGACGTGCAGAGTACGCTCGCGCTGCAGCAGCGCCCACGCCAGGCCCGCCACCCAGATCAACGACGCGAAGTAATTGACCCGCTGAAACAGGCCGAAGCCGCGGCCCACGTCTATTGCCGCCGCCATCCACGGCAGACAGCCCAAGGCGAACAGCGTGCATACCAGCGAGAACCACACCAGGCCCTTGCTGCCTTGACGGCGAGCCACGAAAATCCATAGCGCACTGGCCAGCAACAGGCTGAACGCCATGACCAGACCGGCAAGATTGTGCAGATTCTGTGCGCTGGACGCGGTCTCGGGGGCGCAGCCGGCATCGCAGGAGAAGAGCCCTGCGGCAATGCTGGCCAGCCCATGAAGGGCAATCAGCAGGCCGCTGGCGCGGGCCAGGAGATTGCCGGGGTAGCGCTGGGCCACGCCCACACCAAACAGGACCAACAGCACCCCCAGGGGGTAGTTGGTGATCAATGGCGAAATGAAATGTGTGGGTGAGTCCACCGCTCCCAAGACGCCCATCGCCTGATTGATATGGCTGTAGCCGGGGTACAGGCTACCGGTGATAACCAGGGCGACCGCCAGCCAGAACGGGCTGACCAGGCCGGCCAAATATAGAACCTTGCGAATCGGCTGCTGCACTGTTCCAGCTCCGTGAGAAAAAGAGGCCCGGACCTTACTACAGGGCTGGCGCACGGGCGAAGCACTTTTTCCTGCCCAGATACATTAGTGGCTGGACAGCAACAACAGGACACACACTAGTGGAATTCAACGAACTCGACGCCATGTCCAGGCCGCTTCTGGACAAATTCTATAAAGCCCAGCGCAGTGGCATGCGCAGCGCTGGAGAGGGTCGCTGGTGGGTTGCCCGGGAAAGCGAGATCGTTGCCGGTTTGAGCCTGACCCCGATCGCCGACGGCCACTGGCTGACCGGGTTGCTGGTGGCTGCGCCAGTGCGTGGCCGGGGGATTGCCCGACTCTTGCTCGACCGTGCGCAAGTCGCCGTGGGCGGGCCCTTGTGGCTGTTCTGCCACCCCGACTTGCAAGGGTTTTATGGGCACCTGGGTTTCATGCCCAGCACCGAACTCCCCGCTCAATTGCAACAAAGGCTCGCACGCTATCAGGCGAGCAAGCCTCTGGTGGCTATGGAGCGAGTCAGTCGTCCTGGCTGGGATCGAGGCCTGGAAATAGCACTTCGGTAAAGCCGAAGCGGCTGAAATCCGTGATATGCGAGGGGTACAGGCGACCGATCAAGTGATCGCATTCATGCTGCACCACTCGCGCATGAAAGCCATTGGCGACGCGCATGATGGGCTGCCCCTGAGGATCGAAGCCCTCGTAGCGGATGCTTTGATAGCGCTGCACCACCCCACGCAGTCCCGGCACCGAGAGGCATCCTTCCCAGCCCTCTTCCAGCAACGGCGTCAGTGGGGTGATCAGGGGATTGAGCAGTACCGTCTGCGGCACCGGCTCGGCATCTGGATAACGTTCACTGCGCTCGAAGCCGAAAATCACCAATTGCAGATCGACGCCGATCTGCGGGGCCGCCAGACCTACGCCGCCGACGTGGGCCATGGTCTGGAACATGTCGGCGATCAGTTCGTCGAGCTCGACGCTGCCAAACAACGAATCAGGCACCGGCTGGGCAATGCGCAACAAGCGCTCGTCGCCCATCTTCAGGATGTCGTGAATCATGGGGCTTCCCGTCAATAGTCAGCTTTGCCCGGGGTGGATCGCGTCGGCACCGGGATGGAATGATCACGCCCCAGCCCCGACACCGGCATGTTCGGTGTCTCGTCGACGTTATCGGGGTCGGTCTTGTCGATCACAGGGCCGGTTTCATCGGGATCCTTGCCGCCCTTTTCCTTGCCTTCGGCCGACATGTGCTCGATCACGGCGTTCATTTCCGCGCCCAGCAGCAGCACGGCCGAGGAAATGTAGAAGTAGAGCAGCAAGACGATGATCGCGCCGATACTGCCATACATGGCGTTGTAGTCGGCGAAGGTTTTCACGTAATAGGCAAAGCCCAGCGAAGCCACGATCCATACCACGACGGCGAGCATGGAGCCGGGCGTGATGAAGCGAAATTCCTGCTTCACATCCGGCATCACGTAATAGATGACCGCGATGGCAATCATCAACAGGATGACGATCAAGGGCCAACGCAGGATGGTCCACAGGGTAACGATGAAATCTTCCATGCCAATCTGCCCCGCCAGCCATTGCATGACTTGCGGACCTGTGACCATCAGCGCGGCCACCGCCAGCAGCATTACTGCAAGACCTATGGTGTAGAGGATCGACAGCGGAATGCGCTTCCAGGCCGGACGCTCTTCGACCACGTCGTAGGCGGCGTTCATCGCGCTCATGGTCAGCCGCACACCGGCCGAGGCCGTCCACAATGCCACTACGATACCAATGGACAACAGGCCGCCTTTGGACTGCTGAAGCTGGTCGATGACCGGGTTTACCTGCTCCAGTGCCTGGGGCGGCAGCACCAGCTCGGACTGCATGCGCATCCAGGAGAAAAAGTCAGGCAGGTGCAGAAAGCCGATCAGGGCAATCAGGAACAGCAGGAACGGGAACAACGAGAACAGCATCTGGTAGGCCAGAGCGGACGCGTAGGTCGACATCTCGTCATCGATGAATTCTTTGACGGTGCGGACCATGACCTTCATGAAAGGCAGATCACGCATGTGGGGAAATATCATAGCGACTCCTTGCGCCACTGGACGTTCGGTAAACACCGGGTAATCACGGCGGGCGACTTTCTACAGCAAACCCATGCGAAATACGACAGTCAGTGTGTGTACTTCCTTGTCAGCCTGACAGCACAACGGCCACCCGAGGATGACCGTTGCGCTCGACAATCAGGCAGAAGCAACTCTACCTCAAGGCTTTTTTACTGCATCCTTCACGTCGCCTTTGACTTGCTGGGCTTCGCCTTTTTTCTCTTGAACTACACCTTTGGCTTGCAGTTCGTCGTTGCCGGTCACTTTGCCGACGCCTTGCTTGATGTTGCCGACAGCTTCGTTGGCCACGCCTTTGACTTTATCTTTTGTGCCACTCATGGTGTCTCTCCTGATCAGGAATTAGGTGTCTTGTTCCGACATAGAAATGGACTGGCAAGCAGGCCGCAGAGTTTCAATTTTATTTTCGGCGGGGGTGGGCTGCGGTGATTGCGGACCGGGCCGCCTGTCAGTGCAAATTCACGGCAAGCCTTTATGTTCGATGGTTTTACCCGCAGAATGCCGGTCGGATTCGGCCAGCGCGCCGGAGCGTCATACCTGTAGGAACCGTCATGAAACTCGACAAACCCCTGGCCATTGCCCGCCGCAACAAAGAACTGGGCGGCGCAGTGCTCGGCGTCAACAACTGCCAGTTCACCCTGCTCGATGCCAGACGCAACATCTGGTGGTTCGATATCCCTGTCAGCCGTCTGCAGATCGGGCAGTACGAATGGATTCACCTGCTGCTGCACACCCCTGACAGCGATGAACTGTTGCATTTGAAAGTGCCGACGGCTTATTTGCGCGAGAACCTGGAGGGGCTGGTGGTCCGCAATGCCGGCAAGCGCAAGTCCACGGTCAGCCTGGAGCTGAGCGCGGACAAGGATTCACTGCTCAAGGATGTGCGGCCGGCGGGGAGCGGTGTGAGCTTTGTGCAGTTTTTGCAGAAGTAAGGAGAGCGGGTCGAGCCTGGGGGGACGGAGGTGAAGGGTGCCCTTCCCCCCCCATCCCATGGATACTTCTACCCGATCAAACCAACTCGATCCGATCGCTGTGGATCACGATCTGCCCTTCCTTGTACAAGGCGCCGATGGCCTTCTTGAAGTTACCCTTGCTCACCCCGAACAGATCACTGATCACCTGAGGGTCGCTCTTGTCGCTCACTGCCAGCGTGCCCTGGTTGGCGCGCAGCTTGTCCAGAATCTGCGCGTTCAGGCTGCTGGCCAGTTGCGCGCCAATGGGCTGCAAGCTCAAGGCAATCTTGCCATCGCTGCGCAACTCCTTGATGAAGCCCTTTTCCTGCTTGCCCGAGCGTAGAAACTTGAACACTTCGTTCTTGTGGATCAGGCCCCAATGGCTGTTGTTGATGATGGCCTTGAAACCCATGTCGGTTTCCTCGGCCACCAGGAGGTCAACTTGCTGGCCCACTTCGTACTTGGCGGGCAGCTTGTCCAGATAACGGTCCAGGCGCGCGGTGGCGGTGATGCGCCGGGTGCGCTTGTCCAGATAGACATGCACCACACAGTACTCGCCGGCCTTAAGCTGCCGCTTCTCTTCGGAGTACGGCAGCAGCAGGTCCTTGGGCAGGCCCCAGTCGAGGAATACCCCGATACTGTTGACTTCGACAACCTTGAGGCTGGCAAACTCGCCGACCTGAACTTTCGGCTTCTCAGTAGTGGCCAACAACTTGTCTTCGCTGTCGAGATAAACGAAAACATTCAGCCAGTCTTCGTCCTCACTGGGAATATCCTTGGGAATATAGCGGTTAGGCAATAAGATTTCGCCGTCGGCACCACCATCCAGATAAAGACCGAAATCCGTATGTTTAACCACTTGCAGCGAGTTGTAGCGCCCGACTAGAGCCATTTCAAGAATTCCTCATTACGTGATCGATATTCTACCCGAGAACCGGTGTTCACGCTGCGCCGCCTCGTTTGCGCGCAATGGGCTTGCACGCCGCGATTCTCAGCAGGCGCGAGCCGGGCGGCGCCTGCGACCTCGGCTGCCCCGGCGACGGGCTCGCAACGTTCCAAGCGGTCCGACGAGAGGTACCGGCTTCAGCAAAAACAGTCACTTACATGAACAATTCGCGGAACAATCGGCAATTATCGCGACAGGCGAGAGTCTGGCGGGCGGTTATTTGTCCCCGAAAACTGCGCAATTCATGTACAATGCGTGGCCATAGAAATTTTGACACAGGTTAATGGCAGCCATGCGCGTTAAAGCATCCAACAGCAAAGTCAAGCCAGCCCCAGCCGTTGAAACCAGCGAATCGATCAACGAGCAGATCGCTGCGTTCCTCAAATCCGGCGGCGAAATCCAGAAGATCGAAAAAGGTGTCAGCGGTCAGACGTTCACGCCGTCCAAGCACATCAGCCTGGGCAAGAAGTAAGCGACTCGCCCGGCCTGCGTGCCGGGCAAAACCTGCTCAACCCCCCTTCGCTTGAAGACCAGTTCCCCCGAATCGACGAACGGCGCCGCCAGGCGACCATTGAGCGGTATGCTTGCACCCGTCTAGATCGGGCCTTCTTGGTCCACTGGAGGTATGCATGCTCAGACCCAGCCTGTTATTGATTGCCGGCATTCTGGTTCACCCCTCTACATATGCGCAGGTCATCCAGCGCGACATCGGCGACTTCAGCCTCAAGCTCGGCACCACCCCTTCGCGCAGCATGGCGGCCGGCCTGGTGCAGCCCAGCACGGGCACGTCGTTTCACGGTGGCCTGGACCTGACCCACGACAGCGGCCTGTATTTCGGCCAATGGTCGCCCAGTATGGGACTCACGCCCACCAGCGAACTGGAGGTGGACTCGTACATGGGCTACAAGCACCCCTTCGACAATACGTTGGGTTACGAAGTGGGCGTCATCCAATACAGTTATCCCGACCTCGATGTAGCCGACACCCATGCCTTCTATGCCGGACTGCGGGTGCTGGACCGCCGCTTTGGCGTGGCCTTCAACAACACCCCGGATGTTCAGAACAGCACGCTGTTCGCCGATCTGGGCGGTCTGCCCCTGCTGAACGTCGGTTTCACCATGAAGGTCAGCAACCACCAACTGAGCACCCCATTCACCATTGGTGAAGGCCAGGAGGTGCGCGGCTTCAACGACTGGTCGCTGCAGATGTCACGCCCCCTGGGTGGTTTCGATCTGAATTTCATCTACAGCGGTTCGGATCTCAGCGGCGCCAACTGCGCTGCGTACTCCGGCCAGAATGGCCAGTGTGACAGCATGTTCATGGTCAAGGCCGAACATACGTTTTTCTAGCTCCCGCCTGAACCGCTCGCGCCCTGATGGCTCTATAACCACAAGAACGCCATCGCACGGACCGCCCAATGACTTCCCTGCCCTTGCACTACCTGCGCCATTGGCTGCTGCTCATTTGCCTCTGCCTGGGTACCAGCGCCTGTACCCGCGTGGACCTGGCCTACCGCAACCTCGATGTGCTGATTCCCTGGTCGCTCAACGACTACCTGGATATGAATCGCGATCAGAAGAGTTGGTTCGATGATCGGCTCAGGGAGCATCTGAGCTGGCATTGCAGCACCCAACTGGCCAGCAATCTTGAGTGGCTGGACCGTGTCGAACAGATGGTCGCCACCCAACAGGTCACGCCCGCCACACTGGGCGAGCGCACCAGGGAAGCCAAGGAGGCCATCGCCGAGATCGCCACGCGGGTTACCCCATCTGCAGTAGAGCTGCTGCAAGGACTGGACGACAATCAGGTGCGCGCCATGCAGCAAGCCTTCGAAGAGGATGTCGCCAAGCGGCGCAAGGAATACGTCAACGTGCCGCTTGCCGAGCAGATCGACGACCGCGCCAAGCGTATGCAGAAACGCCTGGAGCCCTGGTTCGGTAAACTCAACAGCGCTCAGCAGCAACGGATTCGCAGCTGGTCACAGAGCCTGGGTGAGCAGAACAAGGATTGGATCGACAACCGCGAACACTGGCAAGCCCAGTTCATACGGGCACTCGATGAGCGTCGCTCCGCAGAATTCTCGCAACGAATCGCGCAACTGCTGCAACGCCGCGAGACCTTGTGGACCCCGCAGTACCAGGCTGCCTACGCCCGTACCGAGCAGGCCGCTATCGACCTGATGGTGGGACTGGCCGCCGACAGTACGCCGGAACAACGCCAGCGTATCCAGGCAAAACTGACGGAGTTGCGCAGCGACTTCAGCCGTCTGAAATGCCTGAAACAGCCCGGCTGACCCTCAGGGCTTACATGAGCCGCGCCGACGCTTCACAATAGTGCGCCTCACTCTCGAACATGCCAGGTGGCTTCCATGACTCCCCGCATCCAGGCGTTCTTCGACGACGCATCGTCCACCTTCAGCTACGTGGTGTACGAGCAAGCCGGCGGCCCGTGCGCCATTATCGATTCGGTGCTGGACTTCGATCCGAAATCCGGTCGCACCGGCACCACGCATGCCGAGCGGATCAAGACGTTCGTGCAATCGCACGACCTGCAGGTGCAATGGCTACTGGAAACCCATGCCCACGCCGATCACCTGTCCGCCGCGCCTTGGCTGAGAAGTCAACTGGGTGGCCGCATCGCGATTGGCGAAGGTATTCGTCAAGTGCAGAAGGTGTTCAAGGCCGTGTTCAATCTGGAGCCGAACTTTCGCCTCGACGGCTCGCAGTTCGACCACCTGTTCCAGGACGGCGAACCCTTCCAGATCGGCAACATCCCCGCCCGAGCATTGCACGTCCCTGGCCATACCCCGGCGGATATGGCCTTCGTCATTGGCGAGAACACCCTGTTTGTCGGCGATACGCTGTTCATGCCGGATGTGGGCACTGCGCGCTGCGATTTCCCGGGTGGCGATGCGCATCAGTTGTATCGTTCGATCAGCCGCCTGCTGGCGTTTCCACCTGATACCCAGCTGTACCTCTGTCACGACTACCCGCCCGAAGGTCGCCGCGAACAGCCTGATACCACGGTAGCCGAACAACGTCGCAGCAACATCCACGTGCGCGACGGCATCAGCGAAAACGAGTTCGTCGAAATGCGCACCACCCGCGACGCCACCTTGCCGATGCCCATGCTGCTGATGCCGGCGGTGCAGGTGAACATCCGCGCCGGAGAGCTGCCCCCAGCGGAAGACAACGGTGTCCGGTATCTGAAGATCCCGCTGAACAGCCTGTGACTGGACGCTGGGGCAGACCCAGGTCACCCAGCGTTCAGGAATGCGCCTGCATGTAGTGCCGCAACAGCTGGTTGATACGCGTCTGGTAACCACTGCCCTGCGCCTTGAACCACTCCAGCACGTCGGAATCAAGGCGTATGGTCACCGCTTTCTTGGAGGGCAGACGTAGTTCGGCGGTGCGAAAAAACGCCTCGTCGAGCTCAGGAATCTCGGTGGTGTCGATCTCTTCGTCCGCCATCTCGGCCAGGCGCTGGAAATCGGTTTTCGATGGCTTGGGCATAGAGCCGCACCTCCTGTTTGGTGGCCTTGCGGGCCGAAATGATTCGAATGGTGTCACCGGCAGGCTCGGTATAGATGACCACGGCCACTGCGGCGGTCAGCCAGCCAATCGCTATCCAGCGTTCCTCGCCGTAGCAGTTACGCGGGTCAGGCCGGATAAACACGGGATGTGAAAACACAGCCGGAACATCGCTGAAATCAATCCCGTGCTTGCACCTGTTGATGTGGTTCTTGTGTGCATCCCACTCAAATCGCACACGACCACCTGTATTTACAGATGTACATACACTACTCCTTCGAACTGGCTCCTTCCAGAACAAAGATGTAACACGACAAGGTGCGGCAAAACATGCAGGCACCTGTTGGCAAACGTAACTGCGCAGCAACGCTTTCGATCAAGCCACCGCGGCCGGCAAGGAAGCCTCTGAACAAAAATAATGCGGCGTACCCGTGCGTTTGCCTATGGACAGTAGTGCCCGCTCGGACCAATGATGGTTCGACAAAAACAACAAGCCAGTGGTCAGCCAGCCATGAGTATCCTCTACGATGAACGGGTCGACGGCGCCTTGCCGCGTGTCGACAAGGGCGCCCTGATCGCAGCGCTGCAGGCGCGGGCGCCGGATCTGACGGTGCTGCACAGCACCGAAGAGCTGCGCCCTTACGAATGCGATGGCCTCAGCGCCTACCGCACCACGCCGATGCTGGTGGCATTGCCCGAGCGCATCGAGCAGGTCGAGACGCTGCTCAAGCTGTGCCACGAGCGCAAGGTGCCGGTAGTGGCCCGCGGCGCCGGGACCGGGCTTTCGGGCGGCGCGCTGCCATTGGAGCAAGGCGTGCTGCTGGTAATGGCGCGCTTCAAGCAGATCCTCGAGATCGACCCCGCCGGCCGCTGGGCCCGGGTACAGCCCGGCGTACGCAACCTCGCCATTTCCCAGGCGGCCGCGCCCCATGGGTTGTACTACGCCCCCGACCCCTCCTCACAGATTGCCTGCTCGATCGGTGGCAATGTGGCGGAGAATGCCGGCGGTGTTCACTGCCTCAAATACGGGCTGACTGTGCACAACCTGCTCAAGGTCGAAATGCTCACCATCGAGGGCGAACGCCTGACTTTGGGCAGCGACGCGCTGGACTCTCCTGGCTTCGACCTGCTGGCCCTGTTCACCGGCTCCGAGGGCATGCTCGGCATCATCACCGAAGTCACGGTCAAGTTACTGCCCAAACCACAGGTGGCCAAGGTCCTGCTGGCCAGTTTCGATTCAGTGGAAAAAGCAGGGCGGGCAGTGGCTGACATCATCGCCGCTGGCATCATTCCGGGTGGTTTGGAAATGATGGACAACCTGGCCATTCGCGCCGCAGAAGACTTCATCCACGCAGGCTACCCCGTGGAGGCCGAAGCTATTCTGCTGTGCGAACTGGACGGCGTGGAAGCGGATGTCCATGACGACTGCCAGCGAGTGCATCAGGTGCTCACCCAGGCAGGCGCCACCGAGGTGCGTCAGGCGCGGGACGAAGTCGAGCGCATGAAGTTCTGGGCTGGGCGCAAGAATGCCTTCCCCGCCGTGGGTCGCTTGTCGCCGGATTACTACTGCATGGACGGCACCATTCCCCGCCGCGCGCTGGCGGGGGTGCTCAAGGGCATCACCGAACTGTCCACAGAATATGGCTTGAGGGTGGCCAACGTATTCCATGCCGGCGACGGCAATATGCACCCCTTGATTCTGTTCGATGCCAATCGCGCAGGCGAGCTGGAGCGCGCGGAAATGCTGGGCGGCAAGATCCTAGAGTTGTGCGTGGCGGTGGGCGGCAGCATCACCGGCGAACACGGCGTGGGGCGGGAAAAGATCAATCAGATGTGCGCCCAGTTCAACAGCGACGAGCTGACCCTGTTTCACGCGATCAAGGCGGCGTTCGATCCAGACCGTCTGCTCAACCCCGGCAAGAACATTCCGACCCTGCAGCGATGCGCCGAGTTCGGCGCCATGCATATTCACCACGGGCAGTTGCCCTTCCCGGAACTGGAGCGCTTCTGATGGCCGAGCACGATCACGACGCCAGCACCCAGTGGTTGGAGCAGGTCCGGGAGGCGCTGGCCGATGACCGCCCGCTGCGCATCCAGGGCGCCAACACCAAGCACTTCCTGGGACGTGCCTGCGCCGGCCAGGTGCTCGATACCCGCACCCATCGAGGCATCGTCACCTACGACCCCACCGAACTGGTGATCACCGCCCGTGCCGGCACCCCTCTGGCCGAATTGCGTGCTGCCGTGGACGCCGCCGGCCAGATGCTGCCCTTCGAACCACCGGCCTATGGCGAAGGCGCCACCCTGGGTGGCACCATCGCTGCCGGGCTGTCCGGGCCGCGCCGGCCGTGGGCCGGCTCCGCTCGGGACTACGTGTTGGGCACTCGGGTAATCACCGGCCTGGGCAAGCATCTGCGCTTCGGCGGCGAAGTGATGAAGAACGTCGCCGGCTATGACCTGTCCCGCCTGATGACGGGCAGCTTCGGCACACTGGGCTTGCTCAGCGAAGTGTCCCTCAAGGTGCTGCCCAAGCCCCGCGCCTGCTTCAGCATCAGAATTCATACCGACATCGAGCGGGCCCTGCACAAGCTCAGCGAGTGGGGCCAGCAGCCGATGCCGATCAGTGGCGCCTGCCACGATGGCGAGCACTTGTACCTGCGCCTGGAAAGCGGCGAAGGCTCAGTGGCGGCGGCCCACGAGCGGGTCGGTGGCGAACCGGTGGACTCCTGCTTCTGGGACGAACTGAACGAGCATCGCCTGGCTTTCTTCGATGACGCCCGACCGCTGTGGCGGTTGTCACTGCCGAACAATATCGGCCCGCTGCCATTGCCCGGCGAGCAACTGATCGACTGGGGTGGCGCGCAGCGCTGGCTGAAGTCCGACGCCGACGCGCCGCGGATTCGCCAGAGCGTTGCTGAAGTGGGCGGGCATGTCACCTGCTACAGCCCAGGGGTAACCGATGCGCCGTTCCAACCGCTGCCTGCCCTGCTGCTGCGCTACCACCGCCAGCTCAAGGCACAACTCGACCCTCAGGGTATCTTCTGCCCTGGCCGCCTGTATCCGGAGCTCTGACCATGCAGACCCATTTCAGCGAACAGGCGCGTCAGTTGCCCCGCGCCGAAGAAGCCGAGCGCATTCTGCGCAGCTGCGTGCATTGCGGTTTCTGCAATGCCACCTGCCCCACCTACCAACTGTTGGGCGATGAACTCGACGGCCCACGCGGTCGCATCTACCTGATCAAACAGGTGCTGGAAGGCAACGAGGTCACCGCGCATACCCAGCTGCATCTGGACCGCTGCCTGAGCTGCCGCAACTGCGAAACCACCTGCCCTTCCGGGGTGGAGTATCACAACCTGCTGGACATTGGCCGTGCGCTGGTCGATCAGGCCGTGCCACGTCCTGCCGAGCAGCGCTGGCTGCGCGGCGGGCTCCGGGCCCTGACACCCCATCCCGGTGCATTCAAGGCCATGGTGCAGCTGGGACAGGCCTTCCGCCCGCTATTGCCGCAACGCCTGCGAGACAAACTGCCTCGTCAGGTGCACGCCCCCGTGGCTCGCCCTACGGCAAACCACGCACGCCAGGTGCTGATGCTCGAAGGCTGTGTGCAGCCTGGGCTGTCACCCAACACCAATGCCGCGACCGCTCGGGTGCTGGATCGCCTGGGCATCAGCGTCACCGACGTGCGTCAGGCCGGCTGTTGTGGCGCTGTCGACTACCACCTGGACGACCAGGCCAAAGGTCTGCAACGCGCCAGGCACAATATCGATGCCTGGTGGCCGGCGATCGAAGCCGGTGCCGAGGCCATCGTGCAGACCGCCAGTGGCTGCGGCGCGTTCATCAAGGACTACGGCCATCTGCTTGAACACGATCCGGCGTACGCGGCCAAGGCCCGGCGAGTCAGTGCCCTGGCCAGGGACCTGGTCGAAGTGCTGCGCGATGAACCCGTCGAAAAACTCGAGGCACGCACCGATCTGCGCCTGGCGTTCCACTGCCCCTGCACCCTGCAACATGCGCAGAAACTGGGCGGCGTGACCGAGGACCTGTTGCGCCGCCTGGGCTTTCACTTGACCGATGTGCCCGATAGCCATCTATGCTGCGGTTCAGCCGGCACCTATTCGGTGACGCAACCGGTGCTGGCGCGGCAGCTGCGCGACAACAAGCTCAACGCGCTGGAGAGCGGTCGCCCGCAAGTGATCGCCACGGCCAACATCGGCTGCCAGAACCACCTCGACGGCGCTGGGCGTACGCCCGTGCGGCACTGGATCGAGTTGGTGGAGCAGGCATTGCCCGAACACCCATTGGCTCGACAACCGTTACCCTGAAACCGACCACAGACGACCACAGACTGGAGAAGCACCATGCAGAGCAAAGCTATCCTTGGCCACGAAGACGTCACCCGCATTCTCGCTGCCGCCCGCGCCGAAGCGTTGAAGAACAATTGGCCGGTGGGGATTGCCGTAGTCGATGACGGTGGCCACTTGCTGGCTTACGAACGCCTGGACGGCGCCGCCGCCAGCACTGCCTACATCGCCCCGGGCAAGGCGCGCACCTCGGCGCTGGGGCGCAAGGAGTCGAAGGTGTTCGAGGACATGGTGAACAACGGCCGCACGGCGTTCCTGTCGGGCGGCATCATGACCTGCCTGGAGGGCGCGGTGCCGCTGGTGTTCGAAGGGCAGGTGATCGGCGCCATCGGCGTATCCGGCGTCAAGGCCTCCGAAGACGCCCAGATTGCCCGTGCCGGCGCGGCAGCACTGGCCTGAACCGGAGGAGCGACCATGAACCCTCGCATGAGAGCGCAGCGCCTGCAGGTGGATCGCACGCTGTACGATTTCATTGAAAACGAAGTGTTGCCCGAAAGCGGCATCGAATCGGAAGCGTTCTGGACCGGCTTCGATGCCTTGGTTCATCACCTCGCGCCGCAAAACCGCGTGCTGCTGGCCGAGCGCGACCGCTTGCAGGCGGAGCTGGACCAATGGCATCGCGCGCACCCAGGGCCGATCCAGGACCCAGGCGCCTATCGCAGTTTCCTCGAATCCATTGGTTACCTGCTGCCCCAGCCGGACCATGTGCAGATCGACACCACTGCGGTCGACAGCGAGATTGCCTTGCAGGCCGGTCCGCAATTGGTGGTGCCGGCAACCAACGCCCGCTACGCCCTGAACGCCGCCAACGCGCGCTGGGGCTCGCTGTACGATGCCCTGTACGGCACCGACGCGATCCCCGAGAGCGACGGCGCAGCCCGCGGCAAGGGCTACAACGAAGTGCGCGGCAGCAAGGTAATCGCCTTTGCCCGTGCCCTGCTCGATCAGAGCGCGCCGCTGGCCGGCGGCTCCCACAAGGACGCCACCGCCTACGCGATCATCGATGGGCAACTGCAGGTCCAGCTGAGCGACGGCAGCCACAGTGCCCTGGCCGACCCTGGCCAGTTCGTGGGTTTCCAGGGCGAAGCGTCACAACCGGTGGCGGTGCTGCTCAAGCACAACGGCTTGCACATCGAAATCCAGATCGATCCAACCTCACCCATCGGTCGCACCGATGCCGCCGGGGTCAAGGACCTGCTGCTCGAGGCGGCGCTGTCCACCATCATCGACTGCGAGGACTCGGTCGCGGCGGTGGATGCCGCCGACAAGGTTCAGGTCTATCGCAACTGGCTGGGCCTGATGAAGGGTGACCTGACCGAGGAGCTGGACAAGGGCGGCAAGCGCTTTACTCGCCGGCTCAATGCCGACCGCCAATACCACACCCCAAGCGGTGGCAGCCTGAGCCTGCATGGCCGTTCGCTGCTGCTGATCCGCAACGTCGGCCACCTGATGACCAATCCGGCGATCCTCGACGGCGAAGACCGCGAAATCCCCGAAGGCATTCTGGACGGGGTGGTCACCAGCCTGATCGGACTGTACGACCTGCAGCGACGCGGTAACTCACGCGCCGGCAGCCTGTACATCGTCAAACCGAAGATGCACGGCCCCGCTGAAGTGGCATTCGCCCACACGCTGTTCAGCGCCATCGAGGACTTGCTCAAGCTGCCGCGCCATACCCTCAAGATCGGCATCATGGACGAGGAACGGCGTACCTCGGTGAACCTCAAGGCCTGTATTGCTGCGGCGAAATCGCGAGTGGCGTTCATCAACACCGGCTTTCTGGATCGCACCGGCGACGAGATCCACAGTGCCATGCAGGCAGGGCCCATGCTGCGCAAGGGCGACATGAAAGGCAGCGCCTGGATTGCCGCCTACGAGCGTAACAACATGCTCACGGGCCTGGCCTGCGGCCTGCGCGGCAAGGCACAGATCGGCAAGGGCATGTGGGCCATGCCCGACCTGATGGCCGACATGCTGGTGCAGAAGATCGGTCACCCCAAAGCGGGCGCCAATACCGCCTGGGTACCCTCGCCCACTGCGGCCACACTGCATGCCCTGCATTACCACCAGGTGGATGTGAGCGAAGTGCAGCAAACCCTGGAACAGATCGACGCCAGCGGCGAACGCGATGAGCTGCTGAACAATCTGCTGACCATTCCGGTGGTGGCCCAGGCCCAATGGTCGGCCGAACAGATCCGCCAGGAGCTGGACAACAATGCCCAGGGCTTGCTGGGCTACGTGGTGCGTTGGGTCGAGCAGGGCATCGGTTGCTCCAAGGTGCCGGACATTCACGACGTGGGCTTGATGGAGGACCGCGCGACCTTGCGCATTTCCAGCCAGCACCTGGCCAATTGGTTGACCCACGGTGTGGTGAGTCGCGAGCAGGTCGTCGAGACCTTGAAACGCATGGCCCGGGTGGTGGATCAGCAGAACGCCGGCGATCCCTCGTACCGGCCCATGGCCGACGATTTCTCCGCATCGGTAGCGTTCAAGGCCGCCAGCGCGCTGGTGTTCGAGGGGTGTGAACAACCGAGCGGGTATACCGAACCGCTGTTGCATCAGTTCCGTTTGGCGTTCAAGCGGGATCAGGGGTAGTTGGCAGGGTTGGGTTTTGCGGTGAATGGTCCCCTCACCCCAGCCCTCTCCCTGAGGGAGAGGGAGCCGAACAATGGCGTTGCGGATATCGGCGATCTGCTTTTAGCTCCCTCTCCCTCAGGGAGAGGGCTGGGGTGAGGGGACCATTCACCACAAATCCCAACCCTGCCCCACCACCCTCGGCACACAGGCCCGCCCACTGCGCCCCGCCTCGGCGATGGCCTCCACCAGCGCCAACGTCCGGGCGCCATCCGCCACGCTTACCAGCGGCTGCACACGGCCCTGTGCCACCTCGATGAAATGCAACAACTGCAAACGCAGCGCTTCGTCGGCGGTGAACGTCTCTTGCACCTGCAACAGCGGCTCATGC
>NZ_DFUE01000062.1 GCF_002379585.1 Pseudomonas sp. UBA4194
GGGGACCATCCACCACCGATCCCCAACCCTGCCATCACCCCCAAACCCGCCTCACCCCCGCAAGTTGCAAGATGGAGCTAGCATTGTATGTGTAAGTTTTATGATTTCCATGCCCGCCTAGATCACCACTCCCAGCGCCTCATCCCGATACCTTAGCAACACCCCGTAATCTCCCAGCTCTGCCTCCCGCACGGCCACGATTCCCAGCGTCAACGCGACTTCAGGCAGCGCTTGCAGCGCCCCATTCATGGCTGCGCGCAACACTTGTGGATCGGGCCCCTTAAGGGCCGTGATGTAGGGCAGGGTCGGGCTGCTTGCCGTACGCCCCAGCACCCGCACACCTGCCACCTCGTCCGGAGCGTATCGGGCCAGATAAGCGAAGGTCACACTGTCGATAGCGGCCAGATCCGCCTCGCCGCGCGCCACCTGGGCGATGCTCTCGCGGTGGCTGCCCGTGGCTTGTGCGCTGGCGAAGAAGCGGCCTTGGCGAACATGAGGAATCAGTGCATGGCGCAACAGATTCATCCCGCTATTGGAGTCGAGGCTGTTGTAGGCGCCGCGGCAATTGAAATACTCGGCCAGCAACTCCCGCGGGTCGTCGGCGCGCACCACCAGCACGCTGCAGTGCTTCCCATTCTGCGCATCGGGCAGGTCGAAGCAGGGCTGGCCGACCACACGTACCTGCTCCTTGAGTTGCGTAATCAATGGAAAGCCGCAGGTCTGCGCCAACAGCAAATGCGGATGCAGCCAGAGCGCCTCCAGCGACCCCTTCCAGGGAGTGTGCTCATCGATGCCCAACAGCTCAAGGGTGCACCGCAGCCATTGCTCATACGCAGCACCTACGGCGGCGGGTGCTGGGTACATGGGCAGTTCGGCAATCACTTCGGCGGTCACGGCTGGCTGCCTCAACTTCGGGGGTGCAGGGGGCTGTCCACGGGGCGGACGGCGTAGCGGCGAAACAGTTCGCTGTAGCCATTGACCAGGAAATGCCCACTGCGTTGCAACCAGTCTGCTCGCCGCTCGCGGTACACGCGCGGCAAATAGTACCAAGGCAATCCTGGCAGATCGTGATGCACCAGATGCAGGTTCAAGTTGAGAAACAACCACCGCCACGGCCAGCCCGCCTCATTGAGCACCGAACGCTGCTCTGGCGCATCGGCAGGGCGATGTTCGTAATAGGAACGCACCATGGACAACGCCAGCGCCAGCACGCTGGCCGACAGGTAATCGACGATCTGTACGCCCTGGCTGGTGATGAACCAAAGCAGCACCAATACGCACGCCAGGTGGGTGGTCCACATCAGCCACGCTTGCCGTTCGCCACGGCGCAGGCGTCCACACTCCTGAGTGATCAAACCCGCCAGGGCCAGCGCAGGTCCCACGCAGACACGGCCTATCAAGGTCTTGTTCAACCAATGCAACGCCTGGCCCAGGCCTGCGCTGCGCGACCAGCTCTGGGCATCGAGGTAGCGGCTTTCCGGGTCGTGATGCGGCATGGTCAGGGCATCATCGCGATGATGCGCCAGGTGGCTGTCGCGATACAGGGTGTAGGGGTACCAGATCGCCAGTGGTGCATAGCCCAGCAGCTTGTTCAGGCCGCGCCAGCGGGTCGGATGGCCGTGCAACATTTCATGTTGCAGCGACATCCACAGGGTAATCACCGGCACCAGCAGCAGGACCGTCAACAGTCGCCCGGCGAAAGGGCTGAAGTGAACCACGCTCCACCAGGCGCCATAGGTCCCCAGCAGAAGCAGCCAGGTGGGCCATTCGGTGCGCGCGGTCCAGGTGTCCTGCAGTTGCAGGATCTGATGACGATGACGGGAATCCAGATAATTGGGCATAAAAGGCGACACAACGGCTGATCGTTATGACGCCGACAGTAGCACTGTCTCTTATGTCTGGATAATCACAAAACGCTTAATGATAAGCGCTGGATGGAATAAGCCTTAAGGGTTGCAGCGCGCGACTAATGCCCGGATTTTTCTCGAATCTGCGCCTCGGTCAGCACCCCACTCAGCGGCCCGCCCGGCAGCCCGTCATTGGCCTTGGACAGCGGCAGCAACACCGGAACGAAGCCGGCATCGCGCACCAGCCTGGCGCCCATTTCACGAGCCTGGGCGTCGTCGGCGAACGTCGGGATAGCCTTGCCCTTGCCCGACTGGCCCTTCATCGAGGCGTAACCGATGGCGTTGAACGCGCGCACCAGGTGCGCGCCGGGCAGGTACTGCTGATCGGCCAGGGCCACACCTTGTGCCAGTGCCTTGCGCCCGGTGTCCCCGTCACGACCGCTGAACGGGTTGCTGGCGCTGAGCACCACCTTGCCTTGGAATGCGCCCTTGAGCTGTTCGGCCACCACCGGCATGGCGCCATAGGGCACGCTCAGCACAATCACGTCGGCCCAGGTCGCTGCCTCGCTGACGGAACCCACCCGCGCATTGGCGCCGGCCGCTTTCACCAGATCGGTCAGCTCCTCGGGATGACGCGAGGAGAACATCACCGGGTGCCCTGCCTGTGCCCATAGCGTGCCCAACGTGCCGCCAACGTTGCCGGCGCCGATCACGGCGATCTTCAACCCGTCAGCCATGGCCTGGCTGGAAAGCAAGGCCAAACTGGCGAAGGTCAGGTAAAGAAATCGGGGCATGGGCAGGGCTCCTGAGGGGCAGCGTCGGATTGTCGATTATCGTAGTAGAGCCCCAGCCCCATGGAAAGTTGCCGCTGGCTCGGGTCAGTTGCGCGGCAGCCAGGGCGGACTTTGCATCGGGGTTTGGCCGGTGCAGGCCGCGGCCACGCAATCCGCCAGGCTGCCAAAGTGCACGCTACGCCCAACCAGCCCCGGTGCATAGTGGGCGTACTTGCCGGAGTTGGTCATGAGCACGCGGGCGGCGGGGGGAATGACTGGTTCACCCAGCATGCACCAGCAGGTGTCGGTGATCAGCGTCGCGCCGAACCGCTCCAGCACCGCGACATGGCCTTGCTGCCGAGCCTGCTCCAGAATCGTCCGGCCACAGGTGATCGCCAGAACCACGTCAGGATGCTTGCGGCGTCCGGCGCACATAGCTGCCAGGCGAGCGAACTCGCTCAAGGAAAAATGCGGATTACCCAGTGTCACCACATCGACCTGAGCTTCCCGTGCGCTGTTGAGCTCGTGCCAGCTGTGCAGCAAGTCAGCGGGTTGCACGTCGCGCATCGGCAGACCGATGCGGGTGTGGGCCGATGCTTCGAGATCCCTGGCGTGCGGGGTGACACCGGCCAGGTGAAACATGGGCGCCGCGCTGGTGGTGGCGAACGCTGCACTGAAAGCCTTCAGGTCATCCAAACTGGGACATTGTTGCTCCAACCCGAAGATCAGCGGAATACGGCTGCCGCACAGCGCACCGATGTGGTAGCCCAGCAAGGGATAGAAGCTGTCGTCGGCAGCGGCCGGTCGGGTGACGGTGAAGCCCAGCCGCGGCTGGCGTTGGTCGTCCACATGACAGCCAGCCAGCGGCGCGCGACCCGTCAGGGCGATGCAGATATCCAGGTAGTCGGCATACTTCTGGGTGCGCGCGCCCAGCACGCTGTTGGCATAGGCCACCGCATTGGACTCGGCCCACACCACGTGCTCACCCAGGCTCGGCGCGGTATCGAGCAGGTAGGGCGCACAGGTGAAGCTCATCTGCGCGCCCATGGCCATATAGGCATCACCCAGGGCGCTGGCTGGGTCACCCAAGGCCGGATCGACACCCAGCTCGCGCCAGCGTCGCTGGTCCACCGAAATGGCGTTGAGGGTAGTGGGGACGCGCACCCGCGCGCCCCACTGCACCCACTGCTCGGCGAACTGCAGGCTGGCCGGCCCGGTATAGATGCAGCCGTCGATATGCGCCTGGCTGACGTCCACCAGCTCGCGTGCGCCCTGCAACTCCGCCATGCGCGTGACGATCTGCATGGCCACCTGCGCGCCCTTGCCATGTTGGCCCTCGAGCAGGCTGTGGTCGAACGGGCTTAGCTTCAGTGTGCTTTCGAACGCCAGGTCCGCAAGGGCAGGGGGCATCGGTTCAAGCCCTTCGGGCTCGTCGCGATACAACTCCAGGCGATCATCCACCACCCGCGCCCAGCCGTAGCTCGCCAGTTGCGCGAAGAGCTGGGGGCCAACGCACAGCACGGGCAGCGATCGCTCGAAAAAATAGCGCGCCACCAGCACGCCCAGCGTGAGGATTTCGTCGGGCTCGGCGAGGATCAATGCCGCCGGTGCGCGGCCTTGGCTGATCAGCTCCATCATCACGCTGCTGCCGGTGCACGACCCTCGGCCACTGGGAATGGCCAGTAGCTGCCCGGACAGTTGCCGACCGTGCAACGGGTGATGTTGGTCGATGACCTGGCCAGTGGCCGGATCGACGCCACCCCAGAAGCTCAGCCCGGTGTCGGCGAAAATCAAGGTGCCCTGAGCGGCCCCGCCGATCAGGCTGCGACCTTGATGATGAGCGCAAATGCTGGCCATGGAGTTCACCTGACAGAGGGGCAGGAGCAGCGACCAAACCTTTGAGGCCTGGCCGCCGGGACGGATCAGTGCGGCGCGCGGGGGATGGTCTTGAGCAAGTCTTCGGGGCTGATATGGCCGACGATGTTGGCGCCGCTGCCTGGCTGAGGCAGGTCGAGGATATGGCCCTTCATCTTGCCGATCACATGCATTTCGCATGGTTTGCAGTCGAACTTCAGGGTCAGCACTTCATCGCCATGCACCAGCTGCATCGGCGCGACCTTGGTGCGCACGCCCGTGACACCCTTGGCTTGTTTGGGGCACAGGTTGAAGGAGAAACGCAGGCAGTGCTTGGTGATCATCACCGGCACTTCTCCGGCTTCCTCGTGCGCCTCGTAGGCCGCGTCGATCAGCTTGACCCCGTGGCGGTGATAGAAGTCCCGGGCTTTCTGGTTATAGACGTTGGCCAGGAACGACAGGTGCGACTCGGGATAGACCGGGGCCGGCACGCTCTCGGCCTTGCGTGCACCGCGCGGATGGGCGGCGATGCGTGCAGCGGTCAGGGCCTCGATGGCCTCGCGGCGCAGGGCCTTGAGCTGGGAATTGGGGATGAACCAGGCCTGGGGCGCATCCAGCTCGATGGCGGTGGCGTGGTACTGGGTGGTCCCCAGTTGGCCGAGCAGGTCATGCAACTGCTCTAGGGCCTGCTCCGGTTTGTTGGCCGGGCCGAACGGGCCGTCCAGGGCAACCTCCACACGAATGCCTTCCTCGCTGGTAGCGCTCAACGCCAGACGCTGCTCACGCAGGTGCGCTACCCAGGCCAGGCCCACGCGGCGTTCGGCGGAGGTCTTGACCAGGGCTTGCTGCCAGTTGTGGTCCAAGTTGCGACTCAAGGGGTGGTGAGGGCGCAGCTGGTTGAGGTTGCCGGGCATCTCGTTGGGTTCGACGCGGTAGCGGTAGCGTCTCTCGCCGTCTTCCTCGAATTCGCCCTTGGGTTCGGCGATGTTGGCACGAAAGCCCACCACTTCACGCTTGATCAGCACATTGAGGCCGTCGCCGTTGGACAGCGGCTCGTGGGTGACCACTTGCAGGTCGCGCTTGCCGACCTTTTCCACGGTGCCCACCAGCAACCCGGTGAAGGTCGGAGAGTCGAAAGCGCCGATGTCGATCTTGCGGTCGGTGACGAAATAGTCAGTGCTGCCCCGGTGGAAGGTCTTGTCCGGGTCGGGCACGAAGAAGTGTTGAGTGCGACCGCTGGAGGCACGGGCCAGGTCGGTGCGGTCTTCGAGCACGTCGTCCAGCCGCTGGCGATAGTAGGCGGTGATGTTCTTCACATAGGCCATGTCCTTGTAGCGGCCTTCGATCTTGAACGAGCGCACGCCGGCGTCGACCAGTGCGCGGATGTTGGCGCTCTGGTTGTTGTCCTTCATCGACAGCAGGTGCTTTTCATAGGCCACCACGCGGCCCTGGTCGTCCTTGAGGGTGTAGGGCAGGCGGCAGGCCTGGGAGCAGTCGCCGCGGTTGGCGCTGCGCCCGGTATGGGCGTGGGAGATATTGCACTGCCCCGAGAACGCCACGCACAACGCGCCATGAATGAAGAACTCGACGGCGGCGTCGGTCTCGTCGGCGATGGCCCGGATTTCCTGCAGGTTCAGCTCGCGGGCCAGGACCAGCTGCGAGAACCCCGCCTGGTCGAGGAACTTGGCCCGGGCCAAGGTGCGGATGTCGGTCTGGGTGCTGGCGTGCAGCTCGATGGGCGGAATATCCAGCTCCATCACACCCAGGTCTTGCACGATCAGGGCATCGACGCCGGCATCGTAGAGCTGGTGGATCAGCGCGCGCGCCGGCTCCAACTCGTTGTCGTGCAAAATGGTGTTCAGGGTGGTGAACACCCGCGCGTGGTAGCGCCGGGCGAACTCGACCAGGCCGGCAATATCGCTCAGCTCGTTGCAGGCATTGTGCCGCGCGCCGAAGCTCGGGCCGCCGATGTACACGGCGTCGGCGCCATGCAGGATAGCCTCGCGGGCGATGGCAACATCGCGGGCAGGGCTGAGCAATTCCAGGTGGTGTTTGGGCAAGGACATGTTTTTTTAGTCTGGGTGATCACGGTCAGGCGGGCATTGTAGCGGTGAATGGGGGGAACGGCACGTTGCAGGTGCCAAGCGGGGCACCTTGGGGTGGGATTCGCGGTACGCCGTATGCTTTCGGCGCTCTCTCCCTCAGGGAGAGGGCCGGGGTGAGGGGACCCTCCTCAGAAACTCTCAACCGCGACGCACAACGGGAATATCCAACCCCAACGTCTCACGCAACGTCCCGCCCGGGTATTCGCGCCGATACACGCCGCGCGCCTGCAACAACGGCACCACCTCCTCGGTAAACCGCCGGAACTGCCCGGGGTGCCCGATGTAGATATTGAACCCATCCACCGCGTGCGCTTCGAACCAGGTGGCCATCTTCGCCGCGACCGTTTCCGCGGTGCCGACGAATGCCCCGGGGCGCAATTGACGGGAGGCCTGTACGGCCTGGCGCAAGGTCTGACCTTCACTCACTGCCTTGTCGGTGATGCGCTTGGCCACGGTGAAGAAGCTGCTGCGGGCCGCTTCCAGCGCCTGCACCGGGAAGGGTGCATCCAGGTCGTACTGGCTGAAGTCGTGCCAGCCGAACGAGCGGCCGAATTCCAGCAGGGCCTGCTCGAAGCTGTGGTCGGTCTGATGGTAATGGCGCTCGATTTCCCGCGCCTGTTCATCGGTATCGCCGACGAAAACTTCTGCGCCTGGCAACACCAGCACCTGCTCCGGGTCACGCCCCTGGCGCTCGGCGCGGGCCTTGATCTCGCGATAGAACTGCTGACCTTGCTCCAAGGTCGGCGCGTGGGTGAACACCACGTCGGCGATGGCGGCGCCCAGTTCGCGACCCTGCTCGGAGTCACCGGCCTGGAAAATCACCGGCTGGCCTTGAGGCGAGCGTTGGATGTTCAGCGGGCCCACCACCTGGAAGTGCTCACCCTTGTGGTTCAGCGCGTGCAGTTTGGCCGGATCGAAGTAGCGACCGCTGCTGCGATCGCGCGTGAACGCGTCGTCCTCCCAGGATTGCCACAAACCCTGCACCACTTTCACGTGCTCCTGAGCGCGGGAGTAGCGGGTGTCGTAATCGTAGTGTTCGTCGCGCCCGTAGTTGCCCGCGGTGCCGGCGTCGCCACTGGTCACCACGTTCCAGCCGGCGCGGCCCTTGCTGATCAGGTCCAGCGAGGCCAGACGCCGGGCCACATTGAAGGGCTCGTTGTAGGACGTGGTCAGGGTGCCGACCAGGCCGATATGGCGAGTGCTCACGGCCAGCGCCGAGAGCAGGGTCAGCGGCTCCAGGCGGTTCAGATAGTGCGGCGGTGAACCGGGGGTGATGAACTGGCTGTCGACAATGAAAATCAGGTCGAAGCAGGCCGCTTCAGCCTGGCGCGCGATGTCGATGTACCAATCGATGTTTACGCTGGCGTCACTGGGCAGTTCCGGGTCCAGCCACAGGTTGTGGCGGCCGGGGCCGCCGACGCCCATGGTCAGGGCGCCGAGTTTGAGTTGTCGTTGGCTCATGGTTTGGCTGTCCTGTCCTTATGGCGCGGCTTGGGCGGTGGTCTTCGGTTCGAAGGCACCCTTGAACGAATCATCGAAAAGCGACGCGGCAGGGTAGGACTTGATCAAGCCCAGGCCGCTGAAGAAATCGATGGTCTGCTGCGCGGCGGCGATCTTGGTTTGATCCACCGGCCCGACCTGGGTTTTCGCGCGGGAGAACCAGGCACGGGCAATTTCCCGGTCGGCCTTGGTGCGCTCGGCCCAGGCATCGGCGTAGGCGTCGTTATGGGCCGGATCGCTGAGGGTCCACTCCCGGGCTTTTTTCAGGCGTTGCAGAAAGTCGCTGATGGCGGCCCGTTTCTCGCTCAGGGAATCGTTGTTGGCGACCACGAAACTTTGCGCCGGGATCAGTCCCTTGGCGGTGGCAATGACCTTGGCACCCTGGCGTTCCTGCTGCGTGACATAGGGTTCCCAGGTGGCGATCACGTCCACCGAGCCGCCTTCCAGAGCGTGGGAGGCGTCAAGTGCGCTGAGGTAGCGAATGTCGACCGAGTCACGGGGCACACCGGCCTTGTCCAGGGCGGTGAACAGCAGTTGCTGGCTCCATGATCCCTTCCAGATGGCGACCCGTTTGCCTTTGATATCGGCCAGGGTGTTGATCGCCGAATCCTTGCGGGCCAGGATGGCCACGCCGTCGAGGCTCTGCTGGCTGACCGCGATCACCTTGATGGGCGCGCCCAAGGCACCCAGAAACAGGGGAGGGGCATCGCCCAGCAGGCCGACGTCCAGGCTGCCGACGTTGAGCGCTTCAGCTACGGGGGAGCCGGCGGTGAACTGCTTCCAGTCCAGGGTGTAGGGCAGATCGTTGAGCACGCCGGCGGCTTCCATCACCGCGCGGGTGTTGTAGCTCTGGTCACCTACGGTGAGGGTCTGGGCGCTGACGCCCGCAGATACGGCAATGGCCAGCGCGGCGGCGGCGAGTTTGAGAACGTTGCGCACAGGAAACTCCAGGAGCGTCAGGGGTAAGCAATTTGGTTATTTTAAAGTGTGATAACCAATCGAATGCTTATAAGCTAACGGAGTATTGTCTGTGCGTGAAATTCATTTTAGGAATTAGGTAATATGCGGAATGCGCAGTACGTGGGGTTGGTGAGGGTGGTGGGGCGGTCTGTAG
>NZ_DFUE01000068.1:0-1179 GCF_002379585.1 Pseudomonas sp. UBA4194
GGAGTGCAGCATCAGGATCACTTCGTTGCTGTAGTACGGCAGCGAGCGGCGCAGCGCCGAGGGCATGATCACGTAGGCATACAGTTTCCAACCGCGCAGACCGAACGCCTTGGCTGCCTCCACTTCGCCGTGGTGCATGCTGCGGATCGCCCCGGCAAAGATCTCGGTGGTGTAGGCGCAGGTGTTCAGGGCGAAGGCCAGGATGGTGCAGTTCATGGCATCGCGGAAAAACTCGTTGAGCAGTGGCTGGTCGCGCACCGCCTGCAGGCTGTAGATCCCGGTGTAGCAGATCAGCAACTGGATATACAACGGTGTTCCGCGAAACAGATAGGTGTAGAACTGCACCGGCCAGCGCACCCAGGCCTTGCTGGAAACCCTGGCAATGGACAGTGGAATCGAGACGATGAAGCCGATGATCAGGGCAGCACTGAGCAGCCATAAGGTCATGGCCAGACCCGTGATGTTCTGGCCGTCGGAGTAGAGGAAGGGTCGCCAGTATTCCTGCAGAAGTTCGATCATCGGACGGCCTCACGAGTGCCAGCGCTGTAGCGCCGTTCCAGCCAGCGCAGGGCAATGTTCGAAGCGCTGGTGATCAGCAGGTAGATCAGCGCTGCCAGCACCAGGAAATAGAACAGTTGATAGGTGCTCTTGCCGGCGTCCTGGGCGGCCTTGACCAGGTCCGCCAGACCAATGATCGACACCAGCGCCGTGGCCTTGAGCATGACCATCCAGTTGTTGCCAATGCCGGGCAGGGCAAAGCGCATCATTTGCGGGAACACCACATGGCGAAAGCGCTGGGCGCGTTTCAAGCCATAGGCAGTGGCCGCTTCGATCTGACCGCGAGGTACCGCCAGCATGGCGCCGCGGAACGTTTCGGTAAAATACGCGCCGTAGATGAAGCCCAGGGTGATGACCCCGGCGGCGAAGGGGTCGATCTCGATGTATTCCCATTCCATGGCATCGGTAAGGCTGGTCAACCAGGTTTGCAGGCTGTAGAAAATCAGCAGCATCAGTACCAGGTCGGGCACGCCGCGAATCAGGGTCGTGTACAACTGCGCCGGTATGCGGAACACGGCCACGCTGGACAGCTTGGCACTGGCGCCGATCAGGCCGAGCACAACGCTCACCAGCAGCGACAGCAGCGATAATTTGATGGTCATCCAGGTGCCTTCGAGCAGC
>NZ_DFUE01000068.1:1249-5307 GCF_002379585.1 Pseudomonas sp. UBA4194
GCGGGCCAAAGCCCTTCAAGCTGAACGCGGACAGCCCCAGGTGCTGCAAAAGGTCGTCGATCATGTATCTGGCCTTTGCCGATCGAAAAAACGCCCATCCCCGCGTGGGAATGGGCGTTGTGGGGTGCTGCTTACTTGCCGCTGTACAGGTTCAGGTCACCGAAGTGCTTTTTCTGGATTTCGGCGTAGGTGCCGTCATCGTGCAGCGCCTTGATGCCCTTGTCGATCAGGGCCTTGAGCTCTTTGTTGCTCTTGGCGATACCGACAGCGGTCTTGGACGGCAGCAGTTCGCTGTCGATCGGCTGGCTGACTTCATAGTCGGCGCCAGCCGGCGATTTCAGAAAGCCCAGTTCGGCTTGCAGCATGTCCTGGATCGAGGCGTCGAGACGACCGGAGGTCAGGTCCGCGTAAACCTGGTCCTGATTCTGGTAGGCCTGGGTTTTCACACCGGCCTTGTCCAGCACAGCCTTGGCGTAGGCTTCCTGGATGGTGCCCTGCTCGTAGCCCACGGTCTTGCCTTTGAGGGAGGCCGGGTCGGCG
This sequence comes from Pseudomonas sp. UBA4194, assembly GCF_002379585.1. Lineage (GTDB taxonomy): Bacteria > Pseudomonadota > Gammaproteobacteria > Pseudomonadales > Pseudomonadaceae > Aquipseudomonas. The sequence continues at coordinate 1,790 of NZ_DFUE01000068.1, forward strand.
GTCAGGCCGGCGCCTTTCTTGAATACCAGAGAGGTCGGGCCGGAGAACAGCTCGTTGGAGAAGTCGATGACTTTCTCGCGCGCCGGAGTCACGGTCATGGACGAGATCACGCCATCGAACTTCTTGGCCTTCAGGCCTGGGATCATGCCGTCGAAGTCACTCTCTACCCACTTGCAGGTCACTTTCAGCTCTTTGCAGATAGCGTTGCCCAGGTCGATGTCGAAACCTACCAGGCTGCCGTCGGCGGCTTTGGATTCAAAAGGCGCGTACGAAGGATCGACCCCAAAGCGTAATTCCTTGTATTCCTTGGCCAGTGCGCTGCCGGCGGAAAATGCCAGAGCCAGTGCAGAAAGGGTCAGCAATGCTTTTTTCATTGTGCAGTCCTTAAAACCAATTGAGAGCGTTGGGTAAACGCCGTATTCGTTACCGGCAAGTGCCAGACATCATTTTGATAGCAAGTTTCGCACCATAGTCCAAATCACCCTGCTTGAGCGGTGATCGATGTCGCTTGATGACAATATTCTTTCATCAGGCGGCCACATCGCCCGGGCAGCGGGCGATGCCATTGGTACATCAATGCCCCAAAATAATCCACGCTAAAAGAGTGCCCCGAAATGGGGCGTGCCAGTGTTACGCCAGTAGGTCCTGCAGTGTGGCGAGGCTGTCCGCCTCGGCCACCGGCTTGTCATGGCGCCAACGCAGCATTCGCGGGAAGCGCACGGCGATTCCGCTCTTGTGGCGTTTGGACAGGGCAATCCCCTCGAAGCCCAGTTCGAACACCAGGGTGGGCTTGACACTTCTCACCGGGCCGAACTTTTCCACCGTGGTCTTGCGGATGATGGCGTCAACCTTGCGCATTTCCTCGTCCGTCAGCCCCGAATAGGCTTTGGCGAACGGCACCAGGGTGCGCTGCGAAGCCTCGGGCGGGCCGTCCCAGACGGCAAAGGTGTAATCGCTGTACAGACTGGCCCGGCGTCCGTGTCCAGCCTGGGCATAAATCAGCACGGCATCGACACTGAAGGGGTCGACCTTCCATTTCCACCAGGTGCCCATGTCCTTGGTGCGACCCACGCCATACAACGACTCGCGGGCCTTGAGCATCATGCCCTCGACACCCAGGCTGCGCGAAGCTTCGCGTTGCCGGCCCAGATCATGCCAATCCTCACCGCTCAGCACTGGCGATGCACGCAGTACGGGGTCGCCAGCCTGGCTGATGACTCGCTCCAATTGAGTGCGTCGCTCATGCTGCACGCGGTTACGCCAGTCCTCGCCTTGCCACTCCAGCAGGTCGTAGGCCAGAACCACTACCGGCACTTCTTCAAGGATCTTCTTGCTCAAGGTCTTGCGGCCAATGCGTTGTTGCAGCAGGGCGAAAGGCTGGACCGCAGGCGCGTCGGTGGAAGACGCAGAGGGTGCATCCAGGCTGAAATCCTCTGGTGACGTGTCGGCGGGCGGTGGTGCGCGCCAGACCACGATTTCACCGTCGATGACTGTGCCGTCGGGCAGGCTTTGCTCAAGCGAGTGCAGCTCGGGAAAACGCTCCGACACCAGTTCTTCACCGCGAGACCAGATCCACAACCGGCCTTCGCGCTTCACCAACTGGGCACGAATGCCGTCCCACTTCCACTCGATCTGCCAATCGCTGCTGGGGCCCAGCAGGGTCTCGAACTGATCCACCGGTTGCTGCAGCGAATGGGCGAGAAAGAACGGGTAAGGCTGGCCGCCGCGCTGAGCGTGCTCATCGGCCGACTCCGGGGCGATCAGCTTCAGATAGCTGGCCGCAGTCGGTCGATGGGACAGGTCGGTATAGCCCACCAGGCGCTGGGCGACGCGTTTGCTGTCCAGCTCGGCCATCTGCGCCAGTGCGCGGGTCACCAACAGCTTCGACACACCGACCCGGAAGCTTCCGGTGATGAGCTTGAGGCACAACATCAGGCTGGGCCGATCCAGGGCTGCCCAGAGCGGCGGCAGGCGTTCGGCCAAGGTCTCCGGTGGCAGGCCGCGCAGCGGCAGCAACGCATGTTCCAGCCACCAGGCCAGGCCTTCGTCAGTGCTGTGTTCGGCCTCGGGCAGCAGCAGCGAAAAGGTCTCCGCCAGATCGCCCACTGCCTGGTAACTTTCCTCGAACAGCCACTCGGGAATACCGGCAAGCTGAACCGCCAGTTCGCGCAGCACCTTGGTCGGCACCAGTTGCCGTGGCCGGCCGCCCGAAAGGAAATACACGGCCCAGGCAGCATCGGCCGGGTCGGCCTGGCGGAAATAATCTTCCAGATACTGGCGCTTGGCGTTGGTGGACGTGGTTTCGTCGAGGTTGGCGTAAAGCTGGGCGAAGGCCTTCATGAGGCCACCTCCTGGGGTTCCTCTTCGTTGCCGTATTCAGTGGTGAAGCCTTGGGCATCCAGGCCAATGTCGCGCAGGTAGCGCACCAGCACGTCGACCGAGCCGTGGGTGACCATTACCCGCTCGGCGCCGGTCTGTTCGATGGCCCACAGCAGGCCGGGCCAGTCGGCATGGTCCGAAAGCACGAAGCCGCGGTCCACGCCGCGCCGCCTGCGGGTGCCGCGCAGGCGCATCCAGCCGCTGGCGAAGGCGTCACTGTATTCGCCGAAACGGCGCATCCAGGTACTGCCACCGGCCGAAGGTGGTGCGATGATCAAGGCACTGCGCAAGGCCGGGTCGGTTTTCTTGAAGTCTCCGGNNGTACTGGGTGGCCGGAATGTAAACCCCGGCGTCGCGGTAGACGCGGTTCAGCGGTTCCACCGAACCGTGCGCCAATATCGGGCCGATGCTGGCGTCGATGCCATGCAGCAACCGCTGCGCCTTGCCGAAGGCATAGGCGAACAGCACGCTGGCCTTGCCCTGGGCCGCGTTGGCACTCCACCACTCGTTCACCTCGCCGAAGATTTCCGCCTGAGGCTGCCAGCGGTAGATCGGCAGGCCAAACGTGGATTCGGTGATGAAGGTATGGCAGCGCACGGGTTCGAAGGGCGCACAGGTGCCATCCGGTTCGACCTTGTAGTCCCCGGACGCGACCCATACCTCGCCCTGATATTCCAACCGCACCTGAGCCGAACCCAGTACGTGCCCGGCGGGGTGGAAGCTCAAGGTGACGCCGTGATGACGCAGGGTTTCACCGTATTCGAGCAGTTGCAGATTGATGTCCTGGCCCAGGCGCGTGCGCAGGATACCTTCGCCCGGCGCGGCTGCCAGGTAATGCTCGTTGCCCGTACGCGCATGGTCGCCATGGCCGTGGGTGATCACTGATCGCTCAACTGGCCGCCAGGGGTCGATATAGAAATCGCCGGCGGTGCAATACAGGCCTTCAGGGCGCGCTACGACTAGGTCCATGGCAGGTGGGCCGGGTGATGGGTGTGTTGTTATGAGGCGGCGGGGGAGGGGAAAGTTCGAAGGGATGCCGGGCTGAACGACGCCCACAAAAAAGCCCCTGCGATGAGGGGCTTCTTCAGAATCTGGCTCCACGACCTGGACTCGAACCAGGGACCCAATGATTAACAGTC
>NZ_DFUE01000068.1:5323-18039 GCF_002379585.1 Pseudomonas sp. UBA4194
GCTCTACCAACTGAGCTATCGCGGAATCTGCTGCGTATGTTACTGATTGATAAGGGGAAGTCAAGCCTCCCCTGATCATTTTGCTTACAGCACCTGGACGATTGCCTTGATCACGGCATCGATGTTGCGCTGGTTCAGCGCGGCCACACAGATGCGCCCGGTGTCCAGAGCGTAGATGCCGAACTCGCTGCGCAGACGGCCTGCCTGCTCGGCCGTCAGGCCCGAGTAGGAAAACATGCCGGCCTGGCGGGCGACGAAGCTGAAGTCGCGGTTGGCGCCCTGAGCGGCCAGGCCTTCGACCATCTGCAAGCGCATGCCGCGAATACGCTGGCGCATTTCACCCAGCTCCTCTTCCCACATGGCGCGCAGCTCGGGGCTGTTGAGCACGTTGGCGACGATCATGGCGCCGTGGGTAGGCGGGTTGGAATAGTTGGTGCGTATCACGCGCTTGACCTGAGACAGCACGCGAACGCTTTCTTCCTTGGACTCGGTGATGATCGACAGGGCACCGACACGCTCGCCGTACAGCGAGAACGACTTGGAGAACGAGCTGGAGACGAAGAAGCTCAGGCCGGAGTCGGCGAACAGGCGCACGGCGGCGGCGTCTTCGTGGATACCTTCGCCGAAGCCCTGATAAGCCATGTCCAGGAACGGCACGTGACCCTTGGCCTTGACCACTTCCAGCACCTTGACCCAGTCGGCCGGAGTCAGATCGACGCCGGTGGGGTTGTGGCAGCACGCATGCAATACCACGATGGAACCGGCAGGCAAGGCCTGCAGGTCTTCGAGCATGCCGGAACGGTTAACGTCGTTGCTGGTCGCATCATAGTAGCGGTAGTTCTGTACCGGAAAACCTGCGGTTTCGAACAGCGCGCGGTGGTTTTCCCAGCTTGGATCGCTGATGGCGACCACGGCGTTGGGCGAGAGCTGCTTGAGGAAGTCGGCGCCGATCTTCAAGGCTCCGGTACCGCCCACAGCCTGAGTGGTGACTACCCGGCCAGCGGCCAGCAGCGGCGACTCGGCACCGAACAGCAAGGTCTGTACGGCTTTGTCGTAGGCGGCAATGCCGTCGATGGGCAGGTAGCCGCGAGCGGCATGCTGTGCAACGCGCTGGGTCTCGGCTTCGATGACCGCGCGCAGCAGGGGAATTCGCCCCTCTTCGTTGCAGTAAACGCCCACGCCCAGGTTCACCTTGTCGGTGCGGGTATCGGCGTTGAATGCTTCGTTGAGGCCCAGGATAGGATCGCGGGGTGCCAATTCGACAGCGGAAAACAGGCTCATTTTTACCGTAGCTCTGAAAGGAGAGTGAAGGGGGATGCACCGCTCCATTGCAATGCACTGAGCGGTGCACAAACGGGGAGTCAGTATAGAGATGCCTGCGCCGTGGGGCGACAGGTTGCACAAGGTTTTACCGGATTATTTCTCGACCGTTGGTCTCGTCGATCGGTGTTCGGCCCCATGGGGTCTTGAAACTGGTCAGAGGGGGCGCCAATTAGGTATAAGTACTGTCTATAAATACAGTCGGAAACGTCCGATTGTTGCAACTCAAGAGGTAAGTCATGTCCGAGTTCCAGCTCGTCACCCGTTTCCAGCCCGCCGGCGACCAGCCTGAAGCCATTCGCTTGATGGTGGAAGGTATCGAGGCGGGCCTGGCGCACCAGACGCTGCTGGGCGTAACCGGTTCAGGCAAGACCTTCAGCATCGCCAATGTGATCGCCCAGGTGCAGCGCCCGACCTTGGTGCTGGCGCCGAACAAGACCCTGGCGGCGCAGTTGTATGGCGAGTTCAAGGCGTTTTTCCCGAACAACGCGGTGGAATACTTCGTTTCTTACTACGACTACTACCAGCCTGAGGCCTATGTGCCGTCGTCCGACACCTTCATCGAGAAGGATGCGTCGATCAACGACCACATCGAGCAGATGCGCCTGTCGGCGACCAAGGCGCTGCTGGAGCGCAAGGACGCCATCATTGTAACGACGGTCTCTTGTATCTACGGTCTCGGCAGCCCGGAAACCTATCTGAAGATGGTGTTGCACGTGGACCGTGGCGACAAACTGGACCAGCGCGCCCTGCTGCGGCGTCTGGCCGATCTTCAATACACCCGCAACGAGATGGATTTCGCCCGGGCCACGTTCCGCGTGCGCGGCGACGTGGTGGATATCTTCCCGGCGGAATCGGACCTCGAGGCCATTCGAATCGAGCTGTTCGACGATGAAGTCGAGAACATTGCCGCGTTCGATCCGCTGACCGGTGAGGTCACGCGCAAGTTGCCACGGTTCACCTTCTACCCCAAGAGTCACTACGTTACACCGCGCGAGACCCTGCTCGGGGCCGTCGAGGGCATCAAGGAAGAGCTCAAGGACCGTCTGGACTACCTGCGTGACAAGAACAAGCTGGTAGAAGCCCAGCGGCTGGAGCAGCGGACCCGTTTCGATCTGGAAATGATTCTGGAATTGGGTTACTGCAACGGCATCGAAAACTATTCGCGGTACCTCTCGGGCCGGCCTTCCGGTGCGCCGCCGCCCACCTTGTATGACTACCTGCCCGCCGATGCACTGCTGGTGATCGATGAGTCCCACGTCAGCGTTCCGCAGGTCGGGGCCATGTACAAGGGCGACCGCTCGCGCAAGGAAACTCTGGTGGAATACGGGTTCCGCCTGCCGTCGGCGTTGGACAACCGACCCATGCGCTTCGATGAGTGGGAGGGGGTGAGTCCGCAGACCATTTTCGTTTCCGCCACACCCGGGCCCTATGAAGAAGAGCATGCCGGCCGAATCATCGAGCAGGTGGTGCGCCCGACCGGGTTGGTCGACCCCCAGGTGGAAGTGCGCCCGGCGACCACCCAGGTCGACGACCTGCTGTCGGAGATCCGCAAGCGTGTGGCCACCGACGATCGCATCCTGGTGACCGTGCTCACCAAGCGCATGGCCGAAGATCTGACCGATTATCTGGCCGATCACGACGTGCGAGTGCGCTACCTGCACTCGGACATCGATACGGTGGAACGTGTGGAAATCATCCGCGACCTGCGTCTGGGAGCGTTCGACGTGATCGTCGGCATCAACCTGTTGCGCGAGGGCCTGGACATGCCCGAGGTGTCGTTGGTGGCGATTCTGGATGCTGATAAAGAGGGCTTCCTGCGCTCCGAGCGTTCGCTGATCCAGACCATTGGCCGGGCGGCGCGCAACCTTAACGGGCGGGCGATTCTGTATGCCGATCGCATGACCGGCTCGATGGAGCGGGCGATAGGTGAGACTGAGCGTCGGCGTGACAAGCAGATTGCGTTCAACGAGGCCAATGGCATCGTACCCAAAGGTGTCATCAAGGATGTCGCCGACATCATGGAAGGCGCTACCGTGCCGGGCTCGCGCAGCAAGAAGCGCAAGGGCATGGCCAAGGCTGCCGAGGAGAACGCACGGTACGAGAACGAACTGCGCTCACCTAGCGAGATCACCAAGCGCATCAAGCAGTTGGAAGAGAAGATGTACCAGTTGGCTCGAGATCTGGAATTCGAGGCTGCAGCGCAGATGCGCGACGAGATCGGCAAGCTGCGGGAACGGTTGCTCAAAGTCTGACACCGCGCCGCGCCCATCGCGGGTAGAACCCGCTCCCACAGGGCCCGAGTCACCTGCTCGACCCTTGTGTCAGCAGACTGTGCCCCACCGCGATCCCGCTGCCAACCCGCCCCCTGTGAGAGCGGGCTCTGCCCGCGATGCCCTCACCGCAATCCCGCGGCCAACCCGCCCCTGTGGGAGCGGGCTCTGCCCGCGATGCCCGCACCGCTGTTCCCGGCCGATCCCCTACACCCGCAGCCACACGATCACGATTCTGGAGCCCGCCCCCCACTCCCTGCTACCATCCGCGTTTCGATTCAACCTGCTCGAGACCCTCCATGACCGTTCGTACGCGTATCGCCCCATCGCCCACCGGCGACCCCCATGTCGGCACGGCTTACATCGCCCTGTTCAACTATTGCTTTGCCAAGCAGCATGGCGGCGAATTCATCCTGCGCATCGAAGACACCGATCAACTGCGTTCGACCCGCGAGTCCGAACAGCAGATCTTCGACGCCCTGCGCTGGCTGGGCATCGAGTGGAGCGAAGGTCCGGACGTTGGCGGCCCTCACGGTCCTTACCGACAGAGCGAGCGGGGCGATATCTACAAGAAGTACGCCCAGCAACTGGTCGACCTGGGCCATGCCTTCCCGTGCTTCTGCACCGCCGAAGAGCTGGACCAGATGCGTGCCGAGCAAACCGCACGGGGCGAAACGCCACGCTACGACGGTCGTGCCCTGCTGCTGTCCGCCGAGGAAGTCCAGCGTCGCCTGGCCGCTGGCGAGCCTCACGTCATTCGCATGAAAGTACCCACCGAAGGCGTCTGCGTGGTGCCTGACATGCTGCGCGGCAATGTCGAGATCCCATGGGACCGCATGGACATGCAGGTACTGATGAAGACCGACGGTTTGCCTACCTACTTCCTGGCCAACGTCGTCGACGACCACCTGATGGGCATCACCCACGTGTTGCGCGGCGAAGAATGGTTGCCTTCGGCGCCCAAGCTCATGAAGCTCTACGAATACTTCGGCTGGGAGCAGCCAGCGCTGTGCTACATGCCGCTGCTGCGTAACCCGGACAAGAGCAAGCTGTCCAAACGCAAGAACCCTACCTCGGTGACGTTCTACGAGCGCATGGGCTTCATGCCCGAGGCCATGCTCAACTATCTGGGGCGCATGGGTTGGTCCATGCCGGATGAGCGCGAGAAATTCTCGTTGTCCGAGATGGTCGAGCATTTCGACCTGTCGCGGGTCTCTCTGGGCGGGCCGATCTTCGACATCGAGAAGCTGTCGTGGCTCAACGGCCAGTGGCTGCGCGACCTGCCTGTGGAAGAATTCGCAGCCCGGGTGCAGAAGTGGGCATTCAACCCCGAATACATGATGAAGATCGCGCCTCACGTGCAGGGCAGGGTGGAAACCTTCAGCCAGATCGCGCCATTGGGCGGGTTTTTCTTCGCCGGCGCTTTGCAGCTGGATGCCAAGTTGTTCGAGAGCAAGAAGCTGTCCCCTGATCAGGTGCGTCAGCTGATGCAATTGATCCTGTGGAAACTCGAAAGCCTGCGCCAGTGGGACAAGGAACGCATCACCGCTACCCTCCAAGCAGTGGTCGAATCGCTGGAGTTGAAGCTGCGTGATGCCATGCCGCTGATGTTCGCCTCGATCACGGGGCAGGCCAGCTCGGTCTCGGTGCTGGACGCCATGGAGATCCTGGGGCCTGATCTGACCCGCTTCCGTCTGCGCCAAGCCCTGGACTTGCTGGGCGGCGTATCCAAGAAAGAAAACAAGGAATGGGAAAAGCTGCTCGGCACCATCGCCTGACGCTCCGGGGCGGCGTAGCCGCCCTGTAGCAGCGGCGTAAGCCGCGTCCCCCCTCTCCAACCCGACTCACCGGTAAGTCCCTGTTATCCCAATAAAAAAAAATCAAAAAATCTTGAAAATAAGTTTGACAGGTCTTCATGGTCGCCTTAATATGCGCCCCGTCCACACAGCAACACACTGTTTGGGGCTATAGCTCAGCTGGGAGAGCGCTTGCATGGCATGCAAGAGGTCAACGGTTCGATCCCGTTTAGCTCCACCAAATTCCAACCTGCATGTCGCGGTTTGACATCAGGCAGATCAGATCCAGACTGATCATGGTAGAAGGTTTGTCCCCTTCGTCTAGTGGCCTAGGACACCGCCCTTTCACGGCGGTAACAGGGGTTCGAGTCCCCTAGGGGACGCCAGTTGTACAGAGATGCAGAGTGAAGTCTGCATCCCGCCGCAGGGCGATAAATTCGGGGCTATAGCTCAGCTGGGAGAGCGCTTGCATGGCATGCAAGAGGTCAACGGTTCGATCCCGTTTAGCTCCACCAATTTGCCAGAGTCCGCTTCGGCGGGCTTGATTGAAGGTTTTGCGTCCCCTTCGTCTAGTGGCCTAGGACACCGCCCTTTCACGGCGGTAACAGGGGTTCGAGTCCCCTAGGGGACGCCACGATTACCCGCTCTGCGGGACTTATAAGGCTCATTCGATTATTGAATGAGCCTTTTGTTTTTCTGCCCTCCGCAAAAATTCCCTTAAACTGTCTGCTCCACAGCCTGCCGGAGCCTTCATGAATTGGGATCGACCCACCCCCTTTGTCATCGACCTCGCTGTCACCTCTGAAGACATCGATGGCCTTGGCCATGCCAATAACGCCGTGTATGTCACCTGGCTGGAGCGCTGCGCCTGGCGCCATTCCCAGTCGCTGGGGCTGGATCTGGTGGAATATCGCCGTCTGGATCGCGCCATGGCCGTGGTCCGCCACGAGATCGATTACCTGGCCAGCGCCTACGAAGAGGATGAGTTGCAGTTGGGTACCTGGATCGTCGATTGGGATCAGCGCCTGAAGATGACCCGCCAGTTTCAGCTGGTGCGGCCGCGCGATGGCGCGGTGCTGTTGCGCGCGCGTACCACGTTCGTGTGCATCGAGTTGTCCAGTGGCAAGCCCAAGCGCATGCCGGCGGAGTTTGTGCAGGGCTACGGGCCGGCGTTGCTGGCGGCGCAGGGCGGTGGTCTGTAGTCGCGGCCTGAAGGCGCGAAGAGGTCAGCACAGCCACGCCGGACTTTTCTGCTAATATCCGCCCCCTTTGAAACCCTCTGTCCCGAGAAACACCCATGCAACTAGCCTTGGCGCCCATGGAAGGCCTGGTCGACAATATCCTGCGCGATGTCCTTACTCAGGTAGGCGGCATCGATTGGTGCGTCACCGAGTTCATACGCGTCAATGAGCGTGTGCTGACCGCGGCTTATTATCACAAGTTCGGACCCGAACTTCTGGAAGGCTCGGTCACGCGTGCCGGCACGCCGTTGCGCGTACAACTGCTGGGCTCTGATCCGGTGGCACTGGCCGACAACGCCGCGTTCGCTTGCACCCTGGGTGCGCCCGTCATCGACCTGAATTTCGGTTGCCCTGCCACGACCGTGAACAAGTCCCGAGGCGGGGCGGTATTGCTCAAGGAACCCGAACTGTTGCATCGCATCCTCCAGGAGGTTCGGCGCACCGTGCCCAGTGAGATTCCCGTGACCGCCAAGATGCGCCTGGGTTTCGACACGCCCGACAGCGCCATCGAATGCGCCACGGCCCTGGCAGAAGGCGGTGCCGACGTTTTGGTGGTGCACGCGCGCACCAAGGTCGATGGCTACAAGCCGCCTGCCCACTGGGAGTGGGTGGCCAGGGTGCAGGATGTAGTCAAGGTGCCCGTGTATGCCAATGGCGAGATCTGGACCGTGGAAGACTGGCGACGCTGCCGCGAGATCAGCGGAGCGGAGGACTTCATGTTGGGTCGCGGCCTGGTCTCGCGCCCCGACCTTGCTCGCCAGATCGCTGCGGCGCGACAGGGTGTCGACCTGCCGGAGATGACCTGGGCCGAGCTGATGCCACTGATCCGCGAGTTCTGGCGCCAGGCCAGGGAGCAGCTCACGCCTCGTCAGGCGCCGGGCCGTCTGAAGCAGTGGGTGGCGATGCTGACCAGGACCTATCCGCAAGCTGTCGAGCTGTTCACTTTGCTGCGCCGTGAGCAGGACTGCGATCGTGTAGAACAGCTGCTCAGCGGCGAGGCTTCTCAGGCGGCGTGATATGGCAGGCGAAGAAAAGGCGACCCATGGTCGCCTTTTTTGTGTGCAAGATCGGGCCGTCAGGCGTGCCGGCGCACCCCGGACTGCACGGGGGTGCTGCCAGCAGCGGCGAACAGCACCAGATGATCGGCTGCGACCTGGATGCCGACGTCCGTGCCGGGCGCATAGTCGATGTGGCTGGGAAACACGGCCTCCAGCTGGCTGCCAGTGGCAAGCTGAAGTCGATACAGCGTCGCGGCACCCTGGAAGCTTTTGCCGATGATTCGTACCTTCAGTGCGCTGTCCGGCGCATGCACCAGATCGTCGGGCCTTAACAACACATCCACGGCACTGCCCGCAGGCCAGGTGTAGGCGCGATTGCCGCGCAGTTCGCCCAGTTCGGTGGTCACGGTGTCGGGACTGGTCAGTTGCCCGCGGATGAAATAGCCCTGGCCGATAAAGCTGGCGACAAACGGCGTCGCCGGCTCGTGGTAAAGGTTGTAGGGGGTATCCCATTGCTCCAGTCGGCCTTCCTTGAACACGCCGACATGGTCGCTGACCGCGAATGCTTCCTCCTGGTCGTGGGTCACCAGAATGGCACTGGTGCCGCGGCTCTTGAGTATGTCGCGGACCTCATGGCTCAAGCGTCGGCGCAGTTCCACATCGAGGTTGGAGAACGGCTCGTCCAGTAGCAGCAGCTGCGGTTCAGGCGCCAGGGCCCGCGCCAGCGCCACGCGCTGTTGCTGACCGCCGGAGAGCTCGTGGGGGTAGCGTTTGTCCAGGCCGCCCAGGTTCACCAGCTCGAGCATCTCGCTGATCACTCGCGCTTGTTGCGGGTGCTTGCGGATGCCGAAGGCGACGTTCTCGGCCACGGTCAAATGAGGGAAGAGTGCGTAGTCCTGGAACACCATGCCGATGCGGCGTTTCTCCGGTGCCAGCGTGAAGCCGGCCCTGGAGATGACTTCGCCACCCAGATGGATTTCACCCTCGTGCACCGGCTCGAAGCCTGCGATTGCGCGCAGGGTGGTGGTTTTGCCGCAGCCGGAGGAGCCCAGCAGGCAGCCAATGTCGCCCGCGTTGAGGTGCAGGTTCAGGTTCTGCACCACTCGCTGGCCACCGTAGCCGCAGGCAAGCTCTCGCAGATTCAGCAGCAGCGGCTGGCTCATGCTGGGCGATACCCTGGCGCGACCAGAAACTCGAGCAGCGCTTTTTGTGCGTGCAGACGGTTCTCCGCCTGGTCCCACGCCACCGCGCGGGGGTCGTCGAGCACGTCGTGGCTGATCTCTTCACCCCGATGAGCTGGCAGGCAGTGCATGAACAGCACATCCGGCGCGGCCAGGTCGAGCAGTTCGCGGGTGACCTGATACGGGGCAAACAAGGCCAGCCGGCGCGCTGTCTCGTCTTCCTGCCCCATGGAGGTCCAGACGTCGGTGCTGACCAGGTCGGCGCCGCGTACGGCTTCCTTGGGGTCGCGCACAATTGTCACGCGGCTGCCCGCCTGCTCGACGAATTGCGCGCTGGGCTCATAGCCCTCGGGGCAGGCGACGCGCAGCTGGAAATCGAACTGGATGGCCGCTTCGATATAGCTGTTGCACATGTTGTTGCCGTCGCCGATCCAGGCCACGGTCTTGCCCTGGATCGAGCCGCGGTGTTCCAGATACGTCTGCATGTCGGCCAGCAGCTGGCAAGGGTGAGAGTCGTCGGACAGGCCGTTGATCACGGGTACGCGGGAGTTGGCGGCGAACTCGGTCAGGGTGCTGTGGGCAAACGTTCGGATCATCACCGCGTCGAGCATGCGCGACATGACGATGGCGCAGTCGCCGATGGACTCGCCACGGCCAAGCTGGGTGTCGCGTGGAGACAGGAAGATCGCCTGGCCGCCCAGCTGCACCATGCCGGCTTCGAAGGACAGCCGGGTACGCGTCGAGGACTTCTCGAAGATCATGCCTAGTACCCGATTCTTCAGGGGCTCGAACAATACGCCGCGGTTACGCAGGTCTTTGAGCTCGACCCCTCGACGGATGACGCTGACCAGCTCTTGGGGCGTGCAATCCATCAGGGAGAGAAAGTGCCTTGCGCTCATCATTGACTACCTTTTTTGCCACAGACCGCAGATGCTCAGAACCAGGTTTTTCGGAAAAACGGGTGAGACCTGCAGCGAAAGCCGCACAGGGCGACGAAATTTAAGGGAAGACGCCATCCTATAAGGAACTGTCGCCTTTTACCAATAGGGGCCTGAATTTTTGCTGTGCAGACACCTGTAACAACCCATGTTTGCCAAAGCGCTGCGGGTGCGGTTCGTTGATCGCCGCAAGACCGCCGGGCAGGTGAAAAGCTGAACCACTGGCGTCTCCCATTCGTCTATTCTTGCAGTGAACAGCGCGGCCCATGTCATAAAGCCACCCAGCTGACCACGTGACGTTTCCTTAATGCGGCCTCTGAGTTATAAAGAGGCCTGGCAAGATTCACGGAGCTCATGGAATGGAATCGAAAGAACAACAGCTGGTCGAGTTGCTGGGGCTGACCGCCCGAACCTTGACCCACCTCACTGCTTCCATGACTTCGATGTCTTTCGAGCTCCTGCGCAGCGACGATGAGGTCACTCGCAGTGCCGGCAAGCGCATGATCGACCGTATGGCGACCATCAGCACCGGACTGGACGATCACTGGCGTCTGATTGGCGAGCTGACCGGCGTTCACGTAGCTCAGGAAGAGATCGAAACCGTGCTGGAAATTCAGCTGCAGGTGCCTTCTGCGATGAATTGAGCGACGGCCTGCGCGTCGATTCGGTCATGCCGTACCGAAGAGCCCGAGCGTGACGCTCGGCTTTCCTGTTACAATGGCGCACCGTGCCGACCAGTCGACTGTCGGACCTAATCTATCGGATACAGAAGCCGAGCGAGGTGCTCCATGGATATTATCGAAACGATCAAAGAGCAGATTGCCAACAACACAGTCCTGCTTTACATGAAAGGCGCGCCCAATGCTCCGCAATGCGGCTTCTCGGCCAAGGCTGCACAGGCCGTCATGGGTTGCGGCGAGAAATTCGCCTACGTGGATATCCTGCAGAACCCGGAAATCCGCGCGAACCTGCCCAAATACGCCAACTGGCCTACTTTCCCGCAGCTGTGGGTAGCCGGCGAACTGGTTGGCGGCAGCGACATCATGGCCGAAATGGCCGCCAACGGTGAGTTGCAGACCTTGATCAAGGAAGCGAGCGCCAAGGCAGCCGCGGTCAAGGCCGACGCCTGATCTTCGATGGGCTGGCCCTGTTGCCGGCTCCATGAAAAAAGCCCCGCCTGTTTGCACAGTGCGGGGCTTTTTGTTGGGCGATGATTACGCTTCTTCGCCCATGCTCGACTGCAGGTAATTTTCGATACCTACCTTGTCGATCAGGCTGAGCTGGGTTTCCAGCCAGTCGATATGTTCTTCCTCGGATTCCAGGATGTCTTCGAGCATCTCGCGGCTACCGAAGTCACCGACAGTTTCACAGTGAGCAATGGCGGCCTTCAGGTCGGCCAGGCCTTTGTATTCCAGCTTGAGATCGCACTCGAGCATCTCTTTGGTGTGCTCACCGATCAGGATCTTGCCCAGCTCTTGCAGGTTCGGGATGCCTTCAAGAAACAGAATACGCTTGATCAATTTGTCAGCGTGCTTCATTTCATCGATGGATTCCTTGTACTCATGCTTGCCAAGCTTGTTCAGGCCCCAATCTTCATACATGCGTGCGTGTAGGAAGTACTGATTGATAGCGACCAGCTCGTTACCGAGGATCTTGTTGAGATGCTGGATGACGCTGATATCGCCTTTCATGTTCGGGGCCTTCGCGGGTGGAGAGATCGATAGGCCGAAGTTTGAGCCCGACACCTGCTACTGTCAAACCTAAGTTATTGAATAATAAGTGAAAATTAATCGGAATAAGAATGACTGAGTTCTGCATTTGTGGCTAAGTCATTGTATTTCAGACATAAAAAAACCGGACCTGGGTCCGGTTCTTTGAAATGGCGGTAAATCAGGCGGCGGTAAATTCGACGGGATAGGGCAGGGTGGACGTCTGGGCACTCTGTATTTCGGTCAATGTATCGCGTACGACCTCTTTGGCCAGGCACGCACATTTACCACACTGCATGGCGACCCCGAGAGTCTCGCGGACGTCGCGATAGCTGCAGCAGCCATCGTAGATCGCTTCGCGGATCTGGCCATCGGTGACACCTTGGCAAAGACAGACATACATAAAAGAGGACCGTCGCTGTGTTGGACTCAGTGCGCTCGATCCTAATGGTAATGAGAATGCTTGTCAAAACAACTTCCAGCACTACTAGCGGGGTGCGATGAACGGTCAATGGCGGGGTCGGCGGTAGTGGGGTTCGCGGAAACGACACGTAAACCTGTGTATCATCCAGTCCCTTCATTGCACCGAAATCAGGAGATACCGCATGAGCGTACTCGTAGGCAAGCAAGCCCCGGACTTCAATGTTGCCGCTGTACTGGGCACTGGCGAAATCGTCGACAGCTTCACCCTGTCGTCCGCCATCAAGGGCAAGTATGGGCTGGTGTTTTTCTATCCACTGGACTTCACCTTCGTTTGCCCGTCCGAGCTGATCGCGCTGGACAATCGCATCCCTGAATTCAAGGCGCGCAACGTGGAAGTGATCGGCGTGTCGATCGACTCGCACTTCACCCACAATGCCTGGCGTAACACGCCGGTCAACGCCGGTGGCATTGGTCAGGTGCAGTACACCCTGGCTGCCGATACCAAGCACGAAATCTGCAAAGCCTATGATGTCGAGTCCGAAGGCGGCGTGGCTTTCCGTGGTGCGTTCCTGATCGACACCCACGGCGTCGTGCGTTCGCAGATCATCAACGACCTGCCACTGGGTCGTAACATGGACGAGCTGTTGCGTCTGGTCGATGCCTTGCAGTTCCACGAAGAGCACGGCGAAGTCTGCCCGGCGAACTGGAAGAAGGGCGACAAGGGCATGACCGCATCGCCTGAAGGCGTCGCTGCCTACCTGAGCGAGCACGCCGGCAAGCTGTAAGCTTCGCCCGTAAAAAAACGGCGCCTGTACCGGCGCCTTCGCGGCTGTACGC
>NZ_DFUE01000068.1:18098-84498 GCF_002379585.1 Pseudomonas sp. UBA4194
CTGTACGCCGCTCCTACAAAAGCTCCCCCCCTGTAGGAGCGGCGTCCAGCCGCGAAGACGCCAGCCCAACCACCGATTTCCTCAGCCCGCCCCCCCTGTAGGAGCGGCGTGAAGCCGCGAAGGCGTCCTACCAGGCGGCAGTTTCCCTCTCAGGCCGAACCCGGTCGATCAATCACCGAAATCCTGCCAACCGCCCATGTCCTTCCAGCGGTTGACGATGCCGCAGAACAGCTCGGCGGTTTTCTCGGTGTCGTATCGGGCCGAATGTGCTTCTCGGCCATCGAAATCGATGTCGGCAGCCTGGCACGCCTTGGCCAGCACGGTCTGTCCGTACGCCAAGCCAGCAAGCGTCGCCGTGTCAAAGCTGGAAAACGGATGGAACGGGTTGCGCTTCATGTCTGTACGCGCAACCGCCGCGTTGAGAAAACCCAGATCGAAGCTGCTGTTATGCCCCACGAGAATCGCCCGCTTGCAGCCGTTGGCCTTCAGTGCCTTGCGGATGCCGCGGAAGATATCGGTCAGGGCACTTTCCTCGCTGACCGCCATGCGCAACGGGTGATCCAGCTTGATGCCGGTGAACTCCAGAGCCGCCGCTTCGATATTGGCGCCTTCGAACGGTTCGACGCGGAAGAAATAGGTGTGATCGGGAAACACGAAACCTTTTTCGTCCATGCCGATGGTAGTCGCGGCAATTTCCAGCAAGGCATCGGTGGCGCTATTGAAGCCGCCGGTTTCCACATCGACGACTACGGGCAGATAGCCGCGGAAGCGCGCCGCCATGGGGTGGCGCGAACCGGTCCCACCGCCGCCGGTGTCTTCGTCGTCGTAATTGTCTTCACTCACGCAGTGTGCTCCAGCAGACGCCAGCGCAGTTTTTCACCGGCGCGCAGCGGGATAACGACATGCTCGCCGAAGGGCAGGCTGGTCGGGGCGGTCCACTCTTCGCGGACCAGAGTAATGGTGTCGGTGTTGCGCGGCAGGCCATAGAAGTCCGGGCCATGCAGGCTGGCAAAGCCTTCCAGCTTGTCCAGCGCGTTGCGTTGCTCGAACGCCTCGGCGTACAACTCGATCCCGGCATAGGCGCTGTAGCAGCCTGCGCAGCCGCACGCGGCTTCCTTGGCATGCTGGGCATGGGGCGCGGAGTCGGTGCCGAGGAAGAATTTGCTGCTGCCGCTGGTGGCGGCATCCAGCAGGGCCACCTGGTGCGTGTTGCGCTTGAGGATCGGCAAGCAATAGAAGTGCGGGCGAATGCCGCCCACCAGCATGTGGTTGCGGTTGTACAACAAATGCTGGGGGGTGATGGTCGCGGCGACGTTGGCCGGCGCGTCCTGTACGAACTGGGCTGCATCGGCAGTGGTGATGTGTTCGAACACCACTTTCAAGGTGGGGAAACGCTCGACCAAGCGACGCATGTGTTCGTCGATGAACAGCTTCTCACGGTCAAAGACGTCGACCTCGCCGCGGGTCACCTCACCATGCACCAGCAGCGGCATGCCCACCTCGGCCAAGGCCTCGAGAGCCGGGGTGATGTTGTCCAGGCTGGTAACACCGGAGTCCGAGTTGGTAGTGGCACCGGCCGGGTACATCTTGGCTGCCTTGACGAAGCCTGTGGCCTTGGCCGCACGGATGTCATCGGCGCTGGTGCGATCGGTCAGGTACAGCGTCATCAGCGGTTCGAAGGCGCTGCCCGCGGGCCGCGCGGCGAGAATGCGCTGGCGGTAGGCGTCGGCCTCGCCGGCAGTGCGCACCGGTGGAACCAGGTTGGGCATGACGATGGCGCGGGCGAATATCCGCGAAACATCGGCCACAGTATGGGGAAGCACGGCGCCATCACGAAGATGGATGTGCCAGTCGTCGGGGCGCAGTAGGGTCAGGCGGTCGGACATTGGGGATTCCAGGCGGTTCGAACTCGCCGGGAATGCTACCGGAAAACGCCGTGCTCAGCATCCGCTATCAAGTTTTCGGCACCGGAACCGATACCCCTAATGTGTCCTGTTCGAACCAGTGGAGCCTGTCGTGCGCCAGCGTTATCTTGCCTTGCTCAGTATGTTTGCCAGCCTGCCGGCCATGGCGATGACTTTCCAGACCCGTCTGGAGAACGTCGAGTGGAAGGTGGAAGGCGATCAGTTCGAGTGTCGGTTGAGCCAGCCGGTCGCGGAGTTCGGCGCTGGGGAGTTTCAGCGTCGCGCGGGGGAGAAGGCGGTGTTTCGGCTCACCTCCTCCAGTTCGCTGCTGGGCACCGGCTCGGCCGTATTGCTTGCCGCCGCTGCGCCCTGGCAGCCGGGCCGTGGCGACATCAACCTGGGCGCGGTACGTCTGGGCAGCGGTGAAGCCGTGCTCATCAGCAGCCAGGGCCAGGCCAGCGGTTTGATCAGCGGCTTGCTGGAAGGCCGCAGCAGTGTCGTGCGCAGCGCATCGGGTGAAGGGGGCAGGGCAGTCGAAGTGCGCCTGCTGCCGGTCAAGTTCAATAAGGCCTACGGGGAATACCAGGCCTGCGCGGCGAAGCTGTTGCCGATGAACTATGACCAGATTCGTATCAGCCAGGTGGGCTTTCCCAAGGGCATCGAACTGGATGCGGCGGGCAAGGCGCAACTCGACAAGATCCTGGCATTCATGAAAGCCGATCCTACGGTCAACCACGTTCAACTCGATGGCCATTCGGATAACAGCGGCAATCGTTTGACCAACCGCGATCTGTCGCGCCGCCGCGCCGTGGCGGTGCAGGATTACCTCAAGGCTCACGGGATCGGCGAAGACCAGATCACTTTGCGCTTTCATGGTGAAAGTTATCCTGTGGTCGCCAATACCACCCCTGCCAACCGCGCCCGCAATCGCCGCGTCAGTATCGAATTGGAGCGCGTAGCGCCCGTGGCAGCACCGGCATCCACGTCTGCACCTACGCCTGGCGAAGCGCCCAAGCCATTGTGATTGCGAGCGTCTCGGGTTTTGCGTTGCTGGTGACCCGGCTTACGCCGGTGCTACATTTCTTATGTTTTGCCGGCGCAACTCTCCCCGTCACTGTCGCTTCGTCAACCAAAGCTGTCGCGCCCCTGTAAATTCGCCGCCTTGGGCGGTAGAATCGACGGCTTTCCGTAGAACCCCGTGGAGTGATGGCATGGCGGACGTAAACAAGGTCGTTCTGGCGTATTCCGGCGGCCTGGACACTTCGGTGATCCTCAAGTGGCTGCAGGATACATACAACTGCGAAGTGGTGACCTTCACCGCTGACCTGGGACAAGGCGAGGAAGTCGAGCCGGCGCGTGCCAAGGCGCAAGCCATGGGCGTGAAGGAAATCTACATCGATGATCTGCGCGAAGAGTTCGTGCGTGATTTCGTCTTCCCGATGTTCCGCGCCAACACCGTCTACGAAGGCGAGTACCTGCTGGGTACCTCCATCGCGCGTCCGTTGATCGCCAAACGTCTGATCGAAATCGCCAACGAAACCGGCGCAGACGCCATTTCCCATGGCGCCACCGGCAAGGGCAACGATCAGGTTCGCTTCGAACTCGGCGCCTATGCCCTCAAGCCAGGCGTGAAAGTGATCGCCCCATGGCGTGAGTGGGATCTGCTGTCCCGCGAGAAGCTGATGGACTATGCCGAGAAGCACGGCATTCCGATCGAGCGTCACGGCAAGAAGAAGTCGCCGTACTCGATGGACGCCAACCTGCTGCACATCTCCTATGAAGGCGGCGTGCTGGAAGACACCTGGACCGAGCACGAAGAAGACATGTGGCGTTGGACCGTCTCCCCGGAGAACGCGCCCGACACCGCCCAGTACCTCGAGCTGACCTACCGCAACGGCGACATCGTTGCGCTGGACGGCGTCGAAATGACCCCAGCCACGGTACTGGCCACGCTGAACAAGATCGGCGGCGAGCATGGTATCGGCCGTCTGGACATCGTCGAAAACCGCTATGTGGGCATGAAGTCCCGTGGCTGCTACGAGACCCCAGGCGGTACCATCATGCTGCGGGCTCACCGCGCCATCGAGTCGATCACGCTGGATCGCGAAGTGGCTCACCTCAAGGATGAGCTGATGGCCAAATACGCTAGCCTGATCTACACCGGCTACTGGTGGAGCCCGGAGCGTCTGATGCTGCAACAGATGATCGACGCGTCCCAGGCTCACGTGAACGGTGTGGTTCGCCTCAAGTTGTACAAGGGCAACGTGATCGTCACCGGCCGCAAGTCGGATGATTCCCTGTTCGACGCCAACATTGCCACCTTCGAAGAAGATGGCGGCGCCTACAATCAGGCTGACGCGGCGGGCTTCATCAAGCTCAACGCCCTGCGTATGCGGATTGCGGCGAACAAAGGCCGCAAGTTGTTCTGATTGCAGCCTTTGCAAACGAAACCCCGGCTCCGGCCGGGGTTTTTTTTATGCGTCAGATAACGCTGAGGTGCCAGTTTTCGGCGTCGACTCGTGCGGTGGCGACTCGGCAACCCTGTTCGGCCAAACGCTTGATCAGCGCTTCGTCGAAATGGGGCGGCGTTCTCGACCCGACCAACAGAACAAGGACAGGGACGCTGGAAGGGCGTCTGGCGCGAGTGGCAACCAATTGTTCTACTTGGTTACTTATCATCAAAAGAGGCGCAGTGGTTGCAACATTGATGATATGCAGTTCGTAGCCTTTGAACTTCAATAATTGGCTGTCGATCAGCTCATGCGCTTCGGCGTCGGACTCCATGCCCTTGAGGAAGTCTGCAGAAGTTTCAAAGTCGGAAGGTGAATAAAGAGCCTTGTAATTGAAGTTGAGTGTGGCGAAGAACAACGCCGCCAGAAAAGTTGGGAACCCCACCAGGAACCAGATGTAAATCGTCTGACTGTTATCGTCCAGAAAGGGTAAGGACGCCAGCGCAGAGGCTTCGACCATGGCTGTGAACAAGGCAATGACGCTGAGTGGGTTGGACCGGTTTCTTTTCTTGTGAGCCATGTAAACCTCCCCGGCCGACCTCGGCCAGTAGTTGCTTGGCCTGCGATGGTAGGGAATAAGAGGTCGGGCTGCGGAATGCATAAATATCCTGTCGATTCCGGCGGTGTGGCCGCCTGCATCGATGCCGGCTTCGGTGGCGGGTTCTGGCACCAACTTCTACACTTCTGTGGATGCATAATGGCGCATATTTATGCTGTAACAGCTTGGCTGGCCCGGGCGCGAACGCTCAATTGAAGCAGCAGAGCAAGTATGCAATGCTGCTGTCCTGAGTGTCATACGCAGAGCTCGCGATGGCTGACAGTTTGTAAAAACATTTTCACGCAGGTTTTTTGTAGGAAGTTTCTTTCATCCTTGTAGGAAGTGTCTTGGTGGAGCTGTAGCCTACGTCTGAGAGATACAAAGGCGCAGCCGGTTAGGCTATTGTGCGGGCTCTAGAATTCGAACAGCGAAAATTGGATTTTCCCATGAATAAAGTGCTGATCGTGGATGATCATCCCGTCATTCGGCTTGCCGTCCGGCTGCTGATGGAGCGCCATGGCTATGAAGTAGTGGCTGAGACCGACAATGGCGTGGATGCCTTGCAGCTCACTCGAGAACACGCGCCGGATATCATCATTCTCGACATCGGAATTCCCAAGCTGGACGGTCTGGAAGTGATCGGACGCCTGACTGCCACGTTCCCCGGTCTTACCGTGCTGGTGCTGACCTCTCAGGCACCGGGGCACTTTTCGATGCGCTGCATGCAGGCCGGTGCGGCGGGGTATGTGTGCAAGCAGCAGGACCTTACCGAGCTGCTGAGCGCGATCAAGGCGGTGTTGTCCGGGTACAGCTACTTCCCCAACCAAGCCCTGCATTCGGTGCGCAGCAGTCTGGGCAATGCGTCGGAGGCCGAGATGGTGCAGCGCCTTTCCGGCCGCGAAATGATGGTGCTGCAGCAGTTGGCCAAGGGCAAGTCGAACAAGGAAATCGCCGACGGAATGTTTCTGAGTAACAAAACAGTGTCGACCTACAAGACCCGCTTGCTGCAGAAGCTCAACGCTCGATCCCTTGTCGATCTGATCGAGCTGGCGCAACGCAATGGGCTTGCGTGAAGGGCATGCCGCCACGGCTGCAAGGGTGCCAACCCGTGGCTGGCTATACGTCGAAGTCGTAGTCGGCCAGCTGTTTCTGCAGACGGCGCTCTTCGAGCAGGTTGTCGATGGTGCGGCGCTTGCTTAGATTGGTCTTGGCGGTTTCTACCACAGGCTCTGCTTCGTCGTTTTCGACCGCGACGAAATCGTCGTCCACATCCAGTTCTTCTTTATCGTCACTCATAGCATCACCTCCAGGCACAGGCCATTGGCCGACCTTATAGCGATATTCCTGAACGTCGTAAAAAAGATTTTTTCAATCGACCGGCACGATTCCGCAGAGCAGATCAATCATCGGAGGTCTTGTGCTTGTACTCACAAAGGTCTTCGATGCGGCAACTCCCGCAGCGGGGCTTGCGCGCCTGACACACATACCGGCCATGCAGGATCAACCAGTGGTGTGAGTCCAGCAGGTATTCCCTGGGCACGAACTTCATCAGCTTGTGCTCGACCTCGACGACATTCTTGCCTGGGGCCAGGCCAGTCCGGTTGCTGACCCGGAAGATGTGAGTGTCCACCGCCATGGTGAACTGGCGGAAGGCTGTGTTGAGCACCACGTTAGCCGTCTTGCGGCCTACACCCGGTAGCGCTTCGAGCGCCTCACGGGTTTCCGGCACCTGGCCGTCATGCAGCTCCACCAGCATTCGACAGGCCTCGATGACGTTCCTGGCCTTGCTGTTGAACAACCCGATTGTCTTGATGTACGTCGAGAGCCCTTCGACGCCCAGCGCCAAAATGGCAGCCGGTGTGTTGGCGACCGGGAACAGTTTCGCGGTGGCCTTGTTCACGCCGACATCGGTGGACTGTGCGGACAGAATCACCGCAATCAGCAGCTCGAAAGGCGAGGAATAGGCCAGTTCGGTCTTGGGCTCTGGATTGTCTTCGTGCAACCGACGGAAGATTTCACGGCGTTTCACAGCGTTCATCGGATCAAACAGTTCCTTGGCAAGAAGGGGTGGCTTGCTGGCTCGCCAGGTGTCGCTCGGCGCGATCCAGTTCCTGTTGCAATTCGGCCAGCTTCGAACACTGCTCGCGGGTGGGTGGCGTGACAAAAGCTTTCAAGGTCTTGTTCAGCTGAGCGCGACTCATGGCTACAGCAATCTTTGCCTGTTTCAACCCGCCGTCGGCTGCTGCGGCTTTCTGTGCCCTAAGCCGTTCTATGGGCGATAGCGTTGCGGGTGCTGGTGTCTGGCTACGGGCGGGCGGTGCCTGGCGAGCCAGGCGTTCGCTCTGGCGACGCAAGGCAGCCGCTTGCAGGCGGGCATTGCGCTGCTCGTAACGCCGACGTGCGCGATCGCGTTTCAGGGTGCGCGCCAATAGTTGTTCATGGGTGAGTGCGTTGTCGCCGATCATCGCCACCCCCGCGGTATCGGGCAGCGGGCGCAGATCGATGCAGTCCACCGGGCAGGGCGCCACGCACAGTTCGCAGCCGGTACATTCGTTCAGCAGCACGCTGTGCATGAGCTTGGTTGCACCGAGAATGGCGTCCACCGGACACGCCTGGATGCACTTGGTGCAGCCGATGCATTCAGCTTCCCGGATGTAGGCTACCTGGGCCGGCGCTGCGCCGCGCGTAGCGTCCAGCGCGATCAGCGGCAGGTGCAACAGTTCGGCCAACGCGGCGATGGTTTCACGGCCGCCTGGAGGGCAACGGTTGATCGGTTCACCGCTTGCGATGCCTTGCGCGTAGGGCATGCAGCCGGCATGGCCGCACTTGCCGCATTGAGTTTGCGGCAACAAGGCGTCGATGCGTTGAATCAGATTCATGACGGGCCGGGATACAGGTGAGGGCAGGGGATAGACAAGAGCGTAGCGTGGGCAGGAAAACCGGCACACCCTTCATGGGCATGAGAGGGTGTGCCGGTGAGCGGTCTACTTGATTCGCTGACCCGGCTTGGCGCCGCTGTCGGGGCTCAGCAGGTAGATTTCATCACCGCCAGGGCCCGCTGCCATGACCATGCCTTCCGACACCCCGAAGCGCATCTTGCGAGGCTTGAGGTTGGCGATCATCATGGTCAGGCGACCTTCCAGGGCTGCTGGCTCCGGATAGGCACTCTTGATGCCGGAGAACACGTTGCGTTGTTCGTCACCGATGTCCAGGGTCAGGCGCAGCAGCTTGTCGGCACCCTCGACGGCTTCGGCCTTGAGGATCAGGGCGACACGCAAGTCCACTGCCGCAAACGCATCGAATTCGATCTCGGGCGCCAGCGGCTCCTTGACCAGCTCGCCGTTGCCCACGGCAGCCGGAGCCTGTGCAGCGGCAAGGTCTTCCTTCGAAGCGTCGGTCATGGCCTGGACCTTGACCGGGTCGATGCGCGTCATCAACGCCTGGAAAGGGTTGAGCTGGTGATCGGCCAGCCAGGTGCTGTGGTCGTTCCAGCTCAACGGCTCGACATTGAGGAATTTCTCGGCATCGGCGGCCAGCAGCGGCAACACCGGCTTGAGGAATATCACCAGCTGGCGGAACAGATTGATACCGGCGGCACAGACAGCCTGCACTTCGTCCGCCTTGCCTTCCTGCTTGGCCAGTGCCCATGGCGCCTTGTCGGCAATCCAGGCATTGGCGCGGTCGGCCAGGGCCATGATCTCGCGCATGGCACGGGCGAAGTCGCGCATCTCATAAGCTTCGGCGATGCTCGGTGCTGCGCTGAGGAAGGCCTCGGCGAGTTCCGGCGCAGCGTTTTCGGCCACCAGCACGCCGGCATTGCCCTTGTGTACGAAGCCGGCACAGCGGCTGGCGATGTTGACCACCTTGCCCACCAGGTCGGAGTTGACCTTTTGCACGAAGTCTTCGAGGTTGACGTCGAGGTCGTCCACGCCGCGCCCCAGTTTCGAGGCGAAGTAGTAACGCAGGTACTCCGGCGCCAGGTGGTCCAGGTACGTGCGGGCCTTGATGAAGGTGCCGCGGGACTTGGACATCTTCTCGCCGTTGACCGTCAGGAAGCCGTGCACGTTGAGGGCAGTCGGCTTGCGGTAGCCAGCGCCTTCGAGCATGGCAGGCCAGAACAGGGCGTGGAAGTTGATGATGTCCTTGCCGATGAAGTGGTACAGCTCAGCGGTGGAATCCTTGGCCCAGTAGGCGTCGAAATCCAGCTCCGGACGACGTGCGCACAGGTTTCGGAAACTGGCCATGTAGCCAATGGGTGCATCCAGCCAGACATAGAAGTACTTGCCGGGCTCACCGGGAATCTCGAAGCCGAAGTACGGTGCGTCGCGGGAGATGTCCCACTCCTGCAGGCCGGCGTCCAGCCATTCGGCGATCTTGTTCGCCACGGCGTCCTGCAGGGTGCCGCTGCGGGTCCAGGCTTCCAGCATCTGCTGGAAATCCGGCAGCTTGAAGAAGAAGTGCTGGGAGTCCTTCAGCACCGGCGTGGCGCCGGAAATCGCCGACTTCGGGTCTTTCAGTTCGGTAGGTGCATAGGTTGCCCCGCACTTTTCGCAGTTGTCACCGTACTGATCGGGCGAGGCACACTTGGGGCAGGTGCCCTTGATGAACCGATCGGCCAGGAACATCTGTTTTTCCGGATCGAAATACTGGGTCACCGAGCGTTGGGCAATATGCCCCGCATCGCGCAGCTTCAGGTAGATCTCACTGGACAGCTCGCGGTTTTCTTCACTGTGGGTGGAGTGGAAATTATCGAAATCCACCAGGAAGTCGGCGAAGTCGGCGCTGTGTTCGGCCTTGACGTTGGCGATCAGATGCTCGGGCGTGATCCCTTCCTTTTCGGCGCGCAGCATGATCGCCGAGCCATGGGCGTCGTCTGCACAGACATAGACGCACTGGTTGCCGCGATGCTTCTGAAAGCGCACCCACATATCGGTCTGGATATACTCCAGCATATGGCCAAGGTGAATGGAACCGTTGGCATAGGGCAGGGCGCTGGTGACGAGAATCTTGCGTGGCTCGGACATGGGGCTCGGCTACTGGAAGTGAAACGAAGACCGCACACTATAAAGGGGCGAGGGGAATATTTCACCTGTTGCGGGCCTGCCCACTGCCGCGCGTTGGGCTACAAAAGCGACGAAATGTCTCAAGTCCCGGCATTGTTGGCCGAAACCCCGGCTACAGGAGAACCGAACCCATGATTCCGCCACTGATCCCGCTCAGCGTGGTGCCCGTGACCTCGCAGTTCGACCCGGTCAAGCAGGCCCCGGCCATCGCACCGGTGGTGCCGGCCCAGCCGACCGGCAGCGACAGCTCCATCGATCTGCGCCAGCGCGACCCGGACGAAGCGGCATTGCTGTTGCGCGAAGAGCAGCAGCGCCGGCAACGTCAGCGTCGCGATGGGCATGCCGCTGCGGACGAGCACCTGCCCGTGCCGGGCGATGAGCTCAATGCCGACAACACCGTTCCGGTGGCGCCCCTGATCGAAGATGAGCCTCGCCAGGGGCTGTGGGTCGATATCCAGGTCTAGCCAGGCGTGACGTCCCGTTGCATCATTGAGGCTCTTTGTGGCCAGGCCCGAACATCATCATGAGCCGAGACGATAACCTGATCGACTTCGCCAGCGAGCGCGGCAAGCGAATCCATGACATCAACGACAAGCGCCTTAACGACATGCGCCAGGCGTTCGAGCAGGCAATGCCATTGGCCAAGGCCAAGAAGAAAGCCCGCAAGCCGAAGAAGCGCTGACGTTGCTTCAGCCGATGGTGATGGGCGGTGGGCTTACCAGGGTCACGGTCTGTTGCTTGCGCGGCGCCAGAATTTCCGCCTCACCGTCCACGACCAGTTCGTCGCGCTGGTTGAATACGCGCGTGGCGATGCGCACGCGAAACTTCGGCAGCTTTTCCAGAATCTCCAGGCGTACGGTCAGGGTATCGCCCAATTTGACGGGTTTCTGGAAGCTCATCTGCTGGCCCAGATAGATAGTGCCAGGGCCGGGCAGTTCGCAGGCCACGGCGGCGCTGATCAGCGCACCACTGAACATGCCGTGGGCAATACGCTCCTTGAACATGCTGCTGGCAGCGAACTCGGCATCCAGGTGCACCGGGTTGTGATCGCCCGACATGGCCGCGAACAACTGAATGTCGCGCTCTTCCACGGTCTTGCTGAAACTGGCGGTCTGGCCGATCTCCAGGGCTTCATAGGGGGTGTTGGTGACTTCGGTCATTTTTCTAGGTGTCCTTGGCTGGGCGGTGGTCCGCCTGGCTATTGCGTGTCCAGCCAGGCAATCAGGTCGGCGATTACCTGGTCCCGGTTGATTTCGTTGAACAGTTCGTGGCGCGCGGCGGTGTAGAGATTCAGTTGCACGTTGCGCTTGCCGCTGCCGCGCAGGGCATCGGCCAGGTGCTTGAGACGCTTTCCCGCACTCACCGGATCACATTGCCCGCCGATGATCAGCAGGGGCAGGTCGGCATCGATGCGCGCCAGGTTACGTGGCTGGCTAATGTGCTGCA
Source organism: Pseudomonas sp. UBA4194 (assembly GCF_002379585.1). Taxonomy (GTDB): domain Bacteria; phylum Pseudomonadota; class Gammaproteobacteria; order Pseudomonadales; family Pseudomonadaceae; genus Aquipseudomonas. The sequence continues at coordinate 29,560 of NZ_DFUE01000068.1, forward strand.
AACCGCCGAGCAGGTCCAGCCATAGCTGATTGGTGCAGCGAAAACCACACAGTGGGTCGGCGATATAGCGGTCAACCTGGTGCTCGTCGCGGCTCAGCCAGTCGAAGTTCGTGCGTGTGGGCTTGAACGCGTTGTTGAACGTGCCGAAGGACAGCCATTCGATCAATCGGCTTCTGCCCCGCGGGCCCTGACGCAGGCGTTCAGCGGCGGCAATCAGGGCGGCCGCGCGGTACAACCCTGGTGGTTGGTAGTTGGAGCCGCTGAGGATGGCACCCCTGAGCGGTACGCCCACGGTCGTCAGGTAGGCCTGGGCAATGTAACTGCCCATGCTGTGGCCCAGCAGGAACAGCGGCGTATCCGGATGCGCGTGCAGGGCGAGAACCGCCAGTGCATCGATGTCGCCCACCACCTTGGCCCAGCCGTCGTGAGCCGCGAACAGCCCCAGGTCGTCGGGGCCGGCGCTGAGGCCATGACCGCGCTGGTCATGTCCATACAAGGCCATGCCTGCCGCTGTCAGTGCCTCGCCCAGATGCCCGTAGCGGCCGGCATGGTCGGCCATCCCGTGGCTGAGCAGAATCACCGCTCGGGGTGGCGCGTCGGGCAGCCAGCGATGCACCTGGAGGGTACAGTCAGGTTCTCGGTGCAGGGGCAAGACGTCGTGCGGCATGGCGATTCCTGTCGGTGCCGGTGGGCTGGCTCAGTGTAGAGCGCAGACGCTGATCGCGGGAGCATCAGCAAATAGATTCATGATGTTAATGGAACCCTCTTGCGCATTTTCCCCCGCTGCAGCAACTGCTAACGTCTGTAGCCTACCGCCCGGGCTCGATTCGGCGCGCGTCTGCAATCAGAGGAATAACAATAATGGAACCTGATTTCTGGAATGACAAACGCCCCGTTGGCGTCCCGGCACAACTGCCCGCGGACGAGTTCGCTTCGGTGGTCGACGTGTTCGATCGCTCCTGCCTGCGATTCGCCGACCGCCCGGCCTACAGCAATATGGGGGTGACGCTTACCTACGCCCAGCTCGACCAGTACTGCTCGGCATTCGCCAGTTGGCTGCAGACGCACACCACCCTGGTGCCCGGTGACCGTATCGCCGTGCAGATGCCCAACGTTCTGCAGTATCCGATCGCTGTGTTCGGTGCCTTGCGTGCAGGCCTGGTGGTGGTCAATACCAACCCGCTGTACACCACGCGGGAGATGCGTCACCAGTTCAAGGATTGCGGAGCGCGGGCCCTGGTGTACCTCAACCTGTTCGGCAAGAAAGTCGAAGAGGTGCTGCCCGACACCGGCCTTGAGTACCTCATCGAAGCGAAGATGGGCGATCTGATGCCCAGCGCCAAGGGCTGGCTGGTCAACACGATGGTCAGCAAGGTAAAGAAGATGGTGCCCGACTATCGCTTGCCTCAGGCCGTGTCGTTCAAGGCTGTGTTGCGCGAGGGTGCTCAGGTACGGCGCACGCCGGTGGCGCTGGGCCTGGAGGATATCGCCGTGCTGCAGTACACCGGCGGTACCACCGGGCTGGCCAAGGGAGCGATGCTCACTCACGGCAATCTGGTGGCCAACATGCAGCAGGTGCAGGCGTGCTTTTGCCAGCTGGACGACACCGGTGCGGTGATGCTCAACGAGGGCCGCGAGGTCATGATCGCGCCGCTGCCGCTCTACCACGTGTACGCGTTCACCGCCAATTGCATGTGCATGATGGTGACCGGCAACCACAACGTGCTGATCACCAACCCGAGGGACATCGCCGGCTTCATCAAGGAGCTGAAGAAATGGCCATTTTCCGCGCTGCTGGGCCTCAATACCCTGTTCGTGGCACTGATGGAACACCCCGAATTCCGCTCGCTGGATTTCTCCCATCTCAAGGTCACCAACTCCGGCGGGACGGCGTTGGTGACCGCTACTGCCGAGCGTTGGGAGCAGATGACCGGCTGCCGCATCGTCGAGGGCTACGGCCTGACCGAAACCTCTCCGGTAGCCTGCACCAACCCGTACGGCAGCCAGGCGCGCCTGGGCACGGTGGGCATTCCGGTGGTGGGTACGGCCCTGAAGGTGATCGACGAGCAGGGGCAGGAACTTGAGCTGGGCGAGCGCGGCGAGCTGTGCATCAAGGGCCCGCAAGTCATGAAAGGCTACTGGAACGCTCCCGAGGCGACCGCAGAGGCACTGGATTCCCAAGGCTGGTTGAAAACCGGCGACATTGCGGTCATCGATCCGGACGGCTTCGTGCGGATCGTCGATCGCAAGAAAGACCTGATCATCGTTTCCGGTTTCAATGTCTATCCCAACGAAATCGAAGACGTCGTCATGGCTCATGCCAAGGTCGCCAACTGCGCAGCCATCGGTGTGGCAGACGAACGCGCCGGCGAAGCGGTGAAGCTGTTCGTGGTGCCCCGCGATCCGAGCCTGACGGTGGGTGAGTTGCAGGCCTATTGCCGGGCGAATTTCACCGGCTACAAGGTGCCGCGCGAGATCGTGCTGCGCGAGTCTCTGCCCATGACCCCAGTGGGCAAGATACTTCGCCGGGAGCTGCGAGATACGGCTTGAGAAGCGCTGTACAGAGCCTTTTAGTGCAAACACTCTATTATGACTGGGTGGGGCGGCCCAGTCATAATCGTTACCAAGACCCCTCTCGGAGCCTCTAGTCGCCCCTTTCCAAAGCTGCTACTCTCGGCGCGCTTTTCAACATTTCGGCGCGCAATACCCGCCGCGATGACATATCAATAATAATCGCATTCCAATGCGGTGAAGATTTCGCTGGCGCTGGAGGAGTGGGCTTCCATGATCGAAAATTTCTGGAAGGATAAGTATCCAGCTGGCGTAGCGGCGGATATCGATCCAGATGAATATCCGAATATCCAGGCCGTACTGAAGCAGTCGTGCCAGCGATTCGCCGACAAGCCGGCGTTCACCAACCTGGGCAAGACCCTCACCTACGGTGAGCTGTACGAGTTGTCCGGCGCCTTCGCCGCGTATCTTCAGCAGCACACCGATCTGGTGCCAGGCGATCGTATCGCTGTCCAGCTGCCCAACGTGCTGCAATACCCCGTCGCAGTTTTCGGCGCCATTCGCGCCGGCTTCATCGTGGTCAACACCAACCCGCTGTACACCGCGCGGGAGATGGAGCACCAGTTCAAGGACTCCGGGGCCAAGGCCCTGGTGTGCCTGGCCAACATGGCGCACCTGGCCGAGAAGGTGGTGCCCAAGACCAGCGTCAAGCATGTCATCGTCACCGAGGTGGCGGATCTGCTGCCACCGCTCAAGCGGCTGCTGGTCAACAGCGTCATCAAGTACGTGAAGAAAATGGTCCCGGCCTACCATTTGCCCCGCGCCATCAGGTTCAACGATGTGCTGGCCCAGGGGCAGGGCAAGCCGGTGCGCGAGGCCAACCCGGCCAGTTCCGAAGTGGCCGTGCTGCAATACACCGGCGGCACCACCGGGGTGGCCAAGGGCGCGATGCTGACCCACCGCAACCTGGTGGCCAACATGCTGCAGTGCAAGGCGCTGATGGGGTCCAACCTCAACGAGGGTTGCGAGATCCTCATCACGCCGCTGCCGCTGTACCACATCTATGCCTTCACCTTTCATTGCATGGCAATGATGCTGATCGGCAACCACAACATCCTCATCAGCAACCCCCGCGACCTGCCGGCGATGGTCAAAGAGTTGTCGAAATGGAAATTCAGCGGCTTCGTCGGCCTCAATACGCTATTCGTGGCGCTGTGCAACAACGAAGGCTTCCGCAAGCTGGATTTCTCGGCGTTGAAAGTGACCCTGTCCGGCGGTATGGCCCTGCAGTTGGCGGCCGCCGAACGCTGGAAAGCGATTACCGGCTGCGCCATCTGCGAAGGCTATGGCATGACCGAAACCAGCCCGGTAGCGTCGGTCAATCCGAACCAGAACATCCAGATCGGTACCATCGGCATTCCCGTGCCGTCGACAGTGGCCAAGATCACCAACGACGCTGGAGAGGAATTGCCGCTGGGTGAGATCGGCGAGCTGTGCATCAAAGGCCCGCAAGTGATGAAGGGCTACTGGCAGCGCCAGGACGCTACCGCGGAAATCCTCGATGCCGAGGGCTGGTTGAAGACAGGCGACATCGCCCTGATTCAGCCCGACGGCTACATGCGCATCGTCGACCGCAAGAAAGACATGATCCTGGTGTCCGGTTTCAACGTGTACCCCAACGAGCTTGAAGACGTACTGGCCACGTTGCCCGGGGTGCTGCAATGCGCCGCCATCGGTATTCCCGACGATAAATCCGGTGAGTCCATCAAGATCTTCATCGTTGCCAAGCCGGGTGTGACGCTGACCAAGGAGCAGGTCATGGAGCACATGCGCGCCAACGTCACCGCCTACAAGGTCCCACGCACGGTGGAGTTTCGCGACGCGTTGCCTACCACCAATGTGGGCAAGATCCTGCGGCGGGAATTGCGTGACGAGGAACTCAAGAAACTGGGTTTGAAAAAGACCGCTTGAGTGTTCGCGGTGCTCGCTCACCCGCTGGCGCGAGGCCGCCGGTTGTTGGAAGCACGCCTACACGGGGTGCCGTTTGTGACTCGCCGTCCTTGTTCTTAGCATGTGATCAACGCGGCACACGCCGTTTAACGATCACGCACTTCGAACAAGGATTTTTTTATGCGCGCACGTGAACTTGGCATTACTTTGGGGCTTGGCACTCCGGGCCCATTGAATGCAATTACCGATGTGGACGGCGTTCGCGTCGGACACGCCACCTTGATCGCCGAAGGCGAATCCGGTCAGATCAGAACCGGAGTCAGCATCGTCCAGCCTCGCGATGAGCACGCCCGCTTGCAGCCCTGTTTTGCCGGCTGTCACGTACTCAACGGCAATGGCGATGCCACCGGCCTCGAGTGGATTCGAGAGAACGGCATGCTGACGACCCCGATTGGCATCACTAACACGCACAGCGTGGGGGTAGTGCGAGACACATTGATTGCTTTGGAGCGAGAGCAATTGGCAACTGACGCGCCGTACTGGTGCATGCCGGTCGTCATGGAAACCTTCGACGGCAGACTCAATGACATCTGGGGCCAGTATGTCAATGCACAAATGGTGCGCGACGCGGTAGAAGACGCCAGATCCGGCGAAGTGGCCGAAGGTGCAGTGGGTGGCGGAACGGGCATGATCTGCCATGAATTCAAAGGCGGGATCGGTACGTCGTCGCGAGTGGTCGCCGAAACAAGCGGTGGCTGGACCGTGGGGGCGCTGGTCCAGGCCAATCATGGCAAGCGACAGAATCTGCGGGTGGATGGCTATCCTGTGGGTCGCGAGCTGATGCATATTGGATCGCCATTCGCAGCTGGCGGCACGCCTGGCATGGGGTCTATCGTGGTCATCCTGGCTACCGATGCGCCGCTCCTGCCACATCAATGCCAGCGGTTGGCTCAGCGGGCATCGCTGGGGATCGCCCGGACGGGCGGTGGAACGGAAGATTCCAGCGGCGACATCTTCCTGGCGTTCTCCACGGCCAACAGAGACCTGCCCGTCGCTGACTATGCACGGGAAGACGGGGCTCTGACCGTGCCTCTGAGCATGGTCAACAACGACCATATTTCTGCCCTGTTCGAGGCCGCCGGCGAAGCGGTCGAGGAAGCAATCATCAATGCCTTGCTTGCTGGCGAAGATATGGATACCGAAGACGGCGTGACCGTCCACGGCCTGGACGGCAATACCCTGATCGATGCTCTGCAGGCCGTGGGCTGGAACCCTGCCGAGTAAGCCAGATCGACGCGCAGGAACTGGCCAGCCAGTCCCTGCGCGTCACGCCGGTTCTGACACAAGGCGCTGCGCGCGCAAATCTGCGACAATCTCCGGCAATATCCCCGCCGTAGCCAAAGAAGATCTCTGCGTACCCGATGACCGACCAAGCCGCTTCCATTGACCAGCTTCTGAAAAACCTCGATCAAGCCATGATCAGCGACCGCCACCGTTTCCGGCGTCAGTTGCATGAGCTGCGCAAAAAGCCCGACGAGGCGAAGCTGAGCCAGTGGGTGCAGAAAGTGCAGGCTTCGTTCGACAAGGTCGCGGCGCGGCGTGCCAGCGTGCCGGTGGTTCGCTACGACGATCGCCTGCCCATCGCTGCCAAGCGTGACGAAATCAAGAAGTTGCTGGCCGAACACCAGGTGCTGATCATTGCCGGCGAGACCGGTTCGGGCAAAACCACTCAGTTACCGAAGATCTGCCTGGAGTTGGGCCGCGGCCAGCATGGCCTGATCGCCCACACCCAGCCCCGTCGAATTGCCGCGCGCAGCGTCGCCAGCCGAGTGGCCGAAGAGCTCGCCACGCCACTGGGCGGCCTGGTGGGTTATCAGGTTCGTTTCGAAGACCAGAGCGAGGCCAATACCTTGGTCAAGCTGATGACCGACGGCATTCTGCTGGCCGAGACTCAGCACGATCGGTTCCTGGAACGCTACGACACCATCATCGTCGACGAGGCGCACGAGCGCAGCCTCAATATCGACTTTCTCTTGGGCTATCTGAAGACACTGCTGCCGCGGCGCCCGGATCTGAAGGTCATCATCACTTCTGCAACCATCGACCTGGAGCGTTTCTCCCAGCACTTCGACGGTGCGCCCATCATCGAGGTGTCGGGCCGCACGTTTCCCGTCGATACCTGGTACCGACCACTCGCTGCCGAGCAGGATGAAGAGGGCAATCAGGTCGAAAACGACCTGACGGTGGATCAGGCGATTCTGGCCACTCTGGATGAAATCGCCGCCTTCGAACGCAGTGAGCGCAAGACCCCCGGCGACGTGCTGGTGTTCCTGCCCGGCGAGCGGGAGATCCGGGATGCCGCCGACATGCTGCGCAAGGCCCAGCTCAAGCACACCGAGATTCTGCCGCTGTACGCGCGCCTCTCGCCGGCCGAACAGCAGCGGATCTTCCAGTCCCACCCCGGGCGGCGAGTCGTGCTGGCCACCAACGTCGCCGAAACCTCGCTGACCGTGCCGGGCATTCGCTATGTGATTGACAGCGGCACCGCGCGCATCAGCCGCTACAGCTACCGCGCCAAGGTTCAGCGCCTGCCCATCGAAGCCGTGTCGCAAGCCAGCGCCAACCAGCGCAAGGGCCGCTGTGGGCGCGTGGAGCCTGGGATCTGCATTCGCCTGTACAGCGAAGAGGATTTCCTCGGGCGGCCGGAATTCACCGATCCCGAAATTCTGCGCACCAACCTGGCGGCGGTGATCCTGCAGATGCTGCACTTGCGCCTGGGCGAGATCGATCAGTTCCCCTTCATCGAGCCGCCTGATGGCAAGGCCATCAGCGATGGCTTCAACCTGTTGCAGGAGCTCTCGGCGGTCAACCGCGAGAACCAGCTCACGCTCATGGGCAAGCAGTTGGCACGCCTGCCGATCGATCCCCGACTGGGGCGCATGCTCCTCGAAGGCGCCAAACAGGGCAGCCTGCAGGAAGTGCTGATCATCACCAGTGTGCTTTCCGTGCAGGATCCTCGCGAGCGGCCACCCGAGCGGCAACAGGCTGCCGATCAGGCCCACGCCCAATGGAAAGACGCCGATTCGGACTTTGCCGCCCTGGTGAGCCTATGGCGCGGCTTCGAGGAGCAGCGCCAGGCATTGGGCTCCAGCGCGCTGCGCAACTGGTGCCGCAAGAACTTCCTCAACTACCTGCGACTGCGGGAGTGGCGTGACGCTCATCGTCAGTTGGGCCTGATCTGTCGCGACCTGCAACTGGCGGTCAACAAGGACCCGGCCGACTACCCACGCTTTCATAAAGCGATCCTGTCGGGCCTGCTCAGCCAGATCGGTCAGAAGAGCGAAGACGGCGACTATCTGGGGGCACGCCAGCGGCGTTTCTGGGTGCATCCGTCGTCGGGCATGGGGCGTAAGAAGCCGCAGTGGCTGATGGCCGCCGAACTGGTCGAAACCACCAAGCTGTATGCCCGTATGGTCGCCAAGATCGAGCCGGACTGGATCGAGCCTCTGGCCGGCCATCTGGTCAAGAAAAACCATTTCGAGCCGCACTGGGAGAAGAAGCGCGGCCAGGTGGTGGCGTTCGAGCAGATCACCCTTTATGGCCTGATCGTGGTCGGCCGCAGGCCGGTGCATTTCGGGCCCATCGATCCGCAGGCGTCCCGCGAGTTGTTCATTCGTGAGGGTTTGGTACGTGGCGAGATCCAGTCACGGGCCAAGTGCCTCACGGCCAACCGGCAGTTGCTCGAGCAACTCGATGAGCTGGAAGCCAAGGCGCGCCGGCGGGACATTCTGGCCGACGAAGAAACGCTGTACGGTTTCTACGAAGCACGCCTGCCCGCCGAGATCCATCAGACGGCTACGTTCGACAGCTGGTACAAGGTCAATAGCCAGAACAATCCTGGTCTGTTGATCATGCGCGAAGAAGACGTGCTGGCCAGGGAGGCCAGCGAGGTCACTGCCGCGCAGTACCCCGATACCTTGCGCCTGGGGGATCTGACCCTGGCCCTGAGTTACCACTTCGAGCCCAATCACCCGCGTGACGGTGTAACGCTACGGGTGCCAGCGCCATTGCTGCCGGCGCTGCCGGGGGCGCGTCTGGAATGGTTGGTGCCGGGCCTGCTGGAGGCCAAATGCATTGCCTTGGTGCGCAACCTGCCCAAGGCCTTGCGCAAGAATTTCGTGCCCGTGCCGGATTTCGTCCGGGCCGCGCTGGGCCGTATCAGCTTTGCCGAAGGCTCGTTGCCGCAGGCGCTGGGTCGCGAGCTGCTGCGCATGACCGGTGCCAGGGTCAGCGATGAGGCCTGGGCCGAAGCCGAGCAGCAAGTCGATAGCCATTTGCGCATGAACATCGAGGTGCTCGATGGCAGCGGCAAATTCCTCGGTGAAGGCCGCGATCTGGCCGAGTTGACGGCCCGCTACGCCGAAGCCAGTCAGGCCGCGTTGGCGGCTCCGGCAACGGCGAAAAGCCAGCAACCCGTCCAGGCCAAGGCCTTTGCCAGCGTCGCGCAGACCACCCAGCAGAACATCGCCGGGCTGTCGATGACGGTGTATCCGGCGCTGGTGGAAGAAAATGGCACGGTGAAGGAAGGACGATTCTCCACTGCGGCCGAAGCCCAGTTCCAGCACCGGCGTGCGTTGCAGCGACTGCTGCTGCAGCAGTTGGCCGAGCCGGCCAAGTTCCTGCGCGGCAAGCTGCCGGGGCAAACCGAGTTGGGTCTGCTGTACCGCGAGCTGGGTCGAGTCGAGGCCTTGGTGGAGGACATTTTGCTGGCCAGCCTCGATGCCTGCATTCTGGAAGGCGAAGACAACCTGCCCCGTGATGGCGCTGGGCTGGCCTCGCTGGCCGAGCGCAAGCGCGGGGGCTGGGCAGAACATGCCGACCGGATAGCACGCCTGACCCTGGAGATTCTCAAGCTCTGGCATGGTTTGCAGAAGCGCTTCAAAGGCAAGATCGATCTGAACCAGGCGGTCGCGCTCAACGATATCAGGCAGCAGCTGGGCAATCTGGTGTATCCAGGATTCGTCCGTAATACCCCCGCAGCATGGCTCAGGGAACTGCCACGCTTTCTCAAGGCGGTGGAGTTGCGTCTGGAGAAACTGCCTGGCCAGGTGCAGAAGGATCGCGTGTGGAGTGGCGAGCTGGCCAATATGTGGGCTCAGTATCAGACGCGCCTGGCCAAGCATGGCCAGGAGGGCAAGCGTGATCCCGAGCTGGAGCTGTACCGGTGGTTGCTGGAGGAGTATCGCGTGTCGTTGTTCGGCCAGCAGTTGGGCACCAAGGTGCCGGTGTCGGACAAGCGGCTGAGCAAGCAGTGGGGGAGTGTGGAGGGCTAGCGGGTATCCAACCCGGGTTTGCGGGAAGTGATTCCCCTTGCCCCAGGCCTCCCTCCACTGCAGATCCCAAGACCCCCAAACATCGGCAAATATGGCACACTTTGCCCGTATCTGAATGAGTTGCCCCTAACAATAGAGGAACGACCGTGCACAACGTCGTCATCAGCGGAACCGGGCTGTATACCCCGGACCAGAGCATCTCCAACGAAGAGCTGGTCGAGTCTTTCAATGCCTATGTACAACAGTTCAACGCCGACAATGCCGCCGCTATAGATCGCGGTGAAGTGCAGGCGCTGGCTGAATCCAGTGCGGCGTTCATCGAGAAGGCCAGCGGTATCAAGAGCCGCTTCGTCATGGACAAGGCCGGCATTCTCGATCCGCAACGCATGAAGCCCAATCTGCCGGAGCGTAGCAACGACGAGCAGTCGATTCTTTGCCAGATGGCCGTGGCCGCCGCGGAGCAAGCCCTGGAGCGTGCCGGCAAGACCGCTGCCGATATCGATGCAGTGATCGTCGCCTGTTCCAACCTGCAGCGTCCGTATCCGGCCGTGGCCATCGAAGTACAACAGGCGTTGGGCATTCAAGGCTTCGGCTTTGACATGAACGTGGCCTGCTCCTCGGCCACTTTCGGCATCCAGCAAGCCTGCAACAGCGTGCAGTTGGGCCAGGCCCGTGCCGTGCTGGTGGTCGATCCGGAGATCTGCACCGGGCACCTCAACTTTCGCGACCGTGACAGCCATTTCATCTTCGGCGATGCGGCCACCGCGGTCATCGTCGAACGCGCCGACCTGGCCACGTCCGCGAACCGGTTCGAGATCGTCAGCACCCGTCTGCTGACGCAATTCTCCAACAACATCCGCAACAATTTCGGCTTTCTCAACCGTGCAGAGGCCGAAGGGCCGGGCGCCGACGACAAGCTGTTCGTGCAGGAAGGGCGCAAGGTGTTCCGCGAGGTGTGCCCGATGGTGGCCGAATTGATCGCCGCCCACCTGGCCGAAAACAACATTGCTGTAGATAGCGTCAAGCGGTTCTGGCTGCATCAGGCCAACCTGAGCATGAACCATTTGATCGTGAAGAAACTGCTGGGCCGCGATGCCAGCGTAGAAGAAGCGCCAGTGATTCTGGACACCTATGCCAATACCAGTTCGGCTGGCTCGGTGATCGCGTTCCACCGCTATCAGGATGATCTGCAGCCCGGTTCCCTGGGCGTGCTCAGCTCTTTCGGCGCCGGCTATTCGATCGGTAGCGTGATCCTGCGAAAACTGTAGCACCGGCGTCAGCCGGGTCACTCCCAAGTTACCGCTCAGGCAAACAGAAAAGGCGAAGTGCGCTGGATGGGGTCAGCACACTTCGCCTTTCTTTTTGCGGTGTAGAACCTTAGAACTTGGCTTCTACGTCCAGCTGCAGGGTATCGACGTCCTGGCGGCTGTTGTTGGTGACGCTGGAGGCAATGTAGGAGTCCTTGGCCTTCAAGTAGCTGGCTGCGACAGCGAAGTTCTTGTCGATGTCGTAGCTGACCTTGACCTTGTGGCCCTTGCCGCCGGTGAAGCCGTTGCCGAAGTCCGAGTCGGTGAACGCGCCAACCACTGCGTTACGCTCTACGTCGCGGTAGTTGTAGTCCAGGCCGATACCGTAGAACTTGGTCTTCACGCCGAACAGGTAGGCGGTATCTTCCTTGTCGGAAGTGGCGGTGCTCTGGGCATCGCCGTTGACCACGTACTGACCGTAGAACGACAGCGGCAGTGGCAGGCCGGTCAGGTCAAGCTGACCAAAACCTTCGTACAGCTGGAACTCGTTGCTGCCTGGAGCGTTGCCGTTGATGGCCAGGCCGGTGGTGTCGTTGTCGTTGTCGAATGCGTAGAGGCTACCGCCCAGGGTCACCTTGACGGTGTCGGCCGGGGCGAAACGAACGCCAGCCTGACCGGTGTACATGCGCAGGTCGTGCTGGAACTGATAGCCGTCGCCGTCGACGTTGTCGGTCAGCACGTAGTAACCGGTGCTGCCGAACAGCTCGGTCTTGCCGCCCAGAGGCATTTTGTAGGTGACTGCCAAGCCTTCCGGGTTGATGTCGCCGTCCCAGATCACGTCACCCATGCTCACCCATGGCTGGGCGATCTTGCCGCCAATCACGTGCAGGTTCGGCACGGCGGTCGGGTGGTAGTCGAGGTAGGCCTGGTCCAGCCAGATGGATTTCTTGTTGAACTGGCCATCCAGGCTCTGGTTGGTGGAGCGAGCATCGGCACTGCTACCGGTGGCGACACGGATACCGCCGTCTACCTGTGGGTTGATTTCGCTGTAGACGCCCAGGCGAGCACGGATGCGCTGACGGTCCTGGTCGCCGGTGATGTTGCGCGGCGTGTCGGTGGAAGCATCCACGCTTTCGTGACGCAGGCGGATGTCACCCTTGATCTGGGTTTTGGCAGCCCAGGCGACTTTTTGGTCGAAGGCACTCATTTTCTTCGATTGTTCGGCGGCAGCCACTTGCTGGGCTTGTTTCTCGCCTTCGAGTTCGGTTTTCAGCTCGGCATACTGTGCGGCATTGATCGAGCCGTTGGCCCGCAGCATGTCCAGCAACTTGGCGTCGACAGCGGCACTGGCCTGGCTGCTGATGGCCATCAGAACTGCGGCGCTCAGGCTAGCCTTGGTGAGTGTTGAAACAAGACGCATAACGTTCTCCCTATCGAAAATGGGCAGGCAAACGCCGGACCCTAAAAGTGCTTTCGGACACACCTGGCAGCGGGCGTGACGACTCCGAAAAACTGGCGCAAGTATTGCGATGGGTGATGACAAAACGATGTCAGAACAATGGCTTGGTTATTACAGTTGAACGGCCTTTAGCCCGTGCTAGAGCCTCGCGCGCGTGATGGCACATTTTCGGTGATGGCCGCTACCTCAGGGATACGCGATACTGACTTCAGCCCGCGATTTACCGGAGATGTCCCGATGCCGTTGCAAGTTGCTGCAAGCCTGTCCGCTGTGGACGCCGCCCAGTGGGATGCCCTGCTGCCCCAGCCGCAGCCGTTTCTGCGCCACGCTTTTCTTACCGCGCTGGAAGACAGTGGCAGCCTGGGCAAGGGCTCGGGCTGGGAGCCCGAGCACCTGCTGCAGGTTGAAGACGGCCGCCTGATCGCGGCGCTGCCCAGTTATCGCAAGTGGCATTCCTACGGTGAGTACGTGTTCGATCATGGCTGGGCCGACGCCTGTCGCCGCGCCGGGATCGACTACTACCCCAAATTGCTCAGCGCCGTGCCGTTCAGTCCCGTCAGCGGCCCGCGCTTGCTGGCGCGCAAGCCCGGGGAGGGTCTGGAACTGTTGCGCAGCGTGCCGGGTTATCTGGAGATCGAAGCGTTGACCAGTGCCCATGTCAATTTCACCGACCCGGACCTGGACGCCTTGTTGGGGCAGGAGGAGGGGTGGTTGGAGCGGCTCGGCTGCCAGTACCACTGGCACAACCGCGGATACCGGGATTTTCAGGACTTTCTCGATGCGCTGAGCTCGCGCAAGCGCAAGCAAATGCGCAAGGAGCGCGAGCAGGTGCTGGCTCAAGGGATCGAGTTCGAGTGGCGTGAGGGGCATCAACTCAGTGAAGCCGAGTGGGACTTCGTCTACGCCTGCTATGCCAATACCTATGCAGTGCGCAGGCAGTCGCCCTACCTGAATCGCGCGTTCTTCAGCCTGCTGGCCGAGCGTATGCCCGAGTCGATTCGGGTGGTGCTGGCGTGCCAGTCTGGACGGCCGGTGGCCATGGCGTTCAGTTTGCTGGGCGGCGACAGTTTCTACGGGCGGTACTGGGGATGTCTGGCGGAGTACGACCGCCTGCATTTCGAGACGTGCTTCTATCAGGGCATGGACTATGCGATCAGCCATGGGCTGCAGCGTTTCGATGCCGGCGCGCAGGGCGAGCACAAGCTGATTCGTGGCTTCGAGCCGGTGATCACCCGGTCATGGCACTACCTGCGCCACCCTGGGCTACGCTCGGCGGTTCAGGAGTTTCTGGAAGCGGAAAGGGTAGGGGTGTTGGGCTACGCAGAGGAGGCGCGGGCGGCGTTGCCTTATCGGCAAGCCTGACGGAGGGCAGCGCGGCCCTCCCTGGGGCCGCGGCGCACAACCCTATGCGGGGGGTGATGGCGCCGTACTGACACCATCACAGTCAATCCATCCCCACAAAGCCCCCGGTCTGGTGATGCCACAACCGCGCATACAGACCCTGCTGCGCCAGCAGTTCGCTGTGGCTGCCGATCTCCACCACCTTGCCTTTCTGCATGACCACCAGCCGGTCCATCTTGATGATGGTGGACAGGCGGTGAGCGATGGCGATCACCGTTTTGCCCTGCATCAAGGTTTCCAGGCTCTCCTGAATCGCGGCCTCCACTTCGGAGTCCAGCGCCGAAGTGGCTTCGTCCATGATCAGGATCGGAGCATTCTTCAGCAGTACCCGGGCGATGGCGATGCGCTGGCGCTGACCGCCGGACAGTTTCACACCACGCTCGCCGACATGGGCATCGAAGCCCTTGCGGCCCTCGCTGTCCGACAGCAAGGGCAGGAACTCATCGGCGCGGGCCTTGCGGACCGCTTCCCAGACCTGCTCCTCGCTGGCGTTGGGCTTGCCATAGCGCAGGTTTTCCAGGATCGAGCGGTGCAGCAGTGACGTGTCCTGGGTAATCAGGCCGATCTGCTCGCGCAAGCTCTCCTGGGTCACTTCGGCGATGTTCTGGCCGTCGATGAGGATGCGCCCGCCGGGCAGGTCATAGAGGCGCAGCAACAGGTTGACCAAGGTCGACTTGCCAGCGCCGGAAGGGCCGATCAGGCCAATCTTCTCGCCGGGGCGGATATCCAGGGTCAGGCCCTCGATGATGTTGTCGCCCTTGGGGTAGTGGAAGTCGACGTCTTCGAAGCGCACGTTGCCCCGCGTGACCTTCAGGCGCGGTGCGCCTTTCTTGTCGGTGACGCTGACCGGTTGAGCGATGGTCTGCAGACCATCCTGCACCATGCCGATATTCTCGAAGATGCCATTGACCACCCACATGATCCATCCGGACATGTTGACGATCCGAATCACCAGGCCAGTGGCCAAGGCGATGGCGCCCACGGAGATCAGCGACTGGGTCCATAGCCACAGGGCCAGGCCCGTGGTGCCGACGATCAACAGACCGTTAATGGTGGTGATGGCGAAATCCATGCTGGTGATTACCCGGCTGGCCAGCTGGGTCTTTTCCGTTTGTTCGGTGATGGCGTCGCGGGCGTACTGCTGTTCCATGCTGGTGTGGGCGAACAGTTTCAGCGTGGCGATATTGGAGTAGCCGTCGACGATGCGCCCCATGAGCTTGGAGCGGGCGTCGGACGAGATCACCGAGCGCTCCTTCACCCGCGGCACGAAGTAATACAGCGAAACGACGTAGGCGATGATCCACATGATCAGCGGAATCATCAGGCGCCAGTCCGCTTCGGCGAAAAGCACCAGGGCGCTGATTGCGTAGATGAGCACGTGCCACAGTGCATCCACGGCGGCCACTGCGGAGTCGCGCAGCGAGTTGCCGGTCTGCATGATGCGCTGGGCGATGCGCCCGGCGAAGTCGCTGTGGAAGAAGTTCATGCTCTGCTTGAGCACGTAGTTATGGTTCTGCCAGCGAATCAGGCTGGTCATGCCGGGGCTGATCGCCTGGTGCACCAGCAGGTCGTGCAGGCCAATGAAAATCGGCCGCAGCACCAGGGCAACCACCACCATCCAGGTCAGCTCAAGGGCGTTGTCGCTGAAAAAATGGACGTTCGGCGTGCCTTGCGCCATGTCGATGATGCGGCTGAGGTAGCGGAACAGCGCCACCTCGATCAAGGCACCGATCAGCCCCACCACCAGCAACGTGGCAAAGCTGGGCCAGACCTGTTTCAGGTAGTAGATGTAGAACGCCAGGACCTTGTTCGGCGGCGTTTCGGTGGGAGCTTCACGAAAGATATCGATCCATTGTTCGAAGCGGCGATAGATACTCAAACGTGCTCTCCTGTGCGTGTGTGACGGTCCTGGCGTGGGTAGCTCAATCCAGGCGCTTTGCCGACTTGATCATGATCGGATCGGACGGCACGTTCTGCATGCCGCGGGATGTAGTGGTCGGGGCGTTGGCGATGGTGTCCACCACGTCCATGCCCTTGACCACCTTGCCAAATACTGCGTAACCGAAGTCACGGCCACCGTGGTCAAGGAAGTCGTTGTCCTTCTGGTTGATGAAGAACTGACTGGTGGCCGAGTCCTTTACTTGAGTCCGAGCCATCGCGAGGGTTCCCCGAACATTGTGCAAACCATTGTCGGCTTCGTTTTTGATCGGTGCCGCGGCTTCTTTCTCGCGCATGTCACGGGTGAAGCCGCCACCTTGCACCATGAAGCCCGGAATCACCCGATGGAAGATGGTGTTGTTGTAATAGCCCTGGTCGACATAGGTCAGGAAGTTCTTGGTGCTGACGGGCGCCTTGACTGCATCCAGCTCCACTTCGATCTGGCCCATGCTGGTGTCGAGCAGCACGTGGGGCAGCTTGGCGTCGGCGGCCATCAGTTGGCCTGCCAGGGACAGGGTGCAGGCGGCGAGGAAGATTTTTTTCAGCATGGATCAGTGGTCCTTGGTTGAGGTGGCGACTGTCTGCAGGAATGCCGGTCGCGGCTGGTTGAAACGCTTGGCTGGGTCCAGCGGCATAGCCTGCCGGGAATTTTCGATGACGGCGAGGCGTGCACCGGGAATCAATGTTACGTAATGTTCTTTCAGCGCCACAGGTGGGTCGCCTTCATCGGCGCTGATGGTCAGGGTAGGACAGGTGATGCGCCCGAGACGTTCCTGCATACCCCAGCTGACGATGGCGTCCACGTCGGCTACCGGTCAGACGAGCTGTTCAGCGGCATGGGGGACATCCAGTGGCGCGGTGTCGAACGTGCGCAGCAGTTCGACGAGGATCTGCGTGGCCGGACCCAGGGGTTTGTCCTTGTTCGAGTAGAGGTAGAACGTGGGATGGCGACTGCCGCCCTGTTCCAGCGGCAGCGCCTTGAGCACGCCCTCGCGCAGCTCCCGTTCGATCATGTGCCGCGGCAGCCAGGCAAAACCCAGGCCGCTGCCGACGAAGGTCGACGCCGTGGCCAGGCTGCCCACCGTCCAGCGTTGTTCGGCGCCCAGCCAACCGACGTCCCGGGGCTGTTGGCGGCCGGAGTCGCGGATCACCACCTGCATCTGGTTTTCCAGATCGTGAAAGCTCAGCTCGCGGCCCATCTTCAGCAGCGGATGGTCGGGGTGGGCCACGGCGACGAACTCCACCGCGCTCATCTCCGTGCCCAGATGGCCCGGAATGCTGTAGCCACTGATGGCCAGGTCGGCGACGCCTTCGTGCAGCACCTCTTCGACCCCGGACAGCACCTCTTCACGCAGGCGCACCCGGCAGCCGCGACTCTGCGGCATGAAGGCGGTCAAGGCGCGGACCAGACGAGCGCTGGGGTAGGCGGCGTCCACCACCAGGCGCACTTCGGCTTCCCAGCCTTGCTCCATGTGGTGGGCGAGGTCTTCGAGCTGGCTGGCCTGCTTGACCAGTTGCCGGGAGCGCCGCAGCAGCACACCGCCTGCTTCGGTGAGCACCGCCTTGCGCCCGTCGATGCGCAGCAGTGGCACGCCGAGCTGGTCCTGCATGCGCGCTACGGTATAGCTGACCGACGATTGCGAACGGTGCAGGGCTTCGGCGGCTTGGGCGAAGCCGCCGTGATCGACCACCGCCTGCAGCGTTCGCCATTGATCGAGGGTGACCCGGGGCGCTTTCATCTACTACTCCTGTTGTCCTAAGCTGACAGCCTGCCTTGGAGACTGCCTGATGATCAGATGCTGCGCTGTGGTGCTTGCGTTGCTGCCCGCTGTAGCCGTTGCCTACCCCATCGATGTGGAGAAGACGCTCAACGACACCGATATCCTGGTGACCGCCCATGACACCGACTACGACCTGGGCGCCGTGACGCTGCAGAACTACGGGACCCAGGCAGCCCAGTGCAACGTGCGTTTTCGCAACGGGCCGGAGCCCGTGCGCACGCGCAAAGTGACCGTCGCCGCCGGGAAATCCGCCAATGTGTCGGTGAATTTCAAACGCAGCATCATCAAGTTGCGGGTTCAGGTGCACTGCGAACCGAGCGAATGATGCGCTATGGGTGACTGCGGGGTTGCATGCTTCACAGAGTAGAGGAATACGCCAACAAGACAACTTAATTGATAGGTTTTGCTGGGTATGCGACGTTTTTCATCGAGCAGGGGCGGGCTTTGGGGGCTTCATCGCGGGTAGGACCTGCTCCCACAGGGTGCGGTGATCTTGCTGGAGATCCCTATGGAAATCGGCTCTGCCCGTGACAGGGCCCTACACACATCTGGCCCATCCCCAGCGGATGCGCTAAGGTCCGCGCCTCGCAAATTCGAGGCACACCATGCAGTACCTTCTGATTGTTACCCTGATCCAGGCGTTCTCCTTCAGCCTGATCGGCGAATACCTTGCCGGCCACGTCGACAGCTACTTCGCCGTGCTTGCGCGCGTGCTGCTCGCTGGCCTGGTCTTTTTGCCCCTGACCCGTTGGCGCCAGGTTGAACCCAGGTTCCTGCGCGCGATGCTGTTGATCGGCGCCCTGCAGTTCGGCGTCACCTACGTCTGTCTGTACCTGAGCTTTCGCGTGCTCAGCGTGCCGGAAGTGCTGTTGTTCACCATCCTCACTCCGGTACACGTCACGCTCATCGAAGACGCGCTCAACCGCCGTTTCAACCGCTGGGCATTGGTCGCGGCTCTGGTCGCCGTCGCCGGCGCTGCGGTGATTCGTTTCGACCGTATCAGTCCGGACTTTTTCATCGGCTTCCTGCTGCTGCAACTGGCGAACTTCACCTACGCTGCCGGTCAAGTGCTGTACAAGCATCTGGTCGCTCGCCACCCCAGCGATCAGCCGCAATATCGCCGCTTCGGCTATTTCTACGTCGGTGCCTTGTTGGTAGTGCTGCCAGCATTCCTGATCTTCGGCAACCCGCACAACCTGCCCCAGGCGCCATTGCAATGGGCTGTACTGGCGTTCCTGGGGCTGGTGTCCACGGCACTGGGCATGTACTGGTGGAACAAGGGTGCCAGCTTGGTGCCCGGCCCCACGCTGGCGGTAATGAACAATCTTCATGTACCGGTGGGCCTGCTGCTCAACCTGCTGATCTGGAACCAGCACGAGCCGCTGGGGCGGCTGTTTGTGGGTGGGGCGGTGATTCTGTTCTCGGTGTGGCTGAGCCGGTTGGGCGTGCGCCGGGCAGCTTGAGTTGAGGAACCGATCACTGGTCATCTCATAGGTTGTGTGTGGGCCGACGCCGGGCGTAGAATCCGCCGCATCTGGCATCGCCCCTCATACTCATAACAACCGCTCACCCTATGCTCCGCCTGGCTTCAAGCATTGGCGGGGCATTCGTGCGTGGTTTTTTTGTGGGGCGGGTCGGCTTCCCCAACTACCGAGAGCACCTGAAGCCATCCAATGAACACACCCGTGAACACCTCTGCAGGCAGCTGGTTGAGCGTCATCGCCTTGGCGCTGGCCGCCTTCATCTTCAACACCACCGAATTCGCCCCCGTCGGGCTGCTGAGTTCGATTGGCGCCAGCTTTTCCATGCCCACTTCCCAGGTGGGCCTGATGCTGACGGTCTATGCCTGGGTGGTGTCGTTGATGTCGCTGCCGATGATGCTGATCACGCGCAACATCGAGCGACGCAAATTGCTGATCGGGGTGTTCGTGCTGTTCATCGTCAGCCATGTGTTGTCGAGCGTGGCGTGGAGCTACAGCGTGCTGCTGGTGAGTCGCATCGGTATTGCCTTTGCCCATGCGCTGTTCTGGTCGATTACAGCCTCACTGGCGGTGCGTCTGGCGCCTGCAGGGAAACAAACTCAGGCGTTGGGCCTGCTGGCCACCGGTACGTGCCTGGCGATGGTGCTGGGGGTGCCATTGGGTCGGGTCGTCGGCGAGGCATTGGGCTGGCGCACTACCTTCATGGGCATCGGCGGCGTCGCTACGTTGACCGTGCTGTGGCTGGCCCGCAGCCTGCCTTTGCTGCCGAGCCAGAACTCGGGCTCGCTGCGTAGTTTGCCAATGCTGCTCAAGCGCCCGGCGCTGGTGTCGCTGTACGTGATGACTGCGTTGGTGATCACGGCCCAGTACACCGCTTACAGCTACATCGAGCCCTTTGTGGCCGCAGCGGCTCGTATGAGCGGGGAGATGACCACCACCTTGCTGCTGCTGTTCGGTGGTGCTGGTGTGATCGGCTCGGTGGTGTTCAGTCGCTACAGCGGTCGCTACCCGCGCGGCTTCCTGATCGCCTCGATTGCCGTGCTGGGCTTGTGCCTGATGCTGCTGTTGCCGCTGGCACGCTATGCCTCATACCTGGGCGCGCTGAGTGTGATCTGGGGAATCTCGATCATGTGCTTCAGCCTGGCGATGCAGGCCAAGGTGCTGGAGCTGGCGCCCGACGCCACCGACGTGGCGATGTCGCTGCATTCGGGTATCTACAACATCGGGATTGGCGGTGGCGCGCTGCTGGGCAGCGTCGTGATCACCAACCTGGGCGTGTCCGACATCGGCATTGTCGGCGGCCTGATGGCCGCGGCCGGCCTGCTGCTGTGCTGCCTCACCACCCGCCGCGTAACAAACGCAACCCGCCCCGTAGCAGCGGCGTAAGCCGCGTCCGGTGGCGACCGGGTCGTCTGGAAGGATTGCGGTGTTTGAGACCCGGCTTACGCCGGTGCTACAGGGGCGCTGCGTTCTGAGGGTTGGCGGGGTTTTTGACCCGGTTTGCATCGGTGATACGGGTGCGTTCGGGCGATGTAGCAGCGGCGTAAGCCGCGTCCGGGCGCGACAGGGGCATCTGGAAGGATTGCGGTGCTTGGGACCCGGCTTACGCCGGTGCTACAGGGGCGCTGCGTTCTGAGGGTTGGCGGGGTTTTTGACCCGGTTTGCATCGGTGATACGGGTGCGTTCGGGCGATGTAGCAGCGGCGTAAGCCGCGTCCGGCCGCGGCGCGGTCATCTGGAGGTATTGCGGCGCTTGGGACCCGGCTTACGCCGGTGCTACTGAGCCAGTCGGAGAACTTCTATCTTCATTTCAATAAGCGCTGCGCAAGTGTGCGCACCTCTGGATCACGAGTGTAATCCTGCTCGAAACATATCCACCAACTCTCGAAGACCAGGTGGCATCTGCCGTCGTCCGGGGTAGTACATATAAAACGCCGGTTCGATGGGGGCCCAATCCGGAAGCACAATCTGTAGCTCCCCGCGAGCCAGGTGACTGCTAACGCGTTCTTCCAGGCAGTAGGTGATTCCTCGATCTGCCAGAGCCATCTCAACCCCGAAGGCAGTCTCGTTCACACACAGCTGGCCCGGGACATCAATGGCTTGGTGGTCGCCGTCCTTTTCAAAATCCCAGCGGTAGATGACGCCGTTTCCTGTTCGAATCTGAATGCAGTTATGGTTCTTCAAGTCCTCGGGAATCAGGATGCGAGCATTCGCGTTGAGGTATCGAGGGGAAGCCACCGCGACCCAGCGCAGATCTTCGCTGAGTCGAACGGCAATATAGTCCTCAGGAATGGTGTTGCCGAAACGGATACCGGCATCGAAGCCTGCCGCCACGATATCGACCATCTTGTCGTCGACAGCGACCTCTACAGAGACCTCAGGGTAGGCCTCCAGAAATGGAGGGAGAAACTTGGTGAACAGTAACCTTGCGCCATCGGCCAGCACGTTGAGACGGAGTCTGCCGGAAGGTCTATCTCTGTGTCGATCCAGCGCCGTCAGAGCGCCACTTATCTCGGAAAAGCCCACGGCCAGTCGCTTGGCGAGGGCTGCTCCAGCGTCGGTGGGGGACACCGTTCTGCTCGTCCGATTCAGTAGCCGAACCCCGAGCCGGCTCTCCAGGTTACGGATGGCATGACTCAATGCAGAGGTCGTGATACCCAGTTCCACAGCCGCATGGGTAAAGCTTCGCATCCTCTCGACCGCGAGAAAAGAGTTCAGATCGGCCAGGTCTGCTCGAGAAAGCCGCGTGGTAGGCAGTACAGGCATGACGCATCCATGGTTGAGTTCAATTCAATGGAGAGTCCAATCTCGCTAATCAATAGCGTGATTTATCTCATGTACTATTAATTCCACTCAACGATTGCTACGTCAACTGCACGTTGGCGTTATTTTTCACACGCGTGTTCAGCCAGGAAGACATCCCCATGAATCATCCAGCCATTCGTAAAGGCGCCGTCGCGGTCATTACTGGGGCAGCTGTTGGTATTGGTTACGCCATTGCGCGCCGCGTTGCCAGCGAGGGTATGAACGTCGTTCTTTTTGATCGCGATGCGACTGCACTGGACGAAGCCGTCAAGAAATTACTCAACGAGTCTCCTGCCGTGAAGCTGCTGGCGATTGAGGGCGACGTCACGTCGGAAAACGATCTTCACGAGCTTTACGAAAACGCATGTGAATTCGGTGAAGTTTCACTACTGGTGAACAACGCGGCGATTACAAAGGGCGCTGGCCCCTGGGAGGGTATTTCCAAGTGGCGAACGCTTATGGAAATCAACTTCTGGAGCGTACTGAAGCTTCAGCAACTGTTCGTGGAGACGATGTTCTCCCAAGGCGGCGCCGCAGCAATCGTGAACCTGGGTTCAAAGGAAGGTATCACCACGCGCCCAGGCAACGCTGCCTATTCATTGTCTAAAGCTGCAATCAAAGTCCTTACCGAGCAATTGGCTCATGAGCTTCGGGAAAAAGCAGGGGATCGAATTTCGGCGCACCTATTGATACCAGGCTACACGTTTACCCCGATGAATTTCCCAGGAATAACCCGCGACTCTCAGAAGCCAGACAGCCCCTGGACTGCAGATCAAGTTGCGGATCGTCTGGTCGCGCAAATGGAAGCGGGCGACTTTTATATTTTCTGTGAAGACAACGAAACCAGCTGGGAGCTGGATCAGCGCCGCATGCAGTGGGCGGCAGACGACATGATTCAGAACCGTCCTGCACTCTCTCGCTGGCACAAAGACTACGCGAACAAGTTCGCTCATTACATCGCGGATATCGCCGAAAAGTAAGCTGGGGACGCCGGCTCAATAAGTACATTCTTGGCACCTCATTTAGGTAGGTGCCATTCCTTTTCAATTTCTAAAGCGTGCCCTCGGTACCGCTTCGTCGGAGGCATCGTTGATGACGAGTCACACCAGTGTTGATACAAGTTCCGCGCAAACCCAGCCGGCCATTGACGTCCCGCACGGCACAGGTATGGCGATCACCATGCTTGGCCTGGGCGGTCTATTTATCGGAACCGGTGAGTTTGCCTCCATGAGTCTGCTTCCAGGTTTGGCGTCGAGCACGGACGTCTCCATACCGGTTGCGGGCAGTTACATCACGGCCTACGCACTGGGTGTCGTGGTCGGTGCGCCGCTCATTGCGATCCTCGCCGCACGCTGGCCCCGCAAGGCGCTATTGATTGCTTTGCTTGCGTTGTTTGCTGTTGGATACGGAGCAAGTGCCGTCGCCTGGAATCACGCGACTTTGCTGGGTGCACGTTTCCTGGCGGGTCTGCCGCATGGCGCTTACTACGGTGTCGCCTGCCTGGTGGCCGCCACCATGGTGGCTGAAAACCGAAAAGCCCAAGCTGCCGGCTATGTCATGGCGGGGTTGGCAGCGGCCAATGTTGTCGGTGTACCGGCTGCCACGTGGATCGGCCAGCTCTTCGGATGGCGGGGCGCGTTTGCGGCGCTCGCAGCGGGTGGAGCCATCGCCATCATTCTGTTTTGGATATTCATCCCGACCATCCCCCGCGATGAGTCTGCGAGTCCGAAATCTGAACTCGGTGGACTTAAAAAACCTCAGCTTTGGCTGACGCTAGCCACCGCCTCAATTGGCTTCGGCGGGATGTTTTCGGTGTACAGCTACATCACCCCGACGCTTACCGAGGTGACAGGTTTCTCATCCGGTCAGGTACCTATGGTTCTGGCGCTCTGGGGGATCGGGATGATCGTTGGCAACCTGATAGGCGGGTGGTTAGCAGACCGCGCTCTGGTGCCTGCAATCTTCTACATCATGATTTGGAATGCGGTGTTCCTTGCCGCTTTCTCACTCTTTGCTTCGTCTGGTGTTGGCACATTGGCCGTACTGTTTCTGATTGGCTGCGGCTTCGCACTGGTACCTGCACTTCAGGTGCGCCTGATGAATGTTGCTGGTGAAGCTCAAACCCTAGCAGCGGCCCTAAATCACAGTGCTTGCAACATATCCAACGCTGTCGGTGCATCGCTTGGCGGACTTGCTATTGCTGGTGGACTTGGCTGGGCATCGACGGGTTGGGTTGGCGCAGGTCTGGCGGTTCTCGGCATTATATTTTTCGCTATCTCCCTCGGTGTTGAAAAGCGCTCCATGTCGACCAGACTCGCCACGTCGTAATCACGAGAGCGAGACAATACCCGTCGAGCTCCGATAGCCGTAATCGCCGCCCTGGACAGTGGAAAGCGTCTGGGCCCTGACCCAAGCGCATTTACCTAAGCGATCTCGTATACGGGTAGATTGATACCGGCAGAGCTTAATACTGCCGGTATCGTTCTATGTAGGTCAGGAAAAGCCTGTCACCGCATGAGGCACGTATGGGGCTTCGAGGCGTTTGATTTCATCGTCAGTTAGCAACAGTTCCAGCGCTGCAATCGCGTCGTCTAGTTGAGGTGCCTTGGAGGCGCCAACGATGGGGGCTGAAACTCCGCGCTTGGCCAGCACCCAGGCCAACGCAATTTGCGCCATAGGTACGCCTCGCTCATTGGCAACCTGCTCAACGACGTCAATCACTCGACCGTCTTCAACTTCCGTGGCTTGGTAAAACGACTGGCCGCTAACATCAGTTTTGGTGCGCTCGGTTTGTTGGCCATGGGGCCTGGTCAACCTGCCACGTGCCATTGGGCTCCATGGCATCAACCCAACACCCTGATCGAGACAGAGCGGGATCATTTCTCGTTCCTCCTCTCGATACACCAGGTTCAGGTAGTTCTGCATGGATACGAACTTGCTCCATCCGTTTGCCGCGGCAACCTGCTGAGCCTTAGCGAACTGCCACGCGTACATGGAGGATGCGCCGATGTATCTGGCTTTACCTGCCTTAACGATGTCATGCAGGGCTTCCATCGTTTCTTCGATAGGGGTGTCGTAGTCCCAGCGGTGGATCTGATACAGGTCGATGTAATCGGTGCCCAATCGGGTCAAGCTCGCATCAATGCTGGCCATGATTGCCTTACGAGAAAGACCTTTCTCGTTCGGCTTTGTTGAGCCTTCCCACATGTTCGCGGGGAAAAATACCTTCGTGGCGATCACGGTTTCTTCTCGACGCGTGAACTCCTTGAGCAGCTTGCCGACGATGATTTCCGACGTTCCAGCGGAGTAGCTATTCGCCGTGTCGAAGAAGTTGATCCCTTGCTCGATTGCGTGCTGGATGATGGGCCGGCTTTCCCCCTCGCCTAATGTCCATGGATGTGTGCCAGCATCAGGCTCGCCGAAGGTCATGCATCCAAGGCACAGTCTCGAAACGTCCAAGCCTGTACTCCCAAGTTTCACGTACTTCATAGATCCTCCATTAGAGCGTTGATTGGTTTGTCACCCGACCTAGCCGAATGGCACTCCCTCTACGCTACCGCAATCACAGGCTCCATGTCCTTAACCAATGTTGAACTGATTTCAATCACGCGTTGATTGAAATCGAAGGGTTGTTCGCATGACATGGGAGTCAGTACAGGGGTAAGGCGAAGTTAATCGCCAATTAGCTCCGGAGGAAGAAATGTCTGCATCAATTAAACGGGTAGCAGTAACGGGTGGTCACGGCAACGAAGTAGGCACCGGTGTGCCGTATGACAAAACGGATGCTCCTTATGTACAGGTGGACGAGGCCTACCCGATGCGTGGTTACAACGTCTACTCCCTGACTAAGGTGCTAGGCGAGGAAATGGCCCGCCAGTTTTGTTTGAACGACCCATCCCTTCTGCAGCGGGTAGTCACCAGCGGATAGCGCTCATTGCTCCATTCATTGGGGCAATGTTCTTTCAATAAGACTGGAAATCACGACGCATACGTTGGGAGCGATGAGATGACGAAGCTACAAGAGGTAGGTTTTCTGGGGTTCGACGTATTTGGCACTGTTGTCGATTGGCGAAGCGGCGTCGCGCGAGCGGCTGCTCCTTTTCTAAACCGACACGGATTGAATGTAGACCCCCTCGAGTTCGCAGATCAATGGCGTGGGCTGTACCAACCGTCGATGCAACGTGTGCGATCTGGTGAGCGTCCCTTTGTAACCCTGGATGTGTTGAATCGGGAGAATCTAGAGACGGTACTTTCCAGCCACAACGCAGATTTCGCGCAGATCACTGATGCCGAACTGATTGAGCTGAACAAAGCGTGGGAACGGTTAGATCCATGGCCTGACTCGGTCGCCGGTCTCACGCGTCTGAAGCGCAGATTCTCTATTGGCCCTCTGTCCAACGGGCATATTGCCGGGATGCTCAATCTCGCCAAATTTGGTGGGCTGCCATGGGACGTGATCGTAGGTGCTGAAGTCGCTGGATCATACAAGCCCCAGCCGCAGACCTACTTGAAGTCTGCAAAAGCGGTCGGCTTGGCGCCCGAGGCGGTCGCCATGGTTGCCGCTCACAATTCTGACTTGGCTGCAGCGCGCGCCAACGGGCTCAAGTCCGTTTTCATTCGTCGCCCGTCCGAGCATGGGCCTGGCCAGACGTCCGACTTGGTCGCTGAGCAAGACTGGGATGTGATCGTCGACTCCCTCACTGAAGCAGCCGACGCCCTCGACTGCTGAATCTATTTTTTGGAGCATTACCATGACTGACTTACGCCCGCTTGCCCTGGTTACCGGGGCATCCAGCGGCATTGGCTATGAACTCGCGCGTCTATTCGCGGCTGACGGCTATGACCTCATCATTACGGCAACCGGCGAAAACGATGGCCTGGAGCGTACTGCTGATGCCGTTCGTGCCACCGGCGCCAATGTGACCATCGTCAAGGCGGATCTGACTGGGTCTGAAGGAGTCGAGCGAGTTGTAGAGGCAGTACGCTCAGCTGCACGCCCACTGGACGCAGCAGCGTTAAACGCAGGGTTGGGGCTAGGTGGTTTTTTCCTTGGGGGCACCTCAATTGAAGATGAAATGAAGCTGATTCAGCTGAACACAGCCTCCCAAGTGCACCTCACCAAATTGCTCCTCCCGGACATGGTCGCGCGTGGCCAGGGACGTTTGCTTTACACCGCATCAATTTCTGGAACCATGCCTACGCCTTACGAGGCGGTGTATGGCGCGACGAAAGCGTTTTTGATCTCCTTTGTTGAGGCCGTCAAATCAGAGATCAAGGACAGCGGTGTCAGCCTGACGCTGTTGCTACCTGGGGAGGTAGATACAAACTTCTGGCATCGAGCCGGGATGGATACAAGCAAGCTTGGGCTGGGCCCAAAAGCTGCGCCTACCAAAGTGGCGGAGGAGGGCTATGAAGCCATGAAGGCAGGAAAGGATCGAGTCGTCGCCGGTAAGCCTGACAGCAAGTTCATCGGCAATGTCGTGAACAAGTTTCTACCTGACACGATGACTGCGGATTTACATGCCAAAGGCGCCAAGCCGGGCTCAGGATTAGAGGATAAGGACGGCTGACTCAATATCATCTGCACAACGATCCGGCGGCCAATTTGATTGGCCGCCGGCTTTGCTTTACCAGTCCTGTTTGGTCGGGTGAATGACGATGTCGTTGATCGTAAGGTTGTTGGGCTGGTCTAGGGCGTAGGCCACGGCGTCGGCAACCTGCTCAGGGGTAATGGCGATCTTGTTAAGTTCCTGAGCTGCTTTTTTGCCTTCGCTGTTATTAACCTTTTCCGCCCAGCCGGTATTGATCACACCAGGGCTGATCATCGATACCTGGATGCCATGCTCAACACCTACTTCCTTGCGCAGGCTTTCGGTGATGCCTCTGATGAAAAATTTCGTCGCGCTGTAGACACCGCTTGAACCACCGACATGAAGCCCGGCTACGGAGGACATGTTGAGGATCTTGCCATGGCCTTGAGCAATCATGCCTGGCAGCACTGCCGCGATGGCGTGCAGATATCCACGGATATTGGTGTCGATCATTTTATCCCAGTCATCGACTGCAACATCCTTCCAGTCAGAAAACAGCATCAGACCTGCGTTGTTCACTAGGCTATCTACCTTTCCATATTTGGATATTGCGAATTGGACAAGATCCTCCAGGCTGGAACGTTCGGAAACGTCGGTCAGGTGATAAGCCGCTTTCCCGCCGGTGTCCTTGATTTGTGACACGAGCTTTTGAAGTTTTTCTTCGTTCCGAGCGGCCAGAACTATTTTGCTGCCTTTCCCTGCAAGTTGCAGCGCCGTGGCGGCACCGATACCTGAAGAGGCGCCGGTAATGATGGTTACAGTGTTTTCCAAATTAGACATCTGCTGTTTCTCTCTTGGTTAAGGTCACAGCGTCTGACCTGCACCGAAAGGCGATGACCTTGTATTCAGGGCAACGCTTCGTTGAGTAGGGCTCATGGATCATTCAGGGTCGGGAGGTTTCCGATGGTGAGTGACATCTACTTAAACTTGAGGAGTAACCCATGACTGCTACACGCCCACTCGCCCTAGTGACTGGAGGTTCTTCAGGAATCGGTTTTGAACTGGCGAAGCACTTCGCCCAGAACGGTTTCGATTTGGTCATCTCTGGTTCGAGTGACAAAGTCGAGAAATCCGCCGAAGAGATCAAAAAGTTAGGTGCTCAATGTTTTGCTCACCAGGCAGACGCTGCCACATATGAAGGCGTCCAAGGCCTCTGGGATTTTGTCGTATCGCTGAATCGTCCGCTCGAAGCCGCAGCATTGAACGTCGGCATCGGCCAAGGCGGCGCGTTCATTGATAACAAGCTTGAAGATGACTTCAAACTGATCGCCATCAACATCACTGGCACCGTACACATGGCCAAGCGGGTTGCCCAGCATATGGTGGCGAATGGAAAGGGTCGTATTCTGATCACGTCCTCAATTTCCGCGACCCAGCCAACGCCCTACGAAACGGTCTACGGCCCGTCGAAGGCCTTCGGCTTTTCTTTTGCCGAGTCCCTACGCGAAGAGCTCCGCGAAACTGGCGTTACCGTAACCGCTTTGCTTCCTGGAGCTACTGACAGTGAGTTCCACAAGAACGCTGGCATGGGGAATAGCGCAATCGGCGAAGCGAAGAAAAACGACAAAACTGAGGTCGCGCGTCAGGGTTTCGAAGCGCTGATGAACGATGTCGATCATGTCGTGGGTGGCGATGAAGAAACCAAGCAACAGGCCATCGACAACCGGACAACGCCGGAAGTCGTGAAAGCGCATCGACACGCGAAAAATGCCCGTCTGAAATAAACGATCCGTGCGCTGCGAAGGCGTGGCACTTCTGGAGTAGGCCACGCCTTCGCTAGGTATCTGTCCTCGCAGAAGCTTGAGGAGCACCCCTGATGAACGAATCAGAACATATCGAAATGAGCTGGCGGTCAGTGGATGTAGGCGGCGGCGTGAGAATTCGCTACGGCGTCGCTGGCAGCGGTCACAAACCTGTCCTGCTCATCCATGGTTATCCAGAAACCGCGATTGCCTGGCGAAGGATAGTAGGCCCACTGGTTGAGCAGGGTTACAGGGTCATCGCGCCTGACGTCCGTGGAGCGGGCGGATCCAGTCGGCCTCTGCACGGCTATGACAAAAGTACGATGGCACAGGATTGCTCGGTCGTACTGCGGGATGCCGGCGTTTTGGAGCCTGCGCTCATCGTCGGGCATGACATTGGGCTGATGATCGCCTACGCCTTCGCTCGCAAATACCCTGAGTCCACCAGAGGGCTCGCTGTCTTTGACGCGCCACTGCCTGGCACTGCGGCGTTTGATCAGGTGAGTCTGGATGACCGACGCGTTTGGCACTTCCACTTTCACCAGGCACCGGATATTCCCGAGGCGCTTACAGCCGGAAAGGAGGCTTATTACCTCGAGCGCTTTTGGCACGACCTTGCCTACGATGCAGGAGCCATCGATGGGGGAACCAAAGCAAGCTACATCGCGAGTTTCAGCGGGCCTGGCGGAATGAGAGCGGGGTTCGAGCTGTACCGATCCTTTGCCGCCGACGCTGAATTCAATCGTGCTCAATTAGCCGCGCACGGGAAGATTCAAATCCCGGTACTGGCTTTGGCAGGCCAGTCGAGTGCGTTCGGCGCCATCATGAAACCGATGATGGAGGAGGTGGCGGATAAGGTCAGCTTTGCCATCATCGATAAGGCAGGCCACTGGCTCGCCGAGGAAAATCCCTTGGCAGTCGCGCAGGCGTTGGTCGACTTTGATGCAATGTAGCGATTAATTGATCCCAGGCACTGCGTTGGCTTTTCTCCGGCAACGGTGTTACCAGGTCTGTTCTGGAGTGTTGCTAAAACCAGCGTGCGGCCATCGCGGGCAGACCCCGCTCGCGGATGCGCGCGGGCATGTAGCAGCGGCGTAAGCCGCGTCCGGCCGCGACGCGGTCATCTGGAAGGATTGCGGGGTTTGTGACCCGGCTTACGCCGGTGCTACAGGGGCGCTGCGTCCTGAGGGTTGGCGGGGTTTGTGACCCGGCTTACGCCGGTGACACAGGGGCGCTGCGTCCTGAGGGTTGGCGGGGTTTTTGACCCGGCTTGCGCCGGTGATACAGGGGCGCTGCGTTCTGAGGGTTGGCGGGGTTTTTGACCTGGCTTGCGCCGGTGATACAGGTGCGTTTGGGCGATGTAGCAGCGGCGTGAGCCGCGTCCGGCCGCGACGCGGTCATCTGGAAGGATTGCGGGGTTTGTGACCCGGCTTACGCCGGTGCTACAGGGGCGCTGCGTTCTGGCGCGGCGAGGGCATCCTGAGGGTTCGTGGGGTTTTTGACCCGGCTTGCGCCGGTGATACAGGGGCGCTGCGTTCTGAGGGTTGGCGGGGTTTTTGACCTGGCTTGCGCCGGTGATACAGGTGCGTCGGGGCGATGTAGCAGCGGCGTAAGCCGCGTCCGGGCGCGGCGGGGACATCTGGAAGGATTGCGGCGCTTGTGACCCGGCTTACGCCGGTGCTACAGGGGCGCTGCGTTCTGAGGGTTGGTGGGGAGCATGGCGCGCAGGTCGGTGCCGCTGGGTTTTTGATAGAGGCTTAGGCCGAACTCTGGCAGCACGGCGAGCAGGTAATCGAAGATATCGCCTTGAATCCGCTCGTACTCGGCCCAGGCGGTAGTGCGGGTGAAACAGTAGATTTCCAGCGGTACGCCTTCGGCGGTGGCTTCCATCTGGCGGACCATGCAGGTCATGTCCGGCTGAATGTCGGGGTGGGCCTTGAGGTAGGCCAGGGCGTAGGCGCGGAAGGTGCCGAGGTTGGTCATGCGCCGTTGGTTGGCCGAGAGTTCGGCGACTTCGCCCTGGGCGGCGTTCCAGGCTTTCAACTCCGCTTGCTTGCTGCTCACGTAACCAGTCAGCAGGCGCACCTGGGTCAAACGCAGCTGCTCCTGTTCATCGAGAAACCGAACACCACTGGCGTCGATGTGCAGGCTGCGCTTTATGCGCCGGCCACCGGACTGCTGCATGCCGCGCCAGTTCTTGAACGACTCGCTCATCAGGCGCCAGGTGGGGATGGAGACGATGGTCTTGTCGAAGTTCTGCACCTTGACCGTATGCAGGGTGATATCCACCACATCGCCATCGGCGCCCACTTGCGGCATTTCGATCCAGTCGCCGACGCGCAGCATGTCGTTGCTGGTCAGCTGCACGCTGGCCACGAACGACAGCAGGGTGTCCTTGTACACCAATAGAATCACCGCCGACATGGCGCCCAGGCCGGAGAGCAGCAACAGCGGCGAACGGTCGATCAGGGTGGCAACGATGATGATGGCGCCGAAGATATAGAGGATCATCTTCGTCAATTGCACGTAACCCTTGATGGAGCGGGTGCGGGCGTGTTCGGTGCGGGCGTAGATGTCCAGCAAGGCATTGAGCAGGGCGCCCAGGGCCAGCACCTGGAACAGGATGGTGAAGGCCAGGGCAATGTTGCCGATGACGTGCTTGCTGCTGTCGCTCAGCACCGGAATCAATCCCAGGCTGAATTGCACCACCAGCGAAGGCGTCATCTGCGCCAGGCGATGGAAGACCTTGTTGTGCAGGAAGTCACTGAGCCAGTGCAGCGCGGGCTGCCGGCTGAGCAGCTTGACGGCATGCAGCACCAGAAAGCGCGCCACGCGGCCAAGGATCAGGGCAATCGCCAGCAACGCCAGCAGTGAGGCGCCAGCCTGGAGCATGGGGTGATCGTCCAGACCACCGAGAAAGGCCAGGGTCTGTTGCCAGAAGTATTCGATATTCATGGGTAACGCTGAGTGCCCGAGTTGAAAAGGGGCGGGGATTAAAGCCGATCGGGTGTGACAGTTGCCATGCTTTGTAAGATCTGCACGCAATTTTTATCGTCGGCAGGTAAAGAAATTCGGCTAATGCCCCGCAAACCGGTACCCTATGCAGTCGAATTTATGTACTCCGTCGAGGTAACACCCGTGTTTTCCCAATTCGCCCTGCATGAACGCCTGCTCAAAGCCGTGGCCGAGCTGAAATTTGTCGAGCCGACTCCGGTGCAGTTAGCGGCCATTCCGCTGGCGTTGCAGGGGCGTGACCTGCGGGTGACTGCCCAGACGGGCAGCGGCAAGACCGCTGCATTCGTACTGCCGATCCTCAATCGCCTGATCGGCCCGGCCAAGGTCCGCGTCGACATCCGCGTGCTGATCCTGCTGCCGACCCGCGAGTTGGCCCAGCAGACCTTGAAGGAAGTGGAACGGTTTTCCCAGTTCACCTTCATCAAGGCCGGCCTGATCACCGGCGGCGAGGACTTCAAGGTCCAGGCCGCCATGCTGCGCAAGGTGCCCGATATTCTGATCGGTACTCCGGGACGTCTGCTCGAGCACCTGAACGCCGGTAACCTGGACCTCAAGCACGTTGATGTGATGGTCCTCGACGAAGCCGACCGCATGCTCGACATGGGCTTCTCCGAGGACGTCACTCGCCTGAGCGATGAGTGCGCCCAGCGCGAACAGACCCTGCTGTTCTCGGCCACAACCGGCGGTGCCGGCTTGCGCGAGATGATGAGCAAGGTCCTCAAGGACCCGGAGCATCTGCTGATCAACAACGTCAGCCAGTTGGCCGAGGGCACTCGCCAGCAGATCGTCACTGCCGACCACAACGTGCACAAAGAGCAGATTCTGAACTGGTTGCTGGCCAACGAGACCTATCAGAAGGCGATCATCTTCACCAATACCCGGGCCATGGCCGACCGTATCTACGGTCGTCTGGTGGCGCAGGAATACAAAGCGTTCGTGCTGCATGGCGACAAGGACCAGAAGGACCGCAAGCTGGCCATCGATCGCCTGAAGCAGGGCGGCGTGAAGATCCTGGTGGCTACCGATGTGGCGGCCCGGGGCCTGGACGTTGACGGCCTGGATCTGGTGGTCAACTTCGACATGCCGCGCAGTGGCGACGACTATGTCCACCGTATCGGTCGGACAGGCCGTGCCGGTAACGAAGGGCTGGCGATTTCGCTGATCTGTCACGGTGACTGGAACCTGATGTCCAGTATCGAACGCTACCTGAAGCAGAGCTTCGAGCGCCGCGTGATCAAGGAAGTCAAAGGCACCTACGGTGGACCGAAGAAGGTCAAGGCTTCCGGCAAGGCCGTGGGCGTGAAAAAGAAAAAGACCGATAAGGATAAGAAGGGCGACAAGAAAGCCGTCGCCAAGGGGCCAACCAAGCGCAAGAGCGTGAACCGCCCAAAGGCCGAGACGCCGGCCCTGGTGAGCCAGGACGGCTTGGCGCCGTTGAAGCGGCGCAAGCCGGCGGCGGCTAGCGAATAATAATCTCGCGCCAGCGGGGCTGGCCCTTTCCCGGGCAGCGCCCGCTGCCACCGGTTGAGTGGGGTTCCTGGGATCAGGGATCATCACTCGATCGGAGACAGAAGGCGTCGGAACTGCCAATTCCGGTCCCGGATCCGCCCCTCTGCAACTCCCTCCCGCACCACCGGTCACACCCTAGGCAAGCCCTGCCACTCAAGTGCTGGAGGTTGACCTGCCATGACCACGTACAACTGGGAACTGATCGAGCGCCTGCTGCATGAAGTGCAGAACGGTGCCGACCACAATTTCACCCCGCGTCCTTATGCCGAAGATCATGCTGCGGCCAAATCTGCCCAAGGCGAGGCTCCGGGCGATCTGGACAAGCTGAAGGCCTTGGCCTGTGATTATGAAAAGCTGCTGCTGGACCGCGGTTTCATTGAGCCGCGTCCCCAGGACGAGGGCGGGACGGGAGAGAACTTTCGTCTGACGTTACGGGGTTCGAGCCTGCTGAGCCTGCTCGACAGCGGCATTCCGGGGAATGATCATCCGATCAAGGTGCTCAATGATCAGCAGGATGCGCTGGACCCGGCGACGTTCGATGAGTTGGCAGCGAAGCCGCAGATCGCCCATGGGTGTGTGTGATGCGCGTTGGTTTGCGGTGAGGGAACCAGACGCCGCGATCTCGATATTGCTAGAATTCCCGGCATAACGATTTGCCCCGGACTGGTTCCGGGGCTTTTGCTTTTATTGCCGTCGAGATTGCTGCCATGCCGTTGTACGTTCGCGGGGGCCGGCCATGAGTGCCGAGCGCCGTCAAACCGATGCCTTTGCACTGAAGGTCATGCTGGGCTTGTGCGTGATCTGGGGCGTCCAGCAGGTCACCATCAAATGGGCGGCCGCCGATATCGCCCCGGTGATGCAGGCGGCCATGCGCTCCGGCCTGTCGGCAGCGTTGGTGGCGTTGCTGCTGTGCTGGCGTGGGGGCTGGCAGCACACCGCTCAGACGTGGCGCGCCGGCCTGTTGGCCGGGTCATTGTTCGGCCTGGAGTTCCTGTTCATCGCCGAGGGCCTGAAGCTCACCTCGGCTGCACATATGTCGGTGTTCCTGTATACCGCGCCGGTATTCACCGCCCTGGGGCTGCAATGGTTGCTGCCTAGCGAGCGCCTGCGCCCCTTGCAATGGGCGGGGATCGGCCTGGCATTCGGGGGGATTGCGGTGGCTTTTGCCGGTGGCATCTCGCTCGAGCATATGGACTATCGCACCCTGCTGGGCGATGCCATGGGTCTGGCCGCCGGAATCTGCTGGGGGGCAACCACGGTTGTGGTGCGGGCGTCGCGGCTGTCTGAAGCCCCTGCCACCCTGACGCTGTTCTACCAGTTGATCGTGGCCTTCGCAGGCTTGCTGCTCATTGCCTTGTTCAGTGGCCAGATCAGCCACGTCAGCTGGACCCCGGTTTCGCTGGCCAGCGTGCTGTTTCAGGGGCTGGTGGTGTCATTCGCCAGCTACCTGACCTGGTTCTGGCTGCTGCGCCGGTACCTGGCTTCCAACCTGGCGGTGTTCTCGTTCATGACGCCGTTGTTCGGCGTGACGTTTGGCGTGGTGCTGCTGGGCGAGCCTCTGAGCCTGAACTTCATCGGCGGGGCGGTGCTGGTGCTGATGGGCATCACCCTGGTCAGCGCCGAGCAATGGGTGCGACGTCGCTTGAGAATATGGCTAGGGCAGTGAATTCCTGCCTCGGCATGTGATCAGAATCAATACTGCGATCTTTCGACACATGTCGGTGCATGCATCCTACACAAGTAAGGGCTATGATCTGACAGAAGCGACGGAATATGACCCGTCGTTCAGGTTTTCCCTGAAGGGGGCAATATGAACGGTAATCTGCACAACTGGCTCCATGACCTCGCTGTAGCGCTCGGGCTCGTCCCGCCGCCCATGCAGCCGGTGCCTATCCCTACCGACGAAGAAAATCGTCGCCGGCAGCGCCCACGCCGCTGAATCAAATGGCGTGGCGCACATGAAAACGCCCCTGAGCGGGGCGTTTTGTCGTATGTGACGCTATTGACTCGCTACGCCGCCTGCACCTTGCCGCGTGCCTGTGCGGATTTCGCCAAATAATGCTCAAGCCGCTGGACGCCTGGCTCGTCGATGAACAAGCCCAGTTTGCTGCGGCGCCATAGAATGTCGTCGCTGCGAGTGGCCCATTCCTCAGCGCACAGGTAATCGACCTCGCGGGCGTACAATCCAGCGCCGATGTCCTCGCCCAGATCCTGCAAGCCATCGGCACCTTCGATAAGCGCCCAGCTGCGGCTACCGTAGCTGACCGCCCAACGCTGCGCGACGCCGGCTGGCAGCCATGGCGCCTTGGCCTGCAGGGCCTGAGCCAGGGCCTGGGGTGTGCTCATGTCTTCGCCGCCCGGCAGCGTGGCCGTTGCTGTCCAGCTGCCGCGCATCTGGGTGAAGAACGGCAGCAGTTGCGCCATCGCCGATTCCGCCAGTTTGCGATAGGTGGTCAGCTTGCCGCCGAACACCGACAGCATCGGACCTTCCTCACGGCTGCCACTCAGTGACAGGGTGTAGTCGCGCGTCACGGCAGAGGGGTTGTCGGACTCGTCGTTGCACAGCGGTCGCACACCGGAATAGGTCCGCACGATGTCGGCACGGCTGACCTGTTTCTTGAAGTGTGCGTTGACCACCTTGAGGATGTAGTCGGTTTCACCGTCGGTAATCTCGACCTTCGCCGGGTCGCCGGTGTATTCGCGGTCGGTCGTGCCCAGGATGGTGAAACGGTCCAGGTAAGGGATGGTGAAAACGATCCGCTGGTCTTCGTTCTGCAGGATATGCGCCTGCTCGCCTTCATACAGGCGCGGCACGATCAGGTGGCTGCCCTGGATCAAACGAATGCCATACGGCGATTCGAGTTTCAGGTCGTCACGGATGAACTTGGCGACCCATGGGCCGGCGGCGTTGACCAAAGCCTTGGCGTGAATGGAGAACAGGGTGCCGTCTTCGCGCTCCAGATGCACGTGCCACAGGCCCTTGACCCGCCGTGCGTTCACGCAGCGGGTACGGGTGTGAATGTGGGCACCCTGTTCACGGGCGGCCATGGCGTTGAGTACCACCAGACGCGCGTCGTCTACCCAGCAGTCGGAGTATTCGAAACCGCGGGTGATCTCCGGCTTCAGGGCGCTCTCGGGGCCGAAGCGCAAACTGCGCGAGCCTGGCAATTTTTCCCGCTTGCCGAGGTGGTCGTAGAGGAACAGCCCGGCGCGAATCATCCAGGCAGGCCGCAGGTGTGGACGGTGGGGCAGCACGAAGCGCATGGGTTTGACGATATGGGGCGCTTTGGCCAGGAGCACTTCACGCTCGGCCAGGGCCTCGCGTACCAGACGAAACTCGTGGTGTTCCAGATAACGCAGGCCGCCATGTATCAATTTGCTGCTGGCCGAGGAGGTGTGGCTGGCCAGGTCGTCCTTTTCGCACAGGAACACCGACAGGCCCCGGCCAGCGGCGTCGGCCGCGATGCCGACGCCGTTGATGCCACCACCGATCACGGCAATGTCGTAGGTTTCGGCGAGGGGTGGAGTGGGCATGGTCGAATGGGGCATGGCGGGCCTCCTGCTTTTGTAATCGAGTGTTCGGATGACGGATTGTAATTCGAACATTGATGTTCAGTTTCGAACATAGTAGCGCAAGAGTTGGGAGGGGGCCAGTTGGCTTTGATTGAAAATACTGATTGGTGGGGGGGAAAGGAACAAAAGTGAACATTGGTGGGCATGGGGTCAGGTTTGTGGGGGCTGGTCCCTTCACCCCAGCCCTCTCCCTGAGGGAGAGGGGGCCGGACGGTGGCGTTGAGGATAGATGCGGTGGGTATTTAGCTCCCTCTGTCTAGATCCTCAGCCAAGAATCAAACCACCTCCAACCGGATCTTGTGTTGACCCAGCAATTGCACCAGCGCCGGTACCGGCGGCTGATCCGTCACCAGACAATCGATCAGGCTGATGGACCCCAGGCGCACCATGGCGTTTCGGCCGAACTTGCTCGAGTCCGCCGCCAGAATGACCTGGCGGGCATTGGCAATGATCGCCTGGCTCACCCGGACTTCCTGATAGTCGAAATCCAGCAGGCTGCCGTCCTCGTCGATGCCACTGATGCCCACCAAGGCGAAATCCACCTTGAACTGATTGATGAAGTCCACGCTGGCCTGGCCGACCACGCCGCCGTCGCGGCGTACATTGCCGCCGGCCAGTTGCACCTCGAAGTCATCCTTGCCGCTGAGAATCGAGGCCACATGAAGGTTGTTGGTGATGATCTTCAAGTGGTTATGGTTGAGCAAGGCGCGTGCAATCGATTCGGTGGTGGTGCCGATATTGATGAACAGCGAGGCATGGTCGGGGATCTGTGCGGCGATGGCTTCGGCGATGCGCTGTTTCTCGTCGCGCATCTGGTCGGCACGCATCGCGTAGGCGGTGTTCTCGATGCTCGAGTCGTAGGCCGCGCCGCCGTGATAGCGCCGCAGCAGGTTGTCCTCGGCCAGTTGGTTGATATCGCGGCGGATCGTCTGCGGGGTAACGACGAAGAGCTGGGCCATCTCCTCGATGCTGACGTAACCGCGTTCACGCACCAGTTCGAGGATTTGTTGTTGGCGTGGAGGCAGATTCATTGGGCTTCCTTGGGCTGCCGTGCAAAGGTCTGCATCATGCCGCAGGAAACAACCAGACGCCACCTGTGGCAGCGGCGTAGGGCGCGTCCATGGCAGCGCGCGGTTTCGGACGTTGCGCGGTGGGGTCGGACGCGGCTTACGCCGCTGCTACGGTTGGTGGAGCGCGATCAGTTGGTTTCCTCGTGGGGTTCCCAGTCGCGGGTGCGCTCTACGGCTTTCTGCCAGCCGGCGTAGAGTTTTTCCTTTGCGGCTTCGTCGAGCTGTGGCTCGAAGGTGCGTTCGATCACCGCCTTGCCACGCAGCTCATCCAGGCTGCTCCAGAAGCCGCATGCCAGACCGGCGAGGTAGGCAGCGCCGAGCGCGGTGGTTTCACGCATCTGCGGGCGCTCTACCGAGGTGCCGAGGATATCGGCCTGGAACTGCATCAGGAAGTTGTTGGCCACCGCGCCGCCGTCGACGCGCAGGGCGCTGAGGCGTTCACCGGAATCCTGCTGCATGGCGTCGAGCACGTCGCGGGTCTGGTAGGCAATCGACTCCAGCGCGGCGCGAATGATGTGGTCCACGCGCACGCCTCGGGTCAGGCCGAACAGTGCGCCACGGGCATAGGGGTCCCAATAGGGTGCGCCCAGGCCGGTAAACGCCGGTACCAGGTAGACGCCGTTGGTGTCCTTGACCTTGCTGGCGAAATATTCGGTGTCGTAGGCGTCGTTGACGATCTTCAGTTCGTCGCGCAGCCACTGCACGGTAGAGCCGCCATTGAACACCGCCCCTTCCAGGGCGTAGGCCACTTCACCACGAGGGCCGCAGCCGATGGTCGTCAGCATGCCGTGCTTGGATGCCACCGCTTTCTTGCCGGTGTTCATCAGCAGGAAGCAACCGGTGCCATAGGTATTCTTCGCCTGGCCCGGCTCCACGCACATCTGTCCGAACAGCGCCGATTGCTGGTCGCCGGCGATCCCGGCGATGGCGATGCCGCTCTTGGTGTGGCCGTAGATCTCCGAGGAAGATTTCACTTGCGGGAGCATCTCGCGCGGGATGTCCAGGGTTTCCAGCATCTTCGCGTCCCATTCCAGGCTGTGGATGTTGAACAGCATGGTCCGCGAAGCATTGGTGTAATCGGTGACGTGCACCTTGCCGCCGGTGAATTTCCAGATCAGCCAGCTATCCACCGTGCCGAACAGCAGTTCACCGTTGCGCGCACGTTCGCGGCTGCCTTCCACATTGTCCAGAATCCATTTGAGCTTGGTGCCCGAGAAGTACGGGTCGATGACCAGCCCGGTGGTTTCCTTGATGTAGTCTTCCATGCCGTCGCGCTTGAGCTGCTGGCAGATCTCGGTGCTGCGTCGGCACTGCCAGACCACGGCATTGTAGATGGGACGCCCGCTGTTCTT
The DNA here is from genome assembly GCF_002379585.1 of Pseudomonas sp. UBA4194. GTDB lineage: Bacteria > Pseudomonadota > Gammaproteobacteria > Pseudomonadales > Pseudomonadaceae > Aquipseudomonas. The sequence goes on from NZ_DFUE01000068.1 coordinate 69,317, forward strand.
GTCCCAGACCACTGTGGTTTCGCGTTGGTTGGTGATGCCGATGGCGGCCACCTGGGCATGGCTCAGGCCGGCCTGTGCCAAGGCCTCGACCATGGTCGCGCTCTGGGTGGCGAAGATTTCCATCGGGTCGTGTTCGACCCAGCCTGCCTGCGGGTAGTGCTGGGCGAACTCGCGCTGGGAGGTGCCGACCACGTTGGCGTCGCGGTCGAAGATGATCGCCCGGGAGCTGGTCGTGCCTTGGTCCAGGGCAATGATGTAGTTCTTGTTGTCGATATCAGTCATGTCGATGGCCTTGCACAAGTTTGAAAAGGGTCGGGGAAAAGGTCGGTGCCCGGCTCAGTTGGCCTGGGCTTTCCCCGTCACTGGCGTATCGACCGGCGCTGTGGCCGGGCTGGGTAAATGGCGAGCGATCAGCAGGCGGTAGGCCCCGGCGCCCAGGCAGGCACCGACGATGGGCGCTACCACGGGAACGATGAAGTAGGGGATCGCGCGTCCTCCGGTGAGGGCTATTTCACCCCAGCCAGCGAAAAAGGTCATCAACTTGGGCCCCAGGTCGCGGGCCGGGCTCATGGCGAAGCCGGTCAACGGCCCCATGGAACTGCCGATGACCGCAATCAGCAGGCCCACCAGCAAGGGCGCCATTGCACCCCGCGGCAAGCCATTGTGGTCGTCGCCCAGAGCCATGATCACTCCCATCAGAATAGCGGTGATCACCATCTCGACCAGGAAAGCCTGGCCAGTGGAGAGCGAGGGGTGAGGGTAGGTGGAGAACACCGAGGCCAGCTCCAGGCTGGCGGCGCTGCCACGGACCAGGTGATGGGCTTGTTCGTAATCGAAAAACAGGCTGCTGTAGAGGGTGTATACCAGGGCTGCCGAGCAGAAGGCGCCGGCGATCTGGGCCAGAATGTAGAAGGGCAGCTTGCGCTTGTCAAAGCCGCCGAACAGGCACAAGGCAATGCTCACGGCAGGGTTGAGGTGGGCACCGGAAACGCCGGCGGTGAGGTAGATCGCCATGCTGACGCCGATACCCCAGATGATGCTGATTTCCCATTGCCCAAAGCTGGCGCCCCCGACCTTGAGCGCGGCAACGCAGCCGGTGCCGAAGAAGATCAGCAGCGCAGTGCCGAGAAACTCGGCCGTGCACTGGCCCGACAGAGTCGGCTGTTGCTGTGCAGTCATCGTGTGTTACCCCAATTGTTTTTTTTGTCTGGCGCATTTTCCGCGCTCGGTACGAGCACCGTCCGGCGATCCCCATCGCTGTCCGGCGTACAGCATGCGCACTTGCATCCAAACGCACATCTTCACAAACGAAAAAATATAGACAAGAAACGCTGCTGTCAAAGGTCGAAACTGAACGGTCAGGTTCTGTATGGGCCGTTGCGGAGTAAAGGCGGGGTGATAGGCCCGGCTAGCGGGCGTCGCCGGTGTATGCCCTAATATGTTTCTGATCCCGATCGCCTGGAGAGTCTGGATGACCCCCGCCTTGGACCTGCTGAAAAAAAACCGAGCCGAACATCGGGTGCACAGTTACGAACATGATCCGAAAGCCGCCTCCTACGGTCTGGAGGCTGCCGAAAAGCTCGGGCTTGCCGCCGCCCAGGTGTTCAAGACCCTGCTGGCGGCCAGTGAGAAACATGAGCTGGTGGTGGCGGTGGTACCGGTGGCCGGCACCTTGGACCTCAAGGCCTTGGCCCACGCTGCGGGCGTCAAGAAATGCGAAATGGCCGATCCGCAGGCGGCGCAAAGGGCCACGGGGTATCTGTTGGGCGGTATCAGCCCGCTGGGGCAGAAAAAGCGTTTGCGCACCTTCATCGACCAATCGGCCGAGCCGCTGGCAACGATCTTCGTCAGCGCCGGCCGCCGCGGCCTGGAGGTGGAGTTGGCACCGCAGGTGCTGGCGCAGTACACCCAAGGCAGCTTCGCCGATATCGGTCGCGCCTGAGAATCCGAAGAAATTATTTTCCCGTGCCTACAGTCGAAAATTGATCACCCACCTGCGCCGCACACCATCCGAGGATTGCCATGCAATTGGACTTCTACCAGGTTGACGCGTTTACCCAGCAGCCGTTCGCTGGCAATCCGGCCATCGTCTATCGGCTGGACACTTGGCTCAGCGACGAGCTGATGCAGAAAATCGCCGGCGAACACAACCTGGCCGAAACCGCGTTCATGGTGCATGAAGCCCAGGGTTGGCACATCCGCTGGTTCACCCCCAAGACTGAAGTGCCGCTGTGCGGGCATGCCACGCTGGCCAGCGCGTTCGTGTTGTTCCAGGTGTATGGCGAGACGGCTGAGACGCTGGCCTTTGCCAGCAAGTCCGGAACGCTGACGGTGACTCGGGAAGGGGAGCGGCTGTGGCTGGATTTCCCGGCCATGATGCCCCAGGAGCAGTTGGGTCTGACGCTGGATGTAGAACGGGCCCTGGGCTGCGAGGCGGTGGACATCATGGGTGCGGCGTCGCTGTTCGTGTTGCTGGAGTCCGAGCGTGCGGTGCGTGCCTGCAAACCCGATATGGCCGCGCTGGCCCGACTGCCCTGGCCGGGGGTGATCGTGACGGCGCGAGGTGAGCATCAGGATTTCGTCTCGCGCTATTTCGCGCCGGCCATTGGGATTGATGAGGACCCGGTGACTGGCTCGACCCATTGCAGCCTGATTCCTTACTGGTCGCAGCGGCTGGTAAAGGCCAGCCTGACGGCATATCAGTGTTCCCCGCGGGGCGGGGAGCTGTTCTGCCGGATGGAGGGGGAGCGGGTGAAGATTGGTGGGTATGCAACGTTGGTGGCCAGTGGGCGGTTGGTGGTGGGGGCTTGAGTTTGGTTTGAGTTCGGTTTGGGATGTGTGGTGGATGGTCCCCTCACACCAGCCCTCTCCCTGAGGGAGAGGGGGCCGTGCGCGGTGCTGCCGATATCCTCGGCTTTTAGCTCCCTCTCCCCCAGGGAGAGGGCTGGGGTGAGGGGACCATCCCCCACAAATCCCCAAACCTACCCCTCCACCAACATCTCCCGAAACTCGGCCAACGCCACCGCCCGGCTGTACAGATAGCCCTGATACAAATGACACCCCACCCCCTGCAGAAACGTCAGTTGCTCCGACAGCTCCACCCCCTCGGCAATCACCGTCAGCCCCAGGCTGCGGGCCATGGCCAGGATGGCGCGGATGATTTCGGCGTCGTTGGGGTCGGTGGTCGAATCTCGCACGAACGACTGATCGATCTTCAGGGTGTCCACGGGTAGCCGCTTCAGGTACGTCAGGGATGAATACCCCGTGCCGAAATCGTCCATGGCGAAACTTACGCCCATGCTTTTCAGCGCCAGCATCTTGCTGATGGTGTCCTCCAGGTTCTGGATGACGATCCCTTCGGTCACCTCCAGCTTCAGCAGTTGGCAAGGCAGCGCGTGGCGTTGCAGGCTGCGGGCGATGCGCTCGACGAAGTCGGCCTGGCGGAACTGTCGAGGGCTGATGTTCACGCAGAGGCTGAAGCGGTCCGGATCGATCAAGCCTGCGGCCAGCAAGCTGGCGCAGTCGGCACAAGCACGATCGAGGATCCAGCCGCCCACCTCCAGGATCATGCCGCTCTCTTCCAGCACCTGGATGAACTGTGCAGGGGACTGCTGGCCCAGCAGTGGGTGGTGCCAGCGCAGCAACGCTTCGGCGCCGACGATCAGCCCGCCGCGGGCATCGATCTGCGGTTGGTAATGCAGGCTCAACTGCCCACGCGCAACGGCCATGCGCAGGTCGTTCTCCATACGCAGCCGCTCGCTGGCGGCTTTCTGCATGGTGGTATGGAACAACTCGGTGGTGTTGCGGCCCGAATCCTTGGCCCGATAGAGGGCGATGTCGGCGCGTTTGAGCAGGTCGGCCGGGGTCGAGCCATGGTCAGGAATCAGTGCCACGCCAATGCTGGGCGTCACCTGCAGGCGATGGCCGTCCAGCGACATGGGTTCGGCCAACAACTCGCGCAGGGTGTCGGCCAATTCCCGGACCTTCTCGGTCACATGGGCGCGGCTGCCCTCCAGGCCGCTGAGCAGCACCACGAACTCATCGCCGCCAAGGCGTGCCACGGTGTCTTCCAGGCGGACACTGGCTTCCAGGCGGGCCGTCATGACCTTGAGCACGGCGTCGCCCACCGGATGCCCAAGGGAGTCGTTGATGTGCTTGAAATGGTCCAGATCCAGGAACAACAAGGCGCCGCGCAAGTTGTGGCGCTTGAGCAGGGCTATCTGTTGGCTCAGCCGATCCATCAGCAAGGCACGATTCGGCAGGTTGGTCAGCGCATCGTGATAGGCCAGGTGTCGGACCTGCGCTTCGGCGTTCTTCAGGGCGACCTCGCGTTTCTCCAGCGCCTGTTCGGCATCCTTGCGTTCGCCCTCGTCGGTAAAGGTGCTGAGCAGGTAGAGCACCCCCTGCATCTCGATGTTCTGGGTGCGCAGCAGGCCTTGATGGATGCGGCCGTTGCTGACGCGCATCTGCAGCTCGATGGAATAGGGCTCGCCGCTGGCATGGGTCGCCGCCATGATTCGCTGGCGCTGCTCGGGGTCTGTCCAGAGGCCCAGTTCCAGGGTGGTCTTGCCAATGATCTGTTCGGCGCTCCAGCCAAACATCTTTTCGAAGGCCTTGTTGACCTCGATGATCAGGCCGTCTTCGCGCCGCGTGAGCAGCACCACATGCGGGCTGAGGTGGAAGAGGGTGGCGAAGCGCTTTTCCGAGTTGATCAGCGCGGTTTCCCGCTCGCGCTGCCGGGTGATCTCCCGGACCACGCCGACCATCTGCGGGCGCCCGTGTTTGTCACGCATCAGGCTGCCGTTGATTTCCAGCCAGTGCAGGCTGCCGTCGGGCCAGCGAATACGGTGACGCATGGCTTTTTCGCTGGGCTCGCCGCGCACCACCGCCTGGAAAGCCTTGATGGTGCGGGCGCGGTCTTCCCGGGGCAGCAGGTCCAGGTATTCCAGATCCTGGGGGAGCGGCTGGCTGGGGTCGAAGCCGAACAGCGCCTGGGTCCCCCGGGACCAACTGATGATGCCGCTGTCGATGTCCCAGAACCAGGCACCGAGGTCAGCGGCATTGAGCGCCGCCAGCAAATGCGGCGCGCTTTCCCAGCTCTGTTCCGATTGCGCCGGGTCGGCGGCGCGGATGCGGGGCAGGCGTGGGGTACCAGGGGCGGGCTTGAGCATCGGTACCAAACCTTTTGGTGAGTGAAGCGTCCTTGTTGTAGAGATTGCGCCCAGCGCCGATGGTTCGTTCAGACCGCCTCGACCTGAGCCTGGGCGTCGAGCAATGCCATGAAGGCTCGCGCGGCGTTCGACAGGGTTCTTTCCGTGTGCAGGATGTAGCCTAGCTGGCGACTGAGTTGTATGCCCGGCAACTGGAAGCGGGCCACCTGGTCATCGAGCATGGTGCGCGGCAACACGCTCCAGGCCAGGCCGATGGACACCATCATTTTTATGGTCTCCAGGTAGTTGGTGCTCATGGCGATGTTGGGACTCAGGCCTTGTGCTTCGAACAGGCGGCTGACGATGTGATGGGTAAAGGTATTGCCCCCCGGAAACACCGCCGGGTGATGGGCAATGTCGGTCAGCTGCACCGACGGCTCCAGCGCCAGCGGGTGTTCCGGGGCGGCGACGAAGTCCAGCGGGTCGTCCCATACCGGCACCGAACGCACCAGATGATGAGGCTCGGGGGCCAGGGTAATGACGGCCAGCTCGGCCCTGCCGTGGAGGATTTCCTCGTAGGCCACTTCCGAATCGAGGAACTGGATGTCCAGCGCCACCGCAGGATATAGGCGGGTGAAGGTGCGCAGCAGGGGCGGCAGGCGATGCAGACCAATGTGGTGACTGGTGGCCAATGTCAGACGGCCGGTCACCTCGCCCGACAGATTGGTCAGCGCCCGGCGGGTATCGTCCAGCACATTGAGTATCTGATACGCACGGGGCAGCAGGGCGCGTCCGGCCTCGGTCAGATTGACCTCGCGACCCAGTCGATCGAACAGGCGTACGTCGAGTTGCTGCTCCAGGCCGGCGATTCGTTTGCTGATGGCCGGCTGGGTCAGGTGCAGCCGTTCCCCTGCGCCGGAAAAGCTGCCGATCTCGGCGATGGCTATAAAAGCATTGAGGTTGGCCAGATCCATTCATGGATTCCTGTTGGTTATCCAAAGCATGAAAATTATGAATTTGAGTTATTCAAGATAACCCCATAGCATCATCCCTACAAGCCAAGCGGTTATTGGCATAGAAAGATAGAAAGACTGATGAGGAACCGTCTGATGGCCGGCAAAACGCTCTACGACAAGCTCTGGGATGCACATTTGGTCAAGCAGCGCGACGATGGCTCGGCGCTGATCTACATCGACCGTCACATCATTCACGAAGTGACCTCGCCGCAAGCGTTCGAAGGCCTGCGTCTGGCCGGCCGCAAGCCTTGGCGCATCGACGCAAACATCGCGACCCCCGATCACAACGTCCCCACCACCCCAGAGCGCAAGGGCGGCATCGAAGCCATCGCCGACCAGGTGTCGCGCCTGCAGGTGCAGACCCTGGACGACAACTGCGATGAGTACGGCATCACCGAATTCAAGATGAACGACGTCCGCCAGGGCATCGTCCACGTGATCGGCCCGGAACAAGGCGCCACCTTGCCGGGCATGACCGTGGTCTGCGGCGACTCCCACACCTCTACCCACGGTGCATTCGGTGCCCTGGCCCACGGTATCGGCACCTCCGAAGTGGAGCACGTGCTGGCCACCCAGTGCCTGGTCGCCAAGAAAATGAAGAACATGCAGGTGCTGGTCGAAGGCACCTTGCCCTTCGGCGTCACCGCCAAGGACATCGTGCTGGCGGTGATCGGCAAGATCGGTACCGCCGGGGGCAACGGCCATGCCATGGAATTCGCCGGCAGCGCGATCCGTGATCTCTCGGTGGAAGGGCGCATGACCATCTGCAACATGTCCATCGAAGCCGGTGCCCGCGTGGGCCTGGTGGCCGCGGACGAGAAGACCATCGCCTACGTCAAGGGTCGTCCCTTCGCGCCCAGTGGCGAGAACTGGGACAAGGCCGTCGAGGCCTGGAAAGGGCTGGTGTCGGACGACGACGCCAGGTTCGACACCGTGGTCAAGCTCGACGCTGCCCAGATCAAGCCGCAGGTCAGTTGGGGCACATCCCCGGAAATGGTCCTGGCGGTCGACCAGAACGTGCCGGACCCTGCCCGTGAAACGGACCTGGTCAAACGTGGCTCCATCGAGCGTGCCCTGAAATACATGGGGCTGACCGCCAATCAGGCCATCACCGACATCCAGCTCGATCGGGTATTCATCGGTTCGTGCACCAACTCGCGTATCGAGGATTTGCGCGCCGCTGCCGTGATCGCCAAGGGCCGCAAGGTCGCCTCGACCATCAAGCAGGCCATCGTGGTGCCGGGCTCCGGCCTGGTGAAGGAACAGGCCGAGCGCGAGGGGCTGGACAAGATATTCCTCGAAGCGGGTTTCGAATGGCGTGAGCCCGGCTGCTCCATGTGCCTGGCGATGAATCCGGACCGACTCGAGTCGGGCGAGCACTGCGCCTCTACCTCCAACCGTAACTTCGAGGGCCGTCAGGGCGCCGGTGGGCGTACGCACCTGGTCAGCCCGGCCATGGCCGCCGCCGCGGCAGTCGTCGGTCGTTTCGTCGACGTTCGTGAATTGATCCAGGGGAATGCAGCATGAAAGCTTTTACCAAACATGTAGGCCTGGTGGCGCCGCTGGACCGTGCCAACGTCGATACCGACCAGATCATTCCCAAGCAATTTCTGAAGTCGATCAAGCGCACAGGCTTCGGCCCCAACCTGTTCGACGAGTGGCGCTACCTGGACGTGGGCCAGCCCTACCAGGACAACTCCAAGCGTCCCCTGAACAAGGATTTCGTGCTCAATCACGAACGTTATCAAGGCGCCAGCGTGCTGCTGGCCCGGGAGAACTTCGGTTGCGGCTCCAGCCGCGAGCACGCGCCGTGGGCTTTGGACGAATACGGTTTTCGCACGGTGATCGCACCGAGCTACGCCGACATCTTCTTCAACAACAGTTTCAAGAACGGCCTGTTGCCGATCATCCTCAGTGATGAGGAGGTGGACGAATTGTTCAAGGAAGTCGAGGCGGCACCGGGGTACCAGTTGACCGTGGACCTGCAGGACCAGACCGTGACCAGCCCGAGCGGCAAAGTCTACAGCTTCGAGATCGACGAATTTCGCAAGCATTGCCTGTTGAATGGCCTGGACGATATCGGCCTGACCCTGCAAGACGGCGATGCCATCGCGACCTTCGAAGCCAGGCACCGGGCGAGCCAGCCGTGGTTGTTTCGCGATTGATGGATGGATTGGTGGATTGATGTCAGCAGGGCCGGCCCCTTCGCGGGCAGAGCCCGCTCCCACAGGGATTTGCGTGGTAGCACGTTCCTCTGGAAGCAGGCCCGGCCCAAGCTGAGGCCACTCCAGCACACTCCACACATGCGGGATGCAACGACGATCCCTGTGGGAGCGGGCTCTGCCCGCGAAAAAGCCGGCACAGCCCCCTGTAGGAGCGGCGTCAAAGCCGCGAAGGCGCCCCCCGCAGCCACCACAAAACCCCGGCAAAAGGAAGCCACCTCATGACCCAGCACACCCAAGTCGTGCAACAACAATTCGGCGAACAGGCCGCTGCCTACCTGAACAGCGCGGTTCACGCACAAGGCACCGAATTCGCCCTGCTGCAGGCCGAACTGGCCGGCCAGGCCGACGCGCGACTGTTGGACCTGGGTTGCGGTGCTGGCCACGTCAGTTTCCACTGCGCGCCATGGGTCAAGCAGGTAGTGGCCTACGACCTGTCCCAGCAGATGCTCGAAGTCGTCGCCAGCGCCGCCAGCGAGCGGGGCCTGGGCAACATCAGCACCCAACACGGCGCCGCTGAGCAACTGCCCTTCGCCGACGGCGAGTTCGACTATGTGTTCAGCCGCTACTCGGCCCATCACTGGAGCGATCTGGGCCTGGCCCTGCGCGAAGTGCGCCGAGTGCTCAAGCCCGGTGGCGTGGCCTGTTTCATCGACGTCATGTCCCCCGGCAGCCCGTTGCTGGACACTTACCTGCAGAGCGTCGAAGTGCTGCGCGACACCAGCCACGTGCGCGATTACAGTGCCGGTGAGTGGTTGAGCCAGGTCAACGAAGCGGGGCTCCAGGTGCGTGGCCATAGCCGCCAGCGGTTGCGCCTGGAGTACAGCTCCTGGGTCGAGCGCATGCGAACTCCCGAGGTAATGCGTGCTGCCATCCGGCAGTTGCAGCAGGCGATGGGCGCCGAAGTGCGCGAGTATTACCAGATCGACGACAATGGCTCGTTCAGCACCGATGTGGTGGTGCTGTGGGCCCAGCGTTAAGCGTTTATTTCCGGCGTGCCCAGGGGCGCGCCGCACTCCAAGAATGAGGAAAGCATGAGCAAGCAGATTCTGATTCTCCCAGGCGACGGTATTGGCCCGGAAATCATGGCCGAAGCGGTAAAAGTGCTGGAGCTGGCCAACGACAAGTTCCAGCTGGGCTTCGAGCTGGGCCACGACGTGATCGGTGGCGCCGCCATCGACAAGCACGGTGTGCCCCTGGCAGACGAGACCCTGGAACGCGCCCGCGCGGCCGACGCTGTGTTGCTGGGCGCCGTGGGTGGCCCGAAATGGGACAAGATCGAACGCGATATCCGCCCAGAGCGCGGCTTGCTGAAGATCCGCTCGCAGTTGGGCCTGTTCGCCAACCTGCGTCCGGCCATCCTCTATCCGCAGCTGGCCGATGCGTCGAGCCTCAAGCCGGAAATCGTTGCCGGCCTGGATATCCTCATCGTTCGCGAATTGACCGGCGGCATCTACTTCGGTGCACCCCGCGGTACCCGCGAGCTGGAAGGCGGCGAGCGCCAGGCCTATGACACCCTGCCGTACAGCGAAAGCGAGATCCGCCGCATCGTGCGTGTGGGCTTCGACATGGCCCAGGTACGTGGCAAGAAGCTGTGTTCGGTGGACAAGGCCAACGTGCTGGCGTCCAGCCAACTGTGGCGCGAAGTGGCTGAAGAGATCGGCAAGGACTACCCCGAGGTCGAGCTCAGCCACATGTACGTCGACAACGCCGCCATGCAACTGGTGCGTGCGCCCAAGCAGTTCGACGTCATGGTCACCGATAACATGTTCGGCGACATCCTCTCCGACGAAGCCTCGATGCTCACCGGCTCCATCGGCATGCTGCCGTCGGCGTCGCTGGACGCCAACAACAAGGGCATGTACGAGCCTTGCCATGGCTCGGCGCCGGACATCGCCGGGCAGGGCATTGCCAACCCGTTGGCGACCATCCTGTCGGTGTCGATGATGCTGCGTTACAGCTTCAACCAGCACGCCGCCGCCGATGCCATCGAAAAGGCCGTCAGCCTGGTGCTGGATCAAGGTTTGCGCACAGGTGATATCTGGTCCGAAGGCAATGCTCGGGTCGGTACGCAGGAAATGGGCGATGCAGTAGTCGCCGCGCTGCGGAATCTGTAATCTCTTGGGCCCGCTGCCACTTTCACCCTCGAAAGCAGCGGCCCACTTTTTCAAGAAGGTGTAGTTGCGATGAAACGTGTAGGTCTGATCGGTTGGCGCGGTATGGTCGGTTCCGTGCTCATGCAGCGGATGCTGGAAGAGCAGGACTTCGATCTTATCGAGCCGGTGTTTTTCACCACTTCCAACGTTGGCGGCCAAGGCCCTGCGGTGGGCAAGGACATTGCCCCGCTCAAGGACGCCTACAGCATTGAAGAGTTGAAAACCCTCGACGTGATTCTGACCTGCCAGGGCGGCGACTACACCAGCGAGGTATTCCCCAAGCTGCGTGAAGCCGGCTGGCAGGGTTACTGGATCGACGCCGCGTCCAGCCTGCGCATGCAGGACGACGCCGTGATCGTGCTGGACCCGGTCAACCGCAAGGTCATCGACCAGCAGCTCGACGCCGGCACCAAGAACTACATCGGTGGCAACTGCACCGTCAGCCTGATGCTGATGGGTTTGGGCGGCCTGTTCGAAGCGGGCCTGGTGGAGTGGATGAGCGCCATGACCTACCAGGCGGCTTCCGGCGCCGGCGCGCAGAACATGCGCGAGCTGATCAAGCAGATGGGCGCGACCCAGGCCGCAGTGGCCGATGACCTGGCCAACCCGGCCAGCGCCATCCTGGACATCGACCGCAAGGTGGCCGAAGCCATGCGCGGTGAAGCGTTCCCTACCGAGAACTTCGGCGTGCCGCTGGCTGGCAGTCTGATCCCCTACATCGACAAGGAACTGCCTAACGGCCAGAGCCGTGAAGAGTGGAAGGCCCAGGCCGAAACCAACAAGATTCTCGGTCGCTTCAAGAGCCCGATCCCGGTGGACGGCATCTGCGTGCGCATTGGTGCCATGCGCTGCCACAGCCAGGCGCTGACCATCAAGCTGAACAAGGATGTGCCGATGGCCGACATCGAAGGCTTGATCAGCCAGCACAACCCTTGGGTGAAACTGGTGCCGAACCAGCGTGAACTGAGCATGCAGGAACTGACCCCTACCAAGGTCACCGGCACGCTGAACATTCCGGTCGGGCGTCTGCGCAAGCTGAACATGGGCTCGCAGTACCTGGGCGCCTTTACCGTAGGCGACCAGTTGCTGTGGGGCGCCGCAGAGCCGCTGCGCCGCATGTTGCGGATCTTGTTGGAACGCTGATCTCACCGGGTTTGCTCAGGACCTCAGCCTGCCTGAGGTCATGAGCCGCCCCGGTTCAGGATCTGAGTCTGACCCCAAGTCATGAGCCACCACTGTGGGAGCGGGCTCTGCCCGCGATGGCGTCCGACAGTGCACCGCAAAACCCGTCCTGGGCCACCAGGACGGGTTTTTTCATGGCTGGCGAAACACCTCCAGCGCATGATCCAGGCTCGCTGACGATAACTCGCCCAGGTGATGCCCCACCAATCTGCCCTCCGCGCTGTAGAACAACGTGGTCGGCAACGCTACCGACCCAATGCTTCGGCCCAACGCTCCCTGGGCGTCGAACAGCACCTGCGTCAGGTCCAGCCCACTCGCCCCGGCGAACCCCGCCACGGTCTGCGGCGTTTCACCCTGGTTGACGAACAGGAACCGCACCTGCGGATAACGTTCCTGCGCCTGCACCAGCACCGGCATCTCTCGCCGACACGGTGGGCACCAGGTGGCCCACAGATTCACCACCAGTGGCTGCCCGGCAAACCGGCGCAGTGACACTGTTTCTCCGGCAGCGTCGCTCAACGCCACTTCGGGCAATTGCCCTTGCTGGGTATGCAACTGGTTCGCCAGGCTACCTAGCCCCCATAACAGCAAGCCACTGGTCAACCCAGCCATCAGCGGGCGTCGACCGGCCGGCCGGCGCCACGCCTGCACGGCTGCGGCCAGCACCACCGCGATCAGGCCCGGCCAGAACAGGAAACCACCATCGCGGATGTCGGGAATTTGCCAGAGGTCATCTCGGTATTGTGTCCAGTAGCGGACCACGAAGGCTGCCCGGGCCACTATCAGGCCAAGTAGCAAGAGGTGCAGGAGGGTGGCTTCGGGATTGGCGGCCTGCCAGCGTCGAGCGGTCAGCCAGCCGACCAGGGTTGCCAAGCCAAGGCTGGCCAGTAGCAACAGGTGACTGAGCGAAAGGGCAAAAGGCCCAATGGAAAGGCTGAGCATCGGCAAATTGCCTTGTGGGGTTTGCTGGTGAGTATGCCGCCGACTGGGTTAACGGGTGGTTAAGCCGAGCTCGGTGGCGTCGGGTCCCCTCACCGCATCCTTCCCGGATAGCCCTCAGGGAGAGGGGGCTAACCGCACATTGCGTACGGCGCTCTCTGCGCCAACAAGGGCATAATATTGCCTTAACCACCGCCCACCATGCTTCACCCCTTTGACCTCCCGAGCACCGCCATGCATGTACTGCTTTGCGAAGACGATGACCTGATCGCCAGCGGCATCGTCGCCGGCCTCAACGCCCAGGGCCTGAATGTCGACCGCGTCGCCACCGCATCGGCCGCGCAGGCCATGCTCCAGGCCGCCAGCTTCGACGTCATGGTGCTCGACCTGGGCCTGCCGGACGAAGACGGCATCAAACTGTTGCAGCGCCTGCGCCAGCGCGGCGAGGTGTTGCCGGTGCTGGTGCTCACCGCCCGCGACAGTGTCAGCGACCGCGTGGCCGGCCTGCAGGCCGGCGCCGACGACTACCTGCTCAAGCCTTTCGATCTGCGCGAACTGTGCGCGCGACTGCATACCCTGCAACGCCGGGTCGCAGGCCGCACCTTGAATATCATCGAGCATGGCCCGCTCAAGCACGACCCCAGCACCCGCCAAACGTGGCTGGCAGACACGGTCGTGGACCTGTCCCGGCGTGAGCAGGCTCTGCTTCAGGCCTTGCTTCACAACCGTGGGCGGGTGCTGTCCAGCGAGCAACTCAAGGACAGCGTCTATGGCTTCAGTGACGAAGTGGAAAGCAATGCCCTGAACGTGCACATCCATCATCTGCGGCGCAAGCTGGGCAACGGCATCGTCGAGACCGTACGCGGCCTGGGCTATCGACTGGGGCGTGCGCAAGCCCCTGAAGACATCCAGCGATGAGCTTGCGCCTGCGTTTGAGCCTGATTCTGGGGGGCGCCTTCGTGGTGATCTGGGCGCTCGCCGCGACCTGGATGTTCCGCGACCTGCAAAACCAGATGATGTTCTCGCTGGACCAACGCCTGGTGGCATCGGCGCGGATGGTGGCCGGGCTGGTCGACCAGCTGCCGCAGCCGCTGTCGGGCAAGGGCGAAGACACTCGCTTCAGCGCCGATCAATTGAGCATCCCCGACGGCATTGCCTGCCAGGTCAGTTCGTTGCGCGGAGAGATCCTGGCGCGCAGCCACAGCACTGCGGATCAGGTATTGGATGACCAACGCAGTGGCTTCCACGACCAGCAGATCGACGGTGAGCACTGGCGCAGCTTCACCCTGGCCCGTGGCGATGTGCGGATCACCACCGCCGACCGCCAACTGGAGCGCGAAGCGTTGAACCGCTCGGTGCTGCTGGCCGCGTCGGCGCCGGTGCTGGTGGCCTTGTTGGGCAGTATCGCCATGCTCTGGGTGGGGATCGGCAAAGGCCTGGCGCCGCTGAACCGCATGCGCGACGCCTTGCGTAAACGCAGTGTGGACTCCCTTGAGCCTTTGCAGGTCAAGGCCTTGCCCAGCGAGCTGCAGCCCTTGCTGGAAACCCAGAACCAGTTGTTCCTGCGTATCGGCCGTACCCTTGAGCGCGAGCGCCGCCTGACCGGAGATGCGGCGCATGAGCTGCGCAGCCCGCTGACGGCGATCAAAACCCACCTGCAAGTGGCCCGGATGACCGCAGGCGCCACCCACGAACAGGCCCTGGACCATGCCGAACAGGGGGCGGACCGTTTGCATCGTACTCTGGAGCAGTTGCTGCTGCTGGCGCGCGTCGAGGGCAGCCTGTCGTTCGACGACGGCGTGCAGTGCGATGCACGGCAGGTGGCTGACTGGGCGATTCAGGACGCCAGCCACGGCGATCGGCGGGGTATCGAACTGCATGTGCTGGACGATGTTCCATCGACCCCATTGGGCATGCCCTCGACCCTGGCGGTGGTTGCCCTGCGCAATCTGCTGGATAACGCTTTGCGCCACAGCCCCGCCGATGCGCCCGTTCAACTGACGCTGGCGGCAGAACCCGGTTTCGTGTGTTTCACCGTGCGCGATTTCGGCCCCGGCATCGATGCCCAGGATCTGCAGCACCTGACCGAACGCTTCTGGCGCAGCACCACCAGCCCCGGCTGCGGGCTTGGGCTGGCGATCGTCCAAGCCATCGTCCAGCGCTGCGCCGGCACCCTGCACTTCAACAACACCCCGAATGGCCTGCACGTCATCCTCAAAGTGCCGCTGCAGTGACGCGGTCCAGTGCCGCTTCGCTCCCTCTCCCTCAGGGAGAGGGCTGGGGTGAGGGGACCATGCGCCGCTGATTCCGCGGTGTGCCGAGGACGCGGCTTACGCCGCTGCTACAGGCCTCTCCATGCTCTGCTGATATCGCGTAGTGCCGGGAAGCGGCGTACGCCGCCGCTCCGCTCCCTCTCCCTCAGGGAGAGGGCTGGGTGAGGGGGCCATACGGCGCCGATTTCGTGGCCGGCCGGGACGCGGCTTTCGGTGCTGCTTCCCTCCCTTTTCCCTCGGGAGG
>NZ_DFUE01000038.1 GCF_002379585.1 Pseudomonas sp. UBA4194
TGGTGGGGCGGTCTGTAGGGCTGGGGTGAGGGGACCATCCACCGCAAAACTCACGTCAAACCCCACCCCCTACCAGAGCCTCCCCAACCGATAAGGCCCCACCCCATCCACCTGTCCATCCACCAGCGCCGCTACCCTCTCCGCCGTCACCGCTGCCTGGGTCAAACCCAGATGCTGATGCCCGAACGCAAGCAGCACCCGCCCGTTACCGACCCGATCAATCACGGGCAACGAATCCGGCAACGACGGCCTGAACCCCATCCACGGCGTGGCCCCTTCAGCGCTCAAGTCCTCCGTGAACAAGCCCTTGCTGAGGGTGTGCAACTGCCACGCGCGCTGCATGTTCGGTGGTCGCTTCAGCCCTGCGAACTCCACGGTGCCTGCCAGCCTCAAACCGTCGGTCATGGGCGTCATGATGAAACGCCGCTCCAGGGAGGTCACCGCGAAGGGCAGCCGAGCATGCTCGTTGGGCAGCATCAGGTGGTAGCCGCGCTCGGTGTCCAACGGCACCTGCTTGCCCGTCAGTGCTGCGGTCAGGTGTGCTGAATGGGCGCCGCACGCCACCAGGACCTGACGTGCGTTCACTTCACCGCGATCGGTGATCAACGTCACCCCTTGAGGCCCCAGCCGGCCCGTGTGTACGTGGTGCTGCAGAAAACTCACACCCCTGGCCGTGGCACTCTCCATCAGCGCCCCGACCACCCGGTACGGATCCAGAAAATGCCCCGTGGCGGGAAAGAACAATCCGCCCTGGATTCGCGCGCTCAGTTGCGGCGCAGCCTGGCGCACCGTGTCGGCCCGCCAGACATCGACAGGCACTTGCTGCTCGCCCATCCGTGTGCGCAACGCCTGTAGCGCCGCTTCGGATTCGGGCCGTTCGAATACCAGCAGCGAACCGTCCTGCCTGAGCAGCTGTGGCTGACCGATATCGGCCAACAACCGTTGCCAGGCCGCCAGGCTGTGCTCATTCAATGCGCGAATGCCCGCCACTGAACGCTGATAAGGCGCCGCGCGCAGGTTCAGCAGCAGGCGCGTGAACCAGGGCAGGGCGTGGGGCAGGTGGCGCCAGTCCAGGCGCAGCGGACCCATGGGGTCCGAGAGCATGCCGGGCAGGCGCCGCACGATGGAAAAGTCTGCAATCGGAAACACCTGCTCGGTGGCCAGGTGCCCGGCGTTGCCATAGGACGCGCCACGACCGGGTTCCTGCTGATCGATCAGCACCACGCGCAGGCCCTTGCGTGCCAGACGCAAGGCGCACGCAACGCCTATGATCCCGGCGCCGACCACGGCGACATCGGCCACAGGCGCGGTAGGCGAGGAGGGGATGGTGGCCATTCAGGCGACGTTCTGTTCTGCCGACCAGTTCGCGTACCACTGGCGGAACAGGGCGTACTGGGTTTCGGCGTAATGACGCTGAGCGTCGCTCAGCGCATCGGTTTCATTGAAGTGCAGGCGGTACTCGCTGTCGCCGTTGAGTACCATCAGGTGCTTGTAGAACAGCACCAGGTCATAGCCTTCGTCGAATGACGACAGCACCGCCAGCGCTCCCTCCAATTCCAGGGCCAGGCGGCGTGCCTTGGCATCGCCCAGCGCCGCCTGTTTGCTCAGCGAGATCAGTTGCAGCACTTCGCGTGGCAGCGCATTGCCGATACCGGTAATGGCGCCGGTGGCGTTGCAGTTGACGAAACCGTGCACCACCTGGGTGTCGACCCCCACCATCAAGGTGACGTCGGGGTTGCCGGAAGTGATGTTCTCGGCGGCGTAGCGCAGGTCCGCGCCGCCACCGAATTCCTTGAAGCCGATCAGGTTGGGGTATTCACGGTGCAGTTCGAAGAACAGATCGGCGCGGGTGGCGAAGCCGTAGTAGGGGCTGTTGTAGATCACGGCAGGCAGTTCGGGCGCTGCTTGCAGAATCGCCGCAAAGTGCGCCTTCTGCGCCGCGGGTGAACCACCCCGCGAGAGCAGCCGCGGAATTACCATCAGGCCTTGTGCGCCGACCTTGGCGGCATGGGCCGCATGGGCGACGGCTTCACGGGAGTTCACCGCGCCGGTGCCGACAATGGTCGGCACTCCGGCGGCCACCAGCCTGCCGACGCCTTCCTGGCGCTGGGCCTCGGTCAACAGCGGCCAGTCGCCCATGGAGCCGCAATACACCACCGCGCTCATGCCGATATCCACCAACTCACGGCCCTTGGCGACCAGGGCGTCGAAATCCGGCTTGCGCTCGGCGGTGCAGGGGGTCATCAAGGCCGGGATGCAGCCGGTGAAAATGCTCTCGCTCATGGGGTTCACTCCTGGAAAAGGTCAAAGGGTCAGCGGGGTTCAGATGCCCCAGGCAAACGGGTCCTGCTCATCGATCAACAGGGTGCTGTCGGCGGTCATGTAGGCGCGGCCAGTGATGAACGGACGAATGCACTCGCCGTGCTCATCGCTACTCCGTTCGTAATAGCCCTCGAACTGGCTGCCGGTAATGCTGGCCTGCACCCAGCGCTTTCCCTCGGCCAGCTTGCCGTCGGCCGCCAGGCACGCCAGCTTGGCGCTGGTGCCGGTGCCGCAGGGCGAGCGGTCGTAGGCCTTGCCGGGGCACATGACGAAATTGCGGCTGTCGGCATCGGCGTCGTCGGCGAACAGTTCGATGTGGTCGATCACGGCACCGTCTTCGCCGTGGATGCCTTGCTCGCGCAGGGCACTGAGCATGGCCCAGGTGAGCTGCGTGAGCGCCTCGACGTTATCCAGGGTCAACCGCCGCCCATGCTCGGTCACCAGAAAGAACCAATTGCCGCCGTAGGCGACATCGCCCAAAAAACGGCCGTGCCCAGGGACTTCCACCGCCACCTGGTGGCGATAGCGGTAGGAAGCAACGTTGCCCAGGGTGACTGCGCCGTCGTCGTGCAGGGTGGCGCTGACCGGCCCTACGGGTGTGTCGATCTTGTGCACGCCAGGGCCGATCAGCCCCAGGTGCTGCAACGAGGCGATCAGGCCGATGGTGCCGTGACCGCACATGCCCAGGTAGCCACTGTTGTTGAAAAAGATCACGCCACAGATGGCATCGGGCGAAGTGGGCTGGCAATACAGCGCGCCCACCAGCACATCATTGCCACGGGGCTCGAGCAGACACGCGCGGCGCCAGGCGTCGTGCTGGTCACGCAGCTCGTCGCGCTGTTGCGCCAGGGTCTGACCGGTCAGGGCGGGAAATCCCTTCATCACCAGACGTGTGGGCTCGCCGCCGGTGTGAGAGTCGATGACGTGTACCTGTTTCATGAATCGGTCCTTGCAGCCAAGCCGCCGTCAGGCAGGCGATGGCCCTAGAGTGCGCCGGCCGAGGCCGGCTCCGATTGATGGTTTAGGTCGGGATGGATGACGAATTCAGCACAGTGGATCAGCAGGCGAACACGTGAAATCACGTGTTTGCCTTGCAGTTGTCGATTATCGCCATGGGTCAAGGCATCACTCGTGGTGCGGCTCCCCCAGGAACGTCAGCGATGCGAAATAACTCAAGCGGTCCAGATCAGGATCGTTGCTCACGGCTTGTTTGGTCTGCGCTGCAATCACATTCAAACCCTCGTTGCGCACGGTGAGGGTGGCATGGCCCTGGGCATCGGTCTTGGCCGATACCGTGTGCGGCGCGTTGCGGTAGTCACCAATAACCTCGATGCCGGCTGCCGGTTTGCCGTCCAGCAACACTTGTACCGTCAACGGCTTGCCCGGCCCTACCTGGAGCGCATCGCCCTGGGGCAGGATCACGAACTTCGCTGCCTCTGGCACAGCCAGCTTTGCTCGCGGCTGGTAGATCGCCAGGCTGTACTTGAGCGACTGTGAAGCTTGCAATGCCCCCGGTACCTGCTGCTTTGGCAGGTTGACCCATTGACGGTCAGGCTTCTGCGTCCACACGCCATTGTCCAGCACCACCATCACCGAGGCCGGTGCGGAATCAGGCTTGACGCGTGCGTGGTCACTCCATTTCGTAATGCTGGAGGCGAGCGGCTTGCCGCTCACATCGAACGCCCAGGCCTGACGGACCTTGTCCGGTCCGTAAGCGTCATCCTCAGCGCCATGGCCGTAGATCACTTCAATATTGCCCCGTCGTTCTTCGATCCACAGGCCGTGGGCGTGGACGGTCGAGTGCAGCAATAACCCTCCGGCAACAAGCAGAGTACGAACAGAGTGACGCATGGAACAGCTCCTTGAAGGTGTGATGTTGGCAATACGCAGCGGATGAGGCCTGCCACGTCTGCCGATAGCCGAACGGTTGGGAATCAGGTATAACGCCAACCGTTATAACATAACATTAAATTCAGGGGGAGGTTCTTCATGTACGCATCAATCGCTCGCGGTCGGGCGGGCGCATTTGCCCGGGCAGTGGTTACCAGTGGGGCTTTCTGCGCCGCCGCAGCGGCGCAGGCCGAGAGCCCGGCGATCACAGAGCTGGAAGCCATCGAGGTGTCAGGCGAACGCAACGGGCTCCAGGCGTCAGGGTCGCCCGGCCGCACTCAGGTCAGCAATGCGCCTCAGAGCTTGCCTGCTGCGGTCAGCACCGTGACCGCCGAGGAAATCCGCACCCTCAATGTGGGCCGTGACATTTCCAACATCTACCGCCGCGTTCCCGGCGTACTGGCCAACAATATCGACCAGGGGGATACCGGCAACGGCTTCAGGATGCGCGGCTTCGCCACCCAGGGCACCCATGGCGCCGACACCGCCGTCTATGTCGATGGCGTGCCGCAGAACATTCCATCCAGCCAGGGCGGCGCGGGTCATGGCCCGGTGTTTCTGGAATGGTTGACGCCGGACATGATCAGGCAGGTCAACGTCATCAAGGGGCCGGTCTCGGCGTTGTATGGCGATCAGAATCGTGCGGGGGCCGTGGATATCCAGACCCTGGATGGCGGTGACGTGGCTTCGAGCATCGCCGTCGATGTGTCCAGCTACAAGGGGCGGCGGTCGAGTCTGGTGCTGGGCGGCGAAAGCCAGGGTTTCGAGTCGTTGTTCGTCGCCGATCTGTACCGCGCGGATGGCTTTCGCCGAGCCACGCAGACCACTCGCGACAACTACTTCTGGAAGCTCAGCAAGGTGATAGGTGAGGCCAAATATTCGGCACGCTTCAGCCATTATCAATCCGAATCCGAGGCCGGGGGCTACCTGTCGTTACCCGCCTTGCAGGCCGGGCTGAGCCCGCGCTCCACGCAGTTCGGTTTGCCTGGGTTTGGCGATGCCAAGCGCAACACCTATGTGTTCAATCGAGCGCCGGCCGAGGGCGAGGGGGGATTCTATGCTACCGGTTACTTCGAAGACTTCGAACGCTCACGGGCCATTACCACCAGCACCAGCCAACACACGTTCGGCAAGGATGATCGCCATATCTACGGCGGCCGTGCGGCCTACAACTTCGTTCAGGGCGACAGCGCCTCGTTGACGCTTGGCGCCGAAGCCCGGCGCGACAACGGCGATGCCTACCGCCAGCAATATCGCTTCAACCAGCCCACCGCCAATTTCATCAATGATTTCGACATGGATCTGATCACCTATGGGCTGTTCGCCCAAGGTCAGTTCAAACCCGTGGAATCGGTAAAGTTGCTGGCCGGCATTCGTTACGACCGGTTCGATTACGACGTCGACAACCTCAAGTACCCAGGCGCGAGCAGCGGCTATCACAGCTCGGTGACCACCCCCAGATTCGGTATCGTCTGGGCGCCGGTCGACAGCCTCGAACTGTTCGCCAACGTGGCCCAGGGCTTCCGCTCGCCGGCTGCCGAACAGATCAGCGCCGGTGCCAGCACGGCTCTTCCCTTGGGCCAGCCTGGCGGTTTGGCCAATGACAGCATCAAACCGACCAAGGTCAAATCCTACGATGTCGGATTCACTGTCAGGCCGTTTGAGCATTTCTCCAGTACCACCGAGTTCTTCTACATCCAGAACCAGGACGAAACGGTGCAGACCGCGCCTGAGGTGTACCAGCAAGTCGGCGATACGACCCGCCGCGGGGTCGAGACCAGCTTCAATTACCAGCTGACCTCCACGGTGAGCACGTACGCCAGCTATGGCCGAATCATCGACGCGGTGGTCAATAACCCACCGGTCGGCACCGGCGCGAAGTTGACTGTGCCCGAGCACACCTACAAGGCCGGTGTGCAGTACCGCGACGGCTTCATGGGCGGGCAGATCACCCTCAATGCCGACGCCTACCACCTGGCGGGCATTCCCTACTACGTGGGCACGCCGCAGACACAGGAACGTGATATGCCGGTCTACACCCGCTATGACCTCAAAGCGACCTATGACTATCAAGACTACGCGTTCAGTGTGTACGGCACCTTCCAGCCCCATCGTTATGGCAGTGAAGTGGCGTATGGGACGTCCGCAGGCTTGCTGCTGTCGCCGCAGCCATCGACGATTATCGGGGCTTCGATGAAGTATTACTTCTAGCGCCAGCTCGACTCACGTGAATAGCGTAATGGCACCAGTCAGCAAGGTGACCCCGGTCATCAACAGAGAAAGCAATACCGCCCATTTGATGGTGGTTTTCTGAAAGTCCCCCAGGTCTCGGTCGATCATCCCCACCAGCAGTAGGGTGGAGGCTACCAGCGGGCTGATCTGGTGAACCGGTTGGCCGAGAACCGACGCCCGAGCGATTTCGATCGGGCTTATACCGTACGCTGCCGCAGCATTGGCCAGGATGGGGACTACGCCGAAGTAATAGGCGTCATTGGAGAGCAAGAATGTCAGCGGCATGCTGGTGATTGCGACGACCAACGGGAACAGGTGCCCCCACGAAGGAGGAATGGTATTGACCAGCAATTGGGCAATGGCGTCGACCATTTTGGTGCCGGAGAATATGCCGGCGAACACCCCGGCGGCGAACACCAGCAGCACCACTACCATGGCATTGCCGGCGTGGGCGAGCATCCGCTCTTTCTGCAGATTCAGCCGGGGGTAGTTCATCACCAGGGCAATGACGAACCCCAGCAGAAAACTGATCACCGAGTGCAACGCACCGGTGACCAGACACACCATCACCGTCAACACCAGAATCAGGTTCGGGATGACCATCTTGGGATTCTTGTTTTCGCCATGGCCAACGATGGATTCGATGTAACAGTCGTCACCACCGCTGGACAGGTTCACCACGCCAATGCGCTTTCGCTCCCGCCGACCGAGCACGAACGCGGTATACAGCACGCCGAGGGCACCGACGGCCATGGTGGGAAGCAGTGGTATGAAGTACTCGGCCGCGTCCAATCCCAGCACGGCGATCACACGGGTTGCGGGACCACCCCAGGGGGTCATGCCGCCCATGACGCTCAGTGACAGCACACAGACGCTGGCCAGTATCATCGGGTTCATGCCGATGCGTTTGTACAACGGAAGCATGGCTGCGCAGGTGATCATGTAGGTCGTGGTGCCGTCGCCGTCCAGTGCGGTGGTCAACGAAAGCAGCGCCGAACCGATGGCGATCTTTACCGGGTCACCGTTTACCTTGCGCAAGATCATCTTGATCATCGGGTCGAACAATCCGGCGTCGAACAGCACACCGAAGAACAGAATCGCAAACAGCAGCAGGGCCGCCGACGGCGCGACCATCTTGATGCCGTCGAGCATCATCTTGTCGGTGGTCAATGCAAAGCTCGCGATGACCGAGAAGACCACCGGCACCACGATCAGCGCAACGATGGGTGAAAGCCGTTTCGCCATGATCAGGTAGGTAAATACCACGACCATCGATAAGCCGAGAAATGCCAACATGTCAGTTACTCTTGTTTTTATTTGAGTGCCGCCGCTGCGCCGGATCAGGATTGCCACAGGGGGTTGATCATCAGGTGAAACACGGCCGGTCAGTCGGCGACGGTGGCGCCGACGATGCCGTGACGTTCCAGTGCCGCGGCAACGAAACCGCTGGCCTTGGCCCGCTCGACGAATCGTCGCAATTGCTCGGCTGCGTCCTCGCCGTAGCTGCGCGGTAGACCCATCGCCTGACGTATCTGCATGAAGCGGCCGGGCAATAACCGCAGGCCGGGAAACCGCTTCGCATCGAACTCCAGTTGCTGTCTCACACCGGCTGCGACCTCTGCGGCCTGGGCCACGAACGTGTCGACAACGCTCGGCGAAGTGGCGGCACGAGTGATCGTTGCAGCGTTCAGTTCACGGGTCAGGTACAGGTCATAGGCACTGCCTTTGCCCACCACGACAGTCACGCCTGGCTGATCGACCTCATCGTTGTGCTGCAATGGCGAGTCATCACGCACCAGGTAACAGCCCTCTATCAGCACATAGGGTTCGGTGAAAGCGAGTTGTTCGCCACGCACGGGGTCAATCGCGAAGAAGCCGAAATCGGCGCGGCCGTCCGTGACTGCGGCAACGGATTCTCCGGCACTCTTGAACACCTGTAGCGCCACTGACACGCCGAGCTCAGCGGCAAAGGCCTGGGCCAGATCTACGGAAACACCTACCGCCGCGCCAGCTTCGTCCAGCCGCGCCAGGATTGGGTTTCCGACGTTAATGGCGGCGCGCAATGTGCCGGTCGGGGCGAAGAGGGCGGTCAATGCTGTATTCGATTGAGTCATGTCCATGCCCCTCACGCTGTCCGGCTGGCATATTGATCCAGCAGGGCCCGGGTGGCCGCATCGACCGGTACGCCTTCCTGCAGGTAGCGCTGCATTTTCTGCAGCTCTATTTCGCCAGGTACCAGGACAGGGGCTACTCGGTCGATGGCGGGGCTCTGGTGCAAAATCGATGCGAAGTCGGTCATCCGCGCTTTCAGCCAGTCGCTGGAACCCAGCCGGCGGGTGTCCACCAGGATGAAGAAGTGCCCCAGGTTCTGCGGCTCATCGGGCGCGTCGACCCACGACTTCACATGGGTCAGGTAGGCCGCGTCCGATAGCAGCCCGGCCAACAGATCGACCACCAGTGCCAGGCCATACCCCTTATGGCCGCCAATCGGTAACAGGAAGCCGTCCAGGGCGGCGCGCGGGTCGGTGGTAGGTCTGCCCGCGGCGTCGGTCGCCCAGGTCTCGGGAATAGGTTGTCCAGCCTTGAGCGCATTGCGAATTTTCGCGCGAGCCACCACGCTCATTGCCATGTCCAGCATGAAATGATTGCCATCGGGGTTGGGTACGCCAAAGCCCAGTGGACTATTGCCCAGTCGCGCATCACTGCCACCGGACGGCGCAATCGTGGTTGTGGCGTTGCTGCCGATGATGCTGGCAAACCCTTGTTCGGCGGCTATGTAGGCATACGGTGAGATGGGCCCGAAGTGGTTGCTGCCCCGCGCCAGTACCAGGCTGATGCCGAACTGCCTGGCCAGTTCGATGCCGGCTTCCAATGCAGCCATGCCCACCAGCGGGCCGACCGCGTTGCGTCCGTCCACGCGCGCTATCGCTGGGGCGATCGTCTCCACCAGCGGGTCCGCCGTGGCGCTGATGCCCCCCGATTCAAGCCGCTCGCCGTAGGACTCGATACGGCTCAAACCGTGGGTGGTCAAACCGAAAAGATCCGCCAGTACCAATACCTGGGCCACTTTCTGGGCAGCAGGCTCGGTCAGCCCCAGTCCCTGGAATGCCTGACGCCCAAGTTGACGAAGTTCATCGACGGGCGCGGTAAGAAGTTCTTTCTTATTGTTCATTCACATGTACTCGCGTTCATCCGGTCAGGCAGGCGTCGCCCTGCGCAATAACTCGGCGGTAATTGAAATAGCTGAAAGGTCATGACCCATCCGGTGGGTTCGGATGTGGCTGCGAGTTGACAGATTGGCGAGCGGGCATTAAAAAGTAAATTGCAAATAAAAGTGTTATCTATGAGTGAATCGCATGAATTTCGATCTGGCTGACTTGCGTGGTTTTCTCGCGGTCGCCGACCACGGCGGGTTCAGCGCCGCCGCCAAAGCGTTGCACCTGTCCCAGTCGGCACTGTCGCGGCGTGTCGACAAGTTGGAACAGGCGCTGGGTGTACACCTCTTCGACCGCACCACCCGACGGGTCGAACTGTCCACGGTCGGCCGAGGGTTCGTACCCAAGGCGAGGAACGTTCTGAACGAACTCGACCACGCGCTGATCGGCTTCCACGACCTTTCATATCGCCTGTCCGGAGAAGTGACTATCGCCTGCGTGCCTTCTGCGGTGGCGTACTTCTTGCCGGATGTGATCCGCCAGTACCACGCGAAGTACCCTGGCATTCGTATTCGGGTCAACGATGAGTCGTCATCCGTCATCCTGACCGTCGTGGCCAGAGGTGAAGCCGACTTCGGGCTGACGTACATCGGTACCCAGGACCCGGAGATTGTCTTCCAGCCCTTGCTGGAGGAGGCGTTCGTTGTCGCCCTCAGGGTTGGTCATCCCTTGGCCAAGCGCAAATCGCTGACCTGGGATGACCTGTCCAATACCGATTACATCAGCCTGGCGCAGGGAAGTGGCAACCGCTTTCTGATCGACCAGGCTCTTGCCCAGCGCGATATCCGCCCTCGGTCATTCTGTGAGGTCAAGCACGTACCGGCACTGGTCAGCCTGGTAGAAGCGGGACTGGGCATAGGCGTGGTACCGAAGCTGGCAATGCCGAGCAATGGCCACGCCACGCTGATCACTCGCCCACTGAAAGATCCTTCGATCAGCCGGACGCTGGGGCTGATATCCCGACGGGGCAGGGCGTTGTCTCCGGTCGCACAGCTTTTATTCGATCTCTTGATGGGTATTCGCAAGTAGACGAAATTGGGCTCGGCCGTGGTGGACGGCGGCCAGGTGATCACTTCGCTCTACCTTTCGTCCGCTCTCCCGAGCAGACAGGCAAGCCCAGGGTCAACACATCACCGAACGTTGTGTTCAGGAGATGCCGATGAAAACCCTCATGACCTCAATGGCGTTGTTGCTTGGCATGGCCGGCACCCAGGTAATGGCCGACACCTCAAACCCTTTGGCTGCCGAACGCTGGAAGTCTCGACCATTGATCGTGGTGGCCCCCAACGACCGGGATGAGAGCTGGCGCACGTTTCAGGAAGAGTTGATGCAGCCTGCCAACCGCGAGGCCTTCATCGAACGGGAAATGGTCCTGTACACCGTGATCGACGGCGTCGGCCAACGAAATGGCGAGCCATTGAGCCCACAAGCCACCTTGGCGCTCTTGAAGAAGCTGGATGTAGAACCTGGTGGCCCGACCCGCTTGCTGCTGGTAGGCAAGGACGGCGGCACCAAGATCGACCAGCGCGCTCCCCTGGATGCCAGCGCGATCTTTGCCACCATCGACAAGATGCCCATGCGCCAGAAGCCGTGACTCTCAACCTGGGTACCGCAGCCAGATTGCCGGGGACTCCACTACGGGGATCTGGGCGGGCTAAACCGTCGATTCAGTCATGCGGTGCGGCGCAACAACCCCTGCTGCACCCGCCAGACCAGGTACCCCGCCACCAACGTGGTGGCGCTCAGCACGTAACCGACCACTTCGAAGTGCTGCAGCTTGCCATCGACACCGATCACCACCACATGCCCGGCCAGCAATGCGGCAAAGCCCCCTGACAGCTGTTGGATGGCCGAGCTTACGGCATTGAACGCACCCCGGTGGGAAGGCTCCGGTACGCCGGCCACCATGGCCTGGAAGGGGATAAGACGGGAGAAAATCCCCACGAACAGAACCGCGTTGACCAAGATCACCCAAGGCAACGGCACGTTGGACAGGTGCGTGTAGATCGTCACCATGACGATGGTCAGGGCGCTGCCGACGTAGAACACCGGGAGTTTGCCGAACCCATCGCTGGCGCGGCCGATCAGCGGGCCGGTGACAATCGTGCACAGGCCGGTAAGCAGGTAGACGGTGGGCAGGCTGGCGGTATCGATGCCCAGGTTGTTGACCGTGAATGCGCTGCTGAACGGCATCAGCATGAAGCCGCCCGTGGTGAGCAGCGCAGTGGCGGCAAAGGCCGCCCAGTGCTGGGGCGTGGCCAGCGTGTTGAGCAGGTGCCCAAAAGCACTGTGTTCCTGCTGGGCTGCGAGGTGGCCGGTAACCGGGCGCATCGTCAACAGTATGACCAGACCGCCGGCGGCACCCATGGCCGCCAGCAGCAGGAAGGGCGCATGCCAGCCCCAATGGTTGGCCAGATACAGGCCAACAGGAAGACCGAGCACCTGGCTGGCGGCAAATGCGGTTTGAATCACGCCCATGACGCGCCCGCGCGATTGCGGCGCGAACAGGTCGGCGGCGATTGCCAGCACAATCGAGCCGATCACCCCGGCGAACAGGCCGGTCACTACCCGCGCGAGTAGCAACGTTTCGAAGCTGTTCGCCAAGCCGCACCACAAGGTGCCGACGACGAAGCCGCTGTAGAAGAACAGCAGCAGTTTCTTGCGATCGAAACGATCGGCAAAACCCGCGGTGAGCAGGCCGGAAACGCCGGCGCTGAAGGCATACAGGCTGACCACCAGACTGAATTGCTGGGCCGTCATGCTTAGCGCCGGCATGATCATCGCGCCGAGCGGGGCCATGAGCATGAAGTCGATGATGACGGCGAATTGCAGGGTCGCCAGCAGGCCAACGACGAATTTTTGATAGCGGCTGAAGGGCGTCAGAGCAGGGACTGCGGTGATCATCGTTGGACTCGAGCAGGAGTTGGGGGGGATGCGAGCGCCTCATCATGGGCGAAAACCACCGGCTAAAACACCCCTGTAGCAGCGGATTCATCCGCGTCGGGCCCCTCGCGCAAATGGCCCCTGGGGACCTGCGGTGAATGGTCCCCTCACCCCAGCCCTCTCCCTGAGGGAGAGGGGGCCAAGAGCAGATCGCGGTGTGACGGATGCCGGTGATCGGCCCCACTTTCCCAGGAAGAGGGAGAGGGCCAAGAGCAGAACGCGGTGTGACGGATGCCGGTGATCGGCTCCCTCTCCCCCAGCAA
>NZ_DFUE01000079.1:0-11537 GCF_002379585.1 Pseudomonas sp. UBA4194
AGCGCAAGCGCGGCAAGCTGCATGAACTCAATCAATTGCTGCGCGGTGCCACCGATACCAGTTTTGGCGATCCTTCCCAGGTGCCTGCCGACGTCCGTTTCGTGATTACTTTGGACGCCGACACCCGCCTGCCCAGAGACGCCGCCCAGCGCTTGGTCGGCAAGCTCGCGCATCCACTCAACCGGCCACGGATGAGCACGGACGGGCGCCGCGTGGTCACCGGCTACGGCATCCGGCAACCGCGGGTCACCCCTTCGCTGCCGCTGGATGGCCAAGGCTCACTGTACCAACGGCTGTGCTCCAGCCCCGGCGGGATGGACCCGTATGTGGCGGCCGCCTCGGACGTCTATCAAGACCTGTTCGGCGAAGGTTCGTACACCGGCAAGGGCATTTACGATGTGGATGCCTTCGAAGCAGCGCTGCAGGGCCGGGTCGCCGACGACAGCATGCTCAGCCACGACCTGTTCGAAGGCATCTATGCCCGCGCCGGACTGGTCAGCGAGATCGTGGTGGTGGAAAGCTTTCCACCGCGCTTCGACGTCGATGCGCGCCGCCAGCACCGTTGGACGCGCGGTGATTGGCAGCTGCTGCCCAGCCTGCTCAAAGGCGACCTGCCGGCACTGGGGCAGTGGAAGGTCTTCGACAATCTGCGCCGCTCGCTGGTAGCCCCGGCGACCTTTGCCGCACTGTTGCTGAGCTGGTTGCTGCCACTGCCGCTGGCGTTGCTGACCACCGCGGCGCTGTTGACCTGCAATGCCGTGCCGGTGTTCTTGCCGACGCTGCTTGGGCTCATTTCCCGGCGCACCAATGTGCGTTGGGCCAGCCATGGGCAGAAGCTCAGGGCAGCCCTGCGCCTGGCCAGCGTGCAATTTGCGCTGAATCTGGCTCTGCTGGCGGATCAAAGCTGGCGCATGCTCGATGCCATCGGTCGAACGCTTTACCGGATCGGCATCAGCCGACGCCACCTGCTGGAATGGACCACTGCGGCGCAAACCGGTAGCTCACCGACCCCGACCCTGAGCCAAAGCTACCGGCGCATGTTGCCCGGTTGCCTGCTGGCCGTCGGCGGCTGCGCGGGTGTATCGATCGTGTCGCCCGCTGCGTGGCCTCTGGCCTTGCCTGCACTGCTCCTATGGCTGAGCGCACCTGCCATCGCCTTCTTCAGCAGCCGTCCGGATCATGCCGAAGCGAAGCCGTTGACCGTGCAGCAGGCCAGTGAACTACGCCTGGTGGCCCGTCGCACCTGGCGCTACTTCGAAACCTTCGTCACCGCGCTGGAAAATCATCTGCCGCCCGACAACTATCAGGAAGATCCCAAACCTGTCATCGCCCACCGCACCTCCCCTACCAACATGGGCCTGTATCTGCTGGCCGCCGTCAGTGCACGGGACTTCGGCTGGCTCGCCACCTTGCCCGTGGTCATCCGACTGGAACGCACCCTGGGCGTGATGGAGCAGTTGCCACGCTTTCGCGGGCATCTGTTCAACTGGTATGACACCCGCGATCTGCGTCCGCTTCAGCCCAGTTACGTCTCGGCAGTGGACAGCGGCAATCTCGCGGGCCATCTGATTGCCCTGGCCAACGCCTGCGAGCAATGGGCTCGCGAACCATCGCCCAACCCCTCCCCCGGACTGCTCGATACCTTGCAGTTGGCGATGCAGGAATGCGGCCGGCTGCCGGCGTTGCTCCGACTGCAAAGCTGCCTGAGCAAGGCCGGACCGTTCGGCACACTGGCCGATGAGCTCACCCAGTTGTTACGCGAACTGCATGGCGAGCAACCCCAGGCCTATTGGCTGTCGGCGTTCAGGCTGGCGCTGGCCGAACACCTGCAACAGCCCCCTGCCGACCTGTCGGTGCGCTTGCAGCGCCTGGCCCAGCAATCTCGTGCCATGGCCATGGCCATGGACTTCGCCTTTCTGATGAACGCCGAACGTGGACTGCTGGCCATCGGTTATCGAGTCAACGACCATCAGCTGGACAGCAACTGCTACGACCTGCTGGCTTCGGAAGCACGCCTGTCCAGCCTGTTCGCCATCGCCAAGGGCGATGTGCGCAGCCGTCACTGGTCACGCCTGGGACGCACGGCGACACCCATGGGCAACGGCTCGGCGCTGATTTCGTGGTCGGGCTCGATGTTCGAGTACCTGATGCCCTCATTGGTGATGCGCGCGCCGGCTACCAGCCTGCTGGCGCAGACCCACCGCCTGGTCGTGGAGCGTCAGCAGGCCTACGGCAGCGCGCTGGACATCCCCTGGGGCATTTCCGAGTCAGCCTATAACGCTCGCGACATTGAATTCACCTACCAGTATTCCAACTTCGGCGTACCGGGGCTGGGGCTCAAGCGCGGTTTGGCGGACGATCGCGTGATAGCGCCCTACGCCACCGCTTTGGCGGCCATGGTCGACGGCCCGGGGGCCTGTGCCAACCTGGCGACCCTGAGCGGCCTGGGCGTCATGGGCCAATACGGTTATTACGAAGCGGTGGATTTCACCGCCAGCCGACTGCCCGAAGGCGCAGGCTTTGCCATCGTGCGCAACTACATGGCGCACCACCAGGGCATGAGCATCGTCGCCATCGCCAACGTGATCCTGGGCGGGCTGATGCGCGAGCGTTTTCACCGCGAACCGATGATCCAGGCCTGCGAGTTGCTGTTACAGGAGCGCACGCCCGCCGACGTGATCGTGGCCCCGCCGCGAGCCGAGAATGCCTACCGGTCTGCCGCCAATGTGCTCGAAGGCAGGGGGTCACGGCACCTGCAAGGTCAGGCAGTGGCAGCGCCGGTCTGCCATGTACTCTCCAATGGCCGCTATTCGGTGATGCTTACCGGCGCGGGCACGGGCTACAGTCGCTGGCGCGACCTGGCCGTGACGCGTTGGCGTGAGGATCCGGTTCTGGACCCGTGGGGGTCGTTCGTATTCGTCCAGGATCTGGACAGCGGCGACACCTGGTCTGCCGCCGGCGGCATTGCGCAAGGTCGATACGGCGATGTGACCTTCGCCGAGGACCATGCCCAGTTCGTTCACCACCACGGCACGCTGGGTAGCACCATGACGGTGCTGGTATCAGGCGAGGACGACAGCGAGGTCCGCCATGTGACCCTGGCCAATGACGGCGCCCAACCGCGACGGATCGCGCTGACGTCCTACAGCGAACTGGTGCTGACCAGTGCTGCGGCCGATACTGCCCATCCGGCGTTCGCCAAGCTGTTCGTGGTGACCGAATACTGGCCGGAATACAGCGCCCTGGTGGCCACTCGCAGACCGCGGGCTGCGGGCGAACCGATTATCTGGGCGGCCCATTTCGCGGTGTCCGAGGCAGAAATGGACGGCCCTGTGCAGTACGAAAGCGATCGTGCCCGATTCCTCGGTCGCAACCGTGAGCTGCGCGATGCTCTGGCCCTGCAGGCCGGCACCCCGTTGTCCAATACCGTCGGCACCGTACTGGACCCGATCTTTGCCCTGCGCCACAGCTTTCTCGTTGCTGCAGGAGCAACCCTGGACGTCGCCTTCTGGACGGTGGTGGCCGACAGTCGCGAGGGCCTGCAGGGGCTCATCGACAAGCATCACGAGCACAGCGCATTCGAACGCGCCAGAACCCTGGCCTGGACCCAGGCTCAGGTGCAACTGCGGCACCTGTCCATCGAAGCCGACGAAGCGGCGGACTTCCAGAGCCTGAGTGGCGCGCTGTTGTATGCCGACCCGATCTGGCGCGCCAGCCCCATGAATATCCTGCGGGGCACTACCTGCCAGGCGGGCCTGTGGCCCATGGGCATCTCCGGCGACCTGCCGATCGTGCTGTTGCAGATCGATGACAGCGAGGACCTGGCCCAGGTGCGCGAGCTGCTGCTGGCCCATGAATACTGGCGGATGAAGCGCCTGAGCGTGGATCTGGTGATCCTCAACGAGCGCGGCGCCAGCTATCAGCAAGACCTGCAAGTGGCGGTAGAGACCGCTGTGCGCAGCAGCCAAGCTCGCCCTGGACCGTCCCTCGAGCTAAGCAATGGTGGCGTCTACACGCTGCGCGCCGACCTGCTGCAAGGGGATGCCAGAGCCCTTCTGCTGGCGGTAGCACGGATTGTCCTGCGCGCTCGGGTCGGAAGTTTGCGCGAGCAGATCCTCGCGCGTCCGGCTGCACACGCCCTGCAACCGCAGCAGCGGTGGGCACCGCCGGCGCAAGTGACCGCCCCGCAAACCGATAGTGCGCGTATGGAACTTGAGTTCTTCAATGGCCTGGGGGGCTTTGCCAAAAACGGCCGTGAGTACGTTACCGTGCTCGAGAACGGCGCCCGCACCCCCGCACCGTGGATCAACGTGGTGGCCAACGCCAATTTCGGCTTCCAGGTGGCCGCCGATGGCAGCGGCTACACCTGGGCCTCCAACAGTCGCGAGAACCAGCTGACGCCCTGGAGCAACGATCCGGTGGCGGACCGCTCGGGCGAGGCCATCTACGTGCGAGACAACACCAACGGCGTGGTCAGCGGGCCGTGCGCCTGGCCCCTACGCGATGCTGGCCGGTACATCGCCCGGCACGGCTTTGGCTACAGCCGTTTCGAGCACACCGCCAACGACATTGCCATGAGCCTGTTGCAGTACGTCCCCCTGCACGACCCACTGAAAATCTCCCGCCTGACCCTGCACAACCTCAGCGACAAGCCCCGCCAATTCAGTGTATTCACCTATGTGGAATGGGTACTGGGAACATCACGCGCCGCAACTGCCGCGCACCTGACGGGCGAGGTGGACGCGCGCACCGGCGCGCTGCTCGCGCGCAACCCCTGGGCCATGGGATTTCCGGGCCGGGTAGCGTTTTCCGATCTGGCCAGCGGAATCGGTCATTGGTCCAGTGACCGCCTGGAGTTCATCGGCCGCCATGGGAGTCTGGCGGCGCCCGCCGCCCTGGCGGTCGATCGACCTTTGAGCGGCAGCGGCAGCGCGGGCACCGACCCTTGCGCCGCGCAACAACACAACCTGCTGCTGGCTCCCGGACAAAGCATCGAGCTGATGTGGCTGGTAGGCCAGGCGGCCTCGCTGGAGGGTGCGCAGCGCATGATCATGCAATACCGCCACGCCCCGCGGGACGCGGTCCTGGACATGGTGCGACACGACTGGCACAGCAAACTGGGCGCCGTTCAGGTGAAGACCCCGGATCGGGCGCTGGACATCATGCTCAACGGCTGGCTGCTCTATCAGACACTGGCGTGCCGCCTGTGGGCTCGCGCTGCGTTCTATCAGGCCAGCGGCGCCTATGGCCTGCGCGATCAACTGCAGGACGGCCTGGCCTTGAGTTTCGCTGCGCCCCAACTCAACCGCGAGCACCTGTTGCGCGCCGCCGCCCGGCAATTCCCCGAGGGCGATCTGCAACATTGGTGGTTACCGCACTCCGGCCAGGGCGTGCGTACCCGCATCAGCGACGATCGCGCCTGGCTGGTCTATTGCACGGCCATGTACGTCAGTACCAGCGGTGATGTGGCTGTGCTGGATGAATCGGTGGACTTCCTTCAGGGCCCGCCGTTGAAGCCGGACGAGACCGATCACTTCTTTACGCCTGGCCCCTCTGAAACGTCCGCGACCTTGTATGAACATTGCGTCAGGGCTCTGGAGCAGAGCCTGGAGCAGCTGGGCGACCTGGGTCTGCCGTTGATCGGCAGCGGCGACTGGAACGACGGCATGAATCGGGTGGGCGAACAGGGCCGCGGCCAAAGCGTATGGCTGGGGTGGCTGTTGCTCGATACCCTGGAGCGCTTCATTCCGCTAGCCTGGCATCGTGACCTGGCCACAGCCGAACGTTGGCAGGCTGGATACCTGAAACTGCAAGCCGCGATGGAAGCCCATGCCTGGGACGGGCAATGGTATCGCCGCGCGACATTCGACGACGGCACCTGGCTGGGCACGGCCGGGAACGCCGAATGCCGAATCGATTCCATCGCCCAGAGCTGGGCGGTACTTAGCGGCGCGGCACGACCTGAACGTGCGCAACAGGCAATGACTTCACTGGGCGAACACCTGGTGCGTGATCATGACCGGCTGGCCCTGTTGTTCACGCCGCCCTTCGCTCATTCCAGTCCCGATCCGGGGTACCTGATGGCTTATCCGCCAGGGTTGCGCGAAAACGGCGGGCAGTACAGCCATGCCGCCATGTGGGCCGTGCTCGCCTACGCTCGACTGCAAAGGGGCAATGAGGCCCTGGCACTGTTCAACCTGCTCAATCCGATCAACCACGGACTCACACCCAAGGCCGTGCAGCGCTACAAGGTGGAACCCTATGTGATTGCCGCCGATATCTACTCCCAGGCGCCCCACGTAGGTCGTGGCGGCTGGACCTGGTACACCGGTTCCGCGAGCTGGATGTACCGCGCAGGCCTGGAGGGCATTCTGGGGCTGCGGCGCGAGGGCGCCTGGTTGTACCTCAAACCGGGTATGGCGACGCATTGGGCCGGGTATGAGGTCGAGGTGAACGTGCTGGGCACGAAGCTGCGGATCAAGGTGCAGCGGCAGGGGGATGGCGATGGGACGTGCCATGCTGTGCTGGATGGGCGCGTGGTGGACAGTCATGGGGGGGAATTCAGGTTACCTCTCGATGGTGTGGATCATGAGGCTGTGGTGGTCATGGTCCCCTCACCCCAGCCCTCTCCCTGAGGGACAGGGGCTGTTCGCAACAGGACGTTCCTGCGGCAACATTTTTCATTTGCCGCAACCCCCTACGCAGTCATAGGATGACCGATCACAACAACAACTCAAAGGACTGCACATGTACAAACCTCTGCTGCTCGCCGCCGCCATTGCCGGCTCCGCTGCTGGCACCGCCCAGGCCGCCACGTTCGCCTACATTTCCAGCCCTGTCGATGGGTTGATTTCCCAGTACAGCCTCGACGAAAACAACGGTGCCCTGAAGCTGGTCAATCAGACCAAGGCCGGTGATCAGGTCAACCCCCTGGCCCTGAGCCCGGACGGCAAGACCTTGTACGCGGCGTTACGGGTCAAACCCTTTCGCGTGGTGGCCTACGACATCGACCCACGCAGCGGTGAACTGAAACAAGCCAGTGAAGCACCGTTGGCCGAGAGCTTCGCCTATCTGTCCACCGACCGCACCGGCAAACTGCTGATGGGCGCTTCCTACGGCGGTAACCTGATCAGCGTCCAGCCCATCGACGCCGATCACCGGCCGAGCGCGGATATCAAACGCTATCCTACCGGCCCCTACGCCCACTCGGTGCGCAGCGACCCCAGCAACCGCTTCGTCTACGCCGGCAACCTAGGCGTCGACCAGGTGTTGCAGTTCAAGCTAGACCCCAACAGCGGCGCGCTGGAACCGATTGGCAGCGGTCATGTATCCGTCGCGGCGAAGACCGGGCCACGACACATTGCCTTCGCGCCTGGCGGCAAGTTCATTTACGTGGTGGGCGAACTGAGCGGCACCGTACACAGCTTTGCCATCGACCCGCAGACCGGTGCGCTGACCCCCGTGGCCGAAGCCAGCGGCATCACTCCGGAGATGAAACTGGTGCACGGCGAGATCCGCAATGCCGGCAACAACGACCTCAAGGACGACCCCACCCCACGTATCTGGGCAGCAGACCTGCGGGTATCCCCGGATGGCAAGCTGATCTACATCACCGAACGTACCACCAGCTCGGTGTCGGCCTTCAGCACCGACCCGGCAACCGGCGAGCTGAAATACCTGGGCAATTACCCGGTGCAGGAAAAGCAGCCACGCAATATCGCCTTCTCGCCGAACGGACGCTGGCTGCTGGTCACGGGCGAAAAAAGCGCCAAGGTCGGCAGCTACTCGGTGGGTGTGAACGGGGCACTGCAGCGCATCGGTGAGGCGCCATCAGGTGACGGCGCTCTGTGGATCGAGGTTCTGACGCTGCCAGGCGCCTAACGACTGGCGACGATGAACAGGCGGGGGAATGGGAGCAGGACGCTGCCATCGGCCGACGGCGGATAGGCGTCGGTCACCGCCAGCAGATACTGATCGAGGAATGCCTGTTTCTCCGTCTCGTCCAACGGATCGAGAAACGGGCGCAACGCCGAACCCTTGAACCATTCCACCACGGCCTGAGCGCCGCCCTCCAGGACGTGGTAATAGGTGGTGCGCCACACATCGACCTTGATGCAGTGGGGTTTGAGCAGATCGTAGTAGCGCTCCACGCTATGGCGGGGGTTGTGGGCGATGTGCGCGACCTTGCTGGCCCACGGACCATTCCCCGCCACGGCACGCGCCAGCCGATGGGCGGGTTCGTCGAGGTTATCCGGGGTCTGGATTGCCAGGCTGCCGCCGATGTTCAAGCGGCTCACCAATGACGGATACAGCACCTCGTGGTCTGGCAACCATTGCAGTGAAGCATTGGCCAGGATGACGTCGTATTGCCCAGAGGGTTGCCAGGCGCCGATGTCGGCGAGCTCGAAGCTCAATGCCGGCAGGCGCTGACGGGCGGATTCGAGCATATCCTCGGAGCTGTCCAGCCCGGTCACCACTGCATCTGGGTAACGTTGGGCGAGTATTTCGGTGGAGTTGCCCGGGCCACAGCCCAGGTCGACAGCCTGATGCACAGGGTGATCGGGAATGGCGGCGACGAGGTCGCGAACCGGGCGGGTGCGTTCGTTTTCGAAGGCGGAATATTGTTTGGCCGACCAAGTCATCGCGGAATCCTTTTATTGGGTTTGCAGACTGCCCCTAGGATATCCGCGAATGCCACGAGTGCCAGGTCTTCAGGCCAACAGATTATTTAAACTTCGTGTCACGAAGTTTTCTGCGCCTTGGCCTGAGCAGGTCGGCGTGCCGGCAGGCTGAATGCGTAAGCCGTGGCTTCCTCCTGGGTGGCGAACGACGCCAGCCTGTCACCTTCGGTGCAGACGGTCCAGGCGCCGGCTTGGACGCGAATCAATTCGTAACCGTGTACGTGGATTTTCTCGATGGGCGCGACGCTCATGGTCGTCTCCTGTCAGGGCAATGGATTGGCTTGCCCCGACAAGTGTAGACGCTGCTGGCGATTCAGCCCCGCGCCTTGCCCAGCCACTCCACCGCCGTGCGCCACACGCAGATGCCGAGGAAATATGCCGAAGCCGCCAGCCACAGCCCCATGACCACAGGGTTGGTACCGGGATGATTGAAGATCAATACGAAGGTGCACAGCAGCCAGATAGACGTGGCAGCGATATTGATGGGCATGAAGCGGCGTACGCGGAACGGGTGCAGGAACTTCATCTTGGTCACGGTCAGCAGCGCCAGCACCACCACGGTCAACAAGGTGATCCAAGGCGACGGCGAAATGATGTAGAGGCACAGGGCAACCACGTTCCATGCGGCCGGAAAGCCGACGAAGTAGTTGTCCTTGCTCTTCATGTTGACGTTGCAGAAGCAGAACAGCGAGGACACCAGGATGATCGTCACGGTGATCAACAGGGTGAATTCGGGCAGTGGGATGTAGCGGTAGATGAACAGTGCCGGAATGAACACGTAGGTCAGGTAATCGATGACCAGATCCAGGGTCGAGCCGTCGAAGTGCGGCAGCACCGACTGTGTGTTGACCTTGCGTGCCAGCGAGCCGTCGACACCGTCGACCACCAGGGCCAGGCCCAGCCACAGCAGGCAGATCTTCGGCTGTCCGTCGAACAGGGCCAAGGTGGCAAGAAAGGCAAGCACCACACCGGTCGCGGTGAAGCCGTGGGCGCCCCATGCTTTGAGCGTGGCCGAGGGTCTGATCAGTATCACGGGGTGTTCTCCAGAAATTGAACGGGCCAAGACAAGCGCTGGCGATAGACACAGCATTGACCCGAAAGCGGCACAAGTAAAATGGTTGGCCGCAGCTATCGACCGAGTTGGGAGCAATAAGGTTCACACCCCGGCCGCGGCTAGTGTCACAGGTAAGCCCAGTGGCTGCCAAGCGATTCACTGCATTGAGTTTTTTTTGTGCGCGCAGGCGTTGACCGGCGCTCGGTTGTGCGGAGTAAGATGAAGCCACTGTTCATCGCTCCAGGCCTCGGGAGGAACCTCGTCTCTTTCGCCACGCCAACCGGACCCGGCGACCTGTCGACAGCCTGCATCGGCACGCTGCCCCAGCCGTCCACCATCCAGATGCGGCCAGCGCCCTGCCCTGCGCCACATTGCTTTAAGGGAATATAGAATGGCCCCAAGAAATGTTATCAATGCCTCGGTGAGCCCCAAAGGCAGCCTGGAAACCCTTTCCCAACGCGAAGTGCAACAACTGAGCGCCGCAGGCTCGGGCAGTACCTACACCCTTTTCCGCCAGTGCGCCCTGGCCATCCTCAACACTGGCGCCCATATCGACAACGCCAAGACCATCCTCGACGCCTACAAGGACTTCGAAGTTCGCATCCACCAGCAGGACCGTGGCGTACGCCTGGAGCTGCTCAACGCTCCGGCCGACGCCTTCGTCGACGGTGAGATGATCGCCAGCACCCGCGAGATGCTGTTCAGCGCCCTGCGCGACATCGTCTACACCGAGAGCGAGCTGGACAGCCAGCGCATCGACCTGAGCAATTCCCAAGGCATTACCGACTATGTCTTTCACCTGCTGCGCAATGCCCGCACCCTGCGCGCCGGTGTCGAGCCCAAGATGGTGGTGTGCTGGGGTGGGCATTCGATCAATTCGGACGAATACAAATACACCAAGAAAGTGGGCCATGAGCTGGGCCTGCGCAAACTGGATATCTGCACCGGTTGCGGGCCGGGAGTGATGAAGGGTCCGATGAAGGGCGCGACCATTGCCCATGCCAAGCAACGCATGAGCGGCGGTCGCTACCTGGGCCTCACCGAGCCGGGCATCATCGCTGCCGAGGCGCCGAATCCGATCGTCAACGAACTGGTGATTCTGCCGGACATCGAAAAGCGCCTGGAAGCCTTCGTTCGCGTGGGCCACGGCATCATCATCTTCCCTGGCGGTGCCGGTACGGCCGAGGAATTCCTCTACCTGCTGGGCATCCTGATGCACCCGGACAACCGCGAGCTGCCGTTTCCGGTCATCCTCACCGGGCCGAAGAGCGCGGCGGCCTACCTCGAGCAGCTGGATGCGTTCGTGATCGCGACCCTGGGCGAAGCGGCCAGGCAGCACTACCAGATCATCATCGACGACCCTGTCGCGGTGGCGCGGGAAATGACCGAGGCGCTGAAGAACGTCAAACTGTTCCGTCGCGAGCGCAACGACGCTTTCCACTTCAACTGGCTGCTCAAGATCGAGGAAAGCTTCCAGCGCCCCTTCGATCCTACCCACGCCAACATGTCCAACCTGCAACTGAGCCGCGAACTGCCGGCCCACGAGTTGGCGGCCAACCTGCGTCGAGCCTTTTCCGGCATCGTCGCGGGCAACGTCAAGGACAAGGGTATTCGCCTGATCGAGGAACATGGGCCGTATGAGATCCATGGCGACTCGGCCGTGATGGAGCCACTGGACAAGCTACTCCAGGCGTTCGTTGAACAGCATCGGATGAAGTTGCCGGGTGGCGCGGCCTATGTGCCGTGTTATAGGGTTGTGACCTGATCCAGGCGGGTCTTTTAATCTGCGGTGAATGGTCCCC
>NZ_DFUE01000079.1:11637-29077 GCF_002379585.1 Pseudomonas sp. UBA4194
TCCCTGGGGGAGAGGGGGCCGATCACCACCAGCCGCCCCACCGCGATCCGCTTCTAGCTCCCTCTCCCTCAGGGAGAGGGCTGGGGTGAGGGGACCATCCCCCACAAATCCCCCCTGAAACCCCGCCGCCCCTCCCCCAAAGCCCCGCCACGCCCCCTCCCCCAATTCGCCTCGACAAAACCCCTTGCGCATTCCACGGGATAATTCTATCGTTATTCCACATCAACTATCGCATTGAGATAACCATGTCAGACATTGTGCTAGAAATCCAAGGTCCTGTCGCTGTCATCACCCTCAATCGCCCCGCCGTTCTCAACGCCTGGACCACCCCCATGCGCAACGAGATCATCGAAGCCATGCACGTTTACGACGCTGATCCCGCGATCAAGGCCGTCATCATGACCGGCGCTGGAGACCGTGCGTTCTCCGCCGGCCAGGACCTGTCCGAAGCTCACGATTTCGACGGCGACCGCGCGGTGGAATGGGTGGGTGAGTGGGAGCGCTACTACGCCACCCTGCGTGGCCTGTCCAAGCCGCTGATCATTGCCTTGAACGGTACCGCTGCCGGTTCTGCTTTCCAGGTCGCGCTGCTGGGCGATATCCGCGTCGGCCATCCGGGTGTGCGCATGGGTCAGCCGGAAATCAACTCCGGGATCCCCAGCACCACTGGCCCCTGGATCATGAACAGCATGTTGGGTATGTCACGCACCATCGAATTGACCCTGACCGGGCGCCTGATGAATGCCGACGAATGCAAGCAGATCGGCCTGATCCACCATCTGGTACCGGCCGAGCAGGTCATGACCAAGGCACTGGAAATCGCCCATGAGCTGGCGGCCAAGCCCCCCATCGCCATGCGCCTGGACAAGCAACGCTTCCGCGAAATGAGCGAAGCCGGCTTCAAGGACTGCATTGCCGCCGGCCGCCGTCTGCAGAAGGAAGCCTACGACTCCGGCGAGCCGGCACGCATGATGGAAGCTTTCTTCAAGGCTCGCGCCAAATAAGCGGTGCCCCTGATGACAGCCACTGCCTGAGCGCGGGCCTGCCCACCACTGCCTCACCCCTGACTTACCTGTCATACCGTGGGGTCTGCGACGCGGGCAAGCCCGGCCCCGCAGGGGGCGCCATACCGTTTCACCGCAACATGCACGGCGGCGGCAATGTACCTACCCCGGCTTCTGCATCACTTTTACTGCCGACGTCCTATCTACCCAACGAAACATTGGTTTTTTGTAGGAGACAGTCATGCGCACACCTGAAAATCCCGGTCGCCGCCAGTTGCTCAAGGCCGGTGCCACCCTGGCGCTGATCAGCAGCTTGCCCAGCGTGGTCCGCGCCGCCGACAAGCAGATCATCGTGTCCGATCCGGGCGGCCCCTACACCGTGGCCTACCGCAAGGCGTTCTACGACCCGTTCGAGCAAGCCACCGGCATCAAGGTGGTCAGTGTGGCCCGGGAATCCCAGCCGGTGGCGCAGTTCTCGGCGATGGTCAAAACCCGCAACTATGTGTGGGACGTCACCACGCTGACAATTTCGGCAGACATCCCGTATCTGGAAGCCCAGGGCTTTCTAGAGCCGATCGGCCTCAGCGCCAGCGAATTCCCCGACCTGATGCCCGAGGCCATCACCGCCAATTTCTTGGGCGTCGATGTGTACTCCACCGTGCTTGCCTACCGCACGGATACCTTCCCCGCCGGCAAAGGCCCGCAGACCTGGGCGGATTTCTGGAACGTGGAGAAATTCCCCGGTCGCCGCTGCCTGCGTCGCAGTCCCCTGGACACGCTTGAACAGGCCCTGCTGGCCGATGGCGTCGGTCTGGACGATCTCTACCCACTGGATGTGGACCGCGCGTTCAAGAGCCTGGACAAGATCAAGCCGCACATCGACCTGTGGTGGACCTCCGGCGCCCAGGCCATGCAAGCGATCCAAAGTGGCGAAGTGGACATGATCTCTAGCTGGAACGGCCGCGCCCAGGCGGCCATCGACAACGGTGCGCCGGTACAGATCGTGTGGAACCAGGGCCTGTATTCCATCGAAGGCTGGGCGATTCCCAAGGGCACGCCGCACGCCGACATGGCCAAGCAGTTCGTGCGTTTCTGCGCCGATTCCAAGCGCCAGGCAGCCTTCACCGACACCCTCGCCTATGGCCCCACCAACCGCAAGGCCTTCGATGACATCCCCGCCGAGCGCGCGGCGCTGCTGCCCACCGCGCCGCAGAACCTGGAGAACATGCGCCTGCCCAGCCCCAGCTGGTGGGCCGAGAACCGCACTGCCGTCACCGAACGCTTCAATGCGTGGATCTTGTCGTAAGGGAGTCGCTGCATGAGTGTCAAACTTGAAACCCGAGGGCTGGGCAAGACCTACGGTCAGTTTGTAGCGTTGCAGCCTACCGATATCCAGGTTCGCGAAGGCGAGTTCCTGACCCTGCTGGGGCCTTCGGGCTCCGGCAAGACCACCTTGCTGCAAATGATTTCCGGGCTGGTGCCACCCAATAGCGGGCAGCTGCTGATCGACGGTCAGGACGCTACCCACATTGCCCCCGGTCAACGTGGCATCGGCCTGGTGTTTCAAAGCTACGCCCTGTTCCCGCACATGAGCGTGCGCGACAACGTCGCCTATGGCCTGCGCATGCGCCAGTACCCCAAGGCTCAGGTCACTCAGGCCGTGGATGACGCACTGGCCATGGTGCGCATGCAGGACTTCGCCCATCGTTATCCCAACGAGCTGTCCGGCGGCCAACAGCAGCGCATCGCCCTGGCCCGCTGCTTCGCCTATCGGCCATCGATCATTCTGCTGGACGAACCGCTGGGCGCCCTGGACAAGAATCTGCGCGAGCACATGCAGCTGGAAATTCGCCGCATGCACAAGGAACTGGGTGCCACCTTCATCTATGTCACCCACGATCAGGAGGAAGCCCTGACCCTGTCGGACCGCATCTGCCTGATGAACCGCGCGCGCATCGAGCAGTTGGCCACTCCCCAGGAGCTCTACGATCGTCCGGCCACCCGTTTTGCCGCCGAATTCATCGGCCATTCCAATCTGCTCCACGGCCGTCGGGATGGCAGCGAACACCTGCAGGTCGAGGGCCAACGACTGGCCCTGGCAGGCTGCGTGGGCCACGACGCCCCGCGCGACGATGCCGATGCATTCCTGTTGATCCGCCCTGAGGCGGCCCGTTTGACCGACCCCGGCGCGGGCCTGCTGGTGGGCACCGTGGATGAATGCGTGTTCCTGGGCAGTGACACCCGGGCCTTGGTTCGTCTGCCTTCCGGCAACACCTTCAGTGTGCGCTGCTCGCGGGATCTGAGCCCCAAGGTCGGCGATCCGGTGGGTATCGCCTGGGATGCAGGCCGTGCCACCTTGCTGCCCGCGCAGGCGCAGCCATGAGCTGGCGCAAGGGGCTGATTCCGGCCATTCCCGCCCTGCTGTTCCTGGCCTTGTTCTTCCTGCTGCCGGTGGCCGAAATGCTCATGGGCAGTTTCCAGAACGCCAGCGGCGAGCTCAGCCTGGGCAATTTCGAACGCATCGCCTCGACCCCGGTGTACGCACGGGTGCTGGGTATCACCTTCTGGATCTCGGCGTTGACCGCGCTGCTGTCGGTACTGCTGGCCTACCCGGTGGCCTACCTGCTCACCCGACTGTCGCCCATGGGCCGCGAGCG
This sequence comes from Pseudomonas sp. UBA4194, assembly GCF_002379585.1. Taxonomy (GTDB): domain Bacteria; phylum Pseudomonadota; class Gammaproteobacteria; order Pseudomonadales; family Pseudomonadaceae; genus Aquipseudomonas. The sequence goes on from NZ_DFUE01000079.1 coordinate 15,299, forward strand.
CTGGCTGCTCTGGATCATGCTGCCGTTCTGGACCAGCTACCTGGTCAAGACCTACGCCTGGATGCTGCTGCTGTCGCGCAAAGGCCTGCTGACCACGTTGGCCGCCGACGTGCTGGACAATCCGTCGGGGCTGGTGCCGGCGCTGTCGGGCGTGCTGATCGGCATGGTGCATTCGATGCTGCCGCTGGCGGTCATTACCCTGCTGCCGATCATGCGCAGCATCGATCAACGCCTGACGCCCGCCGCGCAGACCCTGGGCGCGAGCAGCTCGATGAGTTTCTTCAGCATATTCCTGCCTTTGTCCGCACCGGGCATTGCCGCCGCAGCGCTGCTGGTGTTCATCACCAGCCTGGGCTTCTTCATCGTTCCCGCGCTGCTGGGGTCGCCGCGGGAGATGATGGTGGCGCAACTGGTGATTTCCTCGGTGCTGGATTTGTTCGACATGAACTTTGCCGGGGCTTTGTCGGTGGTGCTGCTGGTTTGCTCGCTGGTGGTGTTCGTGATCTACGACCGTATCGCCGGGCTGTCCTCGCTGGGCGGCGAAGCCCCCAAGGAGCGGCAGTCGGGGGTGGGCTTGCAGATGCTGATCTGGTTGGGCCACCGTTTCTCGCGCAAAGGCAGCCAGCCCCAGCGCAGCGGCGACAGTATGCTGCTGACCGGTTACAGCGTGCTGCTGGTGATGCTGCTGATCTTGCCGGTGCTGGTGGTGGTGCCCCTGGCGTTCACCAGCAGTCCGTTCATCGCCTTCCCGCCCAAGCTGTACAGCTTCAAGTGGTTCGAGGAGTTCTTCACCTCGGCGGTGTGGCAAGCGGCACTGCTGCGCTCGCTCGGGGTCGGCGTGGCCACTGCGCTGCTGGCACTGGTGCTGGGTTTCGGCGCGACCATGGCTCTGACGCGGGTCAGCGCCGGTTGGCGCAAAGGGCTGTTCGCGCTGTTCATTGCGCCGCTGATCGTGCCGCGCATCGTCATTGCTCTGGGGCTTTTGTACCTGTTCTCGCGCCTTGGCCTGGCCGGCAAGGACATCGGCCTGGTACTGGGGCATACGGTGTTGGCGCTGCCCTACGTTGTGGTGACCTTGTCCGCCGCATTCAAGCAGTACGACTGGCGTCTGGACGACGCCGCGCGGATGCTCGGTGCCGGCACTTTCACCCGCCTGCGCACGGTTACCTTGCCGTTGATGTCAGCGAGTCTGGTGTCGGCGTTCCTGCTGGCCTTCATCACTTCGTTCGACGACCTGACCATCGCCATCTTCGTCAGTGGCGGTATCAACACCACCCTGCCCAAGCAGATGTGGGACAGCATTCAGCTGGCGTTGACGCCCACCCTGGCGGCGGTTTCCACCACTCTGCTGGTGTTCATTGTGCTGTTTGCCGTGATTGCCCAGTGGGTATCGCGGCGTTCCATTTCCAAACGTCAAGGGCTCTAGACGATGCATCCATATGCTCAGTTTTTTCCGCATCGCATCAGCCAGGATCAGCTTACGACGGCCCCTTTGATCCATGCCGGGCTGCTGATCGACGATAACGCGGTACGCATCAGCTTCGAAGGTCGCTCGCTGACCACCCTGGAACTGCGCCAGCGGGTCGCCGCGCTGCAACAGGTGCTTGCGGCGCGTGGCTTGCGCGCCGGTCAGCGCGTTGCGGTCATGCTCGGCAACAGCGACGAGCAGATCGTGCTGATCTACGCGCTGGTGCTGAGCGGTCTGGTGTGGATTCCCATCAACACCAAACTGCGAGGGCCCGGCCTGGACTATCCGTTCGAGCATGCCAAGCCCGACCTGGTGGTCGGCGACGCCGAGTTTCGTGCGTTGCTGGCCCAAGGCGCCGCCGGGCAGTTGCCCTATCTGGACATCGGTGACCTGCATCAGGCCGCCCTGGCCCACCCGGCTGCGAGCCTGCAACTGATCGACAGTGCGGCCGACGCCGCGCTGTGTGTGATCTACACCTCTGGCACCACCGGAGCACCCAAGGGCGTGGTATTCACCCACCGCATGCTGCGCATCGCCAGCGAAGCGGTGTTGCAGGTGGCCGATGTCAAAGCCGGTGACCGCTTGCTGCTGTGGGAACCGCTGTGCCACATCGGCGGTGCGCAGATGTTGTTGATCCCTTTTTTGGCCGACGTACGCCTGAGCGTGGTGCAGCGGTTTTCCGCCAGCAAGTTCTGGGCGCAATGCACCGAGGCGCAGGCGACTCAGTTGCACTACCTAGGCGGCATCATCGACATCCTCATGCAGCAACCCGCGGAGCAGTGGCCTGTGCAGCATCAACTGCGGACCCTGTGGGGGGCCGGTGTAAGCCTGGCCAACTGGGCCGCTATCGAGGCGCGCTTCGGCTGCCCGCTGCGCGAGTGCTACGGGATGACCGAGTGTTCCAGCTTCGCCACGCTGAACCGTACCGGCAAGCCCGGTTCCATCGGCCGACCGTTCCCGTGGCTGTCCCTCGAGTTGCTCGGGCCGGACGGTGCACCGGTGTCGACGGGACAGCTGGGCGAAATCGTGCTGTCCAGTGAGGTCGAGGGGGTGTTTCTGCCGGGCTACCTGGACAACCCCGAAGCCACCTCCAGCGCCCTTCGGGAGGGCCGCCTGTTCACCGGTGACATGGCACGCATGGACGCCGACGGCGACCTGTTCTTCGTTGGCCGACGCACTGACAGCATGCGGGTGCGAGGTGAGAACGTGTCGGCCTGGGAAGTGGAGCGGGTGTTCAGCGGTCACCCTTGGGTACAGGCGTGCGCGGCAGTGGGTGTCGAGTCGGCGGTGGGTGAACAGGAGATCATGCTGTTCGTACAGCTGGAACCTGGTGTGACTCCGGATTGGCCGGTTCTGCTGGAGTGGGCCCGATCGCGGTGTGCGTCGTATCAGCTGCCGCGGTATTACCGCGCGGTGGACAGGTTCGAGCTGACGCCCAGCGAACGGATCAAGAAACACCTGTTGCCGCGGGATTTAGGGGGCGCCTGGGACCATCGCGGTTGACAGGCCCGCCCCCTTCGCGGCTTCACGCCGCTCCTACAACCACCCCCCCCGTAGGAGCGGCGTACAGCCGCGAAGGCGTCCTTCCAGCCACCTCGCCCCCGTAGGAACGAAGGCGCCCTCCCAGCCACCCCGCTCCCCCGTAGGAGCGGCGTCCAGCCGCGAAGGCGTCCCTCCAGTAACCCATTAGTGAATAGCGATAGAATCTGCCCGGCAACTCCCGGATAATCCCTTCCTTTTACCAATGCGTCGCAACCTATGGCCACTACCCCGAAAAAACCGCCCGCGGACCCTACAGCCTCTTCGCTGTACGTGCAGTCCGTGGAAAAAGCCATGAAGGTGTTGATGGCCTTCGACGGCAGTAAGCGGCAGCTGTCGCTCTCCGATATCGCTGGCCTGACCGGCATGGACCTCAGCGCGGCCCAGCGGTTTACTCACACGCTGGCCACCCTGGGGTACCTGAACAAGGACAGCAGCAAGAAATACGAGCTGTCGCCACGGTTGCTCGATTTCACCTACCACTACCTTACCTCCAGCGAGCTGGTGACCCGGGCGGCGCCCTACTTGCAGCAACTGAGCGCGGAAACCGAAGAAGCCACCAACCTGACAGTGCTGGACGGTACCGATATCGTTTACGTGCAGCGGATCGTGAGTCGGCATGTGTTCAACGCCAGCGTGATCATCGGTACTCGCCTGCCGGCCTGGTGCACCGCGCCCGGCCAAGCATTGCTGGCCACCTACAGTGACGACGAGATCAACGATATCTTCGATCGCAGCCAGTTCATCCAGCATACGCCGGCAACCATCACCGACCGCGGTCAGGTATGGGCCAGCCTCGAAGCGATCCGCCAGCGACGCTACGCTCATACCGAAGATCAGTTCTTCTACGGCGATGTGTCCACTGCCGCGGCGATCCTGGATGCCAATGGCCGGGGGATTGGGGCGGTCAACGTGGCGGTCTCGCGCTCGCGCTGGGTGCCCGAGCGTGATACCAAGCGGTATGCGGACCTGGTGATTTCGGCGGCGTCGTCGATTTCTATCAAGCGCAAGGTTTAGGTGGGATTTGTGGTGAATGGTCCCCTCACCCCAGCCCTCTCCCTGAGGGAGAGGGAGCTAAAAGCGGCCTGCGGTGCGCCGACTGGCGGTGATCGGCTCCCTCTCCGTGAGGGAGAGGGGGCTAAAAGCGGATTGCGGTGGGCCGACTGGCGATGATCGGCTCCCTCTCCCCAAGGGAGAGGGCTGGGGTGAGGGGACCATTCACCGCGCAACAAGCACCTGACCACCAACGTCATCCAACCGTAACACCACTGACTTATTCTCCGGGCTCCCCCATCCCAGGTAGCTCAGCCATGCTCCGTGTGTTACACCTCCTGCTGTCGCTGAGCATCCCCGCTACCACCCTGGCGGACGCCTCCGCCTTGCGCATCCAGGGTTCCAACACCATCGGCGCCGAGCTGGGGCCGGCGCTGGTGCGCGGCATGCTCGAAGATCAGGGCCTGGTCGCCATCCAGACGCAAACCCACCAAGCCAACGAGCAAACCGTCACCGCCAGGGACAGTCAGGGCCGCACCTTGCGATTCGAGATCGCCGCCCACGGCTCGAGCACCGGGTTCACTGGCCTGCTGGCGGGCCAGGCCGATCTGGCGGCAGCCTCCAGGCCCATCACCGACGGCGAATTGGTGAGCCTTGAGCGCCTGGGCGATCTGAAAAGCTTCGAAGCCGAGCATGTGATTGCCATCGATGGCGTGGCGATCATCGTCCACCCGGACAATCCCGTGCAACACTTGAGCATGGCCCAGTTGGCCCAACTGTTCAGTGGCGAAATCAGCGATTGGAGCGCGCTGGGCGGCCATGGCGCCGTGCATCTCTATGCCCGCGACGACCGCTCCGGCACGTGGGAAACCTTTCGTGAGCAGGTGCTCACCCCGCGGGGCAAACAGCTGGCGGCTTCTGCCACTCGCCTGGAGTCCAGCGAGGCACTTTCCGACAAGGTCAGCCGCGACCCCCAGGCCATCGGCTTCATCGGCCTGCCCTACGTACGCAGTGCACGCGCACTGGCCATTGCCGACGGTGACAGCAAACCGATGCTGCCCAGTGTCAGCTTGATTGCTACCGAAGATTATCCGCTGGCACGGCGCCTGTATTTCTATAGCGCCCCCAACCGGCCTTCGCCCTGGGCCGAGGCCCTGGTCAAGTTCAGCCAGAGTGCCCGAGGTCAGGCAATCGTCGCCGGCCAAGGGTTCGTTGCGCAGACGGTGCAGGCCATTGAGGTGCCCGCGTCGTCCAGCATGCCGCTGGCCTATCGGCAACTGGCTGCCGCAGGGCAACGCCTGTCGGTGAACTTTCGTTTTGCCGAGGGCAGCGCCAGCCTGGACAACAAAGCCCTGGCGGATATTGGCAGGGTGCTGGAGTATCTGAAAAGCCACGGCAAGCTTCAGCAGCAAGCCAGCCTGATTGGCTTCGGCGACGCCAAGGACGATCCGGCGCGGGCGGTATTGCTGTCCAAGCTGCGGGCCATGGCGGTGCGCCGGGAGCTGGCCAAGGGCGGCGCGGTGCTGCGCGATATCCAGGGGCTGGGTGCACAGATGCCGGTGGCGGCCAATGATGTGGATGAAGGGCGGATCAAGAATAGGCGCGTGGAGGTATGGGTTTATTAGGGCGCATGGTTGGGGATTGGCGGTGAATGGTCCCCTCACCCCAGCCCTCTCCCTGAGGGAGAGGGAGCCGTACGGTGGCGTTGCAGATGAACTCGATCTGCTTTTAGCCCCCTCTCCCTCAGGGAGAGGGAGCCGTGCGGTGGTGTGGCAGATGAACTCGATCTGCTTCTAGCTCCCTCTCCCTCAGGGAGAGGGCTGGGGTGAGGGGACCATTCACCGCATATCCCTGACCCTATACTTACCCACTTCATACTTCCCGATCGCCGCCCGATGCACCTCATCGGGCCCATCAGCCAGGCGCAAAGTGCGCTGCATCGCATACATATAAGCCAACGGGAAATCGCCGCTCACGCCCGCCCCACCATGCATCTGAATCGCGCGGTCGATCACCCGCAATGCCACGTTCGGCGCCACAACCTTGATTTGAGCGATCTCGCTGCGAGCAACCTTGTTGCCGACGGTATCCATCATGTAAGCGGCCTTGAGCGTCAGCAGCCGCGCCATGTCGATCTCCATGCGTGAATCGGCAATCTTGTCGATATTGCCGCCTAACCGCGCCAGCGGCTGACCGAACGCCTGACGCTCTACCGAACGCTCGCACATCAATTGCAGGGCCCGCTCGGCCATGCCCACCGAGCGCATGCAATGGTGGATACGGCCCGGCCCCAAGCGCCCCTGGGCAATCTCGAAGCCCCTGCCGGCGCCGAGCAGCACATTCTCGTAAGGCACCCGCACATTCTCGAAATGCATCTCGGCGTGGCCGTGGGGCGCATCGTCGTAGCCAAACACCGGCAACGGCCGGACCACTTTCACCCCAGGGGTATCCATGGGCACCAGGATCATTGAATGCTGCTGGTGGCGCGGCCCGTCCGGGTTGCTCAAGCCCATGAAGATCAGGATCTTGCAACGTGGGTCGCAGGCGCCAGACGTCCACCACTTGCGCCCGTTGATGACCCACTCGTCACCCTGATGCACGGCAGTCGCGGCCATGTTGGTGGCGTCGGATGAGGCCACGTCCGGTTCGGTCATGGCAAATGCCGAGCGAATCTCCCCCCGCAGAAGCGGTTCGAGCCACTGCTGCTTCTGCAGGTCGCTGGCGTAGCGCACCAGCACTTCCATGTTGCCGGTGTCCGGCGCCGAGCAGTTGAACGGCTCCGGCCCCAGCAACGAGCGCCCCATGATCTCGGCCAACGGTGCATATTCAAGGTTGCTCAACCCTGCGCCCCAATCCGATTCGGGCAGGAACAGATTCCACAGCCCCGCCTGCCTGGCCTCCGCCTTGAGGGACTCCATGATTGCAGTGGGCTGCCAACGATCACCTTCGGCCACCTGGCGCTCGAATACCGCTTCGGCTGGATACACGTGGGCGTCCATGAACGCGGTAACCCGTTCACGCAGCGCCTGCACCTTGGGGGAGTAGGCAAAATCCATGGGCAAAGACCTATACAGAGGGTGTGAGAACGACGCAGCGGTGAGTTGAGGCCAAAACCGCCAAGATTCAGACCAATGCTAGACCACGGCACCGATATCTATCTAATCTATTCTCAACGTGTATGAACATTCATCACCCATATAGCTATAGCAAGAGTCCGCCATGAACCTGAGCAAGGTCGACCTCAATCTGTTCATTGTCTTCGATGCCATTTACACCGAAGCGAACCTGACCCGCGCCGGACAGATCGTCGGCATTACCCAACCGGCCGTGTCCAACGCCTTGTCACGCTTGCGCGATACCTTCAACGACCCGCTGTTCGTGCGCACCGCCCAAGGCATGGTACCTACGCCCATGGCACAAAACATCATCGGGCCGGTGCGCAACGCCCTGGCGCTGCTGCGGGTATCGGTTCAGGAGAGCCGCACCTTTAACCCGTTGCAAGCCAGCAAAACTTTTCGCATCAGCATGACCGACCTGACCGAGGCGGTGATCCTGCCGCCGTTGTTTCAACGCCTGCGCCGTCAGGCTCCGGCAGTGATGATCGAAAGCTTCTTGAGCCGCCGCCGCGAAACCACCACGGACCTGGCCGCCGGGCGCCTGGATTTTGCCGTCGATGCGCCGCTCAATACCGACCCACAGGTACGCCACGTCAAGCTCATGGAGGACCGTTACGTGTGTGCGATGCGCCGCGAACACCCGTTGAGCAAACCCAGGCTCAGCCTGGAAGAGTATCTGGGGCTGACCCACATCCATATTTCCAGTCGGCGCAACGGCCTGGGCCATATTGACCTGGCACTGGGCAAGCTGGGCCTGCAACGCAAGATTGCCCTTCGCTCGCAGCACTACCTGATGGCGACCCAGGTATTGCAGCAGACCGATATGGTGATGACCGTGCCGGAGCGCTTCGCGCGGCGCAGCGGTTTGTACTACGTGCCCTTGCCGGTGGCCGATGTACCCACCGTCGAAACTCACTTGTACTGGCACGAAAGCACCGATCAGGACCCCGCCAATCGCTGGATGCGCGAACAGATGATCGAGTTGTGCCAGGCGGTGGTAGCGCAGGATGTGGCCCAGGCGGCGCAGGCAACCTGAGGTGAAAGTCGAGGCAGACGTATGGGCAGATGCAGTTGGAACCGGACCCGCCAGGGAGTGCTGCGTGCGGGTCTCGGGCGTGTTGGGAGGTTTCCGAAACAAAGTGTTACCTCGCCCCCACCCGGCCCACTCAAAACTGAGTAACACGGGAACAGATCTGCGTCAGTCTGCCGCACCTGCTCCAATCAAAATTTGTAGGCTATTGATTTAAAAGGATTTTAAAAAGTTGGCACGCGCCCTGCTATATCATTGGTACAAGAACAATAAAAATGCGACAAACCAATAACAACAAGACTGAACGACTCTGACATAACAAGAACAAACGCGGCAGAGACGTAGCTAACAGATTTTTTTGGAGAAGATGTGCTTTTCAGGGGTTCGCCCCCGCAGCCAGGTCGAGAACAACAAAACTACCCTGAGGTAGACGCCCACTGGTTGGATCACGCATGAAAGCAGATCAGCGCTCAAAAAAATACGTTTGCTCTTGACCCTGGATGGGGGTCGCACAAGAAGCGGTACGGGTAACGGCTACCAAAAACAACAACAGGCCGCCCCTCAATAATAAAAAAAGAGCATGCATGAAACCCTTGAGGGGAGCCTAGGCTCCCCTCAGTGCTGTCTGGGGTATGGGTTTATGGTTTTTGCATGGGGTGGCGTTTGCGGTGAATGGTCCCCTCACCCCAGCCCTCTCCCTTGGGGAGAGGGAGCCGTACGGTGGTGTATCGGCCACCGCGATCCGCTTTTAGCCCCCTCTCCCTCAGGGAGAGGGCTGGGGTGAGGGGACCATCCACCACCAATCCCACATCAAACCACCCCGATCAAAACAGCCCCTGCACCCGCTCCAACACCGCCCGGTTCATCTGGCCGGAATGGGTATGCAACGTCACATAACTCTGCAGCATATCCAGCTTGGTATTGAGCAGATCCCGGCGTGCCTGAAACAGCAGTTGCTGGGCATCGAGAATATCCACGGTCGAGCGTACACCGCCCTGGTATCCCTTCTCGGTAGAGGTCAAGGCGCGCTGGTTGGACTGCACTGCGCGGAGCATGGCGCGGCTTTTGGCAAACCCGGCGACCACGCCGAGGTAATCGGCTTCGACGTCCTCGGAGAGTTGCTGGCGCTGCACGTCATAGTCGGCTTCGGCGCCCGCCAGTGCGGCGCGTGCCTTTTCCACCGAGGCGCTGACCGAGCCGCCGCTGTACAAGGGAATGTTCACCGCCACGCCGACGTAATAGCTGTCCTGGCGCGGCGAAAGCTCCTGGTATTGAGAGTTGTCGCGGCGAGTCAGTTGGCTGGTCAGCGAGACCGTCGGATAGTGGCCGGCTTTCTGAGTCTCGCTTTGCGCCTCGGCGACCTTTACCGCGGCCAGGCGTGCAGCCAGCTCCGGGCTGGCGCTGCGTGCTACGCCGGCCCAATAATCCAGGCTCTGTTCTGGCGGCAATGGGCTGGCGTTGGGCAACTCTTCGCGCATGGGCGGGATATCCGGTACCACCAGGCTGGCTCGGGTGGACAGCGTGCGCAGTGCGGCGATACGTCGAGCCTGGTTCTCCACCTCTTGGGCCTGCACCAGGTCGTAGCGCGCCTGAGCCTCATCGATGTCCGTGACAGCGCCCTGCCCCGAAGCGTACAAACGCTTGGTCTGCTCCACCAGTCCGGCGATGGCGGCCTTCTGCTGGGCGATGAGCTTGAGCTCGTTTTCCACTCGCGCGACCTCGAAATAGGCGGTGGCCACGCGGTCAAACAATGCCTGGCTGGCCAGATCGAACTGAGATTCTCCCAGCCTGCCGCGCGCCTTGCCTTCTTCGAAGGCTGCCCAGCGCGCCTTGTCGTACAGCGGTTGGCGGGCGCTGAGGGTGACATTGTTGGACTGGAAATCATCGCTGTCGACGAATTCCGAGTCGCTACCACCGTCCGTGCGCCCCCCTCGACCGTATTGACCGCCGAGCGATACCTGCGGCAACAACCCGCCTCGGCCGATGGCCTCTTCCTGCTGCGACGCCTGATAGCTGTAGTGGGCAGACTGGATGGTGGGATCGTTTAGCCGGGAGGCGTCGTAGAGCTGCGCCAAGGTCAGCTCACCGCCTTCGGCAGCCCACAATGAACCTGTCCAGCACAATGCCAGCCCTGCACAAAGCCGTTTACCCACACTTACTCCTCCTTGAACGCCGACAGCAACCGCTCACGCAGCGGCTTCATCAAATAGTTGATCAGGGTGCGCTCGCCGGTCACCACGGTGACATCGGCCAACATCCCCGGTTTGATCGGCAAGGCTGATGTGGCCAGGGTCTGTACGGTCTCGGCGGGCAACTCCACCTTCGCCGAAAAATAAGGTTGCCGGGTTTGCTCATCGATCAGCTGGTCAGCCGATACGTTGACCACCGTGCCGGTGACCGTCGGTGTGTCCACTCGCTGCAAGGCGGTAAAATGCACATGCACCGGCAGGCCGGGTTGCAGCTTGTTGGCCATGATCGGCTGAAAGCGCGCGGTGATGCCCATGGGGGCATCCAGAGGTACCACCTCCATCAGGCTTTGGCTGGGCGGCGCTACGCCACCCACCGTGTGCACGCTCAGGCCCAATACCTGACCGGACACCGGCGCGCGGATGGCGCCATTGTCCACTTCGAATTTCAACGCATTGATCTGGTCGGCATAAGACGATGCCTCGGCGGCCACCTGGCTCAACTGGGTCTCGGCATCACTGCGAAAAGCCTGCTCCTGTTGCAACGCCTTGAGCCGGCTTTCGTTGATCGATTGCTGCGTCTTGCCGATATCGGCAATGCCGGAGGCAATCTGCCCCGCCATCTGTGCGGTATTGCGCTCTGCTTCGAACAACTTGTTGCGTGGCACGTAACCCTCCCTGGCAAGGTCACGCAGGCCGCCCAGCTCCTGGCGCTGAAACTGCATCTGTGCGTCATAGTTGCGCTTGACCTCCTGATAGGCCCTAAGCTGCTGGTTCAGCGAGGCGATCTCGTGGTCGATGATCTGCAATCGGCTGCTCAGCTCGGCCCTGCGCGTGGCGAACAGGTTTGTCTGCAAGGCCATGGCGGTCTGCGCCCTTGGGTCGTGGGCCAGCGCCAGCAGGTCAGCAGGCCAGTCGATGCTGTCGCGGTCCAGGCGCTCGGCGATCAGTCGCGCTTCGATGCTGCGGGCGCTGATCAGCTTGCCCAGGGTCACAGCCAGTTGCGACTGAGCCTGCACGGTGTTCAGTTGAATCAGCAGTTGGCCCTGACTGACGCGGTCCCCGTCGCTGACCAGAATCCTTTCCACCACACCGCCCACCAACGATTGCACGCTCTTGCGCTCGCCGGACACCACCACGGTGCCAGTGCCGACGACCCCCTGGTCCAGCGGCGCCAGGAACGCCCAGAGCAGGAACCCGCCGAAGGCAATCGCCAGCACCCACACACCACGCCGGGCAGAACTGGAAGCATCAGTGCTCGGTGGCGTGGCGTCGAAGGTCTGCAGGGTGCGGTCGGGTTTCTTCGCCGAGACATCACGCATCGTTCTGACCTCCGGCACTCGCGGAATCCTTGGCATTGCGCTCTTTGTCGGCGGGGTCTTTCACCACTGTGGGCGTCGAAGGCTTGGGCATCAGCGCCTTGAGCACCTGATCGCGGGTGCCGAACATATGCTGGGCGCCCTCGTTGAGCAGCAGAATCTTGTCGACCGTACCCAGTACGCTAGGTCGGTGAGTGATCATGATCACCGTAGAACCGGCCTTTTTCAGGCTGCGCAGCGCATGCACCAAGGCCACTTCCCCCGCCTCGTCCAGGTTGGAGTTGGGTTCGTCGAGCACGATCAGTGCCGGTGTACCGTACACCGCACGCGCCAGTCCGATGCGCTGTTTCTGCCCGCCGGAGAGGCCGAGGCCACCGGGGCCCAGCAAGGTGTCGTAGCCCTTGGGGAAGCGCAGGACCATCTCATGGATACCTGCGTAGCGTCCTGCCTCGATGATTTTCCCGGCGTCCAGCTCACCGAAGCGAGCAATGTTTTCCGCCACGCTGCCGTCGAACAGTTCGATGTCCTGGGGCAGATAGCCCAAGTGCGGACCCAGCGCCTCATGGGACCACTGGCTGATCTCGGCGCTGTCCAGGCGGACAGCGCCGGCCATGGTCGGCCAGATGCCCACCAGCGCTCGGGCCAAGGTTGACTTGCCGCAAGCGCTGGGCCCAATGATCGCCAGCACCTCACCCTTGTTCAGGGCAAAGTTGATGTCACGCACCGTGGGTAGTTTCTCGCCCGGAGGACCGACGTGGACGTTCTCCAGACGCACGGCGCCTGAAGGTGCGGGCAATGGCATGGGCTCACGCGCGCGGGGCTGCTGCTCAAGGAGCTGGCTCAGGCGTTGGTAGCTCTGGCGTGCACTGCCGAATTGCTTCCAGGAGCCGATAGCGATCTCCACGGGGGCCAGCGCCCGGCCCAGCAGCAGCGACATGGCGATCATCATGCCAGCGGAAATCTGCCCTTCCAGCACCAGCAACGCGCCCAAGCCCAACGCCAGCGATTGCCCGGAAATGCGAACGAAACGGGTCATGGAGGTGATTCGCGCACTGCGATCGCTAGCCCGTGCCTGGGCGGTGATGATGCCCCGCTGCAGGAAAGACCAGCGCTGACGCAAGGCCGGCAGCATGCCCAGCGCCTGAATCACTTCGGCATTGTGCAGGGTGCTGTTGACATAGCTGGCGGACTTCACCGACATCTGGTTGGCTTCGGCCAGACTGGAACGGGTTGCCAGTTCACCCCAGATAGCCAGGCCGATGAGCACCAGGGCCAGCACCAGCGTCATGACGCCGAACCAGGGGTGAAAAAGAAAGGCCACTACCAGAAAGATCGGCAGCCAGGGCGCGTCGAGCATGGCAATCAACCCTTGGCCGGTAATGAATTGGCGCAAGGTGGCCAGGTCGCTGAGCACTTGAGCGGGGTTGGTACTGTGCTCCTTCAGGCTGCGTTGGAACGCAGCATCGAAGATCCGCTCGCCCAGCAGCTCATCGAGTCCGGCACTCATGCGAATCATGACCTGGCCACGGAGCCACTCGATCAACCCGCTGAGCATGAACAGACCCAGGGTGATGAGGGTCAGCATCAGCAGCGTGGTTTCATTGCGACTGGTCAGGACGCGATCGTAGACCTGCATCATGTACAGCGAAGGGACCAGCACCAACAGGTTGATGACGCCGCTGAACAGGGCCAGAGCCCAGAATACGCGACGATAGCTGAGCAAGGCGGCATCGATATCGTGCCTTGGATCAAGAAGCAAGCGCATAAGTCGTTGACCCAGATGCTGGATTCGCTACCAGACCGTCCATGGAAGAGGTTGTTCAGCCATCATGGCTGACGCGTATCGGACAGGTGCGAAAGAGGTTACCGAAGGTGCGCCTCGTGATGTAACGAGATTTTCAAGGCTGACAGTTGTGTAACGGGAGGTTAGCAAGAGAACGGCGGATTAACGTCACATTTCGTCGGAAATGTGAAGAAGTGGCGGTTTATTGGCGAATTGAGGTGTGAGGGTAGAGGGAGGGATTGGTGGGGAATGGTCCCCTCACCCCAGCCCTCTCCCTTGGGGAGAGGGAGCTAGAAGCGGATCGGGGTGGCCGATACACCAGCATACGGCTCCCTCTCCCTCAGG
>NZ_DFUE01000079.1:29141-54707 GCF_002379585.1 Pseudomonas sp. UBA4194
AGGGGACCATCCACCACCGATATCCAACCTTAAATAGGCGGCGAAGCACTCACCACCCGCAGCGCCAGCCCTTCGTACGGATCCAGGGTGATGGTGAACTCCCCTTCCTCGGTCAAATCCCCTTCCACCCGCTCATTGATGATATCCACCACGGGGCCTGCGGCAATTCCCGGCAGGTGCAGTGTTTCCACGATGGGCTCGTTGCTGAAATTCAGCGCGGTGATCTGGGTGCCCTTGCCGGCTGGCAGCTCGTGCACCATCAGCAGCAACCCAGGATGCTCTACGTCCGGAATCAGGATCTGTTTGCTCGCGGCGATATCGTAGGCGCGGCGTACCGCGAGGATCTTCTTCAGCTGCGAGGCAAATGAATCAGGCCGCTGCAACTGGTCCACCAGGCTGCCGTACAAGGTCTTGGGCCGCGGCATGTTGCCTGCTGACAGTTCCGCCGTCGGGTCCAGACCCACCAGGTCATATGCACCGCGGTGAATCCAGCGCGTATCGCCATCGGCCATCAAATGGGCGACTTGCTCGGCGGGCAGCGTCAAAGCGCCGACCAGATCCCAGCCGGACAGGGCGAACACGCCCGGCTGCATGGCGTTGTACATCACCAGCAGCGAGTGGATGTGCTGGATCTGTTTGATGTCGGCATCGGTGATCTGGTCCAGATCGCGGATGCCCAAAGCTGCCGTGATGATGCTGGCCGTGGTGCAGGCGACACCATTGGTCACGAACTTGAGGTTGTAGGGTGCATGTTCGCCGGCCAGACGCTCGTACATCTCCTCGCGAATGTGCTCGCGCAGGATATTGCCGGGGAACGTCTGGCCCTGATACAGGTAGGTGTCATGGGCATGCAGCGTCCAGAAATGCACGAGCTCGAGGGTCAGCTCGTCATGGTTCTGCAAGGCATGGATCAGCGATGCCGGGTCAATGCCAAAGGCATGTACCTGGCGCAGCATCAAGCGCAGGAACTCGGTATTGCCCAGCAGCAATGCGTGCTGGTAGGCCGGTCGCGTGATGAAGTCGTAGGACAGGTCCGCGCCGCCGTGGGACATCGAAGCAATGTCGTCGATGGTCAGGTTCAGCTCCTGGAAACTGAAGCCGCCGGCCTTGCGAATGGCGCCGCCCAGTAATTGGTTACCGTTGACTGAAAGCGGGTGACTCTCCGACCAGGCCGGGCCCTCGGCCCGTCGCTCCACGCCCAGGAAGCCGTTGGCGTCCAGGCGCAGGATGCGCGCGCCCATGACGTCGATCGAATGCAGGGCATCGCCGATGATCATCTGCTGGGCGGCAAAGGTCGGGTCGAGCCAGTTCAGTGATGGCTGGCCC
Organism: Pseudomonas sp. UBA4194; assembly: GCF_002379585.1. Taxonomy (GTDB): domain Bacteria; phylum Pseudomonadota; class Gammaproteobacteria; order Pseudomonadales; family Pseudomonadaceae; genus Aquipseudomonas. Next base: position 30,468 of record NZ_DFUE01000079.1, read on the forward strand.
TCCTTGAAATAGTGCAGGTAGACCCAGCGCCGCGGTTTGCCATCCACCCCCACCACCACCGGCGTGGCGCTCCAGTCGGTTTCCTTCACCCCTGGCTCGAAGAAGATCACCCGCTGCAACTGGCCGACGATGTAATGCTTTTCCTTGAGCAGGTCGCAGGTTTCCGGTGGCAGATTGACTGCGTCCCGTCCGGCGGGTACTTCTGGCAACAGTGGCCAGTCGTCTTCCTTGATCTCCACCATGTGGTAGAGCCCGGGGTAGTCGGCGTAAGCCATCTCGGCGAGGCGAAAGTCCGCGCCTTTGCCGGTGTGTGAGGGAATCGCGTCGTCGATTACCACCGCGTTGTGTGCGGCGGCCATGCGGCTGAGCTGGATCATGTCGGCTTCGGTGCCCAACTCCGGGTCGATATCGAAGCTCATGCGGTCGAAGTTGCCATCCACACTGGGCGTGCGCTGACGTCCGCGCAAGCCGCCGGAGAGCTTCAGCGGCCCGTTATGGATACCCTGAATACCGATCTCCGACAGCGCGTGCCACAGCGTTTCGTCGCCCAAGGCCTGCAGTACCGAGCCACCCTCGCGGGTGACGATGGACGCCGGGTAGGCGGTAAACCACACCGAAGCGATCGCCGAAGCGTCCCGTGGCCGCGCCTGGGCGTAGGGCCGCTGCCAGAGCCGTGCCTGACCGGCGTACAGCTTGGCGCGCTGTTTTGCGGCGTTGAGCATGGACTGGTCAACCAGCCACTGGATGTAGTCCTTGTCCGGCGTAGTCATCGTAACCTGCCCTCTGAAAGTGTCCTTCCTTATGAGTACGACGGGCGGCTATCGTTGCATCAGGTACGGATATGGGTGATGCCCATGAGTTCGGCCTGGTGCAGGACATCCTCGGCATCGGCATCGGCGGCTGGCATCAGCAGGCTGTTCTCGGCATCGCCGAAGTGCAGTTGAAGCAGATGGAACGCGGCGACCTTTGGGGTCAGGGCGGTTTCGGGCAGCTCGAGGACGTGGGTTCGGGGCTCGTTGTTGAAGCGGTAGTCGATGGTGTGGGGATGTAGGGTCGGCATGGGGATTCCTTGTGTGTGTTGTTATGGGAAGCCATAAGTTGACTCTTAGGTCAGCTCGGTGTTCCGTTGGGCGTGGACAGGTTTTGGATTTGTGGGGAATGGTCCCCTCACCCCAGCCCTCTCCCTGGGGGAGAGGGAGCTAGAAGCACACCGCGTACGGCTCCCTCTCCCTCTGGGAGAGGGCTGGGGTGAGGGGACCATCCTCCACAAATCCCCCGGCCCCGACCCAGCACTCAAGCATTCACCCGCCCAGCCGATACAGGTCTTGAACCTGCCACAGGTATAGCCCCCATGGCCTTGCTGTCGTTGCCCCGTCTGCCCTTGATTCCCGTGCTTCTGGCCTGCCTGGCCGGCTGGACGGCTATTGCCCGCGGCAACGACGAGATCCGGGTGGTCACCGAGGAACTGCCGCCGTTCAACATGACGGTCAACGACAAGCTCACCGGTATGAGCACCGAGATCGTCGAAGCCGTTTTCAAGGAGCTGGGCCTCAAGCCGTCTATTCAGTCCATGCCCTGGGCCCGTGCCTATGACATGGCCCTGCATTCGGACAACGTGTTGATCTACTCCATCACCCATACCCCGGAGCGGGACACCCTGTTCAAGTGGGTAGGTGATATCGCGCCTACGCAGTGGTACCTGTACTCGCTCGCCAGCAAGCCGGTCCGCTTGACTGACCTGGAGCAGGCCCGCGCTTATCAGATTGCTACCGTCAAGGAGGACGTCGGTGAGCAATACCTGGCCAACCGTGGCTTCGTGGTCGGGCGCAATCTTCAGTCCAGCAACAAATACGAGTTCAACTACGAGAAACTCCAGCAGGGCCATGTCGACCTGTGGATTTCCAACGAGCTCAACGCCTTTTACCTGGTGCGCCAGACCGGGGAAGATCCGGCGCAAGTTTTGGTGCGCTCCCTGAGCCTGCCCGACCTGGGTGGCAACCAGGGCCTGAGCATGGCGTTCAGTCGCGGTACGCCTGACGCCACGGTGGAAAAATTCCGCGCCGGCCTCAAGGCCATCCGTGAAAACGGCACCTACGCTTCTATCGCCCGGAAGTGGCAATAACATGCAACCCTCGGTGGCCTTCGATCCTCGCCCGACCAGCTCGCTGGGCCGTCGGCTGGTCTGGGCGACCCTGGCGTTTTGCCTGTTGTTCACCCTGGCCACCGTGGGCGTGCGCACCTGGTTTGCCTGGCACAACAACCTCAGCACCATGAACTCGGAACTGACGCTGATCGATCAGGTGTTCCAGGGATCGCTGTCCAAGGCGGTTTGGGAACTGGACCGCGATACCATCAATGCTCAGGTGGAAGCGGTTGCCCAAGCCGCACCCGTGGGCAGGGTGGCGCTGCGGATCAACCGTGAGGGCCGCCCAGCCGAAGTGCTCGAACGTGTTCGCGACGGCCATTCGGCCGACCGGGTCGCGCCCTGGCTCGAACGCGAGCTGAAGGTCGAGCCCTACCCCGGCGCCAGCGAGTCGGTGGGCGAGTTGACCATCGAAGGCGATGAAGGGCTGCTGTGGCAGCGTCTGTGGAAGGAAGTCGCCAGCATTTTCATCACTCAGGTGATCCAGTCGTTGGCCTTGGCCGGTTTGGTGATGGCCATGTTCAATCGTACGGTGACCTTGCACGTGAGGCAGATTGCCCTGCACCTGGGCCGCCTGACGCCGAGCAATCTGGGCGAGCGCCTGAAGCTCGCACGCCGAGTGTCGCGCAACGATGAACTGCACTTGCTGGAAGCCGGGGTCAATGAGCTTCAGGACAATCTGGCTCGCTACCTGAAGCGTCAACATGAAGACGAACAGGCGCTGGCAGCCAGCCGCGATCACCTGGCCGAACTGGTGCAGGCCCGTACCGCCGAACTGCAGGCCGCCAACCAGCGCCTGGAGCTGCTGTCGCGACATGATCCGTTGACCGGCCTTGCCAACCGTCGTCATTTCGATGAACTCAAGGAGATCGAATTTCATCGCGCGCTGCGTCACGTCCAGCCGCTGTCGGTGTTGATGTGCGATGTCGATCATTTCAAGCACTACAACGATTTGCACGGTCATGCCGTGGGTGATCAGTGCCTGCAACGGGTGGCTGAAACCCTGCGCAGCCTGTTCAGCCGTTCGGGCGAACTGGTGGCGCGGCTGGGCGGCGAAGAGTTCGCGGTGTTGCTGCCTGGTGCCGACGCCCCCCATGCGCACCGGGCGGCCGAGCGCCTGCGCACAGCGCTGGCCGCGCAGCAACTGCCTCATGGCGGCTCGTCGGTATCACCCTGGGTGACGCTGAGCATCGGTGTGGCGCAATTGGACCCCGGTGCCATGGATCGCTTCGACGTGTTGCTGCAACGTGCCGACCAGGCGTTGTACCGCGCCAAACGGGAAGGCCGGGATCGGGTGATGAGCTGATGAAACTAGCGGAGAAGACCTCGATGTTCATGCGCCCTGCGGTATGCCTGGCCCTGCTGTCATGCCTGATCGCCGGCGGTGCCGGCGCCCAGACCATCGAAGTGGTCACCGAAGACGGCGCCTACAGCTATGTGCGCGACGGCAAGGTGACGGGCGTGGCCAGTACCATTGTCGAAGCAACGCTGCGCGAGGCCGGGCTCACCGATTACGAAATGTCGCTGTACCCCTGGGCCCGAGCCTATGACCGGGCGCGGATGAACGCGGACGTGTTGATCTATCCCATCGTGCGCACGGCCGAGCGTGAGTCGCTGTTCAAGTGGGTGGGACAGATCACCCGGGTCGATCCACAGTTCTACAAGCTGCGCGAACGCACCGATATCGTCGTCAAACGCGTGGAAGACGCGCGCGGTTACAGCGTTGGCGTGGTTCGCGACGATATGCGCCAACAGGCCTTGCAGGCGATGGGGTTTACTCGGATGGTGGTATCGGCGACCAATGCGGAGAACTTCCGCAAACTGTTGAACCGTCAGGTGCAACTGGTGCCCATGCCCGAAAGGGATGCACGGCTTCAGGCCCAGGCAGCGCACATCGCGTTCAGTGATCTGGAGGCGGTGTATTCGTTGGGTGATCAGGGCTACAGCCTGTATGTGGCATTCAGCAACACCACCTCCGATGAGATGGTGCAGCGAATGGTGGCGGCGTTCGAGCGGCTCAAGGCCAATGGAACGGTGCAGCGGTTGTTGGACGAGGACAGGTGACAGGGTGGGATCGGGGGTGAATGGTCCCCTCACCCCAGCCCTCTCCCTGAGGGAGAGGGAGCCGTACGCTGGTGTGTCGGCCACCTCAGTCCGCTTTCAGCCCCCTCTCCCTGAGGGAGAGGAAGCCGTACGCTGGTGTATCGGCCACCGCAGTCCGCTTTCAGCCCCCTCTCCCCAAGGGAAAGGGAGCCGTACACTGGTGTATCGGCCACCGCAGTCCGCTCTTAGCCCCCTCTCCCTCAGGGAGAGGGCTGGGGTGAGGGGACCATCCACCGCCGTCCCCCCTGCCCTACACCAACCCCGCATCAAACCTTGACGATCCACCCCTCAGGCGCTTCGACGGTACCCGCCTGAATCCCGGTCAGTTCGTTGTAGAGCCGTTGGGTGAACGGGCCCACTTCCTGCTCGCTGTAGAACACGTGCAGCTTGTCTTTGTATTCGATGCCGCCGATCGGCGTGATCACCGCAGCCGTACCGCAGGCGCCGGCTTCCTTGAACTGGTCGAGTTGATCGATCAGGACATCGCCTTCGATCACTTTCAGGCCCAGGCGCGATTGCGCCAGTTCGATCAGCGACAGACGGGTAATGCCGGGCAATACCGAAGGCGATTTCGGGGTCACGAATTCGTCGTTCTGGGTAATGGCAAAGAAGTTGGCCGAACCGACTTCCTCGATCTTGGTGTGGGTTTGCGGGTCCAGGTAGATGCAGTCGGCGAAGTTGGCCTTCTTGGCATTGGCACCTGGCATCAGGCTGGCGGCATAGTTGCCACCCACCTTGGCCGCGCCGGTACCGTTGGGTGCGGCACGGTCGTAACCGGAAATCACGAAGTTGTGCGGCTTCATGCCGCCCTTGAAGTAAGGGCCGACCGGGATGCAGAAGATCGAGAAGATGAACTCGGGCGCGGTGCGCACGCCAATGTTGTCACCGACGCCGATCACGAAGGGACGCAGGTACAGGGCGCCACCGGAGCCATAGGGCGGAATGAAGCGTTCGTTGGCGGCAACGACCTTGCGGCAGGCCTCGATGAACACGTCGGTAGGCACTTGTGGCATCAACAGGCGACCACAGCTGCGCTGCATGCGCAGGGCGTTCTGGTCTGGGCGGAACAGATTGATCGAGCCGTCCTTGCAGCGGTAGGCCTTGAGGCCTTCGAAGCACTGCTGGCCATAGTGAAGGGCGGTGGAGCCTTCGCTGATGTGCAGCACGTTGTCTTCGGTCAGGGTGCCCTGATCCCATTCCCCGTCACGCCAGTGCGACAGGTAGCGCAGGTCGGTCTTGATGTAGTCGAAACCCAGTTTGTCCCAATTGATGCTTTCGTGACCCATGACACCCTCTACCCTTTAGCGATCGCCTGAATTGCGCAGGCCTTTACGAATGGACACAACAATACTGTATTTGCTGAGCAGCCGCACCTCTTGGGCCTTGTGGTGGGCTTTCGGGCGTCTTCGCGGCTTCACGCCGCTCCTACAGGTCCGTGCGCGGTAGGCCCATGCTCGTCAACGCACCCGCCCCCAGCCCACCCCTGTAGGAGCGGCGTACAGCCGCGAAAGGGCCAGTCGCCACGCCCCTACCCTGCTCGCTGCACGCTGACGATGCCGTGCTCCAGCATGGTTGCCAGCAACACATCGGTCTTGTTGCGCAGGTGGTCCTCCATCAGCGCGCGCAACTTCTTGCCCTCGCCTTTTTTCAGGTACACCAGTATCTGTTCATGTTCGGTCACCGCCTGCAGCCAGCGTCCAGGGGTCGGATTCAGACGCCGACGCACATGGCGCAGGCGTGCATTGAGATTGCCGAACATCTCGGCCAGCACCTTGTTGTCGGCAATGCGCAGGATTTCCAGATGGATTCTCTGGTTGAGGTCGAAATACGCGGCCAGGTCACCCTGTTCATGGGATACCCGCATGGCGGCTTGCAGGGTCTCCAGATACGCAATGTCCTTGGCGGAGATTTTCTGGCACGCCTGCTCGCCAGACAAACCCTCCAGTGCGGCCAGCAGGGTCAGCATATTGGCCGCCTCATCCAGCGACAGGCTGGCTACTCGGGCGCGGCGTGTTGCCGAGATTTCCACCAGACCTTCCCGGGCCAGCATCTTGATCGCCTCACGCAGCGGCGTGCGCGACACCTCCAGTTCCTCACAGATGGCGCGCTCGGACAACGGCGCCCCCGGCGCCAGCTCGCCGCTGATGATTTTCTCGCGCAGCGCCAGGTAGGCGGTCTCGTTGATCTGCGGCTTGCTCTCAGGCATGGGCTAGCTCTCGGTTTTTGGTATCCCGAAGCTTAACCGGGCTGACAAACGGCGTCATAAAAAACTTGCCAAGGAATCAACACCCCCTATATTTGGGATACCAATTTCATATATTGGCATCCCAAAAAAGACCGATCACAAAACCAATTACAAGAAAGGTGTCGACATGAACAGCCTCACGCAACCCAACGATGTGGTGCTGCTGGAACGCAGCGGCGCAATCGCTACGGTGATCCTCAACCGCCCCGACAAACTCAACGCCACCACCTTGCAGAGTTGGCAGTCCCTGGCTGACACCCTGCGCCAACTGGATGCCGACGACAGCGTGCGCTGCATCATCCTGCGCGGTGCAGGCACCCAGGCGTTCGCGCCCGGCAATGACATCTCGGAATTCGAAACCAGCCGCAGCAACGTCGATCAGGCCCGCACCTATGGTCGCGTCATGCACGACGCGCTGGCTGCCATCGACGGCTGCCGCCATCCTCTGGTGGCCATGATCCATGGCATCTGTGTCGGCGGCGGGCTGGGCATCGCTTCGCTGTGCGACATCCGCATCTGTGGCGAGTCCAGCCGCTTCGGCGTCCCGGTGAACAAGCTGGGCCTGGCCATGGCCCATGCCGAAATGGGCGGACTGATGCGTATCGCAGGCCCCGACGTCACCCTGCAGATCCTGCTCGAAGGTCGCGTATTCGGTGCCCAGGAAGCGTTCGAAAAAGGCCTGGTCAGCCGCGTAGTGGCCGACGACCAGGTTGAAGCCAGTGCACTGCAAAGCGCGGAACGCATCGCGGCCGGAGCGCCGCTCATCGCCCGCTGGCACAAACGTTTTGTGCGCCGTCTGGAGAACCCGGCCCCGCTCAGCGCCCAGGAGTACGAAGAAGCCTTCGCCTGCTTCGGCACCGAGGACTTTCAGATCGGCTACCAAGCCTTCCTTGCCAAACGCAAACCCGTATTTGGAGGACACTGATATGGCCGGTCCATTGGCAGGAATGAAAGTCATCGAGCTGTCGCACATCATGTCCGGCCCGGTCTGCGGGATGATGCTGGCCGACATGGGTGCCGAGGTGATCAAGGTCGAGAAAATGGACGGCGGCGACGATTGCCGACGTTTCGCCCCTATCCTGGCGCACGGTGAGTCCGCCTCCTTCATGATGCTTAATCGAAACAAGCGCGACATCGCTCTCAACCTCAAGACCGAGGGCGGCAAGGAAGTGCTGCGCCGGCTGTTGGCCGACGCCGACGTGGTCACCGAAAACTATCGCAAGGGCACCATGGAAAAGCTCGGCCTGGGCTATGAAGAGCTCAAGGCGCTCAACCCCGGCTTGATCTACTGCTCGGTGTCAGGCTACGGCCGCACCGGGCCCTTCGCCGACAAAGGTGGCTTCGACCTGATTGCCCAGGGGCTGTCCGGGATGATGAGCAACACCGGTGAACTGGGGCAGGACCCGATCAAGGCCGGTTCGCCCATCGCCGACATCAACGCCGGCATCCTCGCCGCGCTGGGCATCGCCGCCGCCTACGCCCACAAGTTGCAGACTGGACAAGGGCAAATCGTCGACACCTCGCTGCTGGAAGCCGGTTTCCAGCAAATGTACTGGCCTGCCGCCAACTACTTCGCCGAAGGCGTAATCCTGCCCAAGATGGGCTCGGCCAACTCCACCAGCACCCCATACCAGGCGTTCCGTACCCGCGACGGCTGGATCAACATCGGTGCCGCCAATCAGGGTAATTACGAACGCTTGTTGCAGGTGCTGGACGCGCCGGAGATTGCCAACGACCCACGCTTCGCCACCAACCCGCAGCGCATGAAGCACCGTGAGGACCTGGTAGCCCTGATCACCGCACGGCTGATACAGGACAGCACCGACAATTGGGTCGAGCGACTCGACGCGGTCGGCCTGCCGGTGGGTGCGGTACTGGACATTTCCCAGGCTGTGGAGCACCCACAGATCCTCGAGCGGGAGATGATCGTTGAAACCCATCACCCCGTGACCGGCTCGGCGCGCAGCATCGCCCTGCCGATCCGTTTCTCGCAAACCCCCCGCCATGTTCACAGCCCCGCGCCTCTGCACGGCGAGCACACCGTCGAGATTCTTCGGGAGCATGGCTTCGATGCCCAGCGCATCGACGAACTGAGGCACGAAGGCGCCATCCTGGCCAAGACCGGCTGAGCCACCTACCGGGCCTGCTGCAGGCCCACCTACAGCGTTATCTACGACAACAACAAGAAGGTAGCGAACAATGAACAGGTTCAAGCTCAAGGCCACCACCACCGTCATGGTGCTGTTGTGCCTGATGTACTTCATCACCTACGTCGACCGCGTCAACGTCAGTACCGCCGCCGCGCATTTCAGCACCGAACTGGGGCTGAGCAATACCCAGTTGGGCTTCATCTTCTCGGCCTTTGCCTACCCCTACATGATCTTTCAGTTCATTGGCGGCTGGGTCAGTGATCGCTTCGGTGCCAAGCGCACCCTGATCGTGTGTGCGTTCATCTGGGCGGGGGCCACGGTGCTGACCGGCCTGGCGGGCGGCTTCCTCAGCCTGGTGGCGGCACGCATGCTGCTGGGCCTGGGCGAAGGGGCAACGTTCCCGGCGGCCACCAGTGCCATGGCGGCCTGGGTGTCCAAGGACAAGCGTGGCTTTGCCCAGGGCATCACGCACTCGGCGGCCCGGCTGGGCAATGCCATGGCGCCGATCATGGTCATGGGCCTGATGACCGCCTACGATTGGCGCTTTGCCTTTTACCTGCTGGGAGGCATCAGCTTTGGCTGGATTGTGCTGTGGTGGGTGACCTACACCGAGAAACCGGCGGACCATCCGCGCATCACGGCCGAGGAAATTGCCAATCTGCCGCCGCCCAAGGTGCGCCGCAAAGATGCACCCGGCACCTATCGCCGGCTGTTCAAGCGCATGATCCCGGTGTCCAGCGTGTACTTTTGCTACAACTGGATTCTCTGGCTGATGCTGAGCTGGATCCCGATGTACTTCATGCACAACTACAAGCTCAACATCAAGGAAGCCGTGTTGTTCACCTCTGGGGTGTTCTTTGCCGGGGTGGTGGGCGATCTGCTCGGGGGCTGGTTGAGCGACAGGATTCTGCACCGCACCGGTAACCTGAAACTGGCCAGGACCTGGCTGGTGGCAGTCTGCATGGGCTTGACCGGGTTGTCGTTGATCCCGGTCCTGTTGTTCAACGAGCCCATGTACTCGTTGGTGTTCCTGGCCCTGGCGCTGTTCTTCAATGAAATGACCGTGGGGCCCATGTGGGCCGTACCCATGGACATTGCCCATGACCGCGCCGGTACCGCGAGCGGGATCATGAACGGCACGGCGGCCACCGCCACCATCATCAGCCCCTTGCTGGCCGGTTACCTGATCGACCGCACCGGGGACTGGAGCCTGCCGTTCATGGTATCCATTGGTGTGCTGGCCTGCGGCATGCTGCTGACCTTTACCATGAAGCCGCAGAATGCCTTCGTGGCGGGACCGGAGTTGCAGCCAGAGATGGCGTTGAAACCGGCGGTATGAGAATTCAGGACGCGACCTTTCCCGGCTGGCTGCACCCGTAAAACCTGGGAGCGGGCTCTGCCCGCGATAGCAGCCGCAGGATCAGCGAAAATCCCGACTCTTCACATCCAGCCCATGCAACATCTCACTCACATCCGCCATGTACCCGGCAATCACATGGCGGACCCCATCCTTGTGCTCGAAGCGGCCCTTGACCTGCATCATCTGCGACCCCACCAGGACACGCCGCTGCCGTTCCGCCAAATCCCGCCAGACCACCACGTTGATCATGCCGAATTCATCTTCCAGCGTAACGAAGGTCACGCCGGTGGCGGTCGAGGGCCGCTGCCTGCCTGTGACCAGACCGGCGACGATTACCGGCCGCCCATGCTCCACCCCTTCCAGATCCTGAGAACTGCGCCAGCGCATGTCTCGTAACCGTGTCCGCAGCATGGCTAGGGGATGGGGACCCAAGGTGGTGCCGAGACTGGCATAATCGGCGTACATGTCCTCGCCGACACTGGGCGTGGGCAGGCTGATCGCGGCTTCGCGCTGACTGGGCAACGTCGCAAACAACGGCAACTGTTGCTCCACACTCGCCACATCCCAACGGGCTCGGTGCCGGTTGCCGGCCAGGCCGTGCAAGGCATTCGCGTCCGCCAACTGCTCCAGTGCACGATTGTCCAGCCCGGCGCGCCGCGCCATGTCGTTCACATCCAGGAACGCACCCGCTCGACGTGCCTGCTGCAGGCTACGGCCTGCGTCTTCATGCAGCCCCTTGATCATCCGCAACCCCAAGCGCAATGCCGGCTGGCGTTCGCCGCTGTCTTCAAGGCTGCAATCCCAATCACTGAACTGCACATCCACTGGCAGGATGCTCAGATGATGACGCCTGGCATCCTGAAGGATCTGGTCCGGGCTGTAGAAACCCATGGGCCAACTGTTGATCAAGGCGCAGGCAAAGGCGACGGGCTCGTGACACTTGAGCCAGCAACTGGCATAGGTCAGCAAGGCGAAACTGGCGGCATGGGATTCGGGAAAACCGTAGCTGCCAAAACCTTTGATCTGCTCGAAGATCTTCTGGGCAAACTCCAGGGTGTAGCCATTCTTGAGCATGCCCTCGGTCAGGCGAATCTGATGAGGCTCCAGTCCGCCATGGCGTTTCCAGGCGGCCATGGAGCGGCGCAACTGGTCAGCTTCGCCTGGGGTGTAACCCGCGGCGACGATGGCCAGCTCCATTACCTGCTCCTGGAACAAGGGGACGCCCAACGTGCGCTCAAAGACTTTTTTCAAGGCCTCGGAAGGATAACTCACCGGCTCTTCGCCGTTTCGGCGTCTCAGGTACGGGTGCACCATGTCGCCCACGATCGGCCCTGGTCGCACGATCGCCACCTCGATCACCAGGTCGTAGAAGGTCCGAGGCTTGAGCCTAGGCAGCATGGCCATCTGCGCACGTGACTCGATCTGGAATACACCAATGGTATCGGCGCGGCTGATCATGGCGTAGGTGGTGGCGCACTCCTGGGGAATGGTCGCCAAGGTGAGGTCGCGGCCTCGATAGCCACGTACCAGATCGAAGCAGCGCCGAATCGCGCTGAGCATGCCCAGCGCCAGGATATCCACCTTGAGCAAGCCCACCGCATCGAGGTCATCCTTGTCCCACTGGATCACCGTACGCTCGGCCATGGCGGCGTTTTCCACCGGCACCAGGGTATCGAGAGGATGCTCGGAAATCACGAAGCCGCCGGGGTGCTGCGACAGGTGCCGGGGAAACCCGATGAGCTCGGCCGTCAAGGCCATGACCCGCTTGAGCACGGGGCTGTCGGGCTCGAACCCCGCCTCCACCAGCCGCTCCACGGGTGGCAGATGGTCGCTCCAGCGGCCAAAACAGTTGGCCAGGGCATTGATCTGGTCGGGCGGCAGACTCAGGGCCCGAGCCACGTCGCGCACGGCGCCGGCACCCCGGTAGCTGCTGGCGACTGCGGTGAGCGCCGCGCGCTCGCGGCCGTAGCGCTTGAATACATACTGCAGGACTTCTTCGCGGCGTTCGTGCTCGAAGTCCACGTCGATATCCGGCGGTTCGTTGCGTTCCTTGGAGATGAAGCGCTCGAACAGCATGTTGGTCTTGCGCGGGTCCAACTCGGTGATGCCCAAAGCAAAGCACACCACCGAATTGGCAGCCGACCCGCGGCCTTGACACAGAATATGGCGCTCGCGGGCGAAGCGCACGATGTCGTGCACCGTCAGAAAGTAGCTCTCATAACCCAGTTCGATAATCAACTGCAGCTCGCGGTCCAGCAGCGCCTGCAGCTCAGCCGTCATGTCGGTGCCCCACCGCCACAAGGCACCGCGCGCAGTCAGCTCGCGCAACCAGCTGCCGGCAGTGTGTTCGGCGGGCACCAGTTCATGGGGGTAGTGGTATTGCAGTTGGCCGAGGTCGAATTGACAGCGCCGGGCAATCGCTACCGACTCGGCCAGCAAGGCCTCTGGATACAACTCGGCCAGCTGCGCCACCGGCCGTAGATGTCGCTCGCCATTGGCAAACAGAAAATGCCCGGCCTCGGCCACCGGCACGTGGTGGCGGATAGCGGTGAGGGTATCCTGCAACGCGCGACGACCCCGGGCGTGCATGTGCACATCACCGCTGGCGACCGCCGGCAGGCCCAGTTGCGCCGCCAACCCCTGCAAGGCTTGCAGCCGCCGCTGGTCGTCGGGGCCACGGTGCAGCTGAACACTGACCCACAGGCGCCCGGAAAAGCGCCCCTTGAGCCAGTGACCATGGGCCAGATCGAACGGCTCACGGGGCACCCAAAGCGCCAACAGACCCTGGCGGTCGATAGCGTCGAGGTCTTCGCGCAGCAGCTGATACCGACCCTTTGGTGCGCGGCGTCGAGCCAGGGTGATCAACCGGCACAATGCCTGATAGCCCGCCAGGTTCTGCGCCAGCAACACCAGTTTGGGCCCTTGATGGATCTGCATCTCACTGCCGACGATCAGCGCCAACCCGGTTTCCTGGGCGGCTTGCCACGCACGGACGATACCGGCCATGGTGCATTCATCGGTGATCGCCAAAGCCTGGTAACCATGGGCAGCAGCACGGGCGAACAGCTCCTTGGCGCTGGACGCACCCCGCTGGAAGCTGAAATTGGACAAGCAATGCAGTTCGGCGTACTCCACGCTCATCAGAACCAGCCTTGCAGCACCAGCTCGCTGCCCTCACCTACCGTTTGATACGCCCAGGCCTGACGGCCAGCGGCGGTTTGCACCCGATAGTAATCCCGGCGTACGTCCCCACCGTCCCACCAGCCAGATTCGATACGCTCAGGGCCGGCGAGGATGCGCAGCCCTGATTCGACCAGCGGTTGCGGCGCCGGCAAGAGCCAGCCTGGGCGTCGTGGGGCGAGGTCCAGCAAGCCGCCCTTGAGAGGGCGATCCAGACGCCAGGCGCACTCCGGCCGGTGGTCTGCATGGGCTCGCACTTCCTGTAGTGCCTCATCGCCGAGGCGAGCCCGCAGCCGCTCGCGCAGCTGTTCCCAGGGCTGACTTTGTTGCGGGCGCTGGTCGAAAAGTTCCTGACGGCTGGGCACGAACGTGGGCAGGTCCTCGGCCACCAGCCGCACCACCTGCACCGGCCGGGGTACCTGCAACTGTTCGAAGCGGCCACGGGCCAACTCGAACAGCATGCCCGCATCCCGCTCGGCGCCCAGCAAGCCCACCTTGACCAGGGTGTCTTCGCCCACGGCATGTTGCAGATGCAAAGTGAAACGCTGAACCCCGGCATCACGACCGGCCAGATACGCTGCCAGGTCGCTGATCAGACGGCGCAGCGGGAACAGCAGGGCCTGATGGGATTCCACATCAAAATTCAGTTCAATGCGTTGATCGAAGAAATCCGGAGGATTGAAGAACTCCAATGCCAGCCGACGTTGGCCCAGCAAAGCATCAAGATGGTTGAGCACCGTTGCCGGAAACCGCCGCGCCAACTGCGCACGCGGCAGACCCAGCACCTGTCCAAGCTGGCGTAGGCCCATGCGCTTGAGGGCAATGGCGTTTTCTTCGGGTAAGCCAAGGCGATCGATCGGCAGCCGGCGCAAGGTGCCGAGCAGTGCCGCCTCATCGTCGACCGCCAGGCCATCGTAGGCATTGGCGAGCATTCTTGCGGCCACTGGATTGGGTGCCAGGGTGATCCGATGGCTGAAACCCAATTCGGTGAGCTCGGCACGCAGGCGGGCCTCGAACGCCGGCCACGGACCGAAAAGGCCCAGGGTCGACTGCACTTCCAGCAGCAGCACCCGGGGATAATGCAGGCTGACCTGTGAGCTGAAGCGGTAGGCCCAGGCGGCCAGGAATTGTTGCCAGTGTTCGATCTGCTCAGGCTCGTATTCAGCGGTGGCAAAATCCTTGCTCAGCAATCCGGCAGCCGTCAGCGACTGTCCGGGTCGCAATCCCAACGCCCTGGCGGCCGGATTGACGGCCTGTAGCACCCGACGCTGGGTCGGACCGCTGACCAGGGCCAGGGGTTGCGCAGCGTCGTCGCGCTGGCGCATCACACCATCGAGCGCCAGCTGCGGCAACAGAATGCAGGCCCAGAGCATGGCCGCTCAGCTCCATGAACCAAGGGCGACCGGGGCGGTGGGTGCCAGCCCGCCCCGACACTTGAGCACGCGCAACTGGGGCGGATTGCCTTCCAGTGTCAGGCGCAGCGCCGCCGGTGAAGGGTTCACCGCCGCCTGCAAGGGGCGCAGGGCAAAGCCCAGGGTTTCACCTGTTTCCGCGGCGACCTGCAAACGCCGCAGCGCACGATCATCGGCCCCTTGCGGCCAGCACAACACGGCACCACAACTGCCGGAGCGCAGGCACTGCTCCGCGGCCCACAAACCCTCGCTGCCCTGTGCCTGCACAACCGCCAGGCGCGCCATGTCGACGCCGGCGGCCAGCCATGCCTGCGGATAGGGAATGAACGGCGCTCCCACCAGGACCACCCGCTCGCCCGCCTGAGTCAGGCGTGCCAGGGACGGCCACAGCAACTGCAATTCACCACTGCCGTCGTTCGCCAGGAGGATTTCGCTCAACGCTGCCGGGGGCCAGCCACCACTGGGCAGGGCTGCATCCAGCAGAGCGTGGCCGGTGGGCTGCACGCCGAGCGGAGGTGCCTGCTGACGCCCACGCCAGATTCGCCGCTGGTCGAGCAGGCCGTCCAGGCTGACTACGGCCCCCATCATCGCCGCAGCAACCCACAGAAGATGCCTTCGATGGAAAAGTCGCGGTCATCCGCCACTTCGATGGGGGCATAGGCCGGGTTGCGCGGTAACAGGCGCAATCCCCTGGTACTCAACTCCAGCCGTTTGATGGTGACTTCACCATCCAGGCGCGCTACCACGATCTGCCCGCTCAGGGCTTCGGACTGCTGTTTGACACCCACCAGATCGCCATCGAGGATGCCGTCGTCGATCATCGAGTCTCCGGCTACCTGTAGCAGGAAGTCCGGGGTGAGGGTGAACATCCGCGGGTCGAACATCAGGTGTTCAGCCACCGCAGCGCCGGGATCGATGGGCACGCCGGCAGCCACCTTGCCCAGCAGCGGAAGTTCGAGCATCTGCCGCGCTGCATGGGGTTCGAGCAGGCGGATACCCCGAGCTTGGTTGGCGCGCACTTCGATGAAGCCTGCTTCGGCCAGGGCGACGATGTGCTTGCGCGCTACGCTGCGCGAGGCAAAACCGAACGCCTCGCTGATTTCGGCGAGGCTGGGTGGCTGGCCCTGTTCCGAGATGCGGTCGCGGATGAAGGTCAGGATGGCGGTACGGCGAGGGGTCAATGTGCTCATGGAGTACATTTGTACTCTTTCAGAGCGCCATTGGGAAGCACCTCTTATCGGGGTTCAGAAACCGCTGCGCGTCTCGTCGAAACAGGCATCGATCTCATCGACTCGCGGCTCGCGCAGCGCCACCAAGGCGTCCGTAGACCACTCCAGCAAGCCGCGCTCGGCGAATTCACTGAGCCAGCCCTCCATGGGCCACACTTGCCAGCGTTGGTGAAAGCGCCGAGCATTGGCTAGGATGGCCTGAAAATGGTTGAGCGGCGGGCGCCACGTGGGATGGTATTGATGGAAGGCCAGCGCTGAAGACACGCGCATGTCGATGCCCTTGGCACGGGCGGCGAACGCAAAATCCGTGTCTTCCGCCCCGTAACCGGCATAGCCCTCGTCGAAGCCGCCGATGGTTTCGAATACCTGCCGGGTACAGGCGAAATTCAACGACCAGAACAGATGATGGGGCAAGGTCGAGCCCGGCTCGCCCCGATACTGACTGAGCGGGTGTACCACGGCTTCACGCAACAGCGACATCTGAGTCCAGGTCGCAAGATTGGCGCTGTCGGGCAGGTACCGCACCTCCCCCACCTGCACGGCATCGCCATGCCTTGCAAAACCCTCAGCGTACTGCTCGACAAGCCCTTCGCCGGGAATGCAGTCGACATCCAGAAATACCCAGCGCCCTGCGTTGCAGTTGCGCACGGCGTTGCGGGCACGGGCCAGGGGCAGACCTGGCTCATCGCCCTGTACTTGCAGACAATGAATGGGGAAACGCGGGCTGGACAGGTGACGGGCGGGCTGGTTCATGCACACCACCCACAGCGCATCAGGCGCTCTGCTCCCCCGCTCCAGGCCCCGTATCAGGTTGTCGAGCTGGCGCTCACGGCCATGTACCAGCGTGATGACATGCAGCGGCTCAGACGCCATTGGCGAGGCTGCGCAGATGTTGACCCATGCCCTGCTGGGCGCGGCAATCGAGTCGGGCGCTGGTCTTGACCCTCACCGATCCGCTCCAGGCAATGCGTCCGCCCAACTCTTCAAGCCGTCGCACCAGATGCACGTCCTCATGAGCCGCCAACGCCGGAAAGCCACCGGCGCGGACGTATGCCTGGGTGGCAATGCCCAGATTGGCGCCATGGATATGGGGGTGATCTTCGGCGTCGTTGTAGCCCGCCAGATAACGCGTGCGTACGTCGACGCTGTGCTCATCCCAGCCCTCCACGTCGACCACGCCACATACGGCGTCTACATCGTAGGCCAGCTGTGCAACCAGCCAATCGGCTGGCACCCAGCTATCGGCGTCGGTGCAGGCGATCCAGCGCGCACCCGCTTGCACCAGATGCTCGGCGCCGGCAGCGCGGGCGATGCCGACGTTGCGGGCGTTGACCGAAACGATGGTCACCGGGTAGCGCTGGGCGATCTGGCGTGAACCATCGGTACAGGCGTCCAGCACCACAACGATGCGCACACGCTCGGTGCACAGCACACCGTGCTCGGCGGCCTGCATGACCGAGCGCAGGCAGCGCTCCAGGCAGGCTTCTTCATTGTGGACGGGGATGACAATACCGATCATGCAAAACCTCTGAAAACGTGGACGGTCTAGGCCTTGATGGCACATGACCACTAATCGACCGTCCGCATCCTGCAGAGGTTTCACTGCACCGATGAAATACCTGTGGGCTACTCGAGGCCTACTTTCAGCAATTCGCCGTCGGCGTCATCGGTCAGCACGTAGAGGTAGCCATCAGGCCCCTGGCGCACGTCGCGGATACGCTCCTTGCGATCAGCCAGCAGACGTTCCTCATGCACTACCTTGTCGCCGTCGAACTGCAGGCGGATCACGTCTTCGGACACCAGTGCGCCGATGAACAGGCTATGGTCCCAGGCTTTGAACTTGTCGCTGTCGTAGAAAGCCATACCGCTGATACCGGGCGACTTTTCCCACACGTGGTAAGGCCCGGTAATGCCCGTGCCGGTCTTGCCCTTGGCTTCGGGGATGGGCAGGCCGTTGTAGTTGATGCCGTGGGTGTAGAGCGGCCAGCCGTAATTGGCACCGCGCTCGATGATGTTCAGCTCATCGCCGCCGCGGGGGCCGTGCTCGTGGGTCCACAAGGTGCCCGTCCAGGGATTCAAGGCCGCCCCTTGCTGATTACGGTGCCCGTAGGACCAGATCTCCGGGCGCACGCCCTTCTGACCTACGAAAGGGTTGTCCTTAGGGATTTTGCCGTCAGGAAAGATACGTACGATCTTGCCTTGCAGTTTGTCCAGGTCCTGGGCCGTGGGGCGTTGGTTGTTTTCGCCCAGTGCGATGAACAGGTAGCCATCGCGGTCGAACACCAGTCGCGAACCGAAGTGGTTGCCCACCGAAAGCTTGGGTTCTTGACGAAAAATGGTTTCGAAATTTTCCAGCTGCGTCAGATCCTCGGACAGGCGTCCGCGACCTACCGCGGTACCGCCGTTGCCATCAGGGCCCTCTTCGGAATAGGACAGGTAGACCAGGCGATCTGCCTTGAAGTCCGGCGACAGCACCACATCCAGCAAGCCGCCCTGGTTCTTGGCCCAGACCTTGGGCACTCCGCTGATCGGCGACGACACCTTGCCCTGAGCACTCACCAAACGCAGGTCGCCGGGCTTCTCGGTCACCAGCATGCCTTTGTTGTCAGGCAGAAAGGCCAGCCCCCACGGCTGTTTGAGGCCGTCGGCCACGGTAGTGACGGTGATCTGCCCCAGTTCACTTTTGTAAGTCTGGGCATTGGCGGCGAAGGTTTGCACCGGGGCTTGCATCAAGACAGCGGCGCACAATGACGCCAACAGGGTTTTACGCTGCATAAAGCTTTTCCTTTTGCTCACGGAGTAGTCGTTGGGTTACGCGGCTGGCGGTTCTCGCTGGGCGCCCGACGCAGGTTTTCGCCATTGCCGATGCCGCGATTCTCCAGGGTGGGCGGCCGAGGATTGTCCACCCGCGGCGTCGTGCTGCGAATTTGCGGATTGGGAGCAGTGGTTCCCTGGCGACTGTTAGGGTTGATCCGGCGTATGGGGCTGTTATACGGGTTGGACGTATCGCTGGCCGCTATCATAGGCACCGGCCTTCCCTCTTCGGCCACGGCTCCGCCCGCCGTCAGACAGCCTGAAAGAAGGATTGCCAACCACTGAATTTTGATCACTGCCCCACCCATCCATCTGTGCTGAATTCTCAGGTTGGATAACCTTAGTCTCAATGGGTTCGCTCAATAGCTATATGCCAGCGCTAGACATGATTCCTTTTGTAACAGTGCACCGCTGCCAAGTGCCCTCGCCACCCTCACAAATCCCCTGTGGAAGCGGGCTCTGCCCGCGATGGGGCCCTCTCTGCCAATGCCCATCCCAAATCCTTCAGCGATCTGACCGCCCCATCGCGGGTAGAACCCGCTCCCACAATAGATCTACAGCGGCGACACAATCCAAGCCACACCCCAAACCCCTGTGGGAGCGGGCTCTGCCCGCGATGGGGCCCACTCTGCCAATACACATCGCAGATCCTGCGGCGACCTGACCGCCCCCATCGCAGGTAGAACCCGCTCCCACAACAGATCCACAGCGGCGACGCGATCCAGGCCCCACCCCAAATCCCGGTGGGAGCGGGCTCTGCCCGCGATGGGGCCCTCTCTGCCAATCCACATCCCAGATCCTGCGGCGACCTGCCCGCCCCCATCGCGGGTAGAACCCGCTCCCACAGAGATCCACAGCGCCGACACGATCCAAGCCACACCCCAAATCCCCTGTAGGAGCGGGCTCTGCCCGCGATGGGGCCCGCACAAACACCGCATGCCGAACGGTCAATTCCACCCGCTGTACATGACATATCTCGACCCTATCTCACCCAGCATGAGCGCAGGCAAGCCTATACATTGGCCATTTTTCCAAGGGCAAGGAATGCCAACTCCATCCTCCAAAAATCTACGCACGGGCCGATATTCCGAAAATGGCCGCATTTATCTACTCACCAGCGTGGTGCTCAATCGCGAGCCGATCTTCACAGATTGGCATTTGGGAAGATGTGTGGTCACGGAAATGCGCAATGTGCACCAAACGGGCGGGGTCACCTCGCTGGCCCTGGTTGTAATGCCAGAGCATTTCCATTGGCTGGTAGAGCTCCACGACACCGAGTTGGCCGATGTGATGAGAACAGTCAAATCGCGCTCAACCAAGGCCATCAACCGCAAGGCGCAGCGAAGCGGTCCGCTCTGGCAGCCCGGCTTTCACGATCGAGCGTTACGGCGGGACGAAGATCTGAAGGCAGCCGCTCGATACATTCTGGCCAATCCCCTCCGCGCCGAACTCGTCACCAGCCTGCGCAACTATCCCCTGTGGGACGCCATATGGCTCTGATAGCTGGCCCTACAAAGAGACCCACACCGCGATGCGATTCAGGCCGCACCACAACCCTCTGTGGGAGCGGGCTCTGCCCGCGATGGGGACCTTTCGGGCACTGCACATGCCGGATTCTGCGGCGAGCATGCTGCCGTCATCGCGGGTAGAACCCGCTCCCACAGGAGATCCGCGGCGGCGACGCGATTGAGGCCACACCACAAATCCCTGTGGGAGCGGGCTCTGCCCGCGATGGGGGACCTCTCGGGCGCTGCATATTCCAGATCCTGCGGCGAGCATGCCGCCGCCATCGCGGGTAGAACCCGCTCCCACAGCAGATCCGCGGCGGCAACGCGATTCAGGCCGCACCACAAATCCCCTGTGGGAGCGGGCTCTGCCCGCGATGGGGACCTTTCGGGCGCTGCACATGCCGGATTCTGCGGCGAGCATGCCGCCGCCATCGCGGGTAGAACCCGCTCCCACAAGAGGTCTACAGCGCCGACACGATCCAGGCCCCACCCGAATTCCCTGTGTGAGCGGGCTCTGCCCGCGATGGGGCCCTTTCTGCCAATGCACATCCCAGATCCTGCGGCGACCTGACCGCCCCCATCGCGGGTAGAACCCGCTCCCACAGGAGATCCGCGGCGGCGACGCGATTCAGGCCGCACCACAGATCCCTGTGGGAGCGGGCTCTGCCCGCGATGGGGACCTTTCGGGCACTGCATATTCCAGATTCTGCGGTGAGCATGCTGCCGCCATCGCGGGTAGAACCCGCTCCCACAGGAGATCCGCGGGGGCACCCGATTCAGGCCGCACCACAGATCCCTGTGGGAGCGGGCTCTGCCCGCGATGGGGACCTTTCGGGCACTGCATATTCCAGATTCTGCGGTGAGCATGCTGCCGCCATCGCGGGTAGAACCCGCTCCCACAGGAGATCCGCGGCGGCGACGCGATTCAGGCCGCGCCACAAATCCCTGTGGGAGCGGGCTCTGCCCGCGATGGGGACCTCTCTGCCAATTCACATCCCAAATCCTGCGGCGACCTGACCGCCCCCATCGCGGGTAGAACCCGCTCCCACAATAGATCCGCGGGGGCGGCGCGATTCAGGCCGCACCCTAAATCTTTGTGGGAGCGGGCTCTGCCCGCGATAGGGACCTTTCGGGCGCTGCATATTCCAGATCCTGCGGCGAGCATGCTGCCGCCATCGCGGGTAGAACCCGCTCCCACAGGAGATCCGCGGCGGCGACACGATCCAGGCCACACCACAAATCCCTGTGGGAGCGGGCTCTGCCCGCGATGGGGCCCTTTCTGCCAATGCACATGCCTGATTCTGCGGTGAGCATGCTGCCGCCATCGCGGGTAGAACCCGCTCCCACAAGAGATCCGCGGCGGCGACGCGATTCAGGCCGCACCACAAATCCCCTGTGGGAGCGGGCTCTGCCCGCGATGGGGACCTCTCGGGCGCCGCATATTCCAGATCCTGCGGCGAACACGCCGCCGTCATCGCGGGTAGAACCCGCTCCCACAGAAGATCCGGGGCGGCGACGCGATCCAGGCTGCGTCACAAATCCTTGTGGGAGCGGGCTCTGCCCGCGATGGGGGACCTCTCGGGCGCTGCATATTCCAGATCCTGCGGCGAGCATGCCGCCGCCATCGCGGGTAGAACCCGCTCCCACAGGAGATTCGCGGCGGCGACGCGATTCAGGCCGCACCACAAATCCCCTGTGGGAGCGGGCTCTGCCCGCGATGGGGACCAATGCACATTCCAGATCCTGCGGCGACCTGCTCCCACAAAGAGGCCCAGGCGGCATCAGAACCGGGCCGAACTCGATTCGCCTGAGGACCAGAAACTCCATATTCCAAACACGCACCCTTTCATGCCCATCCCATACTGGTCACTAAGGCCTGATCCGAATATGCTGGGAACACATTTCCAAGCCTACCTACCATGTGTACCCCGAATGAAAATTGATGACATCGATGCGTTCGTTGCGGTGATCCGTTGCCAGTCCATCAGCCAGGCTGCCCATGCTTTGCAACTGACCCAGCCGGCGATCACGCGGCGGGTGCAGAATTTCGAGCAGGCGCTGGGGGTCGAGCTTTTCGATCGCAATACCAAGCCGCTCAAGCCTACCCTGATGGGCTCTCAGGTGTATGAGCAGTGCCGGCTTATCCTGCGGGAAATGGATGCACTGCGCGAGCTGGTCGCCCGCGATACCCCGCCCAGCGGTGCTCTGCGCCTCGGTGTGCCGCAAACCTTGGGTGATGTGGTGCTGCTCGATGCGCTCAAGCATCTGCGTGACAGCTTCCCTGGCTTGCGCGCTCAGGTTTCCACCGGCTGGGGCGGTCATCTGGTGAACAAGATCGAGCGCGGCGAGCTGGATGCGGCGGCAGCGTTGTTCCCGGCGGGCAAGGTATTCCCCGACAACATCATTGGCGACTCCATCGGCAAGATGGAGTTGGTCGCAGTCTGCGCCAGGCAGCAGTGGGCCAAGAAACCTGCCAAATTGGCAGACGTGTTCGAGCGCGGCTGGGTATTGAACCCCGATGGCTGCGGTTTCAGGGCAGGCTTGCAGCGTACGCTGTCCGATCAGGGCCTGAGCCTGAAGCTGAACCTGGAAACCTTCGGCACCGAATTGCAGCTGGGATTGGTGGCCGAAGGCATGGGCTTGGGCCTGGTGCCACGCGAGCTATTGGAGCGCAGCGTCCACCGCGACCGCCTGGAAGTGCTCGCGCTCAAGGACTTCAAGCCGGTGATGGATCTGTTTTTGATCTACCCGCGCTTTCTCGGCAACCTCCAGGGCCCGGTGGCAGCGTTCGGCGACTGGGTGGCCAGATCTCTGAAAGACCGCCCCGCCGCCTGAACCCCAGAGATCAGGCCGGCACGGCTACCGGCATGGACGGCTGAGGAAAGTACTGGGCGAAGGTCACGTTGTCGTGCCGATCCACCAGCTTTTTCAGGCGCTCGTTGAACGCCCGGCCTACCCCATATTGGCCACCCGAAACGGTGCGGAACTGAGCCGTCAGCACAATGCCATTGAGGTCCATCTTATCCACTCCGAACACCTGCAGCGGCCCCTGCAGGTTGTGCTTGAGCATCACGTCGTCGACGATGGATTGCCCAGACTGCTTGATCAGGTCCAGCGCCGTATCGATGTCGCTGTCATAGGTGAACTGCACCGAGAAAAAGGCATACGCGAACTGCCGCGACTGATTGGTGACCGCCTTGATCTGACCAAACGGCACGGAGTGGACGAAGCCCTTCCCGTCACGCAAGCGCAACGTGCGGATGGTCAGGCTTTCCACGGTACCTGCATGCCCCGAGTCGAGCACCACCCAGTCGCCAATGGCGATGGTGTCTTCGATCAGGATGAACAGCCCGGTAATCACATCCTGCACCAGTTGCTGGGAACCGAAGCCGATGGCCAGGCCTACCACACCGGCACCGGCCAGCAACGGCGCGACGTTGATGCCCAGGTTGGCCATGGTGGTGATTGCACAGATCACCACCAGAACGATCTTGATGGCGTTCCGCAGCATCGGCAGGATGGTTTTGACCCGCGTACTGGGCTCCCGGGAAGCGCGCTTGCCCACTGACGGTTTCAGCGCTTCCTGGATGGCGGTGTCCAACACCACCCACAACAACCACGTCACCAGCAGAATCAAACCGATGCTGCTCAGCGAATCACTCACCGCGCGCCCAAAGCTGTTGCGGGCGGCGAACTCCAGCACCGATATGCCCCAGATGCGACCCAGCAGCTCGATGAACGCCACGGCCATGGCAATCCGCGCCAAGGCATGGCCCAGATTGCGCAGCAGTTCTCTATAAGGGCGCAACTTCTGAGCAGGTACCCCCTGCGCAGGTTTGAACAGATGCTGCATGACTGTACTGAGAAACACCGTACCGATCAGCAGAATGGTGGTCAGCAAAGCACTCTGCAACGCCTTCTGGCTTTCTTCACCCGCTCCGATCAAATGCACGGCCGACACCAGGATCATCAGCAGAATGGGCAGGTACCACACCCCTGAGAAAATCCGCAGCGATTCCTGCACTGCCCGGTGCTGTGTGCGCTGGTGCAGGGAGCGATTGCGAATCAGATGGGCGACCGGGCGGCGCATGCGCAC
>NZ_DFUE01000041.1 GCF_002379585.1 Pseudomonas sp. UBA4194
AGGAGCGGCGTACAGCCGCGAAGGCGCCGGCACAGGCATCCGATCACGCCCTGAACTGCCCCAGACTGGCCTTCAACTGCGCTGCCAGCTTGTCCAATTCCTTGCTGCTGGCGGTGGTCTGCTGCACGGCATACGCAGCCTTCTCGGCCTGGGCATGAATGGTTTCCACCCTGCCCTTCACCGCCTTGGCCCCTTGCGCCTGATGCTCCGCGGCCTGGGTCGCCAGGCCGATCGCCGAATGCACCTGCTCCACCGACACCTGCACCGACTGCTGCAGACGCGCACTGTCGCGCAGCACGGCCAGCCCTTCATCCGCCTGACGCCCGGCCTGGCTGATCGCCGCCACGGCCTCCCGCGCCCCTGACTGCAGGGCCCCGATATGGGCCTGAATATCTCCCGTCGAACGCTGAGTCTTGCTGGCCAACGCCCGCACCTCATCGGCGACCACGGCGAAGCCGCGGCCGGTTTCGCCAGCGCGCGCCGCTTCGATGGCGGCGTTCAGGGCCAGCAGGTTGGTCTGCTCGGCTATCCCATGAATCACGGTCAACACCACTTCGATCTGCTGGCTCTGCTGCGCCAACCGCTCGATCACCCTGGAACCACTTTGTACCTGCCCCGCCAGCGCTTCGATCAGGCCCCCGACCTGTTCGGATGCCCGCGTATTCTCGTCAGTGGCCTGGCGAATCTCGGCGACCTGCTGCAACGCCGCCTGCATGGCCTGGCTCTCGGCCTGTGCCTCATCGGCCATCTGCGACAGATCGCGCAGGCTTTGCGCCACCTCGTCGCGCTGCATCTCTGCCGCCGCATCGGCGCCCGC
The DNA here is from genome assembly GCF_002379585.1 of Pseudomonas sp. UBA4194. GTDB lineage: Bacteria > Pseudomonadota > Gammaproteobacteria > Pseudomonadales > Pseudomonadaceae > Aquipseudomonas. The sequence goes on from NZ_DFUE01000041.1 coordinate 818, forward strand.
GTTGCGCTGAGCCATGCTGCCGATCTCGATACCGGTCTTGTGGGCCACGTCGCCCGCTTCGCGCACGATGGGCTGGAGCTTGTCGACGAAACGATTGACCGCCGCGGCCATGTCCCCTATCTCGTCCCGACTGTTGATCTGCACGCGCTTGGTCAGGTCCCCCTCGCCGGCCGCCAGATCATCCAGTGCCGCGATCAGCAGGCGCAGACGGCTGACCACACGCCTGCCCAGGACGATCGCCAGCACTACCAGCATGCCCAGGCCGACCAGCGCCAGGCACACGCCGATACGCCAGCGCAGCTCGCTGGCCGCCGCCTGCACGGTGCTGTTGGTATTGGCTTGCATGGTCGCGGCGGCCGTCTGGGCCGACTGCAGACGGGCCTTCAGAGCCTTGGCGCTTTCGGCCGAGGCACCCTGCAGGCTGTCCCCCACCAATTGCGCGCCATTGGCGATCAAGGCATTGAAGCGCTGGTCCAGTGCCGCCAATTCGGCCTCGACATTGGCCCGCGACACGCCCATCAGCACCCGGCCGATCTCTACGCCGTTGGGGCTGATCGGGGATTCCACATAGAACACCGACGGATCGGTCTTGGCCGCGTTGAGCACCTTGTCCAATGCCCGCTCTCCCTCGCCCTTGGCCAGCAACGCCTGGTTGATCGGGTTGTCACGGTTCAGGTAGCGCGTCAGGTGCTCGCCCTGGGCATCGTTGTAGATCACGAACAGCACATTGGGGTTGCGCTGAGCGCGGCGGGCGAACTCGGACAAGGTCGGCACGTCGTTGTCCCACATCGCTCGGGGCGCGACGGAAGCCAGCAGCTCGGCCATGTCTGTGGCCGAGTCGCGCAGGTCTTTCTCCAGTGCGGCGCGAATCTGTGTCTGTTCGTCCTTGAGCCGCGTCGACAATCCGGCGGTCAGCCGCTGCCGGGTATTACTGGAAAGGCTGTCCAGGCCTGAGGACACCTCGGCACTGGCACTCTCGAGCTCGGTGGCCAGGCGCTGGCTGTCTTCGCCCATGCGCTGGTCGAGATCGCCCTCCAGAGCGGTCACCGTGCTTCGCGTCAGCGCGACGGCGGCCAGCACTTGCACCAAAAGGGCGATGCCCAACGCGATAAAGACCGGTCGCAGCAGACGGCTGCGCAAAAGAGAAAGTACGGCCGACACAGGAAATCCCCTTTTTATTGACGCCACTATATTGCTGGCACCTTGCGTGGGGTTGATATAGCAAAGGCCGTGCCGGGAATGGGATTTATGAATCGGAGGGTATTGGAGGCGCCGCCACGGCCAGGGTTGTCTTCCAGACGCCTGCGCAGATCCCCTGTGGGAGCGGGCTCTGCCCGCGAAAGGAGCGCCGCCCACCCTAGAAACAACAAAAGGCCCCGGAGGGCCTTTTGGGGTGAAACGTTACAGTCGTATCAACCAAACGGGTGACGCAGAACGATGGTCTCGTTGCGGTCAGGGCCGGTGGAGACGATATCGATTGGCGCACCTACCAGCTCTTCCACGCGCTTGATGTAGGCGCGGGCCGCTTCCGGTAGCTCTTCCAGGGACTTGGCGCCCACGGTGGATTCGCTCCAGCCTGGCATCTGCTCGTACACTGGCTCCAGGCCAATGTAGCTGTCGGCGTCAGTCGGCGCATCGATGACCGCACCGTCGGCGTTCTTGTAGCCGACGCAGATGTTGATGGTTTCCAGACCGTCCAGTACGTCCAGCTTGGTCAGGCACAGGCCCGAGATGCTGTTGACGTCGATGGCGCGACGCAGGATGACGGCATCGAACCAACCGCAACGACGGGCACGGCCGGTGGTGGCACCGAACTCGTGACCCTTCTTGGCCAGGTATGCGCCCACGTCATCGAACAGTTCGGTCGGGAACGGGCCAGAACCCACGCGAGTGGTGTAGGCCTTGGTGATACCCAGGATGTAGTCCAGGTACATCGGGCCCACGCCGGAACCGGTGGCGATGCCGCCGGCCGTGGTGTTGGAGCTGGTGACGTACGGGTAGGTACCGTGGTCGATGTCGAGCAGCGAGCCTTGCGCGCCTTCGAACATGATGTCCTTGCCAGCGCGACGCAGGGCGTGCAGCTCGGCGGTCACGTCGAGCATCAGCGGCTTGAGCAGCTCGGCGTACTCCATGCACTCGTCCAGAGTCTTCTGGAAATCGATGGCAGGCTCTTTGTAGTAATTGACCAGCACGAAGTTGTGGTAATCCAGCAACTCGCCGAGTTTGGCGGCAAAGCGCTCGCGGTGGAACAGATCACCGATGCGCAGGCCACGACGGGCAACCTTGTCTTCGTACGCCGGGCCGATACCACGGCCGGTGGTGCCGATCTTGTGCTCGCCACGGGCCTTCTCACGGGCCTGATCCAGGGCCACGTGGTAGGACAGGATCAGCGGGCAGGACGGGCTGATGCGCAGGCGCTCGCGCACCGGCACGCCCTTCTCTTCCAGCTTGACGATTTCACGCATCAACGCGTCCGGCGCAACCACCACGCCGTTGCCGATCAGGCATTGCACGCCTTCACGCAGCACACCCGAAGGGATCAGGTGCAGAACGGTTTTCTCGCCGTCGATCACCAGGGTGTGACCGGCGTTGTGGCCGCCTTGATAGCGCACTACCGCGGCAGCATGTTCGGTCAGCAGATCAACGATCTTGCCTTTGCCCTCATCACCCCATTGGGTGCCCAGGACTACGACATTCTTACCCATAACACTTGTCCTCATTCGCGCAAACTTGGTGCCGGCAGCGGCCGGCAGGAAAACTCAAGAGGCCAGTGGCAGCACTTGCCATTGTCCGTTCTGCTGAATCAACTGACGATCGCAGTCCGCTTCTGCGGCAGCGGCAATCGCCTGGCCTGGCAAGGCCTGGACCACTCGCTGGCCCTCGCCGCGCAACTGGCAGACCTTCTGCCACAGCGCCGCGTCAGTGCTGTCGGGCATCCAGATGCCGCCTGACGGCAGTTCGATCTCGGCGCGGCCCAGGCTCACCAGGGACTTGAGGTCCGTGGAGAAGCCGGTGGCCGGCCGGGCGCGACCGAAGTCGGCGCCAATGTCGTCGTAACGACCGCCCTGAGCGATGGACTGTCCCATGCCCGGCACGCACACCGCCAACACCACGCCCGTGTGGTAGTCATACCCCCCCCACCCCCCCCGGTCCAC
>NZ_DFUE01000006.1:0-12838 GCF_002379585.1 Pseudomonas sp. UBA4194
CCTCCTCCGGCGACCTCAACGCAGCACCCGCGCCCGCGCCCGAGCCTCCCGCTGCGGCGGCCGTGCGGCCCCAGCCGCCACGCCGCCAACCCGCGCCCAAGCCGGTTGCACCTGCCTGGAAACTGGAAGATTTCCAGGTAGAACCTCAGGAAGGCAAAACCCGCTTCCACGACTTCAAGCTGTCCGACGATCTGATGCACGCCATTCACGATCTGGGCTTCCCCTACTGCACGCCGATCCAGGCTCAGGTGCTGGGTCACACCTTGCGAGGCCAGGACGCCATTGGCCGTGCTCAGACCGGCACAGGCAAGACGGCGGCCTTCCTAGTGTCGATCATCACCCAGTTGCAACAAACGCCACCGCCCAAGGAACGCTTCATGGGTGAGCCGCGTGCGCTGATCATTGCTCCGACGCGCGAGCTGGTCGTACAGATCGCCAAGGATGCCGCCGGCCTGACCAAATACACCGGCCTCAATGTCATGACCTTCGTCGGCGGCATGGACTTCGACAAGCAGCTCAAGCAACTCGAAGCCCGCTACTGCGACATTCTGGTCGCGACACCCGGCCGATTGCTGGACTTCAACCAGCGCGGCGAAGTGCATCTGGACATGGTCGAGGTGATGGTGCTCGATGAAGCCGACCGTATGCTCGACATGGGCTTCATCCCGCAGGTACGTCAGATCATTCGCCAGACGCCACCGAAGAACGAGCGCCAGACACTGCTGTTCTCCGCCACCTTCACCGAAGACGTGATGAACCTGGCACGGCAATGGACCACCGACCCCGCCATCGTCGAGATCGAGCCGGAGAACGTCGCCAGCGAAACGGTGGAGCAGCATGTCTACGCCGTCGCCGGCAGCGACAAGTACAAGCTGCTGTACAACCTGGTAACCAGCAACGACTGGGAACGAGTGATCGTGTTCGCCAACCGCAAGGACGAAGTGCGGCGCATCGAAGAGCGCCTGGTGCGCGATGGCGTGAATGCCGCGCAGTTGTCGGGCGACGTGCCTCAGCACAAGCGGATCAAGACGCTGGAAGGCTTTCGCGAGGGCAAGATTCGCGTACTGGTGGCCACCGATGTGGCGGGCCGCGGAATTCACATCGACGGCATCAGCCATGTGATCAACTTCACCCTGCCGGAAGTGCCGGACGATTACGTGCACCGTATAGGCCGTACCGGTCGCGCGGGCAGCAGCGGGGTTTCGATCAGTTTTGCCGGAGAGGACGACTCGTATCAGCTGCCTTCGATCGAGGCATTGCTGGGTCGCAAGATCAACTTCGAAATGCCCTCGGCCGAACTGCTCAAACCCGTAGAGCGCAAGCATTCCTGATCTCTACCAGCAGGCAGGCCCCCATCGCGGGTAGAACCCGCTCCCACAGACCCTACCCGCCCCATGGGAGCAGCCTCTGTGTAGGAGCAGCCTCCATGTGGAAGCAGGTTCCATGTGGGAGCGGGTTCTACCCGCGATAGGGCCCTCCCAAACACCACCCCACCCCCTGTGGGAGCGGGTTCTACCCGCGATGGGGCCCTCCCAAACACCCCCACACCCCCCGCCGGGAGCGGGTTCTACCCGCGATAGGGCCCTCCCAAACACCACCCCACCCCCTGTGGGAGCGGGTTCTACCCGCGATAGGGCCCTTCCAGACACCCCATCACTCCCAGCGCTGCGCCGCCACCAGATCACTCTCGCGCCCATCCACCCAGCGCGGACCATCCTCGGTCGACTCCTTCTTCCAGAACGGCGCGCGGGTCTTCAGGTAATCCATCACGAAATCGCATGCCTCGAACGCCGCTTGCCGGTGCGCACTAGCCACGCCGACGAACACGATCGGCTCGCCCGGCTGCAGCAACCCAACCCGATGCAGCACCTCCAACTTCAACAACGGCCAGCGTTGCGCCGCCTCGAAGGCGATCTTGCCCAGCGCCTTCTCGGTCATGCCCGGATAATGCTCGAGAAACATCCCGCTCACCTCCAACCCATGGTTGAAGTCGCGCACATAGCCAACGAAGCTCACCACCGCACCCACACCGGTATTGGCCTCGTGCAGTGCATTGAGCTCAGCCCCGGGATCGAAAGGTTCGGCCTGCACGCGAACGGACATATCAGCCTCCGGTAACGGTAGGGAAGAAGGCAACTTCGTCGCCATCGAGCAGCGGCTCCTGCAACGAGCACAACTCCTCATTGCGCGCGCACATCAAACCGCCCTCCTTGAGCACCTCCCGGTCACCACGCAGGATCAGAAACTCGCGCAACGCATCGACACTAGCGAATTCACCGTCGATGACTTCCCGCTCGACGCCCAGCAACTCCCGGTAACGGGCAAAATACAGCACGGTGTAGTTCATGCCGGGTCCGCCTGGTAATGCCCGCTCTTGCCGCCCAGCTTCTCCAGCAGGCGCACCGTTTCAATGACCATGCCGCGGTCCACCGCCTTGCACATGTCATAAATGGTCAGCGCAGCCACGCTGGCCGCCGTCAGCGCTTCCATTTCCACTCCCGTCTGCCCAGCGAGCTTGCAGCGCGCCTCGATGACCACGCTGTCAGCGCCCTCGGCGCGCAGCTCGACCTTGACGCTGGTCAGCATCAACGGATGGCACAGGGGAATCAGATCACTGGTTTTCTTGGCCGCCTGAATACCGGCGATACGCGCCACGGCAAACACATCACCCTTGGGGTGTTCGCCATCGACGATCATGCGCAAGGTCTGGGGCAGCATGCGAATACGCGCCTGGGCAACGGCTTCGCGGGAGGTCACGGCCTTGTCGGTGACATCCACCATGTTGGCCCTGCCTTGGGAATCGAGATGAGTCAGCACAGCCTTGCTCCTGTTCAGAGAAAGGCGATTGTAGCGCTCCGGCACGCTTGCGGCGACTGTGCAGACTTCAGAGAAGAGGGTGAACCTGGCGATGCTCCGCAGTCACTGACCGCTCCTACACTGTGTGAGCTGTAGAAGCGGGCAACAAACGGCTACAGGTGTGATTCGGCGTATTCGGCCAGGATCGACCGCGGTACGCCTTGCAGGGTGATGTGCACGCCTTGCGGGAAATCCTTGAAACGCTCCGTCAGGTAGGTCAGCCCCGAACTGGTGGCCGACAGGTAAGGGGTGTCGATCTGCGCCAGGTTGCCCAGGCAGATGACCTTGGAGCCGGCACCGGCACGCGTGATGATGGTTTTCATCTGGTGCGGGGTGAGGTTCTGGCACTCGTCGATCAGAATCAGGCTCTGCTGGAAACTGCGTCCACGGATGTAGTTGAGGGATTTGAACTGCAGCGGCACCTTGCTCAGGATGTAATCGACGCTGCCATGGGTGTTCTCGTCGTCCATATGCAGGGCTTCGAGGTTATCGGTGATCGCGCCCAGCCACGGCTCCATCTTTTCCGCCTCGGTGCCGGGCAGAAAACCGATTTCCTGATCCAGGCCCTGCACGCTGCGGGTGGCGATGATGCGCCGGTAGCGCTTGGTGACCATGGTCTGCTCGATGGCAGCTGCCAACGCCAGGATGGTCTTGCCCGAGCCCGCGGCGCCCGACAGGTTGACCAGGTGAATGTCCGGATCGAGCAGGGCGAACAACGCCAGGCCCTGATAGATGTCCCGTGGTTTGAGCCCCCAGGCTTCCTGATGCAGCAAAGGCTCCTGGTGCAGGTCCAGGATCATCAGCTCGTCGTCCTTGATGCCCTTGATCCAGCCGACGAAACCTTGCTCGTCGATGATGAACTCGTTCATGTGCACGGCCGGCAGCGCTTCGCTCAATTGCACACGGTGCCAGGTGCGGCCATGGTCCTGGCGGGTCTCGACTTTGCTCACGCGATCCCAGAACGACCCAGTGACGTTGTGGTAGCCGCGGGACAACAGTGACACGTCGTCGACCAACTGGTCGGTGCTGTAATCCTCGGCCGCGATCCCACAAGCGCGGGCCTTGAGGCGCATGTTGATGTCTTTGGTAACCAGGATGACGCTCAGATCGGGATTGCGGGTATGCAGGTCGATCAGCTGGTTGATGATGATGTTGTCATTGAGGTTCTGCGGCAGCAGATTGGAGGGTTCAGGGCGTTTGTCCATGAGGATGGACAGGAAACCCTTGGTGTTGCCGGTGACGCGCATGATCGGCACGCCCGCCTCGACATCAGCCGGTGACGCTTCGCCCAGGGTCTTGTCGATCAGACGGATGGCCTGGCGACATTCGGCAGCGACCGATTGCTTGCCGTCTTTGAGTTTATCCAGTTCCTCCAGCACGGTCATGGGAATGGCGACATGGTGTTCTTCGAAGTTCAGCAACGCGTTTGGATCGTGGATCAGTACATTGGTATCGAGCACATAAAGGATTGGCTGGTCGGAAGAGGTGGTGCGTCCTTGTTCATCCATACTCGGTCACCTTTTTAAGAGCCTGACGACGCAATACCCAGACGGTGCTGCGCCGCGGGAAGGCCGCCGATTTCCCGCATCAAGGAGCAGGATCCACAAACAGGAACGGGTCGGATGAGGACGCCACCTGTGTTGCAGGGTTCGGCGGTCTGTCTTCGTAATACCGCAAAACCCATGACGGAAAAAAGCACTTTGACGCTTTTTTGAAGTTTATTTTTCGGTATGACGAATAGCGCTTGGCGTGCTGGTCACGCACCGTTACAGTCGGAAGTCCGCCCGCCCGCAAATGTGTGATATTTTCTTCGCGCCTTTACCCGCAGCCCTTTATTTACGGGGCTTCAGTCGATATCCGTACATCCCTGCCAGGCAACCCCGCTTTGTGCTGTCTGGTTCAGCAGCAGAGACACCGTCGTCTGTGCCTTGAGCTGGGTATCGTGGAGCACGATGATGCCACGTCGCCACAGCAGCATCAGACTCAGCACACGCTCACCGGCTTGCTCGGCGCTCAGCCGGCTGTCGTCATCCATGGCATCGATGTTCCACAGCGCCACTTTCAGCCCTTGGCCCGCGAAGAAGGCACCGCTGTCGGCCCGACGCTGACCGTAGGGTGGGCGGAACCAGGGGACGTAGTTGTCCGGCAGGTCGGCCTGCAGCAGCGCCACGGTCCGCAGCACCGAATCCTGCCATTTGTCCCACTGGCCATGAGAAACATACTGCCAACCCTGCGCGCCCACGCACTGCTCGGCATACAGCGCCTGAACCTGTGCCACGGACGTCTTTTCCACTCGCGCCTGCAGACTCTGACCCAGAACGAAGAACGTCGCATCGATGTTCTGCTTGCGCAGATAGTCGGTCAGCGCGTCGGTCGACCCCTGCGCCGGGCTGGGACCGTTCTCGAAGGTCAGCAGAAAAACCCGATCATTGAACTGATCGCCGTCGAACTCCTGATCGGAAAACAACTGCACTTCGCTGCTGGTCTGGGGCAGCACCGCCGCCTGGCGCAGCATCTCATCCAGATAGGCCTCGCTGAACACCTGGCCGGGAACGGCGAAGCCGGCGTAGAACGAGTCGGGATCGATGTTCAACGCGCCTGCCTGGGCCCGCAGGTCCGCCTCGCTGTCGATGGCGTAACAGAACGAGGCGTCCTGTTCGCAACTTTGCTGAGCCTGGTCGAAATTGCGCCACAGCCGATGCCACAAGCGCTCGCGCAGCTCTACGATGGCAGGCAGGTTGATTTGACGCATGCCCAGGCGCGTGGCCAGTGCCACTTCGTCCTGGCTTTCGCTGGCCAGCAGCGAGCGCGCGAACAGGAGAATCTGGGCGCGGGACGCCACGTCGAACAGCACCGGCGTATCGAGCCTCTCGGGCCAGTGGCTGCGGTCCAGGGTGGCCACCGGCGGCGCGGCGAACACTGGGGCCGCGGCGGCCATCAAACCCGCCATCATCAATGTAACCAAGCGCAAAGAAAGTCTCCTCATCTACGGCACGCGCCGGGCACTATAGCCCGTGTCGCGAACCAGGGCGTGAGTCTATCTGCACTGGGCTCTTCCCCCCAACCCGAGTAAATGATTACAGTAGGCCATCAACGGTGATTCGGGAATCACGACATGCTTCGCTCGGCCCTTGCCGCATTGACGCTGATCACGCCAATGGCCTTCGCCGCCGAGACGGTAAGCATCTATAACTGGGCCGACTACATCGCCCCCGACACCCTGTCCACCTTCACCCGCCACAGTGGTATCCAGACTCAATACGCCGTCTTCGACAGCAACGAAACCCTGGAAAACAGCCTGCGTGAGTCACCGGGCAAATACGATGTGATATTCCCCTCCAATCACTTCATGACTCGGCACATCAGTGCCGGCACCCTCAAGACCCTCGATCGCTCGCGCCTGCCCAACTGGAAATACCTCAATCCGGTGCTGCTGCGTGCGCTGGAGATCAACGATCCCGGCAACCTCCACGGCTTTCCCTATTCCTGGGGCAGCAGCGGCATCGGCTACAACGTGGACCTGATCAGAGCGGCTTTGGGGGACGACGCACCGGTGGATTCATGGGATCTGGTGTTCAAGGAGGAAAACATCGCCAAGCTGCAAAAGTGCGGGGTCGCGATCCTCGACATTGGCCCGGAGCTGCTGCCCATGGCCTTGAATTACCTGGGTTTGCCGCATCACAGCCATAACCCGGAGGACTACCAGAAAGCCAAGGCCTTGCTCTTGCGGATCAAACCCTACGTGCGCTATTTCGATTCACTGGAGTACGCCCATCAGTTGCAGACGGGCAAGCTCTGCGCGGTGATCGGCTTTTCCGGAGACGTGCTACAGGCCCAGGCTCAGGCAAAGCGCGATGGCAAGGGCGTGAAAATCGAGTATTCGATTCCCAGGGAAGGTTCGACGATGTGGTTCGACATGGTCGCCATCCCCACCGATGCACCCGACGAGGCGGCCGCCTATACCTTCATGAACTACCTGCTGGAGCCGAAGGTGATGGCCAACATCACCAACAGCATTCACTACGCCAATGGCAACGAAGGGTCGGATGAGTGGGTGAATCCCGCGATCAAGAACGACCGACGGATCTATCCGAGCGCGGAAGTGATGAGCAAGTTGTTCCTGCTGCAACCGATGCCCGCCGAACTGGATCAACTGAGGACCCGGATCTGGAAGGAGGTGCGGGGGTAGGGTTTGGATCTGCGGTGACTGGCCCCCTCACCCCAGCCCTCTCCCTGAGGGAGAGGGAGCCTGTACGCGGTGAGACGCAGAGTGCTTGTCTGCTTTTAGCCCCCTCTCCCTCAGGGAGAGGGGGCCTGTACGCGGTGGGACGCAGAGTGCTTGTTTGCTTTTAGCTCCCTCTCCCTCAGGGAGAGGGAGCCTGTACGCAGTGGGACGCAGAGTGCTGGTTTGCTTTTAGCCCCCTCTCCCTCAGGGAGAGGGAGCCTGTACGCCGTGGGACGCAGGGTGCTGGTTTGCTTTTAGCTCCCTCTCCCTCAGGGAGAGGGCTGGGGTGAGGGGACCATTCACCACAATACCCATCCCGATCAATGATGCTCGCGAGTCGCCCGGAATTTCACATCCGGCCAGCGCTCTTCCATCAGCGCCAGGTTCACCCGCGTAGGCGCCAGATAGGTCAGATGCCCGCCGCCATCCAGCGCCAGGTTCTCCACCGCCTTGTTGCTGAACTCCTCCAGCTTCTTCTTGTCAGCGCACTCAATCCAGCGCGCCGACCACACAGTGATCGGCTCGTAGGCGCACTCGACCTTGTATTCCTCTTTCAGCCGACTGGCCACCACATCGAACTGCAGCACACCCACGGCGCCCAGGATGATGTCGTTGCTGCGCTCGGGGAAAAACACCTGCGTGGCGCCTTCTTCCGCCAACTGCTGCAACCCCTGGCGCAGCTGCTTGGACTTGAGCGGGTCCTTCAGGCGTACGCGGCGGAACAGTTCCGGGGCGAAGTGCGGGATACCCGTGAAGCCCAGGCTCTCGCCCTCGCTGAAGGTATCGCCGATCTGAATGGTGCCGTGGTTGTGCAGGCCGATGATGTCGCCGGCAAAAGCCTCTTCCAGTTGCTCGCGCTCGGAGGAAAAGAACGTCAACGCATCGCCGATGCGCAGGTCCTTGCCCGTGCGCACATGGCGCATCTTCATGCCCTTTTCGTACTTGCCCGAGCAGATGCGCATGAAGGCGATACGGTCGCGGTGCTTGGGGTCCATGTTCGCCTGAATCTTGAACACGAAACCGCTGAATTTCTCTTCGACAGGCTCCACCGTGCGCTCGTTGGCCACCCGCGCCAACGGCCGCGGCGCCCAGTCCACCACCGCGTCGAGTACATGGTCGACACCAAAGTTGCCCAGGGCCGTGCCGAAGAACACCGGTGTCAGCTGGCCACTGAGAAACTCCTGCTGGTTGAACTCATGGCAGGCACCCTGCACCAGCTCCAACTGCTCGACGAAACGGTCGTACTCGTCACCCAGATGGGCACGGGCTTCATCGGAGTCCAGCTTCTCGATGATCTTCACCTCGGTACGCTCATGGCCATGGCCGGGGGTGTAGACGATGATGTAGTCGTCGGCCAGGTGGTAGACACCCTTGAAGTCGCGATAGCAGCCAATCGGCCAGGTCACCGGCGCCGCCTTGATCTTGAGTACGGCTTCGATCTCGTCGAGCAGCTCGATCGGATCGCGAATGTCGCGATCCAGCTTGTTGATGAAGCTGACGATTGGCGTATCGCGCAGGCGGCAGACATCCATCAGGGCGATGGTACGTGGCTCTACGCCCTTACCGCCGTCGAGCACCATCAACGCCGAGTCCACCGCGGTCAGGGTGCGGTAGGTGTCTTCGGAGAAGTCTTCGTGGCCCGGGGTGTCGAGCAGGTTGACCATGTGCTCGCGATAGGGGAACTGCATCACCGAGGTGGTGATGGAAATGCCGCGCTGCTTCTCCATTTCCATCCAGTCGGACGTCGCGTGGCGGTCGGACTTGCGCGACTTCACCGTACCGGCCACGGCAATGGCCTTGCCCATCAGCAAGAGCTTCTCGGTGATGGTGGTCTTACCCGCATCCGGGTGGGAGATGATGGCGAAAGTGCGGCGTTTCGCGACTTCGGCGGCCTGTTGGGTCATGGGTGATCGCCTGGCGAGGGATTGAAAAAAGGGCGCGGATTATAGCCTGATGTGGCAGTGGCAGGCCACTCACCCCATCAAAGCTGGCCAAAGGCCGTCTCACTATGGGAACCTTTTAAAGCACGGAGACGTCCATTCCCTGATTCGATCATCGTCAGGGCCTGCAAAATCAGCTAGTTAGCCTGACGAGGCTGCGCTTATGGTTCGCCTCCCACGCGAACTGCTTCTCGCGAACGCCGGGGCTGACCTCCACTGACGGAGGTTGCCACCAACCCAGCGCTCGCCGACTGAAATAAAGGAGTCCGCCTGTGGCTAATCGCTATGGCAAAGGGCTGATAGGGTGCGCGGTCGTCATCGCCATCCTGGCCCTGCTGGTCCACTGGATCGGCATCAGTACCATCGAGCAGTACCGTGAAGACCTTTTGTTCTACCTGCAAGCGCACCTTATCCTGGTGCTGGCCTCGATGCTCGCCGCACTGGTGGTAGGCATTCCCGCCGGGATTGCGCTGAGCCGCCCCAGCATGGCGGCACGCGCTGAACGCTTCATGCAGATTTTCAACATCGGCAACACCATCCCTCCCCTGGCCGTACTGGCCATCGCCCTGGGCATCCTGGGCATCGGCAGCGGTCCTGCCATCTTCGCCCTGTTCCTGGCCTCGCTGCTGCCCATCGTGCGCAACACCTACGAGGGCCTGAAGAACGTTCAAGGCTCGCTCAAGGAAGCCGCTACCGGCATCGGCATGACGCCCGCTCAGGTGTTGTTCAAGGTCGAGCTACCCAACGCCGTGCCGATCATCGTCGGCGGGGTGCGCGTGGCCCTGGCGATCAATGTCGGTACCGCGCCACTGGCGTTCCTGATCGGCGCCAACAGCCTGGGCAGCCTGATCTTCCCCGGCATCGCCCTGAACAATCAGCCGCAACTGCTGCTCGGCGCTGCCTGCACCGCGCTGCTGGCGCTGATCCTGGACGGCATCGTGACCGTCGTCAGCCGTGTCTGGCTTGAACGTGGGCTGACCCGCTGAGCGAAGGAATGAATTCAATGAAGAAGTTAAGCATCGTGCTGGGCCTGGCCCTGCTCTGCGCCGGCGTCGTCCAGGCGGCAGAAAAACCGGTGATCCGTCTCGGCTCCCGGGTGTTCACCGAGCAGACCGTGCTCGCCGCCATCACTGCCCAATACCTGGGTAGCAAAGGCTACGACGTGCGGGTCACCGGTGGCCTGGGCAGCAACCTGGCGCGCAGCGCCCAGGAAACCGGGCAACTGGACATGCTCTGGGAATACACCGGCGTATCACTGGTGTCCTATAACCATATCGACGAAAAACTCGACAGCGCTGCCACCTATGCCCGGGTCAAGGAGCTGGACGCCAAGAAGGGCCTGGTCTGGCTCGCACCGTCCAAGTTCAGCAACACCTACGCCCTCGCCTTGCCTGAAGAGGTGGCCAAGGCCTATCCCCAGGTCAACACCATCAGCGACCTGAACAAGGTACTGATCGACGAGCCGAAGACCGGCCACATCCTGGCCCTGGACACCGAGTTCGCCAACCGCTCCGACGGCCTGGTGGGCCTGACCAAGACCTACGACCTGAAATTCACTCGCCGCGACATTCGCCAGATGGACGCGGGCCTGGTCTACACCGCCCTGCGCAACGGGCAGGTATTCACCGGCCTGGTGTACACCACCGATGGCCGTCTGAACGCGTTCAAGCTCAAGCTGCTGGAAGACGATCTCAAGTACTTCCCCGACTACACCGCCGCACCGGTGGTACGCCAGCAGTTCCTCGACGCTCACCCGCAGCTGGCCGCTCAGCTCAAGCCACTGGCCGAGTTGCTGGACGATGAAACCATGCGTCAGCTCAACGCCCAGGTGGACGTTGAACACCGTAGCCCAAGCGTGGTTGCCGCCGAGTTTCTCAAGGCCCATCCCATCAATGACCAAGCCCCGGAGAAGCCATGAATTTCCTCGACACCTTCTCCCATCTCGACTGGCCGCTGGTGCTGCACCTGACGTGGCAGCACATCACCCTGGTGGGCATCGCGGTCAGCCTGGCGATCCTGTTCGGGGTACCGATCGGCATCCTGATGACTCGCTTCCCGGCACTGGCCGGCCCGCTGCAAGCCAGCGCCACGGTGCTGCTGACCATCCCCTCGATCGCCCTGTTCGGCCTGCTGCTGCCGTTCTACTCCAAGTTCGGCCAAGGCCTGGGGCCGCTGCCGGCGATCACTGCGGTGTTCCTCTATTCGCTGTTGCCCATCCTGCGTAATACCTACCTGGCGCTGACGGGCGTCGAGCCCGGCATCCGCGAGGCAGCCAAGGGCATCGGCATGACCTTCGGCCAGCGCCTGCGCATGGTCGAACTGCCCATCGCCGTGCCGGTGATCCTGGCCGGCGTGCGCACCGCCGTGGTCATGAACATCGGTGTCATGACCATCGCCGCCACCATCGGCGCCGGCGGCCTGGGCGTCCTCATCCTCACTTCCATCAGCCGCAGCGATATGTCGATGCTCATCGTCGGCGCCGTGCTGGTCAGTGTTCTGGCGATCATCGCCGACCTGTGCCTGCAATGGCTGCAACGCGCCCTGACTCCTAAAGGATTGTTGAAATGATCGAACTTCAGAACCTGACCAAGACTTTCCACAGCAACGGCAAGGAAGTCAAAGCCGTCGACGCCGTGAACCTGACCGTCAACGAAGGCGAGATCTGCGTATTCCTCGGGCCATCGGGCTGCGGCAAGAGCACCACGCTGAAAATGATCAACCGCCTGATCATGCCGACCTCCGGCAAGGTGCTGATCAACGGTGAAGACACCACGGGCCTGGATGAAGTGACCCTGCGCCGCAACATCGGCTATGTGATCCAGCAGATCGGCCTGTTTCCCAACATGACCATCGAGGAAAACATCACCGTGGTCCCGCGCCTGCTGGGCTGGGACAAGAAGCGCTGCGCCGACCGCGCCCGCGAATTGATGAGCATGATCAAGCTGGAACCCAAGCAGTACCTGCACCGTTACCCGCGTGAGCTGTCCGGTGGACAGCAGCAGCGCATCGGCGTGATTCGCGCACTGGCAGCCGAAGCGCCGCTGCTGCTGATGGACGAGCCGTTCGGTGCGGTCGACCCGATCAACCGCGAGATGATCCAGAACGAATTCTTCGAGATGCAGCGGGCACTGAACAAGACCGTGATCATGGTCAGCCACGACATCGACGAAGCCATCAAGCTGGGCGACAAGATCGCCATTTTCCGCGCCGGCAAACTGCTGCAGATCGACCACCCGGACACGCTGCTGGCGCATCCGGTGGATGACTTCGTCAGCAACTTCGTGGGCCAGGACAGCACGCTCAAGCGCCTGCTGCTGGTCAAGGCTGAAGACGCCGCCGACAACGCGCCGTCGGTGAGCCCGGAAACGCCGGTGGCCGAAGCGCTCGAGCTGATGGACGAGCACGACCGTCGCTATGTAGTGGTCACCGATGCCGAGAACAGGGCCAAAGGCTATGTCCGTCGCCGCGACCTGCACCGCCAGCAGGGCAACTGCGCGGATTACCTGCGCGAATTCAACGCCACTGCGGCCTACGACGAGCACTTGCGCATCCTGCTGTCGCGCATGTACGAGTTCAACCGCTCATGGCTGCCGGTGCTGGATGCGCAGAACGTGTTCCTTGGCGAAGTCACTCAGGAGTCGATTGCGGCGTACCTGAGCTCCGGACGGTCACGCGGCATGAAAACCAGCATCGTCTCCCCCGCCGAAGTGGCCGAGGCAGCCGCGGCAGGCTAACCACCCACGGCAAATGCCCCCGCTTCTAACCCCCTCTCCCTCAGACAGGGAGCCGTACGCGTACTGCTTTTAGCCCCCTCTCC
>NZ_DFUE01000006.1:12919-27505 GCF_002379585.1 Pseudomonas sp. UBA4194
GGAGAGGGTTGGGGTGAGGGGACCATCCACCACCAATCCCCAACCCATCCCCAACCCAATCCCCCAACCCCAATCACCCCAAATTGAACCGCGCCGTATTCTCGCTCAACACCCGACTCCCCTGCCCCAACCGATCCGCCGCCTGGTTCACCGCCCGCGCGCCATCGAGCAACCTCACCGCCGCCTGATCCACCTGCTGAATATTGCCGCTGACCTCATCGGCCGTCGCTGCCTGCTCTTCCACCGCCGTGGCAATCTGCGCCAATGTATCGGTCACCCCTTGCACAGCCCCAGCAATCTCACCCAACCGATCGCCCAGGCCCATCACCGCTTGCGCGTCGGTCTGCGCCTGCCCACAAGCCGCCTGCATCAGCTCCACCGCCTGCTTGACCGTGGAGCGCAGGCTTTCCACCGTGCCGGCGATCTGTCCGGTAGAGGCCTGGGTTCGTTGCGACAGGCTGCGTACCTCATCGGCCACCACTGCAAACCCCCGGCCTTGCTCGCCCGCCCGCGCCGCTTCGATCGCCGCATTGAGCGCGAGCAAATTGGTCTGCTCGGCGATCCCGCGAATAGCATCCACCACCGACTGAATCTGCTGACCCTGCTCGCTGACCCGCCCCAACGCAGCGGCCGTATCGGTCAGTCGCTGATTGAGCTGCTGAATGCTCGCCGTGGTGCGCTGGCTGTCGCGGCTGCTGTCTTCAGCAATCTGCCGGGTGTGCTGCGCACTGCTTGAAGCCAGCTCGCAGCTCCTGGCCACGCCCTGGGACGTCGCCGCCAACTGCGTGGCAGCCGCTGCGATCTGACTGATCTGCTGCTGTTGGGTTTCTACCTCATCGAGTGTGCCGCTGGACTGGTCGTTCAAGGTCACCACAGCATCGCTGAGCTGCACGGTCTCGTGATTGACCCCCAGCAGGCTGCTGCGCAATTGCACCACTGCAGCATTCAGCGCCGTGCTGATGGCGGCCAGTTCGTCACGCCCCTGCACCGCCACCTGCACACTCAAATTACCGTCACGCAGGGACTGCGCCAAGGTGGTGATACCGCTGGCGCTGCGACGAATAGAGGTCTGCAGGCAGATGAACAGATACAACGCGGCCAACAGCAGCAAGGTAAACACCGCCGCCACCGGCACGAACTGCTGGATAGCCTGATCGTGGTAATAGCCAAGCCGCGCATCCAGCGACAGCAACGATTCGTGACGCAGTTCGGTCAGGCTGGTGAGCATACCGTCGATGCTGCTGGCGAACTGCGCCGCGGTCAGCTTGATCTCGCCGCCGAACAGGTTGTCATCGAGGTTCTTGAGCTGACCATCGATCACACCCAGGGTCTTGCTGTACTGGTCATCCCAACCCTTGAGTTCGGCAGGCAGACGATGCTGCAGAGGCGCCGCCGCCTTGACCAACTGTTCCCGCGCGTCGGCAATGCGTCCACGCAAGTCGCGCATCTGCAAGCGGCTCTGCAGGCTGAACTGCCCAGCCACCAGGGATGAGTGGCCGATACTGCCGAGTCGGCCAACCCGCTCGATCATGTCTGGCGCTTGCTGTGTGGCCACCTGCATCAACAGATAGGTTTCCATCCAGGGATCGTGAATCAAGCCGCTGGCCATGGCGATCTGCTCGCGCAGCATCTGCACCGCGCTCAGGCTGGCGGTGAAGCGCTCGTAACCATCAGGCCACCAGCCCACTTGGCGCAGGCTGGCCAGGTCGAGCCCCTTGAGCCCAGCCTCGACAGCTTGCAGGCGCTCCAGGGTTTCACCAGGCGCCTTGTCCTGGACCAGCACCGCACGCGTCTGCTGCACAGCCTGATCGATCTGCGGGCTGGCCGCTTCCAGCGCGCCGATGGCCGCCAGCGCCTCGGGGGTCGGCTGACGCAGGATGTCCACCGCTTTCCAACGCGCGGCGCGGTTACGCTGCGCTGAGAGCTGGGCATCCAGGTCATCGAGCGAGAGCAACTGATGCACGCCGCTGCGCTCCGCCGCGATAACCGCCAGCCGGGCGTAGTAATCCTGGCCCAGCAACCAGAGGCTGCCCACCAGCGGCAGGATGAACAGCAAGAACAACAGCTGGAATTTGCGAGCGAAACCGAATCGCCCCAGCAGACGGATACCAGGTGACAACAGAGCGTGCATGTCCGACTACTCCACGGATGCGAGAGACGCCTACGGATAAATGGCGCCAGCAAAGTGCCATTGGAGCAAGATTCAGACCAACGTCCGCAGCCACGCGCGGCAGGCCCGCAGCCCGCGAGGGCACAGGCGCCGCATCGTGTTGGTGCATCTGACCCGGTTGTTACGCTCCCATTGAGTGCAGGGCCAGTGTAACCGCCGGTGTCACACCCCCCGTTCCACACGCCCCAGACCCCACGGTCTGCACACCTCGCGCATGTGGCCCGAAATCTGCTTTACGCAAACCACAAAAGCTGACCAGTCAGTTAGGTTTATGCGGCAGGGGCGGCATTTCGGCCGCCCCTACCAATCAGGATAACGGCCAACACGATCGACGGCGCTCATCGCGCCAGGGGAGCACCATGCTGGACTCGCTGTTCAAACTCAAAGCCCACAACACCACCGTGCGCACCGAAATACTCGCGGGCGTGACCACCTTCCTGGCCATGGCTTACATCCTGTTCGTCAACCCGAGCATTCTCGGCGAAACCGGCATGGACAAGGGTGCGCTGTTCGTTGCCACCTGCCTGGCGGCGGCGATTGGTTCGGCCATCATGGGCCTGATCGCCAACTACCCGATCGCCTTGGCGCCGGGCATGGGCCTGAACGCCTTTTTCACCTACACCGTGGTGCTGCACCTGGGGCATAGCTGGCAGGTGGCACTGGGCGCGGTGTTCATCTCGGCGGTGTGCTTCTTCCTGTTGTCGATCTTTCGTATCCGCGAGTGGATCATCAACAGCATCCCCTTGCCCTTGCGCTCGGCCATCGCCGCCGGCATCGGTCTGTTCCTGGCGCTGATCGCCCTGCACAACGCCGGGATCGTGGTGGACAACCCGGCAACACTGGTCGGCATGGGCGACCTGTCCAAGCCCGAACCGGTGCTGGCAATCATCGGTTTCTTTATCATCGTGGCATTGGAAGCGCTGAAAGTGCGCGGGTCGGTGCTGATCGGCATCCTGCTGGTCACCGTCGCCTCCATCCTGCTGGGCGTAACACCCTTCGGTGGCGTCGTATCGATGCCCCCCTCGCTGGCGCCCACCTTCCTGCAACTGGACATCAAAGGCGCCTTCGACGTTGGCCTGATCAGCGTGATCTTCGCGTTTCTGTTCGTCGATCTGTTCGACAACTCGGGCACGCTGATCGGTGTGGCCAAGCGCGCGGGCCTGATGAGCAAGGACGGTCATATGCCGAAAATGGGCCGTGCCCTGATCGCCGACAGCACCGCTGCCCTGGCCGGTTCGCTACTGGGCACCTCGACCACCACCAGCTATATCGAATCGGCGGCAGGCGTCAGTGCCGGTGGCCGCACCGGTCTGACGGCCATCGTGGTGGCCGTGCTGTTTCTACTCGCGCTGTTCTTCGCGCCGCTGGCGGGCAGCGTGCCTGCATTCGCCACGGCGCCTGCGTTGCTGTTCGTGGCCGTGCTGATGGCCTCGGGCCTGGCCGAGATCGACTGGGAAGACATCACCGTGGCTGCGCCGGTTACCGTCACCGCGCTGGCCATGCCCTTGACCTACTCGATCGCCAACGGCATCGCCTTCGGCTTCATCAGCTGGACGGCGATCAAGCTGCTCACCGGCAAATGGCGCGACCTGAGCCCCGCCTTGGTGGTGCTTTCAATCATCTTCATCATCAAACTCGGCTGGTTCAACGCCTAACCCGCCCCATTGATCGGCGCCAAACCGGACCCGGCTCACGCCGGTGTCCTGTAGCAGCGGCGTAAGCCGCGTCCGGCCTTCCCCAACTCCAACGTCAGCCCCCCCCCGGAATTCGCGCCAAACCCGACCCGGCTTACGCCGGTGCCACACCAGCCCTGTAGCAGCGGGCGTAAGCCGCGTCCGGCCTTCCCCAACTCCAACGTCAGCCCCCCCCCGGAATTCGCGCCAAACCCCACCCGGCTCACGCCAGTGCCACACCACCCCTGTAGCAGCGGCGTAAGCCGCGTCCAACCCTCCCCCGCTCCAACGCCAAGCCCCCCCCGGGATTCGCGCCAAACCCGACCCGGCTCACGCCGGTGCTACGGGGATCGGCTAAGCTTTTGATCGTATGGATAAATATTTCGAAAAAGAGTGTTGACACATTAGCGAATCGAGCGAATAATGCGCGCCACTTGGCTACATAGCTCAGTTGGTTAGAGCATAGCATTCATAATGCTGGGGTCCGGGGTTCAAGTCCCTGTGTAGCCACCAAGTACGAAAAAGGGCTTACCGCAAGGTAGGCCCTTTTTTTATGGGCGCCATTCCCTGGCGCCCCCCTCTTCAGGCAGAACGTTGCGCTACACCCGCGCGCCGCGCCAGCCACCACCCCAACAGCAACACCGTCGCAGCGCCCAAACCGCTGGCCGCGTAATGCAACCAGGGTAACGACTCAGGCACATAGCCCAGCAACGCCCTGTCCTCCAACGCCATGCCGCCCGCGATCCAGCCAATCAACGCGCCGCCGAACTGCACCACGATAGGGAAGCGCTCCATCAGCGCCAGCACCAAGCGACTGCACAGCACGATCACCGGAATGCTCACCAGTACGCCAAAGGCCACCAGATAAAGATTCCCGTCGCCCGCCGCCGCCACCGCCAGCACGTTATCCAGCGACATGACCACGTCCGCCACGATGATGGTCTTGATCGCAGTCCACAAACGCGTGCCGCCGTCGACGTTTTCCTCCTCTTCCTCCCGGTGTGCGGCCAGCTTGATGCCGATCCATAACAGCACCACCGCCCCCAACAGCTTCAGATAGGGCAGTTCCAGCAACTGCATGGCAAAGAACAGCAGCACCACCCGCAACGCGATAGCGCCGGCCATGCCGCCCAGGATCGCCCTGCCCTGCAACTGCTTGGGCAGCCTGCGACAGGCCATGGCAATCACCACAGCGTTGTCACCGCCCAGCAACAGGTCGATGGCGATGATCTGCAGCAACGCTGCCCATATAGCGGGGTCCGTCATCCAGGTCATTGCGTGTCCCCATGGCAGGAAAAATTGAATGCCCGAAGGCGCGCAGTTGTAACATAACCGCCATTTCTGACCTCGGAGGCTTCCATGAGTGCAACCGTGCTGGTGCTGGTTGAAACCATCAACGACTACCTGCCGATTTTGCAGGACCCAGGCTATGAGCTGATTCTGGCGCCCACCCCGGATAGCCGCGCCGAAGCCATAAAAGCTCATGCGCAGCGCATCGATGCCGTTCTGACTCGTGGCCCACTGGGCTTGACCGCCGAAGAGATGAACGCCCTGCCGAACCTGAAGATCATCTGCGTGATCGGCGCCGGGTACGAAAACGTCGATTTGCACGCCGCCAAGGCTCATGGCCTGACGGTCACCAATGGCGCCGGCGTGAATGCCTCGTCCGTGGCCGATCACACCATGGCGCTGCTCCTGGCAGCAGTACGTGGCATTACCACGGCCGATGCCAGTGTGCGTCGGGGCGAATGGGCGAAGACCATGCGCCCGTGCCTGGCCGGCAAGCGACTGGGCATTCTTGGGCTGGGTGCTGTAGGCATGGCCATCGCCAGACGGGCAGCGCTGGGTTTCGACATGAGCATCAGTTATCACAATCGTCGTCCACGCAGCGACGTGCCCTATGACTACCGGGCATCGCCTCAGGCGCTGGCAGCGGATTGTGATTTTCTGATCGCGGCCACCCCTGGCGGGGCCGACACCCGGGCGATCGTCGATGCCCAGGTGCTCAATGCACTCGGACCGCAGGGATTCTTCATCAACATTGCCCGCGGCAGCGTGGTGGACACGCCGGCGCTGCTCTCGGCGCTGCGGGAAAACACCATCGCCGGCGCCGCCCTGGATGTCTTCGATGACGAACCCAACGTACCGGATGCGTTGAAAGAGCTGGAAAACGTCGTGCTTACGCCACACGTGGCAGGGCTTTCACCCGAGGCCATGGAAGGTGTCGTGCGGATGGTCGAGCGCAACCTGACAGCGTTCTTCAGCGGGCGACCTGTATTGACGCCGGTGCCCATGCCCTAGAGAAATACGGAATTCGGCGGTGCGTGTGCTGGCGTCTTCGCGGCTTTACGCCGCTCCTACATGGATGAACGCCACGACCCCTGTAGGAGCGGCGTGCAGCCGCGAAGAGGCCAGCACTACCAACACACACCTCGGATCAGATAACCCCGCACGCCATACGCGCCGCGCCACCACCCAGCGGTGCCGGCGAGTCAGCGTGGTTATCACCACCGGCATGCACCATCAGCGCATGCCCTTCGATCTCGCTCAACTTCTTGATGCGCGGCGCCAGGACCGGATAGGTCGCGGTGCCGTCAGCATTCACGTAGATCGCCGGCAAGTCACCCAAATGGCCCTTGTCGTCGTATGGCCCCAGATGCTTGCCGGTCTTCTGCGGGTCGAAATGCCCACCCGCCGCTTCGGCAGCCGACATCTTGCCGTCCTTCATGGCAGACGCGCAGCTACCGTTGGCATGCACGTGGAACCCATGCACGCCAGCAGGCAGCGACTTGAGCTGCGGCGTGAACTCCAGGCCGTAAGGGGTTTCATCGATCTTGACCAACCCGATGGGCTGAGGCGCACCTTCGGCGCTCACCAGGTTGATCTGGACTTCCTTGGATGCCGCATGGGCGCTGCCGATCGACATCGCCGCCATCAGCGCAAGCCAGCCATAGGATTTCATCGTGCCTCCTTTCCATTGCAAATGAACATCGATTGTCATTCACGGCACCAGCCGTGACCTGATCAATAGAGTTCGCAGAAGGCGCGGTCGTTCCAGTCGATCAGTCCAATGCACGCAGCCGGTACTGCGGCGGCAGCTGTTCGAAGCCGCTGATGGTGGTGTCCAGGCTCTTCCAGCGGCCATCCTTGATGCCGTAGATACAGCCATGGATCGACAAGCTCTGCCCTCGATGCCAGGCGTTCTGGACGATGCTGGTATGGCCCACGTTGGCGACCTGCTGAATCACGTTCAACTCGCACAGGCGGTCTACCCGCTCTTCTTCGGTGGGCAACTCGGCCAGGACGTGACGATTCTCGTAGTACAGATCGCGAATGGTGCGCAGCCAGCCGTCGATCAGCCCCAATTGCCGATCCTGCATGGCCGCCCTGACGCCACCGCAGCCGTAATGCCCCGTCACCAGAATGTGCTTCACCTTGAGCACGTCCACGGCGTACTGAATCACCGACAAGCAGTTGAGATCGGTGTGCAGCACCACATTGGCAACGTTACGGTGCACGAACAGATCGCCCGGCAACATGCCAACGATCTCGTTGGCGGGCACACGAGCGTCGGAGCAACCGATCCAGAGAAATTCCGGCGTCTGCTGGCGCGCCAACTTGGCGAAGAACTCCGGGTCCTCCTGCTTGATCGCTTCAGCCCAGCGGGCGTTGTTATCAATCAGTTCCTGTAGATCGTGCATGGTCAAGCCTCAAGAATGATTTGGGCTTTGACTGGCGCGTCACTCGCCAAGTCACGCCCTGTGATCGTTTTATCCACCTTCCGGTTGTCCTGTCCGGAATGCAATCGCGCTGAATTTTTCCGCGGCGCCAAGGGTCCACCCTATTAAGGCACCTAACCGGAGGATTTTCACCATGACCGAAGAACATCGCCCCTACAACGCTCCGCAACCCAACCCGATCGATGACAACGAAGACCGCATGGGCCAGGTGCGCGAGCTGGATTTCGACGACGCTGACGGCCCCAGCGCGCAGATCGGCGACACCATCCCTGCCGATGAGCTGGAGCAATTGATGCCGGACGAAAGGGTCCGCGAGGCAGGCCTGACCGGAGCGTCGACTGCTGATCACAACCCTACCGACGACGACTTGAGCCCGGAGACCCTGATCCACGAGGACGGCGCCCGCTCAGCCAACGAGCCTGGCGAGAATGAAGCCGCGGACCAGGAACTCAGCTTCGTCGATGAAGACGACATCGGCGGCGGCGACGGTCTGGATGAAGAAGAGCTGGCCCTGATTGACCCGCTGGACGGCAAGCCTCAACGCTCTTAAGGTCGCGGTGCAGAGCCTGCAAAGCCTCTGCCCGCAACACGATCCGTCTGGGAGGAGGCTCTGCACATAACGCAAATCCTGCTGGAGCAGTCCCTGCCCCCAACGCGAACCCTGTGGGAGCGGGCTCTGCCCGCGATAGCCTCACCGCAGGTCCAACTGACTCACCCAGCCGAGCATCTACTCAAACAACGTGCAAGCCATCACCAGCGCATCCTCACGCCCTCCAGCGATCGGATAGTAATCCCGGCGCCGACCAATCTCGTTGAATCCGAAGCGTTCATACAACCGATACGCCGACTGATTGCTCGCACGCACTTCCAGAAAACACTCGCGACCATTGATCTGATAAGCGCGACTCATCAGATGCTCCAACAACCTGAGACCCAAACCCCGCCCCTGGTTTTCGACTTTGACGGTGATATTGAGCAGGTGCGCTTCATCGATGATCACGTTGATCACCCCATGGCCCACCTGCTGCTGCCCGTCGAACATCAGCCAGATCTCGTAGGACTTGAGGCCGTCCAGGAAGATCCCCCGGGTCCAGGGATGACTGTAGGCGGCGTACTCGATCTTCAGTACCGCATCCAGATCCGCCTCGGTCATCCGGCGGAAGGTCAAAGCATCACTCATCACGGTGTTTCCAGCGGGGCATCAAACGGCGCATGGCCTGCCACACGGCAGCCTTGCGCTCAGGTTCATCCATCAACAGCTCAAGCGATGGCAAGGCCCAGGTATTACCCAGGGCCTCTACCTCCAGCTCGCGGTTGTAATCTTCAGCATTGGCCTCGCCGGCGAAGCGAATCGCAGGCAGGCCCACCAGCCACACGCACACCCCTGGGGCGCGCTCGAGCTGCGCCATGACGAACCCCTGGACGAAATCGCGGGCCGCCTCCGGCCCCTGATCCAATTGCCCGCGCTGCAACAACGGCCAGCGGATCGGCTCGCCGAGAATCTGCGGCGCATCGGGCAGGCCCGCCGCGCGCAGCATGTCCTTGAGCAGCAGGTAGGAAGGGTCGCGACTCTGGAACGGTTGCCCGGTGGCCAGTTCGACCAGCACCAGACAGCCGCCGGCACGCAGCAGTTGCAAGGCAAAGCGCGGCGGGGGCACCTGCACAGGTTTGGCCACCACTGGTTCGGGCTCTGGCTCTACCGGCTTGGCTACCGTCCTGGCCACACTCGGCCGGGGCACTTCAACCTTGGGCCGCTCCGGTTGGCGAGCCGGCGCCGCAGCGGTCACGGGTAATGGCGCTTCGTCGACCAGCGCATCGTCCAGAGGCAGGAACAACTCTGGCCGCGACGGCGCGGCAAAGGGCAATTCGGTACGCGGCAGCCAGTGCACCACTTGCATGGCGTCCAGATAAGCGCGGCGGCGGGACTCGTTGAGCAAAACGTCAGCCATCTGTGGATAAGTCGGAGCCGGCGATTCTACCGCTGTTCGTTACACTCTGCCGCCAAGTTTTCTGCGCCTCGTCGATCAAGGCTCAATTGCCGCGGCGATGATGCAGTACAATTGCCGCCTTTTATTTGGCAACGAGTCGACCAGCCGATGATCGAACCCAAGCGCGTCTTGCGCGCCCTCGCCGAACACTGGGCCCTGCTGGAGCCACTGTGCGAACACTTCGACCAGGGCACCCTGAGCCTGAGCGAACTGCGCCAGCAATTGGCCGCCCAGCAACTGGACAGTACCCCCCAGGACATTACCAGCCTGCTGGACGTGTGGATTCGTCTGGACATCCTGGTGCCGGTCGCGAAAAGCCCCAACCGCTTCGAGCTCAACGCCCAGATCCATGACTTCCTCGCTTACCTGCGTCGCGAGCATCGCCTGGGCCTGTGCCTGGAGATCGAAGCCTACCTGCGCCACCTCGAACGCCTCGCCGAGCATATCCAGGAAGCCTTCGATATCCGCGATGGCAACGACCTGGCTCGCCAACTGCGCCTGCTCGACATGCGCGTGCGCGACGTCCTGAAGAAGCTCGGCAACGACGAACAGGCCCTGGTGGCCGTAGCCGACCGAGCCAAGACCAGCGACCGACAGATTCCCTTGCGTCAGCGATATGCCGAAGTGTTGGCCACCTGGGATGAATACGTCGAGCCCATGATCCAACTGGTCAATGCCGACGGTGCCTTCGAACAGGGCGTGCGCAAGGTCGAAAACGTGCTGCTGCGCCTGCTCGGTGAACAGCAGCGCCTGGGGCACCTGGTCGACGATGACATGCTGCTGCGCACCCACGCGCGCATCCTCGAGATGCAGACCAGCGCCCAGCTCACCCTGCGGCACGCTCGCGAGCTATTGCTGCCGCTGCGTGAAGAAGCCCGTCGGCACAATGCCGTGACCCGCGGTGCCGCGCTGGCGCTGTCGGCCATCCGGCGCAAGGGGCTGGATGCGGTGCCGCAAGCCGCAATGCCGCTGTTCACCCGTCCGCAAAGCACGTTTCTGGGCAGCGCCAGCCAGGTCGAAGCCTATGTCTACGCACTGGCGCGCTTCGAGGCCAAGCCGGCTCAGTTCCCCACGGCCCATAAGGTCATCAAGGGCGACGGCCAGCGCGCGCCGCGCACGGTCAAGGAAATGCTGGAGCGCTGCGAAGACGCACTGCCCATGCCCGACCTGATGGTCTGGTTGCTGGAGCAGGAGCCCAACGGCGCTACCGACGAACTGCTCTATTGGTTCTCGCGCCTTTCACGCGACAAACGCTTCGCCCGCCAGCGCCTGGAGCGCCGCCAGTACAACACTCGGGAGCATCAGGTCAGCCTGCGCTCCTTCGCCCTGCTTTCCAGCGCCGATGCGGCTGCCGCCGCGTCGCCGGAACCCTCTGCGAGCACTGCACATGCATCTTGATCTAAACGAACTGTCGCAACTGGCGCCGATTTTTCGCGAGTTGTTCAAAGGCTTTCACATCAGCCGCCGCGACCCTGAGCTCTACGCCCAGCTGTCCAATTTTCAGGACCAGTACCGCGGTCTGTTCAAGGCCCTGGGTTTCGAACTGGTGTGCGACACCCGCGGTTTCTACTATTTCGTACCGGACCTGGCCACTGCCCAGGTCAACAAGACGGCCCAGCGCCTGTCGCTGTTCACCTTCATTCTGGTGGAGCATCTGGCCGATCAGGGCCGTGACCCCATGGCCGTGCTCGACGGTGGCAGCCTGGGCCGCGATGAACTGCCCTCAATTCTGGACAAGTACCGCGACCTGTTCCTCCAGGCTGAGGTACAGACCCAGGAGGAGCTGGAAGAGAAAATCCTGCGCCGCATGACGCAACTGGGCTTTGCCAGTGAAGACAACGGGATCTACCGCTTTCTGCCGCCCATGCACCGTTTCCTCGATGTCTGCCTTTCGGTCCAGCAAGACCGCGACCTGGCAGCCAGTCTGCATAGCAACCTGGCGTTGCCGGTACCCGTGCTGGTGGTCGAGGAAACTACCGAGCAGCTGCTGGAAACCGATGACCCGCTGGATCTCAGCGAATTTGCCGATGAAACCGAAGAGCAGGCACTGGCTCGCGCAATTGCCGAAGAACAACAGGAGATCGATGCATGAGCCAGGAACGCTACGGCATCCGCCGCTTCGCCTTGCTGAACACGGCAGGCTACAGCCTCGGGCTGTTTCCGCTGGAACATCCGTTGTCGGTCTATGGCGCCAACAATCTGGGCAAAAGCGCCTCGATCAACGCGTTGCAGTTCCCCATCCTGGCGCGCATGTCCGACATGAGCTTTGGCAAATACACCCTGGAGCAGTCGCGTCGTTTCTATTTCGCGACCGACACCAGCTACATCCTTTGTGAAGTGGCCCTGCCCCACGGGCCCCACGTCATCGGCGTAGTCGGTCGCGGTCCAGGCGGCGGTTTCGGCCATCAGTTCTTCGCCTATGCCGGCGAGCTGGACCTGGCCCACTATCAAACCGACGGCACCTGCCTGCGCCAGAAAGAGCTGTTCAGCAATCTGGAACGCAACGGCCTCAAAGCCTACGAGCTCAAGCCCGAAGAGCTGCGTCGACTGCTGGTGGGTGGGCATACCACCATCCCCCTGGATTTGACCCTGATCCCGCTGCGCTCCACCAGCGAACAGAGCCTGAAGACCTTCCGCGCGCTGTTCATCAACCTGCTGCACATGCGTGAAATCACCGCCGCCAAGCTCAAGCAATTGTTCCTCGACGCGTTCGAGCACAGCCTCCGCTCCGGCAGCGTCGACTACATCGCCGCCTGTGAGGAAGCCTTTCGCGACGTGCGCCGGATGGAACAGGACTACAACGCGTTGGTTGCCGCCGGCCCCCTGGTCGAGGCGCTGGCCAACGGCGTCAGCCAGCGGGACGTCCTGCGTGGCAAGCTGCACCGGATCTCGCCAGTGCTCGACTCGTTGCTCGGCACCTGGCAGGACTATTCAGGCGCGCGCAAGGAAGAGCTGGTCATCCAGGCCGAACACTACCGCAACGAACAGGATTCGTTGCAGAACGACCAGCGCGGCGGCACCCAGGAGCTGATGCGCCTGGAGCGTGAGATCGCGGGCATCCAGCGTTGGCTGGGGGAACTGTCGGTGCTCAAGCACCGGTTTGCTCTGGTCACCGACGTGAAGGTGCTGGAACAGCAGTTGCTCGCCGCCAAGGATGCCCACGACGAATTGGCCGGCGCCCTTGCCCAGTCGCGCCAGTTCAGCGCCGAAGACCTCGACGAGCGTCTGCGCGATCTCGAAAAGCGTCTGAAGTCGGTCAAGCAGCAGCTCGATCATGCCGACAACAACAGCTACGCCCGCTTGCGTGAAGAGTTTTCCCAGCAGGACGTGGAGCGCCTGATGCGCCTGTTCAACAGTGCACTGTTCAGCTTGCCCCTGGGTGAGCAAGGTATCGCCCTGGACGACAGCGACGCGTGGGTGAAATCCATGGAAGCGATCCTCGACAGCTTCAAAGGCGAACGCTTCGAGGTGCCAGGTATCTCCATCGATCTGTCCGGTATCGAGCCTCCTGCCTTGCAGGCCCTGGCCGATCGAGCCGCCTTGCGCGACCAGAAGGAGCGGCTGGAAAAAGAACTCAAACAGCTCAAGACACAACAGGCCGTGGCCTCCGACCGAGCCGCGAGCAAGACACAGACCGAGGCGCTGTATCAGCAGGTTCTCGATGCCCAGAAAGCCCTCGAAGATTTCCGCCGAGCGCAGACACTGAGTGCTGAAGAGAGCGACAAGCTCGAGCAGTTGGCGCAGATGGAAGGCGCACAGGACGAGCTGACCCGCTCGGCCGATGCATTCACCGAGCGCGTCCAGCAGCTATCTGCCAAGCTGCAACTGGTAGGACGGCAGATCGCCGACCTCGAGGCCAAGCAACGTACGTTGGACGACGCTCTGCGCCGCCGTCAGTTGCTGCCCAGCGACCTGCCTTTCGGTACCCCGTTCATGGAGCCGGTGGACGACTCGATGGACAACCTGCTGGCCCTGCTCAATGACTATCAGGATAGCTGGCAGGCTCTGCAACGGGTCGATGGCCAGATCGAAGCGCTCTACGCGCAGGTGCGCCTCAAGGGCGTGGCCAAGTTCGACAGCGAAGATGACGTGGAGCGTCGCCTGCAACTGTTGATCAACGCATACGCACACCGTACCGACGAAGCCCTGACCTTGGGCAAGGCACGCCGCGCGGCAGTGACCGACATCGCCAGAACACTGCGTAATATCCGCAGCGACTACGACAGCCTCGAACACCAGCTGGCCTTGTTCAACCGGGAGATCAACAAACGCCAGGTCTCCAACCTGCAGAGCTTCCGTATCGTGCTGGCGCCCAACAAGGAAGCGCTCAAGCACATCGATCAGATCATCCACAGTGCCGGCCAGTATGAAGAGGGCGAGACCCTCTCGGTATTCGATCTGAGCCAAAGCGCCGAACAGGACAACAGGAACGAGGAAGCCAAGGAGTACCTCGCTCGCCTGGTCGCTGCCAACCACAACCAGTTGGGGCTCAAGGACCTGTTCGAACTGGCTTTCGAAATCACCAAGGTCAACGGCCAGCCAGTAATCCACACTGACATCGACGGTGCGGCTTCCAACGGCACGACCATGACCATCAAGGCGCTGACCAACATGTATTTGTTGCTGCACCTGATGGATCGCGATCAAGCCGGTCGCATTCGTTTGCCTTACTACCTGGATGAAGCGGCAGACATCGACGAACGTAACCAGGCTGCCTTGCTAGAAACCAGTCAGCAACTCGGTTTCACGCCGATCCTGGCCAGCGTAAAGCCTCAGGTATCCGCCCACGTCGCCATCGATCTGGAAGGCGGCAGCAGCCCCAACGGCATCTACATTGACGAAGCGGACTGGAAATACATTCGCCGCCACGATGACATCAAGAAAGCCGTCACTGCCCTCGAAGCCGAAGCCACCGAGTAACCCCAAGGAGCCCGCCCCGGCGGGCTCCGTAGCAGCGGCGTAAGCCGCGTCCTTTTCAATCCTGCAAAACAAAAGCCCACAAAAACAAAACCCCC
>NZ_DFUE01000036.1:0-50334 GCF_002379585.1 Pseudomonas sp. UBA4194
ATTCAATTGTTAAAGAGCGGTGGGTTGATTCTTTCGTCTCAACCGAGGCGCGCATTCTACGCTAGCCTCACATCCTGTCAAGCGTTTATTTTGAAGTTTTTCCGGGGAAACCTGAACAACTTCAACCACTTGACTCGCTTCGATCGCTCGTTAGCGGGAGGCGAATTCTACAGCGTTTCAAACCGCTGTCAACCACCTTTTTCACCGCTATCGATCCAGAAGACCGAAACACCACCTCGCTGCTTACTTCGGTTAACTCGTTGATAATCAAGGAGTTTTCCGTTTCGTCTGCGCCGGAAGTGGGGCGAATTATAGAGAGATTGGCGAGGGCGTCAACTGCTAATTTCAACAAACTGTCACATTGGTCAAAACAAAGGGGCAAGCCTGACGGCTTGCCCCTTTCCTGATGCTCAAAGGCTGGGGAATGCGAACTGCGATGCTTCGTGACTGGCACGTTGAGGCCAGCGCTGGGTGATCGCCTTGCGCCGGGTATAGAAACGGACCCCATCCGGACCATACGCATGCAGGTCACCGAACAACGAGCGTTTCCAGCCACCGAAGCTGTGGTAGGCAACAGGTACCGGCAAGGGCACGTTCACGCCGACCATGCCTACTTCGATCTCGTCGCAGAACAGGCGTGCCGCTTCACCATCACGAGTGAAGATGCAGGTGCCGTTGCCATACTCATGGTCGTTGATCAGCTGCATGGCTTGCTCGAGGCTGTCGACCCGCACGATGCACAGCACTGGGCCGAAGATCTCTTCTTTATAGATACGCATCTCAGGCGTCACGTGATCGAACAGGCAACCGCCGAGGAAGAAGCCATCCTCGTTGCCCGAAACACTCAGGCCACGACCATCGACCACCAGCTTGGCGCCCGCCTGCTCGCCGTCATCGACATAGCCGGAAACCTTGTCCCGTGCCTGGGCGGTGACCAGAGGGCCCATGTCCAGGCCGCACGTGGTACCTGCGCCGATCTTCAGCGCCTTGATTTGGGGAGTCAGCTTGGCCACCAGGGCGTCGGCCACCTGATCACCGACGCATACTGCTACCGAAATGGCCATGCATCGCTCGCCGCACGAACCGTACGCAGCCCCCATCAGGGCACTGACCGCGTTATCCAGATCGGCATCGGGCATGAGCACTGCGTGGTTCTTCGCGCCGCCCAGCGCCTGGACACGTTTGCCCCGGCGAGTGCCTTCGCTATAGATGTACTCGGCAATAGGGGTCGAGCCCACGAAGCTCAACGCCTTCACTTCCGGCGCCTCGATCAGGGCATCCACCGCAACCTTGTCGCCATGCACCACGCTGATAACACCCGCGGGCAAGCCGGCTTCGAGCAGCAGCTGCGCTATATAGAGTGTGGAGCTGGGATCACGCTCGGAAGGTTTGAGAATGAAGCAGTTGCCGCAGACGATCGCCAGCGGATACATCCACAGCGGCACCATCGCCGGGAAGTTGAACGGTGTGATACCGGCAACGATACCCAACGGCTGGAAATCGGACCATGCATCGATATTGGGCCCGACGTTGCGGCTGTACTCGCCCTTTAGGACTTCAGGCGCAGCGCAGGCGAACTCGACGTTCTCGATGCCGCGCTTCAATTCGCCAGCGGCGTCTTCTAGGGTCTTGCCGTGTTCTTCGCTGATCATCTGGGCGATCTTGGCTTCGTTCTGCTCCAGCAATTGCTTGAAGCGGAACATGACCTGAGCACGCTTGGCAGCGGGGGTCTTGCGCCAGGCAGGAAAGGCGGCCTTGGCAGCATCGATGGCTTGCTGCACGGTTTCGCGAGTGGCCAGTTGCAGCTTGTGGATCGCTTGACCTGTCGACGGGTTGAAGACGTCCGCCGTGCGATCGCCGCCGGAAACCAGATCGCCGTTGATCAAGTGTTGGATAGTGCTCATGCAGGGGGCTCCTTGAAAAAGGGTCAGTCGATCTGATTGAGGGCGTCGCCAACGGCGTCGAACAGGCGGTCCAGGTCTTGCGGCTGGGCATTGAAGGTAGGCCCGAACTGCAGGGTGTCGCCGCCGAAACGCACATAGAAGCCGGCCTTCCACAACTTCATGGAGACTTCGTACGGACGCACGATGGCGTCTCCGTCGCGAGGTGCCAGTTGAATCGCGCCAGCCAGACCGTAGTTGCGGATGTCGACGATATTCTTCGCGCCTTTCACGCCATGCAGCACGTTCTCGAAATGCGGCGCCAGCTCGGCCACGTTCTGCACCAGGTTCTCGCGCTGCAACAGGTCCAACGCTGCCAGGCCGGCGGCGCAGGCTACGGGGTGAGCCGAGTAGGTGTAGCCGTGGGGGAATTCGACCGCGTACTCAGGCGTCGCCTGGTTCATGAAGGTCTGGTAGATCTCGCTGCTGGCCACCACCGCGCCCATCGGGATGGCTCCGTTGGTCACCTGCTTGGCGATGCACATCAGGTCCGGGGTGACGCCGAAAGTGTCGGCACCGAACATGGCGCCGGTACGGCCGAAACCGGTGATCACCTCATCGAAGATCAACAGGATGTTGTGCTGGTCGCAGATTTCGCGCAGGCGCTTGAGATAACCCACGGGCGGCGGCAATACGCCGGCCGAACCGGCCATAGGCTCGACGATCAGTGCAGCGATGTTGGAGGCGTCGTGCAGCTCGATGACCTTGAGCATTTCATCGGCCAGGGCGATACCGCCCTCTTGCGGCGAGCCTTTGGAATAGGCGTTGCCCGGTAACAGCGTGTGCGGGATGTGATCCACATCCATCAGTTGGCCGAACATCTTGCGATTGCCGTTGACCCCGCCCAGGCTGGTGCCCGCCACGTTGACGCCGTGGTAACCACGGGCACGGCCGATGAGTTTGGTCTTGGTCGCCTGGCCCTTGAGGCGCCAGTAGGCGCGTACCATTTTCACGGCCGTGTCGCAGCATTCGGAGCCGGAGTTGGTATAGAAGACGTGATTGAGGTTGCCGGGGGTGAGATCGGTGATTTTCTCTGCCAACTGGAACGACAAGGGGTGGGCGTACTGAAAAGCCGGTGAGTAGTCGAGTACACCGAGCTGACGGGAAACCGCTTCCTGAATTTCCTTGCGCGAATGGCCAGCCCCGCAGGTCCACAGGCCTGACAGGCTGTCGTAGATCTTGCGTCCCTTGTCATCGGTCAGCCAGCTACCTTCGGCGGCGACGATGATTCGCGGGTCGCGTTGGAAGCTACGGTTAGCCGTGTAGGGCATCCAGTGGGCATCGAGCTTGAGTTGGCTGGCGACGCCGACGGGGGCGTTTTCGGGCATGTTCATGTGCAGGAACCTCTCAGAGCGATTAGAGACGCGATGACAAGCGTGTTGCCCCTAAGTTGTCACGGCGATAAAGTCTGGAAAACACAACTTTTGCGATCTTCAGTTAGGCAGTCACTAAACTATGAGCCGACGCCCCGACCCACTTGCGCAAGTCAGCGACTTCGACATCCGCCTGCTGCGTATCTATCGCAGCGTAGTGGAATGCGGCGGTTTTTCCGCAGCCGAGAACGTATTGGGTATAGGCCGTTCGGCGATCAGTCAGCAAATGAGCGATCTTGAGCAACGCCTGGGTCTGCGTCTGTGTCAGCGTGGGCGTGCCGGGTTCTCGTTGACGGAGGAAGGTCGCGAGGTCTATCAGTCCGCCTTGCAATTGCTCGGCGCCCTGGAAAGCTTTCGCACCGAGGTCAATGGGCTGCATCAACATCTGCGCGGTGAGCTGAATATCGGTTTGACCGATAACCTGGTGACCTTGCCGCACATGCGCATCACTCACGCCTTGGCACAACTGAAGGATCGGGGCCCGGATGTACGCATCCAGATCCGCATGATCGCCCCCAGCCAAGTCGAGCAAGGGGTGCTCGATGGCAGCCTGCATGTGGGGGTGGTGCCACAATCGAGCCCGCTTTCAGGGCTCGAGTACCAACCCTTGTACAGCGAGCGGTCACTGCTGTACTGCGCTGTCGGCCATCCACTGTTCTACGCCAGCGATGCCGAACTGGACAACGGCCGCCTCAACGCCCAGGAAGCCATTGCCCCGACCTTCCGTCTGCCAGCCGATATCCAGGCGCAGTACCAGGCACTCAACTGCACCGCCAGTGCTTCGGACCGGGAAGGCATGGCCTTTCTGATCCTGACCGGCCGCTATATCGGCTACCTGCCCGACCACTACGCAACGTTCTGGGTCCAGCAGGGACGACTGCGCGCGCTGAAACCCAGCGAGCGATTCTATGACCTGAGTCTATCCTGGGTCACCCGCAAGGGCAGGCGCCCCCATTTGGTGCTGGAAAGCTTTCTGGAGAGCCTGATTGAAACCCGCTAGAAATTATTATCTTGTTGTTTCAAAAGGATTTTAATAGCTGGCAGGAAATCAATCCTGAGCAGTTGGACAGCTTTTTGCACAGTGCCTGGCAACGAATGCCCATCGACTGCGCCGAGAGCTCGACCTCATGCCTCCAGATACCTCCTCCTCGAACGAACTGATCTACGGCCTGGATGACCGGCCAGCCCCCGCAGCCTCGGTGCTGGCTGCTTTGCAGCATGTGCTGGCGGCGTTCGTCGGCATCATCACCCCGCCCTTGATCATTGGCTCGGCGTTGGGCCTGACCGCTCACCTGCCCTACCTGATCAGCATGGCGCTGATGGTATCCGGGGTCGGTACGTTCATTCAGGCGCGGCGCCCGTTCGGCATCGGCGCCGGCATGATTTGCCTGCAGGGCACCAGTTTCGCCTTTCTCGGGGCCGTGCTGTCCGCAGGCTTCATCGTCAAGCAACGGGGCGGGAGCCCCGAGGACATTCTGGCGATGATTTTCGGCGTGTGCTTCTTTGGCGCGCTGGTGCAGATCGTGTTGAGCCGATTCATCGGTCAACTGCGCCGGGTCATCACACCCCTGGTGACAGGCATCGTCATTACCCTGATCGGCGTCAGCCTGATCAAGGTCGGCATCACCGACCTGGGAGGCGGCTTCAATGCGCCGGATTTCGGCGCGCCCGGCAACCTGGCCCTGGGCGCCTTCGTGCTGGTAGTCATCATCCTGTTGAACCGCAGCAATACGCCCTGGGTGCGCCTCTCGGCGATTATCATCGGCCTGCTGGTGGGCAGTATCGCCGCGTGGTTCAGCGGCAAGCTGGTGCCACAACCATTGCCCGACCTGCCACTGCTCAGCGTGCCGATTCCGTTCCGCTTCGGTTTCAGTTTCGACTGGACGGCGTTCCTGCCGGTAGCGCTGATCTACCTGATCAGCACCATTGAGACGGTGGGCGACCTGACGGCCAACTGCATGCTGTCGCGCCAGCCGATCAGCGGCCCCAGCTACATCAAACGGCTCAAGGGCGGGGTACTGGGCGACGGGGTGAGTTGCATGCTGGCCGCGACCTTCAGCGCCTTTCCCAACACCACGTTTGCCCAGAACAATGGGGTGATCCAGCTGACGGGGGTGGCCAGCCGCTACGTCGGCCTGTATATCGGGGCCATCCTGTTTCTGCTTGGCTTGGTGCCCCTCATTGGCGCAGTCCTGCAACAGATACCCAAACCGGTGCTGGGCGGTGCGACCCTCGTGATGTTCGGCAGCGTGGCAGCTGCCGGGGTCCGGATCTTGGCCCAGTCGCCTCTGGACCGTCGCAACATGCTGATCATCGCGACCTCCTTCGGGGTTGGCCTGGGGGTGGCGGCGCAGCCGAACCTGTTGCACCTGATGCCCAAGCTGGTACAGAACCTGTTCGATTCGGCCATCACCAGCGGCGGCATTACCGCTCTGGTGATGTGCCTGCTGCTACCCGAGCCCAAGGATGTGGTCGCCGTAGAGCAAGGCCTCGAAAACGAGGCGGTGTGAACCGCTGTTCGAGAAATTTTCGCAACAGCGCTTGTCTGATCGAGGTGGGTGCGTTATCAACGCATCTGCCGCACCCACACGATCCGTTCGGAATTGCCCATGACCCTTGAAGTTCCCGCGCACAGCACCCCCGCCAACGGTAAACCCGCCAGCCGCATCCGGCAGAAGAACGAAGAAGCGATCCTCAAGGCTGCGGAAGACGAATTCGCGCGCCATGGCTTCAAAGGCACCAGCATGAACACCATTGCGGTCAATGCCGGGCTGCCCAAAGCGAACCTGCACTATTACTTCACCAACAAGCTGGGGCTGTACATTGCAGTACTGAGCAACATCATCGAACTGTGGGACAGCACCTTCAACAACCTCAACGCCGATGACGATCCCGGTGAGGCGCTGACGCACTATATTCGCGCCAAGATGGAGTTTTCCCGACGCCAACCCCAGGCCTCGCGGATTTTCGCCATGGAGATCATCAGTGGCGGTGAATGCCTGAGCGAGTATTTCAGCCAGGACTACCGCGTGTGGTTCAAAGGCCGTGCCGCTGTGTTCCAGGCCTGGATCGATGCCGGTAAGATGGATCCCATCGACCCCGTACACCTGATCTTCCTGCTATGGGGCAGCACTCAGCATTACGCTGATTTCGCCACGCAGATCTGCCGCGTCACCGGCCGGGCACGGCTGACCAAGCAGGATTTCGAGGAAGCGAGTGACAACCTGATCCGTATCATTCTCAAGGGGTGCGGGTTGAACCCGGCGGTGTGAACACCGCGACAGCCAAGAGATAACGATGCCTTCCACCCTGCTGGGCCCCTGCGAGTTTCGTGAAGAGATACGCAAGAGCCGCTTCATCACCCTGGCCGCGCCAATCACCAGCGTGGCCGATGCCCAGGCCTTCATCGAACAGTCCAGTGACCTGGCGGCAACCCATAACTGCTGGGCCTGGAAGCTGGGCGAGCAGTATCGCAGCAATGACGATGGCGAGCCGGGCGGTACCGCCGGCCGGCCGATCCTGGCGGCCATCGAGGCGCAGGATTGCGATCAGGTGGTGGTGCTGGTGATTCGCTGGTACGGCGGCATCCAGCTGGGCACCGGGGGGCTGGCTCGCGCCTATGGCGGCGGCGCGAACAAATGTCTGCAGCAGGCCGAGAAACGGCTGTTGATAAGTCGTGTCAGCGTGAGCTGCTCCTGCACCTTCAGTGAGCTGGCGCTGGTCAAGCTGCGCGTCGCGGAAGCGCAAGGGCTGGTCACGGGCGAGGATTTCACCAGCAATGGCGTTGACCTGAGACTGGCAATCGCACGCGAATCCATCGCCGGCTTGCAACAGCAACTGGCCGACCTGTCCCGCGGACGGATTCTTCTGGCAGAGGCGGACTGAGCAGTACGTCGGTTGCTCACAGCTACTGTGCACCTGCTTGTGGATAAGCTCGGGGTAGAGCGCTGAAAGCCGCGCGCCAGAAGGCTTGCAGGGCTTTGTCCGTTTTTTGACCAATAACCGATTGAAGGCTATTTTTTCAGAGTTGAATCAGACGGTTAGCACTGTTTATCGCGTTTTTTCCGTGCGCTCTCAATCGTTATAGCCGGCCCTGGGGTTGCGCACAGAAACTGTGGAGCAAGCTGTGGATAAACCGTGCATGCCTGGCATGACCCCTGACGCCTTCGGCGGTTGCTGCAATCGCTCATTTTTTGACCAGCACAGGATCGGGCAGTCCCGCGCCGATTTGGGGCGCATGACATGGGTGCGGTGATCAACGGGCCTTGCCTGGCCGGTGAGTCCGCCCGCCGAATGCGCGGCCCGCCTACCCCACGGCATAAAGCTGACCTGTTGGCCAGGAAATTGCTTTATCCACAGCCGTTCTCTCACGGTTCGAGCGCATCATGCCCAATCTCACGTCTGCCCCACGTCTGCTGATGCGCGGCATCAGCAAGCAGTACCCTGGCTGCCTGGCCAACGATCGCATCGACTTGCAGATCGAGGCGGGCGAAATCCGTGCATTGCTGGGCGAAAACGGCGCGGGCAAAAGCACCTTGATGAAGATCATCTACGGCGTCACCCAGCCCGATGCCGGCCAGATCAGCTGGCAGGGTCAACCCATGACCATGCGCAATCCGGCCCAGGCACGAGGGCTGGGTATCGGCATGGTATTCCAGCACTTCTCGCTGTTCGAAACCCTGAGCGTGGCCCAGAACATCGCCCTGGCCATGGGTGCGGGGCAGACGCCCAAGCAGCTCGAGCCCCGCATCCGCGAAGTCTCGGCCCGTTATGGCATGAGCCTGGAGCCGCAACGGCTGGTGCACAGCTTGTCCATCGGCGAGCGCCAGCGCGTGGAGATCGTGCGCTGCCTGATGCAGGACATACGCTTGCTGATCCTCGACGAGCCCACCTCTGTATTGACGCCGCAGGAGGCCGACGAGTTGTTCGTGACCCTGCGTCGCCTGGCCAGTGAGGGCTGCAGCATCCTGTTCATCAGCCACAAACTGGGTGAAGTGCGCGCCCTGTGCCACAGTGCCACCGTACTGCGCAGCGGCCGTGTGTCAGGGCACTGCGTGCCCGCGCAATGTTCGGATCTGCAGCTGGCGCGGTTGATGGTGGGTGACGCCGACACACTGGCCAGCGCCTATCCCAAGGCCGTGGGCGGGCTGCCCTTTCTAGGTGTCACCGGGCTCTCCTGGCATAACCCCGACCCCTTTGGCTGCTCTCTGCAACAGATCGACCTGCAGGTGAACAGTGGCGAAATCGTCGGTATCGCCGGTGTGGCGGGCAGCTGCCAGGATGAACTGCTGGCGTTGCTCAGCGGCGAGCAACTCTGCGAGCCTGGGCAAATTACCTTTGCCGAAGAAGCGGTCGGCCACCTTCGCCCGGATCGCCGCCGCGCTCACGGCATGGCGTTCGTACCGGCCGAACGACTGGGGCACGGTGCGGTGCCAGAGCTGAGCCTGGCCGACAATGGGCTGCTGACGGCCTTTGGCCAAGGACTGATCAGCAAGGGCCTTGTTCAACGGGGCAAAGTGCTCAAGCTCGCGGAGGAAATCATCCGTCGCTTCGGAGTCAAGGCTTCGGGACCCCACGCGGCGGCCCGCAGCTTGTCGGGCGGCAACCTGCAGAAATTCATTCTCGGCCGCGAGATTCTTCAGCAACCCAAGCTGCTGATAGCGGCCCATCCGACCTGGGGCGTGGACGTCGGCGCCGCTGCCACCATCCATCGTGCCCTGATCGCACTGCGTGATGCCGGCGCGGCGATCCTGGTGATTTCCGAAGACCTGGACGAGCTGTTTCTGATCAGCGACCGACTCGGCGCGCTGAGTGGCGGGCGCCTCAGCGGATTGAAGGCCACCCAGAGCACGGACCCGGTAGAAGTGGGCAGCTGGATGGCCGGCCGCTTCGATGTCCCTTCCCCCACATGCGCCGTTGGAGCCTGCTGATGCTGCTTTCCCTTGAACCTCGTGGCCAGCAATCCAGGCTCATGCTGTGGTGCTCCCCTTTGCTGGCCGCCGTACTGACCCTGGCCTGCGGCGCACTGCTGTTCGTTGCGCTGGGCCATGGCCCCTTGATCACCCTGCATACGCTACTGATTGCACCGATCAGCGACCTTTATGGTGTATCGGAGCTTTTGGTCAAGGCCTTGCCGATCCTGCTCTGCGCCCTGGGCCTGGCCGTGGCCTATCAAGCGCGCATCTGGAACATCGGCGCCGAAGGCCAGTTGCTGATGGGGGCGCTGGCGGGTAGCGCGCTGGCGGTGCATATCATCGATATGCAGAGCCGCTGGGCGCTGGTGGCGATACTGGCCGTGGGTACCTTGGGTGGCGCGGCCTGGGCGGGACTGACGGCGTGGCTGCGCACACGCTTCAACGCCAATGAGATCCTCACCAGCATCATGCTCAACTACATCGCCTTGAACCTGTTGCTGTACTGCGTGCACGGGCCGTTGAAGGACCCGGCCGGGTTCAACTTTCCCGAGTCGGCCATGTTCGGTGATGCCAGCCGCCTGCCGCTGTTGATGGACGATGGCCGGGTACACGCCGGGGTGTACTTCGCCCTGCTGGCGCTGGTGGCGGTATGGGTGCTGCTGCAACGCAGTTTCCTCGGTTTTCAGATCAAGGTGCTGGGGCTGGACAAACGCGCGGCCGGCTTCGTCGGGTTTCGCGAGAAGCCCCTGGTGTGGCTGGCCCTGCTGGTCAGCGGTGCGTTGGCCGGGCTGGCTGGAGTCAGTGAGGTGACCGGGCCGATTGGCCAACTGGTGCCGCAGGTGTCGCCGGGCTATGGCTATGCCGCCATTACCGTGGCCTTTCTCGGCCGGCTGAACCCGATTGGGATCGTATTTTCCAGCCTGCTGATGGCCTTGCTTTACCTGGGCGGCGAGAGCGCGCAGATGAGCCTCAATCTGCCCCAGGCGATCACGCAGTTGTTCCAGGGCATGATGCTGTTCTTCCTGCTGGCCTGCGATGTGCTGATTCTCTACCGCCCGCGCCTGCACAAGCGCTGGGCTCGTCGCGCCGCCGGCGCAACTGTCGTGGGAGCGGCGTGATGGATATGGACCTGTTGGGCAATATTCTCTACGCCATGGTGCGCTGCGGTACGCCGTTGTTGCTGGTGGCCCTGGGTGAGTTGATCTGCGAGAAGAGCGGCGTGCTGAACCTAGGGCAGGAAGGCATGATGCTGTTCGGCGCGGTGATCGGCTTTATCGTTGCCCTGAGCACGGGCAACCTGTGGCTGGGCGTGCTGCTGGCGATGCTGGCCGGCATGCTGCTGGCATCGTTGTTCGCGGTGGTGGCGTTGTTCTTCAGCGCCAATCAGGTGGCTACGGGGTTGGCCCTGACCATCTTCGGTGTTGGCTTGTCGACCTTCGTCGGTGCGGCATGGGTGGGCAAGCCGCTGAGCGGTTTCGAGCCTGTTGCAATTCCCTACCTCAGCGATATCCCGTTGATCGGACGCATGCTGTTCGCGCAGGACCTGCTGGTCTACCTGTCCTTCGGGCTGTTCGCGGCGGTGGCCTGGGTCATCGTGAAAAGCCGTGCGGGGCTGATCGTTCAGGCCGTGGGCGAGAACCCGGATGCCGCCAGTGCCATGGGCCTGCCGGTATTGCGGGTACGCACGCTCGCGGTGTTGTTTGGCGGTGCCATGGCCGGGCTTGCCGGCGCCTATCTCTCGCTGGCCTACACACCGATGTGGGCGGAAAACATGACTGCCGGTCGCGGCTGGATCGCCCTGGCGCTGGTGGTATTCGCTAGTTGGCGGGTATGGCGGCTGTTGTTGGGAGCCTACCTGTTCGGCTTGGCGAGCATTCTGCATCTGGTGGCTCAGGGTGTGGGCCTGGCGATTCCGTCGAATCTGCTGGCGATGCTGCCGTATGTGGCCACGATCGTGGTGCTGGTCCTGCTGTCTCGCGATGCACTGCGCACCCGGCTGTATGCGCCGGTTTCACTGGGTAAGCCATGGCAGCCTGGGGATTGAAACTGGCGACTGGAACGATCTGGTCATCAGATTGGACTGGCGTTGGCGCAGGGAAGGTTTAGGCTGAGCTTCTTTGCGAGGAGAACTGCGATGACAACGGCAAAAACCGCGCTGGTGATCGGTGCATCCCGTGGCCTGGGCCTTGGACTGGTGGAACGGCTGACAGAAGACGGCTGGGAGGTCACCGCCACGGTGCGCGATCCGGCCAAGGTGCCGGTGGCGCTCAAGGCGACCGGGGCCCGAGTCGAGGCGCTGGAGATGACCAACCTGGAGTCGATGGACGCGCTGAAGATCACCTTGCAGCAACAGACCTTCGACCTGCTGTTCATCAATGCCGGCATTTCCGGTCCGTTGGGCTACGACACGGACGGGGCCAGCGCTGCCGATATCGGTGAGTTGTTCATCGTCAATGCGGTGGCACCGATTCGGCTGGCCCAGCGCCTGGCCGAGAATGTCCCCGACAGCGGCGTGATCGCCTTCATGAGTTCGGTGCTGGGCAGCGTGACCATGCCAGAGGGCTCGCCCATGGCGTTGTACAAGGCCAGCAAGGCGGCGCTCAACTCCATGACCAATACCTTCGTTGTCGAACTGGCTCGGCCACAGTTGACGGTGCTGTCGATGCACCCTGGCTGGGTCAAGACCGACATGGGCGGCGACGGTGCCAGCCTGGACGTGGCGACGAGTACCCGGGGCATGGTGGATGTGGTGACCGCACAGCTGGGCAAGGGTGGCCACCGGTTCCTGGACTACAAAGGCGAAACCATTAGCTGGTAAGATGCTTCCCGCGCCGGGCCACCGGCGCCCCTGGATCAGCAGACAGGGCATCACTGAGCTGGCAAACCTGAACCCATCATTCAGAGGAGCCGGCCCATGCCTGCGACCCGTATCTGGTTGAAAAACCCCCTCGCCGTATTCACCGGCAACGACCTGGACGCCCGTGGCGGCCTGGTTATCCACAATGGCCTGATCGAACAGGTGCTGGCGATCGGGCAAACCCCTGCCCTGCCCTGCGACAGTGTCTTGGATGCCCGCGAGCATGTGCTGCTGCCCGGCCTGATCAACACCCATCACCACTTCTATCAAACCCTGACTCGTGCCTGGGGCCCGGTGGTCAACGAGCCGTTGTTTCCGTGGCTCAAGACCTTGTACCCGGTATGGGCCCGGCTGACGCCCCAGAAGCTGGCGCTGGCCAGCAAGGTGGCGCTGGCCGAATTGCTGCTGTCGGGCTGTACCACCGCGGCCGACCATCATTATCTGTTTCCCGACGGGTTGGAAAATGCCATCGATGTGCAGGTCGAGGTGGTGCGTGAGCTAGGCATGCGTGCCCTGCTGACCCGCGGCTCCATGAGCCTGGGCGAGGCGGAGGGCGGCTTGCCGCCGCAACAGACCGTGCAACAGGGCGAGGTGATCCTGGCCGACAGCGAGCGGCTGGTGCAGCGCTATCACCAGCGCGGTGACGGAGCCCAGATTCAGATTGCTCTGGCGCCCTGCTCGCCCTTTTCCGTGACGCCTGAAATTATGCGCGCCAGTGCCGAGATGGCGGAGCGTCTGGATGTCCGGCTACACACGCATCTGGCCGAAACCCTGGATGAAGAGGATTTCTGCCTGCAGCGCTTCGGCCTGCGGACCGTGGATTATCTGGACAGCGTCGGTTGGCTGGGGCCGCGTACCTGGCTTGCCCATGGCATTCACTTCAATCCCGACGAGATTGCGCGGCTGGGCGCGGCGGGCACGGGGGTGTGTCATTGCCCCAGTTCGAACATGCGCCTGGCCTCGGGTATCTGTCCAACGCTTGACCTGCTGGCGGCCGGCGCGCCCATCGGACTGGGTGTGGATGGATCGGCATCCAATGACGCTTCGAACATGATGTTGGAAGCGCGTCAGGCGCTGTATATCCAGCGGTTGCGGTATGGCGCGGCGAAGATCACACCGGAGTTGGTGTTGGGTTGGGCGACCCGCGGCTCGGCACAGTTGCTGGGGCGTAGCGACATCGGTGAATTGGCCGTGGGCAAGCAGGCGGACCTGGCGATGTTCAAGCTCGACGAGTTGAGGTTCTCCGGCAGCCACGATCCGGTCAGTGCGTTGTTGCTGTGTGGTGCGGACCGGGCCGACCGAGTGATGGTGGGTGGCCGCTGGCGGGTGGTGGATGGGCAGGTCGAGGGGTTGGATGTGCAGGGGTTGATTGCCGATCACCGGCAGGCCGCGGGGGCGCTGATCAACGGCGGTTGAGAACGCCCCCGCGGGCGGTGATATCGGCGGCGTGCAGGCGATCGCTTTCGCGGCTGCACGCCGCTCCTACGGGGTTTGTGGTCGCTGGACGCGGCTACAACCCCAGCACCGACAGCATGATGAAGGTGGCGAACAGGACGAAATGGGTCATGCCCTCGATGGCATTGGTTTCGCCGTCGTTGAGGTTGATCGCGCACACCAGCAGGGTGATGAAGATCATCACGGTCTGCACCGGGGTCATTGCCATCTGGAACGGCTGGCCGCTGTAGAGCGCCAGCCCTTCCATCACCGGTACGGTGAGGATCACCGTGGACAACGACGCCCCCAGGGCGATGTTGACCACCGACTGCATCCGGTTGGCCAAAGCCGCGCGCA
The DNA here is from genome assembly GCF_002379585.1 of Pseudomonas sp. UBA4194. GTDB lineage: Bacteria > Pseudomonadota > Gammaproteobacteria > Pseudomonadales > Pseudomonadaceae > Aquipseudomonas. The sequence continues at coordinate 13,877 of NZ_DFUE01000036.1, forward strand.
GTGCTGTGAGAATCTCGGGTGCCGCGGAAATGGCCGCTACCAGAATCGCGGTCATCACCGGGGGAGCACCCGTGCCTTCCAGACCCAGGTCGATGGTCTTGGACATCACTTCGGCCAGGGCGCCGATCACCACCACACCGAAGATCAGCGTGGCGATGGACAGGGTCAGGTTCACCGGTTTCTCCGGCTCGCTGGACGGCACCTTGCGCTTTTTCTTCTCCGGATAGCTGTAGCTGAAGAAATAGCTGTGAGGCCCGACCTGCATGCGCAGAAACAACGCGTAGAGCACGATCATCGCGCCAATGGTGAAGCCGGAATAGACTTTCCAGTCACCTTCGGGAATGAACTCGGGCACCACCATCGACACGCCCATGGCGGTGAGGATCATCACGCTATAGGTGCGCGCCGAGTCGTCGTTGTAGGACTGCTCGCCGTGCTTGAGGCCACCCATCAGCGCCGCCAGACCCAGGATACCGTTGATGTCGAGCATCACCGCCGAATAGATGGTGTCACGCACCAGGGTCGGCGACGGTTCGTTGTTCATCATGATGCCCAATACCACCACTTCCACCAGCACGGCGGACAAGGTGAGGATCATGGTGCCGTAGGGGTCGCCGAACTTTTCCGCCAGAAGCTCCGCATGCCCGGCGACCCGGATCGAAGCGAAGATGATGGCGATCACCAGTGCAATACCTGCTGCCAGTGCGACGCCGTTGCCGTGGCTGAGCAGATAGTGTTCTGCGGGGAATGCCACGCATGCGGCGAGTACCGCCAAGAGTAGAAATTTTTCCTGCCTGAGTAGCGCGCCCATGGTCTGCCTTTTGATTGCTGCGACCGCTAGCCGCTGGAAGTAACGAGATGTGTCGCGTTTGAGAGTGTGGTGGGGCGTAAAGGTTTCACCGGGCGAGGTGCGGGGATCGGCGGGGGGGCCGGACGCGGCTTACGCCGCTGCTACAGGAATACCGCGTTGTAGCAGCGGCGTAAGCCGCGTCAGCGAACGACACGGATCAACCGCAGCAGCGGCGTAAGCCGCGTCAGCCAACGACACGGATCAACCGTAGCAGCGGCGTGAGCCGCGTCAGCCGGCGACACGGATCAACCGTAGCAGCGGCGTGAGCCGCGTCAGCCGGCGACGCGGTCTGCCGCCTGGCTCACCAACCAATCGTGCACGGCACGGCGCGCCGGGGTGTTGAGGGCGCCTTCGCGATAGGCCAGCACATACTTCTTGCGCGCCTTGATCGGCCAGCCAAACGGCACGATCAGCGAGCCCTGCTCCAGTTCGTCGGTGATCAGCGCCCGGCGGGCGATGGCCACGCCCATGCCCATGCGCGCCGCTTCGATGGTGAGGTGATTGCGGTTGAAGGTATGGCCGCGCCGGACATCGATACCGTCCGCGCCGATGGCGGACAGATAGAATTCCCACTCGGCGTATTCATAACTGCCGCGCCAGGCGGTGATGTCGTGCAACAGCGGGAAGTGCACCAACTGGCCCGGGCTGTCGAGCGCCGGACGTCCCTGAAGTAGCGCGGGGGAACATACGGGAAAGAGTTCTTCTTCCAATAATGGCGTGGTCACCAGCCCCGGATAACTGCCGTCGTTCAAGTCGATGGCCAGGTCGAAATCATCATCACGCAGCGAGCCGCTGCTGTCTTCGGCGATCACCCGCAGTTGCAGCTCCGGGAACGCTCTTTCCAATGCAGGTAAACGCGGCATCAGCCACTTGCTGAGAAACGAAGGAATACTGCGCAACTTGAAAACACCGCCAATGGCGCCGGAATGCAACAGGCGCAATTCTTCATCGATGCGGCTGTGCACCTCATTGGCAACCACGGCCAGGCGTTGCCCCTGGGCGGTAAGTTCCAATCCACGACCGACGCGATGAAACAGCGCAAAACCCAGTCGATCTTCCAGCTGTTTCATTTGCTGGCTGATGGCCCCGGGGGTGACATGAAGTTCATCGGCGCAGCGCGTAAACGACAAATGCCGCGCCGCGCAGGCAAAGACCTGCAGCCAGGCATGCATTTGTGCGTTGAGGATCTTACTCATCAATGAGCCCCGCTAAACGATGACTTAGAAAGTATCGTTTGTCTGAAAAGTCCGCCAGTCCAAAGATAAGCCCATGTAAAGGGGCCTCGGCGTCAAGTCGTGGACTGGAAAGTGACGAGTTTATAGAGAATTGGGCAACGGCCATGGCTATCAGCGTATTCGACATGTTCAAGATCGGCATCGGCCCTTCCAGTTCCCATACCGTGGGGCCGATGCGGGCAGCGGCGTTGTTCGTCGACCAGTTGCATGCGCAAGGGCTGAGCGCGCTGGTCGAGCGTGTCGAAGCGCGCCTGTACGGCTCGCTGTCGGCCACCGGCATCGGCCACGGCAGTGACCGCGCCACGCTGATGGGCCTGATGGGCGAGTGGCCGGACAAGGTCGACCCTGCGGCTGTGGCCCCGCGGGTGGACGCTGTGATCGAGGCCGGGCGGTTGCGTCTGGGGGAACACGAGATCAATTTCGACTGGCAGCGTGACATGCGCCTGATCGATGAAAGCCTGCCCTACCACCCCAATGGCATGACCCTGCTGGCCTACCTGAAGAACGGCCAGGTGCACGAGCAGACCTACTATTCAGTGGGTGGCGGGTTCGTGGTGGATGCCGAGCAGGCCGCGAGTGGCGTGCTCGACAGCGACACCACGGTACTGCCTTACGATTTCTTTTCCGCGGCGCAGTTGCTGCAGCTGTGCAAGCAGACGGGCATGAGCGTGTCCGAGCTGATGATGGAGAACGAGAAAGTCTGGCGCAGCGAAGCCGAGATTCGCGAGCGCGTGGCGGTCATCTGGCAGGCCATGCAGCGTTGCGTGGACAAGGGCATGAGCGAACAGGGCATCCTGCCGGGCGGGCTGAAGGTGCGCCGCCGCGCCTATCGCCTGCATCAGAACCTGATGGAGGTGGGCAAGCCGAATGTCATCGGTTCTACCCTGAGCGCCATGGAGTGGGTGAATCTGTTCGCGTTGGCGGTGAACGAAGAAAACGCTGCGGGCGGGCGCATGGTCACGGCGCCCACCAACGGCGCAGCGGGGATCATCCCTGCGGTGCTGCATTACTACATGAAATTCAATCCGGATGCTTCGGCGGACGATGTGGTGAAGTTCTTTCTCGCCGCAGCTGCGGTCGGAATTCTGTGCAAGAAGAATGCATCGATTTCAGGCGCTGAAGTGGGTTGTCAGGGAGAGGTCGGTTCGGCGTGCGCCATGGCCGCGGCAGGTCTGGCCGAAGTGTTGGGGGCCAGCCCGGAGCAGGTAGAGAATGCTGCGGAGATCGGCCTGGAGCATAACCTGGGATTGACCTGCGACCCGGTCGGCGGGCTGGTGCAGGTGCCGTGCATCGAGCGCAATGCGATTGCCGCGGTGAAGGCCATCAACGCCGCGCAGATGGCGTTGCGGGGGGATGGGGAGCATTTCATTTCCTTGGACCACGCGATTCGGACCATGCGCGATACCGGGGCGGATATGCATGATAAGTACAAGGAGACCTCCCGTGGGGGGTTGGCCGTGAATCTGGTGGAGTGTTGAAGGTTTCGCGGTGCACCGGTTGGAGGCTTGGGTGAGGTGGGCTGCACTTTTGTGGGGTGGGTGAAGGGTTGGGGATTTGTGGTGGATGGTCCCCTCACCCCAGCCCTCTCCCTGAGGGAGAGGGGGCTAGAAGCAGATCGTGGGTAGCCGCGGCGCATCGTGCGGCCCTCTCTCCCTGAGGGAGAGGGGGCTAGAAGCAGATCGTGGGTAGCCGCCGCCGCATCGTGCGCGGCCACGCGGTGCTTATTTGTCTTGTTGGTCAGCTTTTTGCATTGATCTGCCAGCCGATCATCACGGCCCACACGATCACAAGGAGCTTACCTGCATGCTATCGAACACCCTCAAGCGTCGTCCGCTCAAAGCTGTTTTGTGTGCCGTGGCGGCGGCCATTGCGCTGGGTTCCAGCCTGGCTGCCAGCGCGGCCGACCCGCTGAAGGTCGGCTTCGTCTACATCGGCCCGATCGGCGACCACGGCTGGACGTATCAGCATGAGCAGGGCCGCCAGGCGCTGATCAAGGAAATGGGCGACAAGATCACCACCAACTACGTGGAGAACGTGGCCGAGGGTGCCGATGCCGAGCGGGTGATCCGTAACATGGCCAAGGACAAGTACGACCTAATCTTCACCACCTCCTTCGGTTACATGAACCCGACCCTCAAGGTGGCCAAGCAATTCCCCAAAGTGACGTTCGAGCACGCCACCGGCTACAAGCAGGACAAGAACATGGGCACCTACCTGGCGCGCACCTATGAAGGGCGCTACGTAGGGGGCTACCTGGCCGCGAAGATGACCAAGACCAAGAAGGTCGGTTACGTGGCCTCGTTCCCGATTCCCGAAGTGATCCGGGATATCAACGCCATCCAGTTGGCTTTGAACAAGTACAACCCAGGCACCGAGATGAAAGTGGTGTGGGTGAACTCCTGGTTCGATCCGGGCAAGGAAGCGGACGCAGCCAATGCACTGATCGACCAGGGTGTGGACGTGGTCTTCCAGCACACCGACAGCCCCGCTCCGATCCAGGCGGCCGAACGCCGGGGTGTCTACGCAGTGGGTTATGCCTCGGACATGGCGCACTTCGGACCCAAGGCCGTGTTGACGTCGATCGTCAACAACTGGGGACCGCATTACATTCAAGCCACCCAAAGCGTGATCGACGGCACCTGGAAATCCCAGGATTACTGGGGTGGGCTGAAGGAAGGCACCGTGCAGCTGCCGATCAGCGACCTGGTGCCGGCTGATGTGAAGGCCGAGGCGCAGAAGCTCATCGCCGATATCGAAAGTGGGGCGCTGCATCCGTTCACCGGGCCGATCAAGGATCAGAACGGCGTGGAAAAACTCGCCTCCGGGGTGACCGCCAGCAACGCCGAGTTGGCCTCGATGAACTATTACATCGAAGGCATGACAGCCAAGCTCCCCCAATAACGTAGCAGCGGCGCACGCCGCGTCAACGCGCGCCGCGGTACTCCCGGGAAGGCAGACCGCGTGCTCCATACAGAGGTGTTCGTTGGACACATTACCCATCATCGATATCACCGCGCTGTACCGCGATGACCCTGTGGCGCGGCAGGACGTTGCCGATGCCATCGACCAGGCGTGTCGGCAGTGGGGTTTCTTCTATATCAAGGGCCACCCCATCAGCCCCGAACGGATCGCCCAGGTGCAGGCCATGGCCAAGGCATTCTTCGCGCTCGAGCCGGATGAAAAACTCAAGATCGACATCACCCAGACTCGCCATCATCGCGGCTATGGGGCCATTGCCACCGAGCAGTTGGACCCGGCGCTGCCCAGCGACCTGAAAGAAACCTTCGACATGGGCCTGCACTTGCCGGCCGATCATCCCGACGTACTGGCAGGCAAGCCGCTGCGCGGGCCCAATCGGCATCCCGACCTGCCCGGTTGGGAAGCGCTGATGCAGCAGCACTATCTGGACATGCAGAGCCTGGCCCAGACCTTGCTGCGGGCCATGACCGTTCACCTGGGCATTGCAACGGACTTTTTCGACCTTCGGTTCCAGGACCCGGTCAGCGTGCTGCGCATGATCCACTACCCGCCGCGGCAGACCGCCAGCTGCGCCGAGCAGCAAGGCGCTGGCGCCCACACCGACTATGGCTGCGTGACGCTGTTGTACCAGGACAGTGCCGGCGGCCTGCAAGTGCGCAATGTGCAGGGCCAATGGATCGATGCGCCGCCCATCGATGGCACTTTCGTGGTCAATCTGGGCGACATGATGGCGCGCTGGAGCAATGATCGCTACCTCTCCACGCCACACCGGGTGGTCAGCCCGCTGGGCGTGGATCGCTATTCGATGCCGTTCTTCGCCGAGCCCCATCCCGACACGGTGATCGAATGCCTGCCAGGCTGTCACAGTGACGAGCACCTGGCCAAATACCCGAGCACGACCTGCGCTCAATTCCTGCTGTCGCGGTTTGCCGATACCTATGCCTATCGACGGGAACCCGAAGCAGTGAACTGAACCAGCTGGTCAGGTTTCACCGCCTGGCCCACCGAACATCTGTAGAATGTCGCGCTTGATTGCACCTGATGAGAGAACACCATGTACGACTGGCTCAATGCCTTGCCCAAGGCTGAACTGCACATGCACCTGGAGGGTTCGCTGGAGCCCGAGTTGCTGTTCGCCCTGGCCGAGCGCAACAAGATCGCGCTGCCCTGGAACGATGTAGAGGCGCTGCGCGGGGCCTATGCGTTCAACAACCTGCAGGAGTTTCTGGACCTGTACTACCGGGGCGCCGACGTGCTGCGCACCGAGCAGGACTTCTACGACCTGACCTGGGCCTACCTGCTGCGCTGCCAAGCCCAGAACGTGGTTCATACCGAGCCGTTCTTCGACCCGCAGACCCACACCGACCGAGGCGTTGCCTTCGAAGTGGTGCTCAACGGTATTACCGCAGCGTTGAAAGATGGCCGCTCGCAACTGGGCGTGGACAGCGGGCTGATCCTCAGCTTCCTGCGCCACCTGAGCGAGGATGAGGCGCAAAAGACCCTGGACCAGGCACTGCCATTTCGCGATGCCTTCGTCGCCGTGGGCCTGGACAGCTCCGAAGTCGGCCATCCGCCGAGCAAGTTCAAGCGCGTTTTCGACCGTGCCCGCGACGAAGGCTTCCTGACCGTGGCCCACGCCGGTGAAGAAGGCCCGCCCGAGTACATCTGGGAAGCCCTGGACCTGCTCAAGATCCAGCGTATCGACCATGGCGTGCGCGCCATCGAAGACGAGCGGCTGATGCAGCGCATCATCGATGAGCAGATTCCGCTGACCGTGTGCCCGCTCTCCAACACCAAGCTGTGCGTGTTCGACGACATGAGCCAGCACAACATCCTGGACATGCTCGAACGCGGCGTGAAGGTCACGGTGAACTCGGACGACCCGGCCTATTTCGGCGGTTACGTCACCGAGAACTTCCATGCCCTGTACACCCATCTGGGCATGACCGAGGACCAGGCCAAGCGTTTGGCACAAAACAGCCTGGACGCTCGCCTGAGCAAACCTTGAACGGCTGAGCAACTTTGCCTCATGGGGTTTGCAGCCCCATGCGGGCGATCTCCCTGGCGCCCAGCCGGGTCACCTGCAGTTGCCGATTGTCTTCATTGAGCTTGACCCAACCGGACTGCAGGAACAGCTTCATCAGGCTGGCGCCCAGCGCGCCACCCAGATGGGGGCGTTCGGTGCTCCAGTCGCAGCACGTTTGCATCGCCAGACGCTCGCGATTGACCAACGCCTGGGTATAGATCCCCCAATTGGCCAACTGGCTGCTTCCTTCGGTAGTGATTTCGAGGCGCTGCTCGTAATGCTCAAGCCAGCGACTTTCGACCATGCGCTGAAACAGATCGGCGGCCAGCACGCCGCCCAGATGATCCTGGCATAAGCGCGCCTGATGCAGGGCCGTCACCGGACTCAAGGTGTGCACGCCGTCGTCGAGCGCCAGCCGGGACGGTGCCTTGACGTATGACACGCAGGCCAGCGCCTCGACCGCGGCACCGACCTCGGGTTTGGCCAGCCTGAAGAAGCGTTTGCGCCCGCGCGCTTCCAGGGTCAGCAAGCCCCCGGCAGACAGGCGCGCCAGGTGTGCGCCCGCCGAAGACATCGATACGCCCGCCAGCGAAGCCAGTTCGTCGGCGCCCCGCGCCGTACCGTCGATAAGCGCCCAGAGCATTGCGCTGCGTTTGGGGTCGGCCAGCAAAGTGGCAATCTGGCTGATGCAAGGTACCGGTTCCATGTATTCACTCCCTGTGGTAACGATCGTCGTTCTGGCAATAGATGCCGGCAGAATATATGCACCTAGGGGTTGTACGGAATTGGACGAATCGCGCCGCCACTCGGCAAAGTGCACGGGATGCATCGATACTTGTGTGAGCCGGGACCTACAATTTCGGCAACACACCTTGCAGCAATTGCTCCAAGGCCCGAATTTCATCGGGCGCTGTGCGCAAACCGCCTCGAAATGAGTTGAAGCCCTGTAGTTAAGCCCACATGGACTAGAGAGATTTCATGCAGAACCAGTCCCTTGCTGCCTACAGGAATATTGCACGCCCCTGCCCAAACCGTTAGTCAGGCACTCGCTCGCCGGCCTCTGCTCGCAGGAATAAGCGCTACACTGGAGCCTCCAATCGAGCCACAGGACATCAGTCATGAAAGTTCTGGTCACTGAGTTGGCGTTACCCAAGGGCGTCCGCTGGCAGGTCCGCATGGACCAGCACGTGGTGTCATTTCGTAGTGAGGCCGAGGCGCAGGCCTTCGTTGCCACATTGCAGGCACGCTTGAGCGCGCCTCATCGGTTGCCCACCCCCGGCCAGGCGGCCGGTTGAGGGTGTGCGCTCAGATGCCGCGGGCCTGCTGCCAGCGGCGGGTGAGCAGCGAGGCGACCACTGCCAGCACCCCGCAACCGCCGATCACCCAGGCCATCGGCAGGGCGCTGCCATCGTGAAGCACGCCGACCAGCGAAGCGGCGCCCGCTGCCAGGCTGAATTGCAGGCAGCCCAGCAGCGCCGAGGCACTCCCGGCACGGGCGCCCTGACCGTTCATGGCGCAGGCCGAGGCATTGGGGATGATGCAGCCCAGGCTGGCGATGCAGACGAATAAAGGGATGAGCAGCGGCCACAAGGTCGCGGTGTGCATGGCGGCCAGTGCCAGCAGTACCACCCCGGCGCCCAGGTACACCCAGACCATTCGCGACAACAGCAACGCCGGCCCTGTGCGCGCCAGCAGTCGCGCGTTGACCTGAGCCATCAGGATGAAGCCTGCGGCATTGCTGCCAAACAGCCACCCATAGTGCTCGGCGGGAACGCCGTAGAGCTTGATGAACACGAACGGCGAACCGGCGATGTAGGCAAACATGCCGGCCATGGCGATGCCGCCGGTAATTGCATGGCCAATGAACACGCGATCGAGCAACAGGCGTGCATAGGCGCCCAGTGCGCCGCTCAGCGGTTGCCGTGGTCGATCGGCCGGCATGCTTTCCGGCAGACCCAGGGCGACTGCCGCCAGGCAGGCTGCACTGAAGAAGGTCAGCAGGATGAAGATCCACTGCCAGCCCCAGGTGTTGACCAGCAAACCGCCGAGCATGGGCGCCAGAATCGGCGCCAGGCCCATGACCAGCATCAGTTGGGAAAAGACTTTCGCCGAGCCGACCGCATCGCACTTGTCGCTGACGATGGCCCGTGCCAGCACCATGCCGGCACAGCCGCCCAGCGCCTGTACGAAGCGCGCGACGATCAGCCAGTCCAGGGTCGGTGCGAACGCACACAGCAGTGATGACAGCGTGAACAGGGTGACGCCTACCAGCAACGGCACGCGCCGACCGAATCGGTCGGCCACCGGGCCGTACACCAGTTGGCCGATGGACAAGCCCAGGAAATAGGCAGCCAGGGTGGCCTGGATGTGCTTCTCGTCGGTGCCGAAAGCCAGCGCCATGGCCGGAAAGCCTGGCAGGTAAAAGTCGATCGCCAGCGGGCCGAAAGCGCTGAGGGCTCCCAGAATGAGAATGGTCTTGAGATTCATCGGGTATCCAGTACGACTGCAGACAGACAAGCCGCCTAGTCTAACCTCGATACCCGGCGGCCTGCATGAACCTTGCCGCTACTCGCCGACCTCGTAGCCCTCTTCGGTGATCAGCTGCGCCACCTGTGGGCGCGGCAACTGGCTCTGCACTTTCACCTCGCCAGCGGCCAGGTCCACCTCTACGGTGGCGGCCGGGTCCTCGGCGACTACCGCCTGGGTCACGGCGCGCACGCAATGACCGCAAGTCATGCCTTTGACGTTGAACACTTGCATGGGAATTCCTCGCTGAGTGGGATTGAGGCCAGTTTCAACCTTCCCGTCGGGTCAAGGTCAAGTTTGTCGATGGGCTGCCGGGCTGGTATTCCCGCACGGGGTCGGCCAAGCTGCGCATAGATCGATATTGGCAGGAGTGTTTGCATGCGCCGTGGTATCTCGAGGTTGTTCGGCATTTTCGGCCTGTCGGCATTGGCATGCCTGGCCCAGGCCGACACTGGCCAGCCCTATGGCATTCTGATTGTTTCCCGCGAGCGCCTGGAAGTGGCCACCTCGTGCGAAATCGGGGTGTATCTGCAAGATCAACTGACTGCCAGGCTGTTCCAGGAGCAGGCGACGTCGTTCAACCTGCCCCCAGGGCCTGTCAGTGTAGGACTGCGTCAATTGCCAGGGCAGATGCCGGGCTGCGCACCGGGCATGACCGAGTACCGACCGGTGATCGTGACCATGCGCGCCGGCCAGATTCAGAAGTTTCGCATTGCGGCGGGCAATGCAGGCTTGTACCTCAAAGCGGAACCGTTGGACTATTGACCTTGCCCAGGGGGTAAGGTTGATGCTCAGGCATCGGCGCAGCTATTGAGTATGGGGAGGCAGTACGATGAATATCGGCCAGGCTGCTCGTGAAAGCGGCCTCAGCGCAAAGATGATCCGCTATTACGAGTCGATCGGCCTGCTCAGACCGGCCCATCGCAGTGACAGCGGCTACAGGCTCTATCGAGAAGACGACCTGCACACGCTCGGCTTCATCAAGCGCTCGCGTGACCTGGGGTTTTCACTGGAAGAAGTGGCGAAACTGCTGACACTGTGGCAAGACCGCCAGCGCGCCAGCGCTGACGTCAAGCAGCTGGCTCGGGCCCACATCGATGACCTCAACCAGCGCATCGCGCAGCTCAGCGGGCTGCGCGACACCCTGCAGCACCTGGTGGCGCACTGCCAAGGCGATGACCGCCCGGATTGCCCGATCCTCAAGGAGCTGGCATCCGGGGGCTGCTGCCACTAGGCACCCAGGCTTTACTGCATCCAGGGCGGTGGCGGCTCTTCGGCCTTGTCGGCAGGCTTCTCGTCCGCTTCGCGGATTGCCCGGCGACGGGCGTCATCCAGACGCGCCGCTTCAATCTCGCGCATCACGCCACCCACATCGGCTTCCACATCTTCCTCGGCAAATTCGCCGGTCAGCACACTGGCTGGATGCAACCGGCCCTCTTCGTACAGCGCCCACATTTCCTTGGCGTAGCGAGTGGCCTTGAGCTCCGGGGCAAAGCGCCCGAAGTAGCTGGCCATGTTGCCAACGTCGCGCTCCAGCATGCTGAAGGCGTGGTTGTTACCCGCAGCATCGACCGCCTGGGGCAAATCGATGATCACCGGACCGTCCGGGGTCAGCAGCACGTTGAACTCGGACAGGTCACCGTGCACCAAGCCTGTGCAGAGCATCAGCACGATCTGCTGGATCAGGAACGCGTGGTACTCGCGTGCCTGCTCGGGCTCCAGCACCACGTCATTGAGACGCGGCGCTGCATCGCCGTATTCATCGCAGATCATTTCCATCAGCAGCACGCCCTCGAGAAAATCGAAGGGCTTGGGCACCCGCACGCCGGCACCGGCCAGGCGGAAGAGCGCTGCCACCTCGGCGTTCTGCCAGGCATCCTCGGTTTCCTTGCGGCCGAACTTGGACCCTTTGGCCATGGCTCGGGCCTGACGGCTGTTACGGACCTTGCGGCCTTCCTGATACTCAGCGGCCTGACGAAAACTTCGTTTGTTCGCCTCCTTGTAGACCTTGGCGCAGCGCAATTGATTGCCACAGCGCACCACATAGACAGCTGCTTCTTTACCGCTCATGAGCGGTCGCAGCACCTCGTCCACCAGACCGTCCTCGATCAGCGGTTCAATGCGTTTTGGAGTCTTCATCAGCTTTTATTCTGGGTCCTTCGTTGCCAAACACGCGAGTTCTGTCGGCATCCTCTCACAGGATGGGAAGATTGCCGACCCGAGGGTGCAAAAGGATGCAAACAATCCGCCAATCTGCACAGCTACAGGCACTGTGCATCTACAGTTCACCCGGCGTGAAGCCAAACAGGCCCTTGAATGCGGCAATGAACGCCGAGGTGGATTCGTAGCCGTTGGCCAGGGCCGTCTGGGTGACGCTTTCGCCGTTTTCCAGGGCATTGAGCGATGACAGCAGGCGCATTCTTTGACGCCAGCCGCGGAAACTCAAGCCGGTTTCGCGCTGGAACAATCGCATCAGGGTTTTTTCCGAGGTGCCCAACCGGTGCGCCCAGGCGGCCAGGGTAGCGGACTGATCGGGCGCGGCGATCAGTTCGTTGCACAGCGACAACAACCGGCGGTCGCGGGGCAGCGGCAGGGAAAAGCCGACCTCGGGCAGGATCGCCAGCTGATCCAGCAGCACTTGCACCAGGCGCGCTTCGGGGCTGTTCCCGGCCGGGTAGTCATGGGGCAGCTCGCAGAAACCCTTGATCAACTCGCGGGCCAGGGGCGTGACTTCCAGCACTCGACACCGCGGCGGCGCCCACAGGCAGTCCTCTGCCCGCACATACAGGCTGCGCATTTCCGCGCGCATCGAGGTCACCACTTCATGCTCCATGCCGGCAGCAATCCACACGCCCCACTGGGGCGGTGCGAAAAAGCTGCCGTCGTCGGTGTGCACGCCCAGGACACCGCTGATGGCATAGGAAAACTGCACCCAGTCGTGGCGATGACGCGGCGTCCAGGAACCGGCGCTCAGGCTTTCGGCGCGGGCATACAGCGGCCTGGGCAGGCTCTGCAGCACAGGAATGGGACGGGGAAGACGAAGTTGTCCGTTAGTCGGCATTGCTTGGCCTTATATCGCAAGACGGCTCAAGAGTGCTTCAGGTAGCCTGTGCACATCAATCTCCTTCGATCCGTACACAGGTGCCTGCATGCACGTTTTCAAACATCTCAAACGCGTCGTCACCGACTGGTTCCTCTGCGGCATGCTGTTGGCCGTGGTGCTGGCGTGGCTGTTTCCCCACTTCGGCGCCACCGGCGGTGCCATGCACGCGGGCCTGGTGACCAACATCGGCGTGTTCGTGGTGTTCTTTCTGCACGGCATCAACCTGTCCAGCGAGCAAATCCGCCATGGCTTGAAAAACTGGCGCCTGCACATCATGGTCCAGGCCTTCACGTTCGTGGTCTTCCCATTGCTGTGGCTGGCCAGCGACAAAGCCTTCGGCGCCTTCATTCCGGCGACCTTGATGCTCGGCTTCCTGTACCTGGCCGCCCTGCCCTCGACCATTTCTTCATCGGTGGCCCTGACCGGCAGCGCTGGCGGCAACGTCCCGGCAGCGATCCTCAACGCCAGCCTGTCCAGTGTCCTGGGCATTTTCATCACCCCGTTCCTGTGCGCGCTGGTGGTGGGTGAAGGCTCTGGCGGCATCGACCTGGGCGAGACGCTGCTGGACCTGTGCGGCATGCTGCTTTTGCCGCTGGTACTGGGGCAGTTGCTGCGGCCGTTGTTCGGCAAGTTCTTTGGCCGGCACAAGCGCTATACCAACCTCATCGACAAGGCGGTGATCCTGCTGCTGGTCTACGCGGCGTTCTGCAACTCGATGGTTTCCGGGCTGTGGCAGCAGCAGGGCCTGTCGGTGCTGGCGATTGCCTTTGGTGGCAGCGCGGTATTGCTGGCGCTGATCCTGTTGCTGACCACGCGCACCGCCAAGGCGCTGGACTTCAACCATGCCGACAAGGTCGCTGCGGTGTTCTGCGCAAGCAAGAAATCGCTGGCTGCCGGTGCGCCGATGGCCGCGCTGATCTTCGGCAGCAACCCGGGCCTGGGCCTGATTCTGCTGCCGATCATGATCTACCATCCGCTGCAGCTGATCGTCTGCTCGATCATGGCCGAGAGCTATGCCAATCGACTCAAGGTCCAGGCCGCCGCCGCGCCATCGGCAGTGCCGCTCAGCGCTCGATGATCGCGGTCACGCCCTGGCCGCCGGCGGCGCAGATGGAAATCAAGCCGCGGCCGCTGCCGGCGGTCGCCAGTAGCTTGGCGAGGTTGCCCAGGACACGCCCGCCGGTGGCCGCGAAGGGATGGCCTGCGGCCAGGGAACTGCCCTTGACGTTCAGCCGTGCACGATCGATCGACCCCAGTGGCGCTTCCAAGCCGAGCCGGGTGCGGCAGTACTCGGGGTCTTCCCAGGCCTTGAGGGTGCACAGCACCTGAGCGGCAAAGGCTTCGTGGATTTCGTAATAGTCGAAATCCTGCAGGGTCAGGCCATTGCGTGCCAGCAGCCGTGGCACGGCATAGACCGGTGCCATCAACAGACCTTCCTGGCCACTGACGAAGTCCACTGCAGCGGTCTCGCCGTCGCGCAGGTACGCTAACACCGGCAGGCCCCGCTCTTGCGCCCAGGCTTCGCTGGCCAGCAGCACCACGCTGGCGCCATCGGTCAACGGCGTGGAGTTGCCCGCCGTGAGCGTGCCCCTGGCACTTTTTTCAAAAGCCGGTTTGAGCGCCGCCAACTGATCGCGAGTCAGCTCAGGGCGCAGGTTGTGATCCCGATTCAAGCCCAGGAATGGGGTAAGCAAATCGTCCTGCCAGCCCTCGGCATAGGCAGCGGCCAAGTGCTGGTGGCTGAGCAATGCCAATTGGTCCTGCTGTTCGCGGGGTATGTCCCAGGTCTGCGCCATCAGTTCGCAATGCTGGCCCATGGAAAGGCCCGTGCGCGGCTCGCCATTGCGGGGCAGCTCCGGCTTGAAGTGCTGTGGGCGTAGTTGCAGGAGGGCTTTGAGCTTGTCGGGCAGAGACTTGGCCCGGTTGGCGCGGAGCAGCACCTGACGCAGCCCTTCGTCCACCGCAATGGGCGCATCGGAGGCGGTATCGACACCACCGGCAATGGCGCATTCGATCTGACCCAGGGCAATCTTGTTGGCCACCAGCAAAGCCGCCTCCAGCCCCGTACCACAGGCCTGCTGCACGTCGTAGGCGGGTGTTTGCGGCGACAGTCGCGAACCCAGCACGCATTCACGGGTGAGGTTGAAATCCCGCGAGTGCTTGAGCACCGCCCCCGCAGCCACTTCGCCAAGGCGCAGGCCGTGCAGGCCGTAACGTTCGATCAAGCCCTCCAGCGCGGCGGTAAGCATCGTCTGGTTGCTGGCCGTGGCATAGGGACCGTTGGCACGGGCGAAGGGAATTCGATTGCTGCCAATGATGGCAACCCGGCGCACAGCATTCATAGCAGGGTTCATAACGGGCATCCTTGGGGGATTGTGTGACAGCGGCTTTACAAAACCGTGGTGCAGACCGGGCGAACGACAGTTGCCCCGTCGTGGTCCACACTTTGAACCCTTTGACCCGGAGCACGTTCCATGTCCGATCGATATATCGACTTTGCCAACTCCGACTTCGGTCGCCGCCTGGTGGGTGCCGTCGGGCTGCCTTCCCCGGCTCACCTGGAGCGCTGGCAGGGCGGCCGTCTGCGCCCCGTCGATGGCCCTTTGCTGCTGGGCGGCGGACCGCTGGCAGCCAAGGTCGCGGTGTTCGCCGGCAAGCTCACGGCCGAGGCCTACGGCGCCGCGCCGTTGCCGAGCTGGACGGCCGGGCTGGGGCCGAAAGTCAAAGCCGTGGTGTTCGATGCCAGCCATATCAAAGACAGCGAAGAACTCAAGCAACTGCGCGAATTCTTCCAGCCGCTGATCAAGAGCCTGGACAACAGCGCCCACTTGCTCATTCTGGGCCGTGATCCCCACAGCCTCAACGACCCTCTGGCACACATTGCCCAACGCGCGCTGGAAGGCTTCAGCCGTTCGTTGGCCAAGGAACTGCGCGATGGCGCGACCCTCCAGCTGCTGTACGTGGCGCCCGAGGCGGACGATCAACTGGAAGGCGCCCTGCGCTTCTTCCTGTCGCCAAAAAGCGCGTTCGTTTCTGGGCAGGTGCTGTTCCTGGAGCCGTGTGCAGTGCAGGTCAGCGACTGGACGCGCCCGCTGGCCGGACGCAAGGCTCTGGTGACCGGTGCCGCCCGAGGCATAGGCGCGGCCATCGCGCAGACGCTGGCGCGCGACGGCGCCGAAGTGATCTTGCTGGATGTCCCGCAGGCCCGTCACGACCTGGAGGCCTTGGCGGCGCGCCTGGGCGGACGCACCATCGACCTGGATATCTGCGCTGCGGACGCGGCCGAGCGCCTGATCGAAGCATTACCGGACGGCCTGGATATCGTGGTGCACAACGCTGGCATCACCCGTGACAAGACCCTGGTCAACATGACACCCGAGTACTGGGACTCGGTGTTGGCGGTCAATTTGCTGGCACCGCAGCGCCTGACCCAGGCCTTGTTCGACAGCGGCACCCTGCGCGATGACGGCCGTGTGGTGCTGCTCTCTTCCACTACCGGTATTGCCGGCAATCGCGGCCAGAGCAATTATGCCGCCAGCAAGGCGGGCCTGATCGGCATGGCCGAGGCGTTCGCGCCGCTGCTGGCGCAACGCGGCGCCACGATCAATGCGGTGGCGCCGGGCTTCATCGAAACGCACATGACCGCGCAGATGCCGTTCGGCCTGCGTGAGGCCGGGCGCCGGCTGAGTTCGCTGGGCCAGGGCGGCCAGCCGCAGGATGTCGCCGAGGCTGTGGCCTGGCTGGCACAACCAGGGAGCGGTGCGGTCAGCGGGCAAGTGTTGCGCGTATGCGGCCAAAGCGTGCTGGGGGCCTGAGCATGTCGACCCAATGGCACACCCTGACCCGTAACCCCGACCTGGCCGGGGCCTACCTGCACGCGCTGTTCAATCGCAAGATCAAGGGTACGCAACTGCCGGATTTCGGCGTGCGCTGCAACGTCACGGCCGACCCTCGACACCTGGCGAACTATCGTGAACTGTGCGGTTTCGGTGAGGGCGGCATGATGCCCGCCACTTACCCTCATGTATTGGCGTTCCCTTTGCAGATGCGCTTGCTGACTGACAAGGCGTTCCCTTTTCCATTGATGGGACTGGTGCACGTGCGCAATCGCATTCAGGTGTTGCGCCCGTTGGGTGGCGTGGCCGACGTGCGCGTCAGCGTGCATACGCAGAACCTGCAGCCCCACGACAAAGGCGCCACTTTCGAGGTGGTGACCCAGGTCGATGATCCTCTCGGGCCGCTGTGGCTGGAGCACAGCACCATGCTGTGCAGAGGGGCCAAAGCCGAGGGCCTGGCAACTCCGGCGCCGGTGGTCGAGCCGCTGCCCCTGGCGCAGGTGCACCGCTGGTATGCAGCGCACGATACGGGGCGACGCTATGCCCGGGTGTCCGGAGATTACAACCCGATTCACCTGAGCGCACCCACGGCCAAGCTGTTCGGTTTCCCCAGCGCGATCGCCCACGGCATGTGGAGCCTGGCGCAAAGCGTGGCAGCCCTGCGTGAGCATTTGCCCATGGCCAACTATGAGCTGGAGGTGGAGTTTCACAAGCCGGTACGGTTGCCGAGCGAGTTGATCCTGAGCGCCAGCGCCGCGGGCGGTAACGGGCAGTTGCGGCTGGAGGGGCGTGGGGAGCTGGTGCATATGACCGGGCGGTGGGGGGCAGTGGCAGGGTGACGTTGGGGTGGCAAAAGGCGGGCGGCTACGCGGCTGTGCGCGACCCCTACAGATGCATGGGTGGGGATGTTTGCACGAACCTTCTAGACTCGAGGCTCTCGGCGCGGGATAAATGACCGCTCTACCCCGCAGGTGGCCCATGCCCGACACCCATTGGATCGATCTTGCCCAAGACCGCGACAGCGGTATCGAAACGTTACGCGCTCACTTTCGCGGACATGCCTATGATCCGCACTGGCACGACAGTTATCTGGTGGGCATCACGGAGCAAGGCGTGCAACAGTTCCACTGTCGTCGGCAGCGTCATGCCAGCACCCCAGGCCAGGTGTTCACCCTGGAGCCCGGGGAGATTCATGACGGCGATGCGCCCCATGCCGAAGGCTTTACCTACCATATGCTGTACCTGGACCCGCAGTGGCTGAGCCGTGAACTCGCTGGCCTGTTCGAGCACGCGCCGGACAACTGCATACTGGGGTTCGGCAACGCCTTGAGAACCGACCCGCGCCTGGGTCGAGCCATCAGCTTCGCCTTTTGCGCGCTGCATCATCAGGAATCCCGGATCGTTCGCCAGAGCGCGCTCGACGGCTTGCTCCAAGGCCTGACGGCAGACCTGCACTGGCGGCGCCTGGACAGCCTCGATCCACGCTTGCCGCAAGTGGCGCTGCGGGCCCGTGACTACCTGCATGCGCACTTGCATCGTGATCTGGGCATGGACGAGCTGGCCCATGCCTGCGGCGTTGACCGCTTTCGCCTGAGCCGCGCATTCAAGGCGGCGTTCGGCCTGCCGCCGCATGCCTATCTGGTGCAACTGCGCCTGACCCGGGCGCGGCGGTTGCTGGCCGGCGGGGCGTGGCCCGCTCAGGTGGCCAGTGATCTGGGCTTCGCCGACCAGAGCCACCTGGGACGCTGGTTTCTGCGCGCCTATGGCCTGAGCCCCGGCGCCTATCGTTCACGCTGCTCAAATCTTCCAGACTGAGCTGAGCCAGTACGCCACGCTGCAGCCTCCATCATTCTGGAGCCTGCTGCCATGCTGCCCTTCATGCTGTTCGCCTTCGTCGCCTCCATCACGCCTGGCCCGACCAATATCCTGGTGCTGAGCAACAGCGCTCGCTTTGGCTGGTGGGCCACGGTGCCAAGCATTCTGGGGGCCTGCCTGGGGGCGGCGGTGATGGTGTTGCTAGTAGGCACGGGCGTCGGTCAGTCAGTGCTGGCGATTCCCGGCGCGCAACCGGTGATGGCCTGGGTTGGCACGCTGTGGCTGAGCTGGCTGGCCTGGAAGATCTTCAGCAGCCCGGCGCGGGCCATCGAGCAGCGAGACACGGCGCGCCTCGGCTTTATCGGGGCGGCGGCGTTGCAGGTGGTCAACCCCAAGACCTGGGTGATGGCGCTGGCAGTGGTCAGTGTGTTCAGCCAGGGCAATGGAATCATGATGCTGGCGTTGGTGTTCTTTGCCGTGGCGTTGCCGTGCATGGCATGTTGGGCGTTGCTGGGAATGGGTTCGGCGCGCTGGCTGACGTCGCCGCGCCGGGTGCAGTGGATGAACAGGGGGTTGGCGATACTGCTGTTGCTCGCGGCGTGGGTCGGGGTCTTGCTTTAACCCCCATTCCCCCCGAAGCTATGCGCCTTCAGGAGTCCCGCAATGAACCTCGAAACCCTTACCCAACGCCTGCATCAGATCCGTGACAACAACGACTGGCGGCGCTTTCACAGCCCCAAGAACCTGGCCATGGCAGCCAGCGTGGAAATGTCCGAACTGCTGGAAATCTTCCAGTGGCTGACCGAGGACCAATCGCGCCAGCTGTCCCCGGAACAACTCGAGCATGCCGGACAGGAAGTCGGCGATGTCGTGCTCTATCTGTTGCTGTTGTGCAGCGAACTGGGCCTGGACATGGAACAGGTGGTGCGCGCCAAGCTGGCGGACAGCGAACGGCGCTTCGCTCGATGAGCGACCGTCATTTCGACGAATTGGCCACGCGCTTCGCCGAGAAAATCTATGGCGGCGCCAAAGGCGCGATTCGCCTGGCCGTGTTGCAGACAGACCTGCTCGAGGCGTTGCCCGCACGCTCTCTGCGTGTACTGGACATCGGTGGTGGCCTGGGGCACATGGCGTTGTGGCTGGCCGAGCAAGGCCATCAAGTGACCCTGACCGAACCGGCCGCGCCCATGCTCGAAGGTGCCCGGGAACGCTTCGCCGCCGCCGGCCAGAGCGCCACCTTCATTCAAGCGCCCTGGCAGGATCTGCCGGCGCAACTGAGCGAGCCTTTCGATCTGGTGATCTGCCATGCGGTGCTCGAATGGCTGGCCGAACCCTACGCCATTCTGCCCGCCCTGCATCGACTGACCCGTCCAGGCGGATGGTTGTCGCTGGCCTTCTACAACCGAGACGCGCTGGTGTACCGCAACCTGCTCAAAGGCCATTTCCGCAAGCTGCGCAGCAATGAGCTGGCGGGCGAAAAACAAAGCCTGACCCCACAAACGCCCCTGGACCCGCGCGAACTCGCGGCGCAACTTGACGGCGCCTGGAGTGTCGAAAGCCAAAGCGGCGTCAGAGTGTTTCACGACTACATGCCAGTGGATTTCCAGAAACGCGCCGATGTCGCGGCGCTGGTGGAAATGGAGCTGGCCCATCGACGTCATCCGGCGTTCGCCGGCCTGGGCCGTTACCTGCACTGGGTGTGTCGGCCGGTATGACCGGTCACTTTGGGAGACTGTCATGCGTTGCCTAGCGTTGTGCCTTGCCTGCCTGGGACTGGTCGCCTGCCAGAGCCCCAATCCGTATGTCGCCAGCTCCAAGCCCTTGCCGCCCGCCCCGGCACAGGCGGCCAGCACGTTCGATGCCAGTGCCTACCCCGCGCCGCCGCGCGATTACGGGCGCTACCGCAACTGGGGCTGGGTCAACGGGCAACTGCCCGCCGGCACCAGTTGGGCGGATTCGGCGCAGATTGCCGAAGCGGTGAGCAATGGCCTGGACCAACGGGGTCTGCGGCCACTTCGCGGCGCCGGTGCGGCGGATTTGCGTGTGGCTGCGGACCTGCGCCTGGAGACCCGCCTGCGCCAGGAGCGCGATGACTACGGATACGGCGGCGGCTATGGTGGCTACAACCGCGGTTACGGACCTTACGACCGCTACGGTGGGGTGTACGGCAGCTATCCGGTGGTGCGGACCTATCAGGTTCAGGTGATGGTAGTGCGCATCAGTTTGTTCGACGGCAGTAGCGGCCAACCGGTGTGGAGCGCGAGTGCCGAAACCAGCAGCCAGGGCAGTCTGAGCGATCGTAACGATGCGTTACGCAGCGCTGTGGAAAAGGCTCTGACGGCCTATCCTCCGTCTTGACTCCAAGGAGAAGACATCATGTTGCGTCGCCTTGCCTTACTGCCTGTGTTCGTACTGCTCAGCGCTTGCCAGAACCCGCAGATCAACCACGACTTCGATGCCAGCCGCGACTTCGGGGCCTACCGCAGTTGGGCATGGAAAGAGCCTGGCGTGCAGTACCGTCCTGATGACCCGCGGATCAAGAGCGATCTGACTGACCAGCGTATTCGCCAGGCCGTCAGCGGCCAACTCGACCAGCGCGGGTTGCGCCCCACAGCTGCGGGGGGCCGGGCTGACGTGCAGCTGCAGGCCTATCTGATCATCGATAACCGTCAGCAGCAGGTCACCACCAATTACGGCGGTGGTTGGGGCGGCGGCTACTGGGGGCCTTACTGGGCCAGCCCGATGATGAATGAAACGCGCAGCGTGGATTATCAGGTCGCCACTCTGCAGCTGGACATGGTCGACGGCCGTGACGGCAAGCTGGTATGGCGCGGCAGCACCGAACAGGTGGTGAACGACAACGCGGTGTCGCCCACTGATCGCAACGCGGCGATCCAGAAAGCCGTGGCCAAGATCCTTTCGACGTATCCGCCTCGCTGAGGCCCACTGCCCATCGGAAAAAAAAGTTTTGCACGCGGCTCATGAACGCGCGCGGTGCGTCTAATCTGAAGCCAGAAGGTCTGTTTCAGAAGTGAGTCACCGCCGTACGCAAGTGAGTGCCGCCATGCCTAGCCTAGTATTGCTTCTCTGGTTCACCCTCTGCGCCGAGCAGGATATTCGTCAGCGCAGGATTGCCGACACACTCACCCTTGGCGCGGGCTCCCTGGCGCTGGTTTGCCTGTTCACCACGGGGCATACGTGGATCGGCTCGAGCATGGTGCAGGCGGCAGCAGCGCTGGCCCTGAGCATGGCACTCACCCTCCCCGGCTATCTGAGTGGCCGCCTGGGCCGGGGTGAAGTGCAACTGCTGTGGGCATTGGCGCTGGCGTCGGACAGTAATCATCTGGTCGGCACGTTGATCGGCGGGGTGCTGGCCATTGTGGTGTGGGTATTCGTGGGGCCAATGCTGTGGTACCGGCTGACCATTCGCTACCGGCGCAAGGTGGCCTATCTGGACCCTGAGTCGCCGACGCCGCTGCCGTTGACGCCGTTCTTGCTGGTGGGGTTTGTGTTGACGTTGTTCTGGTTGAGTTGAGATGGGTTTCATGGGTGGGATTTGTGGTGAAGGGTCCCCTCGCCCCGACCCTCTCCCTGGGGGAGAGGGGCCAGAAGCACAGCCTAGTCCACCACCGAGAATTCAACCCTCGCCGTCTGTCCTGCCTCATCCAGTACGCTCACCTCATACCTGCCGGCCCGTTCGAACGCTGCGTTCAAGCCTGCCTCGCCCTCCGCGGCCCCGAACGGCTCGCCGTTGACGAACCACCAACGCTTTCCCTGTCCGCCCAACGCCGACAAGCTGATGCGCAGCCCTCCGGCACTGGCCGCAGGACGGCGCAAGCGATCGCCTGTACGCACGCCCACGATCGACAGCGGTGCCATGGCTGGCAGGGGCGGTGGCGGGCAATCCGGATCGGCGCCTGGTAGGCGTGCCTCGCGGCGCTCGGCCTTGGGTAGCCAAGGCTCCAGGGCCGCCGGCCACAAGGCGATCGCCTGCGCGCGGGCGCCCGGGCAGGCCGCATTCACGCGCAGGCCTTGCGGGGACACCCACAGACTTTCCTGCAGCCCGGTGCCCAAGGGCTGATCCAGCGCCAACAAGGTGGGCGGGGTGGTGTTATCCAAGGTCCATGCAAACCGCTGCCGACGGCAGTTGGGATCGGCACGGTCCAGCGGTTGGCCCATGGGCCAGCAGATGGCGGCCACGCCGACACTGGCGGGTACCGCTTGCACCGGCGCCGTGATGCCGCGCTGGGCATCACGATTGCCGAGCACGTCGTGCACCTGAAACATCAGCGGTGCTGCCGATGCCAGGCCGAATTGGCCGGGTACCGGCGTACCGTCCGGGCGGCCTATCCAGACACCTATCAAATAGCGCGGGCCGACGCCGATCGACCAGGCATCGCGAAAGCCATAACTGGTGCCGGTTTTCCACGCCAGCGCCGGGCGCAGTACCAGCTCGGCATGGGGGTCCTGATCTGGCCGCGCCTGGCCACTGAGGATGCGCCTGACAATCCAGGCAGCCCCGGAGGACATCATCGGCCGCTCGCGCAGCACATCCTGAGGCTGCCAGCGCAAGGTGGCGCTGCTGCCCTGGCGAGCGAAGGCGCTGTACCCTCCCACCAGATCCTCCAGCCGACTGCCGACGCCGCCCAGGATCATCGCCAGATTGGGCTCGGCCGCCACCGGCCAGCTCAGGTTCAGCCCGCCATTGCGCAACTGTGCCGCGAAGCGTTTGGGCCCCAGGGCCTCGAGCAACTGCACCGCCGGCAGGTTGAGCGACAACGACAAGGCCGAGCTGGCTGCCACGGGCCCGCTGAAGCCTGCGGAGAAATTACCCGGCCGATAATCGCCATAACGGCGTGGGACATCCTGCAGCAGGGACTCGGAATGAATGAGCCCGGCGTCCATGGCCATGCCGTACAGGAACGGTTTGAGCGTGGAGCCCGGCGATCTCACTGCACTGACCATGTCTACATGCCCGAAGCGACGTTCATCGGCGATATCCACCGAGCCCAGGTAGGCCCGCACCGCCATGGTGTGCGCATCCACCACCAGGATCGCGGCAGAGGTACGTTCCGGCAAGCGGCTGCGCCAACCCAGCAGAAGGTCTTCGAGACGACGTTGCAGGCCGGCATCGATCAGGGTGTAGATAACGGCTGGGCCATGGCTATGGTTCAGTCGGCGAGCCAGCAGTGGTGCCAGCGATGGTTCTTGCCGTGGCGCCAACAGCAATGGCTCCTGCTGCGCCTCGCGAACCTGCTGCGCGGGCCATGCGGTGTCATCGGCCAGACGCTGCAGGACCTTGTCCCGAGCCGCCTGAGCCTGCAGCGGATGCCGGTCGGGCCGCAGCCGGCTGGGCGCCTGGGGCAACACGGCGAGCAATGCGGCTTCGCTGCGAGTGAGCTGGGCGGGGGATTTCCCCAGATACGCCCAGCTGGCGGCGGCCACGCCCTGCAAGGTGCCGCCGAAGGGTGCACGGTTCAAGTACAGCTCCAGAATTTCCTGCTTGCTCAGGTGCCACTCAAGTTGGGCCGTGCGCCCCAACTGGTGCAATTTGCCGAGCAGCGTCCGTGAGTGCGGATCGAGCAGGCGCGCCACCTGCATGGACAGGGTGCTGCCACCCGACACCACCCGCCCGCCACTGAGGTTGAGCCAGGCTGCCCGCGCCAACGCCAGGGGGTTCACCCCTGGATGCTGATAGAACCAGCGGTCTTCGTAGGTAAGCAAGGCTTCAAGGTAATAGGGCGAAACCTGATCCCGCCGTATGGGGTAGCGCCACACGCCGTCGGCATCGGCAAAACGCCACAACGGCGTGCCGTCTTCGGCGAGGACCACGCGGGCCAGGTCGTCCTGCGGCAGCGGCAACGGCCAGAGACGGTCAGCCAGCCACAGCAAGGCGAGCAGCACGGTAATCGAGAGCAACAGCCGGCGGCCGACAGTGGCCAGTCGGCGGGCGCGATCACCCGCGCGGAGTACGCGTGAAATCATGCGCACTCACCTTTATGGTCTAGCCGGGAACTTGGCCCCACGGAGCATGGCCAAAGGCTGCAACATGGCACGAATGCCACTAACCGAATCGGGATGCGACTATGCATGTAGAAGGCTTTTTCGAGTGGCTGGGCCAGGCGCTTGGGGCAATCATCCGTTGGGTGGTCGATAGCCTGAGCTGGTTGTTCAGTCTGCTCGGCAACGCGGGCGGCAACTTCGTCGAGGGCATGTCACGCACCCTGGGCATGGACACCAACGTCGTCACCATCGGCGCATTGATCGTCGGTTTGCTGTTTCTGTTTTCGGCGGTGCGGGCGTTCATGCGCGCGTCGATCATCATGGGCGTCATCTGGGCCCTGCTGGGCTTGTGGTTGTTGAGCTGGATCATCCACTGATAGGGCTGTGTGCGCCGCGGCCTTGGGATGCCTCGGTATTGCGAGGCATTTCAAGGACGCGGCTTACGCCGCTGCTACGGGGTGATGGTGAGGTTGGGGGGGGTTGTGCCGACGGCCTGCCAGCCAGGTCGGTACATTGACTCCACCTGCGGCGGTGGCACCTTGTAGGTGCCCGGCGTCACGGCGCGGGCCAGGTACAGCAGGTGCGTGCTGCCATAACCCTCGAGCTTGAGCGCCGCCACGTAGCGATCATCGCGAAACTCCTGATGCTGCACGCTGGCATTCTGCATCGACTCGCGCCACTGCTTGACGCTGCTGCTGGCGTTGTCCAGGCTCGCCGCGCTTTGTGCCAGGTTCTGGTTTTCGATTTCCAGCCCCGCCGGCAGCAGATCGACCACCAACGCGTCCGGCACCCTTTGCTTGGCACCCACCACCAGATGCACCAGCACCAGTTCGCCGCTTTTCAGGCTGTCCAGCTTCAGGGGTTCACCCTTGAGGCTCAGGTAATCGCGCCGGATCGACAGATTGTCGCCGCCTGCCGCAGGCGGCTGGGCGGGATAACCGGACAGGGTCAACTGCTGGTACAGCGGTTGCGCAGCGCTGCTGGTCACCGTGAGTGACTCCGCCAGCGCGGCGTCCGCCAGCTTCAGTGCCGGTTGGGTATCGCTGAGCTCGTGGCTCAGGCCGGCGCTTTGCAGGTGAGCGGTCCAGGGTTGCTGAGGCTGCGCCAGCGCCGTGCGGCCTGCCATATACAGGGCGTTTCGCTCCTGCGTCGACAACCAGCCAGTGCCTGCGAGCAAATCGGACAAGGTGAACAGGCGCGCTTGCAGGGTGCCTTTGCCCAAGTCATTTTCCTCCAGCAAGGCCAGTATCAGTGCCTGATCACGCAGCGGGCTGCCGTAGTCGCCGAGCCATTGCTGGTCGGTGCGGCCGGCAGCCAGGCCAGCCTGCAAGGCCTGATCGGCACGAGGCTGGTCACCCATTTTCTGCAGCGCGATGGCCAGCTGTACCAGCGGCAATCCGGAGCGAGCATCACTGCGCCGTTCGAAGACACTGCGCAACGCGCCCAGAGGTGCCTGCTGACTGCGCGCCAGCACCAGACCCGCATAGGCCTGCACGGCGAAGCGGGTGTGGTCGAGGTTGTCGCTGTAGTCGGCTTCGATCAGATTACGTTCCTGCAGGTACCGCAGCAGCCGCTCGCTGGCTTTCTTCAGGGCTTCGGGCGGCACGGCGTAGCCCTGGTCGCGGGCGCGCATCAGGAAGTCAGTCACGTAGGCAGTCAGCCAGTACTCTTCCTCGCCATCTGCGCCCCACAAGCCGAAGCTGCCGTTGTAGCGCTGCATGCCCAGCAGCCGCTCGATGCCAATCTCGACCTTGCGCGTGCGCTCGGCATCGGTGTCGCTTTCCACACCCAGCTTCTTCAGGGTGGCGGCATCGGAATACAGCGAGGGGTACAGGCCGCTGACGGTCTGCTCCAGGCAACCATAGGGGTAAGCCCTGAGTGCGCGAATCTGTTCACCGATGTTCAGCGGTGGCCGACTCGACAGGCTCAGCAGCGCTTCGCGGCCGGCGGGTTCGAAAGGTGATAGAGAACCGGCGGGAAGGGTCCAGGGTTGGTCCGTGAGCACGGTTCGCAGATGCTTGACCAGCGCCGGGTAGGCCGGTCGTACGCCGAGAGTCCAGTCACGGGCCATCGGCGGCAGGCTTTCACCGGGCAGGTCGAGGCCGTCGATGTGCGCCTTGAGGTGGCCCTGCCCCAAACCACCCGTGGCACGCACGGGAATGTACAAGGTCTGGCGCTGCCCCTTGGCCAACTGCAGCTGCTGCTGGGGGGTTCCCGGCAGCATCAGCGGGCCTTCTGCGCTCATATGCACGGTGAGATGCTGGGTGTGATCGGTCAGGTTGGTGACATCCAGCGCCACTCGGGTTTCATCGCCACCGGCCAGAAACCGTGGCGCCGACAATTCGGCCACAAGCGGTGCCGCCACCACGGTACTGGCCTCGGCCATGCCGTAGCGCTCATCGGTCCAGGCCTGGGCCATCAGCCGCAGTTCGCCATTGAAGTCCGGGATGTCGAGGCTCAACTCGCCTTCGCCCTGTTCGTTCAACGTTACCGGCGCACTTTGCAGTGCGACGATGGTGACATTGGTCTGCGGACGCTTGCCGCCCTTGGCCAGGTCCGCCGCATCGCCACCAAACGCCAGGCTGGCCAGCCGGCCCTGCCCCGCTTCGATCAACTGACCATAGACATCCAACTGGTCGGCACCGTATGCCTTGCGACCGAACAGTGCGGCGAAGGGATCGGGCGTGGCGTACTGGGTGATATTGAGGATGCCGACGTCCACCGCCGCTACCAACACGCGAGCCTGGGTCGGCACGCTACCGTCGCTGTTGCGGGCCTGCACCTTGACCTTCAGGGGTTGGCGCGGACGCACTTTCTGCGGCGCATCGAGGGTCAGCGCCAACTGGCGCGGCGCGCGATCCAACGGCAGGTGCAGCAGCCCCACCGCGCGCTTGGGCGTGACATTGGCTTTGCGCTCGCCGGGACGCACCACCTGTGCGCTGATATAGAGATCGTGACGGGCCCATTTCGGATCGATCCTGATGTCGAAGGCCTTGCCCTCGGCGGGCACATCGATCTCCTGCCACCACAGCGGACCCTCGGCCGACTCGACCAATAGATAGCCATTGCCGGCAGCTGGCGGAGTCACCGTCACCCTGGCGGTGTCGCCGTCGGCATAGGCAGGCTTGTCCAGCGCCAGCTTGACCTGGTCTGGCCGCACTGCGCCGCCCTCGGTATTGTCCTGCCAGCTGTACCCGGCCCAGAAGCGCAGACTGCTGACCAGGCCAGTCGCCGGATCTTCGAGTTCTACACGGTAGGGACCCCACTCAACAGGAAAACTGACCTTGGCAGTGCCGCCCGCCTCGACCTTCAACGTCTCTTCGCTGAGGTTCAGGTACTTCTCGTTGTAGTTGTAGCTCCAGCCGTCGCTTTCCGAGTAGTTCCAGTAGTAGTCGCGGCGCTCGCGGACCAGCCGTACCTTGAGGTTGTCAGCGGCCAGCTTGTTGCCCTGGGCGTCAGCCACCAGCAATTCGAACTCGGCGGGACCGTCGCCGTCGACGTTTTCGCCCTGGAACACACCGCGCAGGCCGGGCAGACGATCGGCGGGCCAGACCGGCTGTATCAGGCGACGGGTGATGGGACGGCCACCGGACTCCTGCAGGCTGGCCTGCAACACCACCTGCAGAGGGGACTTGGCTTCGCTCCAGCGGCTGTCGATGTTCAGGGACGCCCTGCCCTGCGGGTCCAGCGTGGTTTCGTCCAGTTCCAGGTCCTGGGAGAGTTCGCCTTCGGTCAGCGAACCGAACTGGAAGCCGGGCAGCGCGGGCACGGCTTCGCGCAGCGGTCGCACATAGATCTGACCACTCAGACGATTGCCCGCGGCGGGCGCACCGTACAGGTAGCGGCCAGTGACATCGACGGCCAGGGCCTCGGCGGGCGCCAGCGGTTGCTCGCGGGCCTTGAGGTCTAGCGCCATGCGCTCGGGCAGGAAATCCTCGACCTGGAATTCATAGACCTGGGGTTTGCCGTCGCCCAGGTCCAGCAGCAATTGCCAACGCCCGGTCGGGGCTTCAGCGGCCAGTGGTAATTGATACTGGTAGAGGCCCGACGCATCGGGCTGCCAGACGAACTTGCGGCTGACCTGATCGTCCGGCCGGCGCACTTCGACACTCACGGGCTGCGGCTTCACGGGATGGCCGTCGTTGTCGCGCAGCAGCGCGTTGAGCAACACCGTTTCGCCGGGGCGGTACAGGTCGCGGGGGCCGAAGACGAAGAACTGCAACGGGTGAGCCTTGGGGCCGGTGATATCGAATTCGGCCAGGTCCAGTGCCGAGCTGTTCAAGCGCAACAGGCTGGTCTGGTCGCCTTGATGCGCCAGCAGCACTTCGGCCTTCACCGGTGAGACCAGTTCGGCGTGCCCAGCCGCGTCGGTTTTGCCTTCGCCAAGCACGCGGCCCTGGGCGTCGAGCAATTGCAGGGCGACGTCGGGCTGGGCCTTGCCGCCTTCCAGGGCCTGGGTGAACACGTCCATGCGGTTGGCATAGCGGTGCACCGACAGGCCGATGTCACTGAGGGTGAACAGCGTGGCCGGCTGGGCGTAGTTGTAGCTGCCCGAGGCGCGCATCACCGCCAGGTAGACACCAGGCTGCTGCAAAGGCTTGATGCCGCTGATGGGCAACAGCAGGGTTTCACGGGTATTGCGCGCCGGGTCGAGATCGAAACGAGCGCCGTATACCAGCTCTGCCATGGGCAACAGCTCACGGGACTCGTAGCTTTGCAGACTGCTGTTGCGGCCCCAGCGACTGAGGAACGCGGGCAGCTGCTCGGGTCGTATGCGGAAGAATTCGACGTCGACCTTGGCGACGTTCAACGCGATCACCGGCAGCCCTTCAGCCAAGCGGGTCGGCAACAGTGAACCGCGGCTGGCGAAACCGACGGTGGGTTCCAGGTCACGGGTTTCCAGGCGGCTGATGTACTCGGCAGCCAGCGTTTGCCTGTTCACCGCCAGCAGGCCGGCATCGACGGTCAGCACCAGCTTGCGCTTGGGCTCCAGATGCCTGAGACGCAACTCCATCAGGTTGTCGGAGAGTTCCCAGGTGCCGTCCAGCTTGCCGCTGACGGTGTCGACCAGGTGCACCTTGTCGGCGAAGTTCTGCGTGGGGTCCAGCGGCACCGTGAAGGTCACCGAAAGGGTGCTGGCGCCGTCCAGTTGCACTTCGGAGACGTCGGCGACGGTGAGTTCGCGTCCAGCATAGCGCTGGGCCAGGGCGGCGACATCGACAGTGGCGGCGGCTTTGGGCGCGGCTGCGACCGGCACGGGTTCGGCAGTCGGCGCGGGCTTGTCCGACGTAGAGGAATCGCACGCGCCGAGCAGAGCCAGGGCGCAAGCCAGAAACAGTCCTTTGTTCAACATAGGGTACTCGGGGCAGTGAAAAGCAAGACCTGGAATATATCCGAATAGGCGGCGTATTGCGGTGGCCGAGAGATTAGTGGGCTGTCAGCGATTGGATATCGGTCACTCGCCGAATCGCTGTGGCGGCTGCCAGCGACAGCACCGCCACTGACCACCCGTGCTAGGAAACCCAACGGTCCTGCCGCTGCAAGCGCCACCCCAGATAGCCCAAGGTCGCCGCGCGCAGTGCCATGAACAGGAGAAAGCTCAGCCACAGGCCATGGTTGCCCCACGCGGTACTCAGCCACCCCAGCGGCAGCATCACGGCCACACTCACCAGCATCGCATTACGCATCTCCCGCGCCCGGGTGGCACCGATGAACAGCCCGTCCAACAGATAACTGCCTACTGCCACCAACGGCAGCACGGCCAGGTAGGGCAAAAACGGATAGGCTGCTTCACGCACACTGGGGATATCGGTCTGCAGATTGACGAACACGTGCCCACCCAGCAGGAACAGCAGCGCAAACGCCGTGCTGGCAATCAGGGACCAGCCAAAGGACACCACCATCGAGCGGCGCAGTGTCTGCCGATCCCGCGCCCCGATGGCATGGCCACACAGGGCTTCGACGGCATGCGCCAGGCCGTCCAGGGCATAGGAGGTGATCAACAGGCCATTGAGCAGCAGCGCGTTGGCGGCGACGGTGGCGTCGCCGAATCGTGCACCCTGGATGGTGATCAGCAGGAATACGCCGGACAGTGCCAAGCTGCGCAGGAAAATGTCGCGGTTCACCCCCAGCAGCGGCCGCCAGTTGGCCCACGTCCGAAGTGCTGACCACGCCATCTTCCCGGGATAGGCGCGCAATGCCGGTCGGGTCAGGGCCAGGCCCAGCAGTGCGCCTATCCATTCGGCGATGACCGAGGCACGGGCCGAGCCCAGCACGCCCCAGTCCAGACCCAGTACGAACCAGAGGTTGAGGGCGATGTTGATCAGGTTGGTGGTGAACAGGATCAGCAAGGGCGCGCGGGCGTTTTGCGTGCCCAGGAACCAGCCTATCAGGGCATAGGTGCAGAGCGCGGCTGGCAGGCCCAGCAGGCGAGTCTGGAAGAAATCGTGGGTGGCGTTTTCCAACGCGGCCGACGGCGCCATGAAGCTCAGGGCGAGATGGCTGAAGGGCAGGGCGAGCACGGCCAGCAGCAGGGAAAACAGCAGCCCGAGGCCCAGCCCCTGGACCAGGATCCGCCGCAACATGCTGCCATCGCGGCGCCCGGCTGCCTGGGCGGCAAAACCGGTGGTGCCCATGCGCAGAAAGCTCATCAGCGACACCATGAACGTGAACAGGCTACCGCCGACCGCCACGGCGCCCAGTTGGTGGGCATGCGGCAAATGGCCGATGACGGCGCTGTCTACCAGGGTCACCATGGGCACCGACAGGTTGGACAGAATCATCGGTGCGGCCAGCGCCCAGACTTTTTGATGGGTGGGGCGATGACGCCAGTCGGTGAGTAGTGTGGACATGGGGGCTCCGGAACGAGGGAGCGATTGTAGCCGTTTGTGTCGCCAACGAGGGCCCCTCGCGGGTAGAACCCGCTCCCACAGGGACCGGGGTGTGGCGCAGATCACTGTGGGAGCGGGCTCTGCCCGCGATGGGGGCTGGATGATCAGCTACACATTCGAGTGATGCGCCGCCAGTGCTGGCGCCATCGCGGGTAGAACCCGCTCCCACAGGGACCGGGTGTAGCGCGGATCAGTGTGGGAGCGGGCTCTGCCCGCGATGGGGGCTGGATGATCACCTGCACATTTGAGTGATGCGCCGCTCGTGCCGGCGCCATCGCGGGTAGAACCCGCTCCCACAGGGGCCGGGGTGTAGCGCAGATCAGTGTGGGAGCGGGCTCTGCCCGCGATGGGGGCTGGATGATCACCTGCCTCCCACAGGACCCAGCGGCAGCGCAGATCAGTGTGGCAGCGGGCTCTGCCCGCGAGGGGGGGCTGGATGATCACCTGCCTCCCACAGTACCCAGCTGCAGCGCAGATCACTGTGGGAGGGGCTGGAGGGCAGCGTGGTATTACGAGGACAGGTACGAAGAACGGGTCAGGCCCAAACGTAGCGCATCCAGGTACTGGGTACGCTCGCGTGGGGTGATCTTCGCGCTGGCGACC
Source organism: Pseudomonas sp. UBA4194 (assembly GCF_002379585.1). Taxonomy (GTDB): domain Bacteria; phylum Pseudomonadota; class Gammaproteobacteria; order Pseudomonadales; family Pseudomonadaceae; genus Aquipseudomonas. The sequence continues at coordinate 45,743 of NZ_DFUE01000036.1, forward strand.
TTGTCGCGGTAGTGCGTCATCAGCTCTTCAGGAGACAAGTGCACATAGCGCAGCATGTCTTCGATGGTGTCGTGGGTTTCGATGCCGGCGCTGTAGGCGCTGCCATCCTGACGCTGATAGATGTTGACCGAGTCGGTGTCGCCGAACAGGTTGTGCATGTCGCCCAGAATCTCCTGGTACGCACCTACCAGGAAGATACCCAGCAGATAGTCTTCACCCGGGTTGACCCCGTGCACTGGCAGGCTGGTTTCGATGCTCTGCTCGTCGACGTACTGCTTGATCTTGCCGTCGGAGTCGCAGGTCAGATCTTGCAGCACCGCACGACGCAGGGGTTCCTCATCGAGGCGGTGCAGGGGCAGGATCGGCAACACCTGGCCAATGGCCCAGGTGTCGGGCAGGCTCTGGAACACCGAGAAGTTGCAGATGTACTTGTCGGCCAACTTGTCGTTGAGTTCGTCGAGTACCTGGCGATGTGAGCGCTGGCGAGCCTTGAGCGAGTTGTGCAGGCGACGGCATACGGCAAAGTAGCACTGCTCGGCCAACGCCTTCTGCGCCAGGGTCACCTTGCCATCGGCGTACTGAGCGGCGATGTCGCTGATGTAGTGGGTCGCGCGCCAGTAGTTCTCGGTGACCATTTCGATGTCGGTCGGGCCCAGCAGGTCCACCAGCCATTGCAGGGTTTCCGGCAGGTTTTCCCGATCGGTGATTTCCGGCACTTCGTCGTTGTGACGCTCGACGTCCGTGACCTGCACCACAAGCATGGCGTGGTGAGCGGTCAGCGAGCGACCGCTCTCCGAGAAAATGTGCGGATGGGGCATGCCCTGCGCATCGCAGAACTCCTTGAGCATGCCCACCACGACACCGGCGTAGTCGTCCATGTCGTAGTTGATCGAACTGGCGTTGCGCGAATGGGTGCCGTCGTAGTCGACCCCCAGGCCGCCACCGACATCGATGTGATCGACGGGCAAGCCCAGGGCGCGCAGTTCGCCGTAATAGCGGATCGCTTCCTTGAAGCCATGCTGGTAGTCGGCCAGGTTGGCGATCTGCGAGCCCATGTGGAAGTGCAGCAAGCGGATGCCCTGGTCCAGGCCAGCGTCGCGGAACCGTTCGACGACCGACAGCAATTGCGCTGCGGACAGGCCGAACTTGGACTTCTCACCACCGGTGTCGGCCCACTTGCTCGACGCCAGCGAGGACAGGCGCACGCGCAGGCCTACCTGTGGCTTGACCTTGAGCTCGGCGGCTTCCTCGATCACCAGGGCGACCTCGGATTCCTTCTCGATGACGATGAATACGTTGTGACCCAACTTCTGGCCCATCAAGGCCAGGCGGATGAACTCGCGGTCCTTGTAGCCGTTGCAGACGATGGTGCCGCCCTTGGGCGCCAGGGCCAGCACGGCCAGCAGCTCGGGCTTGGAGCCGGCTTCCAGGCCAATGGAGACGCCTTCGGTAGCGATGATGTTTTCCACCACCGCTTCCTGCTGGTTGACCTTGATCGGGTAGAGGGCGGTGTACTGGCTCTGGTATTCGAGACGCGCGATGTTGGCGTCGAAGGCACCGGTAAGCTGACGCACGCGGTCTTGGAGGATGTCCGGAAAGCGCACCAGCAGCGGCAGCGACAGGCCGCTCTTGCGCAGTTCGTCGACTTGCTCGTAAAGGTCGATGGGCGAGCTGTCCGGGCCATTGGGGCGAACTTCGACGCGACCGGCTTCGTTAATGGCGAAGTAACCCGCGCCCCAGTGGCGAATGCCATAAACACTGCGGCTGTCGGCCACGGTCCATTGGCTGCCGTCGTCTTTGCGTGTGCGTCGTACGGACATCGAGGTCCCCTATCAATAAAGTCGAATGTCGCGGGCCCGATCCGGGCCCAGCGCAGTGTAGGAAGTAAAGATGACGTTTGCTGCGCTTGCAGGCATAGACCCCGCATGGCACGTCAAGTTTAGAAACCGACGGCTTCAGCCACCGGATTTCTTGGCCTTGAAGCCTTGCTTGATCAGCTCGCCGAGCAGCAGTTCGACGTGGTCGCCCTGGATTTCGATGACACCGTCTTTCAAGGCGCCGCCGGTACCGCAGCGGCGTTTGAGGGTGGTGGCGAGTTCCTTCAGGGCATCGGCTGCCAGGGGCACGCCGGTGATGGTAGTGACAGTCTTGCCGCCGCGGCCCTTGCTTTCGCGGCGCACGCGGGCGATGCCATCGCCTTCGGGGATGAGCGTTTGCTTGCAAGTGCAGGCGTCGACGGGCTGGCGACAGTCGGGGCAGTGCCGACCGCTGTCGGTCGAGAACACCAGGCCGCCGAGTGCGGCGAAGGATGCGGCTTTCTTGGCCACCGGCATGCCTCTTGTGAAGTGGGTCAGGCCGCGCAGTTTAACGGCAAAAGGGGTGCGTGCTAAGTGCCTGGATGCGGCAATTTGGTGAGGATTGGCGACTGCGAACGATGCAAGGTTCGGATGATGGGGTGAATGGACGGACGCCTTCGCGGCTGCACGCCGCTCCTACAGGATTGCGGGCCCTGTAGGAGCGGCGTACAGCCGCGAAAGCGTCGGCAAGACCGGCGTACAGCCGCGAAGGCGTCAGCAGAACCAGCATGCAGCCACCAAGACACCTGTAGGAGCGGCGTACAGCCGCGAAGGCGTCGGCAGAACCAGCATGCAGCCACCAAGACACCTGTAGGAGCGGCGTACAGCCGCGAAGGCGTCAGCAGAACTGGCACGCAGCCGCGAAGACACCTGTAGGAGCGGCGTACAGCCGCGAAGGCGTCGGCAAAAACGATGAAAGATACAGGTCAGTCGCGGGTCGCGAGGTACCGTTCCAGCGCTGCCAGGGAATCAGGACAGTAGGATTCGCTGGCACTTTCGTCGAGCGCCTGTTGCACCGGGATGAACCGCGCTTCCAGAACTTCTTCAGGTTGCAGCTCCAGAGGCCCGTCCCACACAGCCGAGAACACAGCGCACCAGACACGGTTGCGCGGTTGATCGAAGAAGAAATGCTCGTGAGCCGTCAACGGCACACCCCTCACACCCAATTCCTCCTCCAGCTCCCGGGCTGCCGATTCGGCATAAGTCTCGTCGCTCTGCACCATACCGCCCGCCGCGACGTCCCAATAGCCGGGATAGATCGCCTTGCTCAAGGTGCGGCGATGCACACACAACTCACCTGCCGAGTTGAACAGCAGAATGTAGGTGCCACGACCGATCAGTCCACCCTCACGCAATTGCTCCCTGGGCATGGCGCCCAGAGGCCGGTCGCGCTCGTCGACCCAGGCAATGAGTTCGGCATCGGAGGCGGCGCGGTGCGCCACCTCGTCACTGGAGATAGGCACCGATCAGCCCTGCGACAGCAGTTGGCGCAGGTCGATCACCGCGGCGTTGGCCCGCGAGATGTAGTTGGCCATGACCAGCGAGTGGTTGGCCCACATGCCGAAGCCGCTGCCATTGAGAATCATCGGGCTCCATACCGGGGCCTGGGAAGCTTCCAGCTCGCGGATGATCTGACGCACGCTGACCGTCGCGTTCTTCTTGGCCAGGACGTCGGCGAAGTCTACTTCGATCGCGCGCAGCAGGTGCGACAGCGCCCAGGCCTGACCACGGGCTTCGTAGAAAACGTTATCGATCTGCATCCACGGGGTTTCGACGATTTCTTCGTCAACCTGAGGGGCCTGGCCCGGGATCACGCTTTCGGTCTTCAGCGTGGTGTTGAGCTTGACTCGACCGACGCTGGCGGACAAACGCTGGGACAACGAGCCCAGGCGCGTACCCACGTCGCCCAGCCAGTTGTTCAGGTTATCGGCGCGGGTGTAGAACAACGCGGTGGTCTGGGCCGGATCGGACAGCCGATTCTGGTAACGGGTCAGCAGGTTGATGCCTTCCTGGAACTCGGACTCGCTGGACGGCAGAACCCAGCTCTTGTTGTCGAAGTTGAAGCGCGGTTCGGCGCGTGCCAGATCGCCGTCTTCGGCGGATTGCGACTGCGAACGCGCGAAGTCCTTGCGCAAGGCGCGGCTCAGGTCGCGGACCTGGACCAGCACGCCATACTCCCAGCTGGGCATGTTGTCCATCCACAGGCCGGGCGGGAAGCGGTCGTTGGAAATGTAGCCGCCTGGCTTGTTGAGCAGTGTCGAGGCCACGGACTTGAGCGTTTCCACGGTGGTATAGCCGACCACCATCTGCCGGCCATCGCGCTGGGCAGCGCTTTGAGCATTCTGCTGGACAGGGAACAGCTCGGGTTCCTCGCTCCAGTACCAACCCAGCAGCAGAGTGACGATCAGATACAGCGCCAGTATTGCCAGCACCGCCTTGCTCAGCAGCAGGCTGCCAACGTAGCCCCGGGTTTTGGTACCCGTGGCATTGACCCGCTCGCGTGCCTCGCCTTTGCCCGCACGATTCTTCCAGTCCAGCATGGCTTATGTCCTTTCAATCGCAGAATTCATGGGTTCGACCTCGCCACCTGGCTAACGTGCGGCGCAGCAGCACTATAAAGGAAGGCGGCAGACGCCGCAGCCGCGGGAACGGCGTCCGGATATGTCATCGCGGCAGGGTTCGAGGGCCTCTTCGCGGCTGGACGCCGCTCCTACAGGGGTGCGCGGGGTTTGTAGG
>NZ_DFUE01000036.1:50495-80024 GCF_002379585.1 Pseudomonas sp. UBA4194
GCGCGGGGTTTGTAGGGGCGGCGGGGGCAGCGGATGTTTACCGGCCATCACTGGCTGTCGAGCGGCTGTCACTTATTTGACCTGCGGCAACCGCTGTCACATGAAGAGGTGCTAGCATAGCGCCATCATCCCACCCTGTTCCCGAATGCCATGACCGTGCTAGAAGACCCCACTCGCGACCGGCTCAAACAGCACTTTGCCCAACGTGTCACCCATCAAGCGCGGTTGATCCTCGAGATCTGGCAGCGCCTGCAGGGTGGCGAGTGGTCGGCCCAGGGCTTGACCGAACTGGAAGAAGCCTGCCTGCGGCTGCTGCGTTTCGCCGAGCGTTTCGAGCAGCCTGAGCACGTCGAGCTGGCGCGGTCTCTGGGCGACGTGCTGATGGCCGTCAGGGAAAACCACGGACGTCTGAACAGCCATTGCATCGCTGAACTCAACGCCTTGATGCAGCGGCTGTGGCGTACCGGTCTGCGTCATGGCGACGTGTTCGATCAGACCCCTGTCCCGACATCACCCAAGCCGGTGCTGGTGGTATTGCAGGACTTCGAGCGAGCCGACCGCTTGGCCAAGCAACTGGCGTTCTTCGGTCTCAATGCCCTGTCCATACCCAGCGTTGCCGCCTTCCAGCATTCGCTGATCGAGCGCCAGCCCGCCGCCATTGTCATGGACGTCGACTTCAGCGGTCCGGGCCGCGGCCTGCAACTGGCCGCGCAGGCCCAGGAGGGTCTGGAGCAGAAACTGCCGCTGCTGTTCTTCAGCCTGCTCGACACCGACACCCCTACCCGCCTGGCCGCGGTACGGGCCGGGGGACAGGAGTTTCTGACCGGTACCCTGGACGCTTCCAGCCTACTGGAAAAGCTCGAAAGGCTTACCAGTGTCGCCCAGTCCGAGCCGTACAAGGTGCTGGTGATCGACGACTCCCGCGCCCAGGCGATGCATACCGAGCGTTTGCTCAATAGCGCCGGCATCATCACCCGTACGCTGACAGACCCGATCCAGGCCATGGCCGAGCTGGCCGACTTCCAGCCTGACGTGGTCATTCTGGACATGTACATGCCCGCCTGCACGGGCACCGAACTGGCCAAGGTAATCCGGCACAATGATCGTTACGTCAGCGTGCCGATCATCTATCTCTCGGCCGAAGATGACCTGGACAAGCAACTGGACGCCATGAGCGGGGGTGGCGACGATTTTCTGACCAAGCCGATCCGTTCACGGCACCTGATCACCACCGTGCGCAACCGCGCCGCGCGGGCGCGCAACCTCAAGGCCAAGATGGTTCGTGACAGTCTGACAGGGCTGTACGACCACACGCATATCCTGCAATTGCTCGACGATTGCAGCCTGCGGGCGCGTCGTGAGAGCCAGCCGCTGAGCTTCGCCATGCTGGATATCGATCAGTTCAAGAAGGTCAACGACACCCATGGCCACCCCATGGGCGACCGCGTGATCAAGAGCCTTGCGCTGTTTCTCAAGCAGCGTTTGCGCAAGACCGACTTCATTGGCCGTTACGGCGGCGAAGAATTCGCCATCGTCATGCCTGACACCGATCTGCTCTCTGCCAGCAGCGTGCTGGATGAAATACGCCAACGGTTTGCCGAAATCCAATACCCGGCACACCCGCATGACCTGTTCTGTACGTTCAGCGCAGGCGTCGTCGAGTTGCGCCCGGGCCTGGACAGTGTGCACATGGCCAGCGAGGCCGATGAGGCGCTGTACCGCGCCAAGCATTCAGGGCGCAATCGCGTGGTCAGCGGATAGCACAGCAATAACGGCAAACTGCCATCTTTTTGCTGCTTCGTCATGACCCTGTCATAGATCCGCAATAAGTTCACGCACTGACCATTCCGTTGTTGGTAGTGCCACCATGCGCCTGAAACTGCTCACCAATCTCAACACTTTACTGTTGGTCACCGTCTGCATCGCCCTGGCGGCGACGCTGTGGTGGTCGCAACGCGCCCTGGAACGTCCGTATCTGCTGATGGAAAGCTATCTCAAGCTTTCTCGGCAGTTTCAGGACCAGGTAGCGCGCAACGTGCAGGACTATCTGAACAGCGGTGACGCGCTGCTGCATGCCGAGGCGACGCAATCGCTGGTTCACCTGCAGCAGGAACTGAGCACGTTGCCGCCGCAGTTGGCCGCCTCGCTCAAGCCCAGTGTCGACAACCTGGCCAGTTTCAGTGCCACCGAGCTGCTAGCAGCCGGCAAGCTGGCCGGTGACCCACAAGCACTGCTGGTGCAGGCCGAGCGCGAGTTGGGCGGCACGCTGGAACAACTGGCCGGCTATGCGGCCGGCAACGGCGCCTATCAGGCCGCGCTGCTCAACGCGACCCAGCACCTGGCCAAGCTGTCTCTGGCACGAGACAAGATGGTCAGCAGCGGACGCAGCGAACTGGCCGAAGATGTGGAACGAGAGCTGGAGCTGATTCGTCAGCAGGCCACGGCCATCGATGCCCTGCCGTTGCTGGGGGTGATCAGCAGCAGCGCATCCACGAACGACGATTTTGCCTCGATGATGGGCCTGGAGAGCGCAGGCAGCACTCAAGCTCAGGACAGTGGCGTGGACTTCAAGCGCGAGCTCAACAGCTTGCTGGCACGCTACCCGGCTGAGCTCACGCGCACGCGCGAGCTTATTCAACACCGCAGCGATCTGGCCGAGGCGGCCGCCGGCCGCATCCGCGCCGTGCAGCAAGGGCTGAGCGAACTGGAACCGCAGGTGCGCGGGCAACATGCGCAGATTCAGTCAGAAGTACGGGTGATTCAGGGGGTGATGATTGCCTTGATCCTGCTGATCGCGTTGTTGTTCGACACCTTGCAGCGACGTCTGGCGGGGGTGCTCACTCGGTTGGCCCCGGCCTTGTCGACCTGGGCTGACGGCGACTTCGCGCAACCTATCGCCCTGGGTCGCACCAACCAGGAATTGCATGCCATCCAAGCCTCTCTCAACCGCCTGCGGGTGTATCTGGTGGAACTGGTGGGCACCATTCGGCATAACGCCGAACAGGTGGCTGGCAGCAGTCACAGCCTGGCTCAACTGAGCAGCGGTCTGCATGAAGGCGCGCAGCGCCAGGCGGGCGATACGGCGCAGATTCGTGATGCGTTGGGGGAGTTGGAGGCAACCATCGGTCAGGTCGCCGACGATGCCAGTCAGGCCGCCGCAGCGAGCCGTTCGGCGGGCAAGGCCGTGGAGCACGGGCAGACCGTTATCGGCCAGAGCCTGACCGGGCTGCATTCGTTGGTGGGCGAAGTGCAAGGTAACGCCCAGATGATCGAACACCTGGCCGAGGAGTCCGCCACCATCGGCGGCGTGTTGACGGTGATACGCTCGATTGCCGACCAGACCAACCTCCTGGCGCTCAATGCGGCTATCGAAGCGGCGCGGGCGGGCGAGATGGGCCGCGGCTTTGCCGTGGTCGCCGAAGAGGTACGGTCGCTGGCGCTGCGCACGGCCGGGGCGACCAATCAGATTCAGGACCTGATTGCCGGGTTGCAGAAGGCGGCGCGGGAATCGGTGCAGGGTATGCGCGCCCAGGTCGAGCACGCCGAAGCCACGGCCAGCAAGGCGCAGGCAGCCGACGGCGCGCTGGATGAAATCGTGGCGGCGATCCAGACCATTGCCGATACGGCAGTGCGGATCGCCGAGTCCACGGCCCAGCAAAGTGGTGCGGTGGGAGAGATCCGCGAACACAGCGAGCGGATTCATGGCTTGGGCGAGGATAATCTGGAGCGCATTGGGCAGGGGCGCGTGCAAGGAGAGCAATTGCTGCGCCTAGGTGGGGAATTGCGCACGGCGGTGCAGGCGTTCAGGGTTTAGGGAGTGCGAAGATGGGCTGGGGGATTGTGGTGGATGGTCCCCTCACCCCAGCCCTCTCCCTGAGGGAGAGGGGGCCGATCGCTGCCAGCCGATCCACCGCGATCCGCTTTTAGCTCCCTCTCCCTTAGGGCGATACGGCGGCCCGGGAGGGCTGGGGTGAGGGGACCATCCACCACAGACCCCCGACCCATCCCGTTACACGAAACCCCATCAATGTTAATCGGCAACTAATCCACCCTCCGTTATGATGCGCGCTCAATTGCTGTTCGAGATCCGTCATGCGCCGTCTGCTTTGCCTTCTGTTGCTCGTCCTTGCGCTGCCCGCCTCCGCGGCAGGCTTGCTCGACAACCGTCCCAGCGCCACCTTGGGTGGAGCGTCGCTGAACAACAGTGCCGACTTCCTGCCGGTGCGTCAGGCCTTTCAGCTCGATCTGGTGAAAAGCACCGCGCAAACCATCACCCTGCGCTTCGTCGCCGCCCAGGGTTATTACCTCTACAAGCATCGCTTCCAGTTCAAGGCCGAGCCCGGCGACATCCAGCTGGGCGCCGCGCAGATGCCCCCCGGCGAAGCCAAACACGATGAGTATTTCGGCGACGTCGAGGTGTACCACGGCATCCTCGATGTCGACATTCCGCGCCCGGCCAACGACCAGCGGCCGTTCACGCTGGCGGTGACCTATCAAGGCTGTGCGGACAAGGGCCTGTGCTACCCGCCGGAAACCGAGCGATTGAGCATCGATGGCGTTGGCACGCCAGCGCCGGCAGCCGTTACCGCCGACGCCGGCGCCGCCACTGAACCGTGGCGCTGGCACACGTTGGCGCTGTTCTTCCTCGCCGGTATCGGCCTGACCTTCACCCCTTGCGTGCTGCCCATGCTGCCGATCCTGTCCGGTGTAGTGCTGCGAGGACAGGTGGGTGGCTGGCGTGGATTCAGCTTGTCACTGGCCTACGTGCTGCCGATGGCCCTGTGCTTTGCCCTGCTGGGTGCGCTGATGGGCAAGTTCGGCGCCGAACTCAATCTGCAGGCACGTTTGCAGTCGGCCTGGGTGCTGGTGCCTTTCTCGTTGTTTTTCGTGGCGTTCGCGCTGGCCATGTTCGGCCTGTTCGAGCTCAAGCTGCCAGCTGCCGTCAGCGCACGTCTGGACCGCGTGGCCGGCAATGCCAAGGGCGGGTCGCTGTGGGGTGCTGCGGTGTTGGGCGTGGTCTCCAGCCTGTTGGTATCGCCCTGTGTCTCGGCCCCATTGGCGGGGGCTCTGCTTTACATCAGCGCCAGCGGTGATGCCCTGGGTGGCGGGCTCAAGCTGTTCGCTCTGGGCCTTGGCATGGGCGCGCCGCTGCTGCTGGTTGCCACCGGTGGCGCCGCCTGGCTGCCCAAGAGCGGCCCGTGGCTGGTGACCGTGAAAAACGCCATTGGCGTCCTGCTGCTCGGGCTCGCCATCGGCTTGCTCAGCCGCGTATTGCCCGGCCCGGTCACGCTGTTACTGATCGGGCTGCTGGCCGCGGGCGTAGCGGTGTTTCTCGGGACACTGGAATTCGGCATGAAAAGCACGGCTCAGCGCCTGGCGCAATTGCTGGGTCTGGCGCTGCTGTGCTATGCCCTGGCCTGCTGGTACGGCGCCTTCAGTGGACAAAGCGATCCGTTCAAGCCATTGGGCAGCACGGTTTCAACGGGTATCCAGAACCGCAACGCCGTCGAGGCCAGTGCCTGGCAGACCGTGACCACCACCAGCGCTTTCGAGCAGGCACTGCAGCAGGCCAGCAGTGCCGGCCAACCCCTGGTCGTGGACTGGTATGCGGACTGGTGCATCAGCTGCAAGGTCATCGAGCACGAAGTCCTCACCGACCCGGCAGTAGTCGCGAAATTGCAGGGCCACCGGCTGCTGCGCTTCGACATGACCGAAAGCAACGCACAGCAGCGCGCGCTGCTCGATCGCTTCAAGCTCTTCGGGCCACCCGCCCTGCTGTTCTTCGACGCAACAGGCAAGGAAGTGACCCGCTCGCGCGTGGTGGGAGAGATCAACGCCGCCGATTTTGCGGCGAAGATCCCCAGTACTGCACCCTGAGCTTGCCAGTCGCCGCTAACGGTGCCGATTGTCGGCAGTAGTGACCGAATTTTCCAAACGGGTCACAAATTTTGCGCAAACATCGGGCATCGTGCGGGCTATTGCGCTTAACTGGACAGTCAGTGGCGGTTTCCGGCATAGTCACCCCCGCTTTGATCGCGAACCTGATGACGAGAGACAAGAAAAATGGCGACGATCCGACAGCTTTTGCGCACTCATGCTCCGCACAACGTGACGCGTCGCTGCCGGTGAGCATCCCACTGTTCGACGTGTGTGTTTTCAATCCCGCACGTTCAAGAATTTTCGCCGTCACTCGGCCCATTTCAACGGCACATGAGTGTTCCCCGCCTTCGTAGAAAGGCGCCCGGCAAGAACACCTACTGAACGCCCCTGACCGACCCTTGGGAGTTGATGATTAATGGATATTCGTAAAGTCAAGAAACTGATCGAGCTGCTGGAAGAGTCCGGCATCGACGAGCTGGAAATCAAGGAAGGCGAGGAATCCGTACGGATCAGCCGTCATAGCAAGACCCCTGCCCAGCAGTACTACGCGCCGGCTCCGATGGCAGCGCCTGCACCGGCCCCGGTGGCCGCAGCCCCAGCCGCTGCCGAAGCGCCTGCCGCACCGAAGCTCAACGGTACCGTGGCCCGCTCGCCCATGGTCGGCACCTTCTATCGCAAGGCGTCCCCTGCTTCCCCGGCCTTCGTCGAAGTCGGCCAGACCGTGAAGAAAGGCGATACCCTGTGCATCGTCGAAGCAATGAAAATGATGAACCACATCGAAGCTGAAACCAGCGGTGTGATTGAATCGATTCTGGTAGAAGACGGTCAGCCGGTTGAGTACGACCAGCCGCTGTTCACCATCGTTTGACCAGCGGAGAGCCTGCGATGTTGGAAAAAGTTCTGATCGCCAACCGCGGCGAAATTGCCTTGCGGATCCTGCGTGCCTGCAAAGAGCTGGGCATCAAGACCGTCGCCGTCTACTCCAAGGCCGACAAGGAGTTGATGCACCTGGGCCTGGCGGACGAGTCCGTCTGCATCGGTCCTGCGCCTGCCAACCTGTCGTACCTGCATATCCCGGCGATCATCGCTGCGGCTGAAGTGACCGGCGCCACCGCCATTCACCCAGGCTACGGGTTCCTGGCGGAAAATGCCGACTTCGCCGAGCAGGTCGAGAAATCCGGCTTCGCCTTCATCGGCCCGAAAGCCGACACCATTCGCCTGATGGGCGACAAGGTATCGGCCAAGCACGCCATGATCGCTGCCGGCGTACCAACCGTACCCGGCTCCGACGGCCCGCTGCCCGAGGACGAAGAAGAAGCCCTGCGCATTGGCCGTGAAGTGGGCTATCCGGTGATCATCAAGGCCGCTGGCGGCGGCGGTGGTCGCGGCATGCGCGTGGTGCACAAGGAAGAAGACCTGATCGCCTCGGCGAAGCTGACCCGTACCGAAGCCGGTGCAGCGTTCGGCAACCCGATGGTCTATCTGGAAAAATTCCTGACCAACCCGCGTCACGTCGAAGTCCAGGTACTGTCCGACGGCCAGGGCCACGCCATACACCTGGGTGATCGCGACTGCTCGTTGCAGCGCCGCCACCAGAAGGTTCTGGAAGAGGCACCGGCACCGGATATCGACGAAACCGCTCGCCAGGAAGTATTCGCGCGCTGCGTGAAGGCTTGCATCGAGATCGGTTACCGCGGTGCGGGCACCTTCGAGTTCCTCTACGAGAACGGTCGTTTCTACTTCATCGAGATGAACACTCGCGTGCAGGTAGAGCACCCGGTATCGGAAATGGTCACCGGTATCGACATCGTCAAGGAGATGCTCAGCATCGCCGCCGGCAACAAGCTGTCGTTCACTCAGGATGACGTGGTGATTCACGGTCACTCCCTGGAGTGCCGGATCAACGCCGAAGACCCGAAGAGCTTCATTCCCAGCCCTGGCACCGTCAAGCATTTCCACGCACCGGGTGGCAACGGCGTTCGCGTCGATTCGCACCTGTACAGCGGTTATGCAGTACCACCGAACTACGACTCGCTGATCGGCAAGCTGATCACCTGGGGCAAGGACCGCGACGAGGCCATGGCCCGCATGCGCAACGCTCTGGATGAGATCGTGGTGGACGGCATCAAGACCAATATCCCTCTGCATCGGGATCTGGTCCGTGATGAAGGCTTCTGCGAAGGTGGTGTGAATATTCACTACCTGGAACACAAGCTGGCCGCCCAGAAGTGATGTGTAGCGGTTGATGTGAAAGAGACCCGGCCTTGGAGCCGGGTTTTTTTTGCCCGTGGGTTTTGGGTTGGCAGGGCTGGCGCCTTCGCGGCTGCACGCCGCTCCTACGGGGGGAGGTGTGTGGGTGGGGTAAACCCTGTAGGAGCGGCGTGAAGTCGCGAAGGGGCCGGCACTGGCACCGCAGCGCCTGACTTTGCCGGCGTCCTCGCGTAAACTGGCGCGCTTCTCGCGGCCACCTGGCTGCGCCCCAGTTTAGATCGAAGGTGCCCGCCATGCCTTGGCTGCAAGTCCGTCTGGCCATCAGCCCAGAACAAGCCGAAACCTATGAAGATGCTTTCCTGGAAGTCGGTGCCGTGTCCGTGACGTTCATGGATGCCGAGGACCAGCCAATCTTCGAGCCGGAACTCAACACGACGCCGCTGTGGTCGCACACCCACCTGCTGGCACTGTTCGAAGCCGACACCGACGCCCAGGCCGTGTTTGCGCACCTGCAACTGCTGACCGGTGGCGAACTGCCGGAGCACCACGCCGAAGTGATCGAGGACCAGGATTGGGAACGCAGCTGGATGGACAACTTCCAGCCCATGCGTTTTGGCCAGCGCCTGTGGATCGTCCCCAGCTGGCACGCCGCGCCCGAGCCCGACGCGGTCAACCTGCTGCTCGATCCGGGGCTGGCTTTCGGCACCGGCACCCACCCCACCACCGCCCTGTGCCTGGAATGGCTCGACGGTCAACGCCTTGAAGGCAGCGACGTCCTGGACTTCGGCTGCGGCTCGGGAATTCTCGCCATCGCCGCGCTGCTGCTGGGTGCCAAGCGCGCGGTGGGCACCGATATCGACGTACAAGCGCTGGAAGCCTCGCGAGACAATGCAGGCCGCAACGGCATTGCCGACGAACGGTTCCCGCTTTACCTGCCCGAAGACATGCCGGCCATGCAGGCCGACGTGCTGGTCGCCAATATCCTGGCCGGCCCGCTGGTATCGCTCGCGCCACAGCTCAGCGGCCTGGTGCGTCCCGGCGGCTTGCTGGCACTGTCCGGCATCCTCGCCGAGCAGGGCGAGGAAGTGGCGGCCGCCTATGCCCAGGATTTCGACCTGGACCCTATCGCCAACCGCGATGGCTGGGTGCGCATCAGTGGTCGCCGCCGCTGAGACCGCCTAGAATGGCCCACAGCCCAATCCGCCGGACCCGCGCATGACCGAAAGTTTCGTCACCCAGTGCCCGCATTGCCAGACCAGCTTTCGCGTCAGCCACAATCAGCTCAGCGTCGCACGCGGCGTGGTGCGTTGTGGCTCGTGCCTGCAGGTCTTCAACGCTGCGCGGCAATTGCTCGAGCAAAGCGCCGCGCAAACGCCGCTGACGCCGGCGAACCTGCCGCGACCCCCGGCGATCAGCCAGCGCGAATGGGCCGCTGCCGAGCCTGATCTGGACCAGCTGAATTTCAGCGCGCCGGCCAGGATCGATGCGCTCAGCGCCAGCCGCGACGACAGCGATGACGCCGACCAGCCGCTGCCGCCGATCATCGAGCGCCAGCCAGCCCTGGAAGACGATGCGCTGATGGCGAACCAGGCTCGCACCGAGCCTTCGTTCTCCTACCATGGCGAAATCGATGAACCACAGGCCGCCATTCCAGAGCACGACGAACCGTCGATGGACGGCCGCGGGCTTTCGGCCATCGATGAGCACGACGACGAGCCGGCCCGTCAACCCACTCCAGCGCCAGCGCCTCGCCACAGCAAGTCAGCCGCCCGCAGCGAGCCGAGACTGCGCGATGACAACGACATGCTCGACCTGATCGATGACCCCATGCAGCTGGCCTGGGAAAAGCAAACCACGCCATGGGGCAAGCGCCTGCTGTGGACAGCCCTGGCCATCGTGGCGGCACTCGGTCTGCTGACCCAGTATGTGGTCTATCACTTCGCCGAGCTGGCCCGCCAGGATCAGTACCGGCCGATCTTCCAGCAACTGTGCCCTGTATTAGGCTGCACAGTGCCGTCGAAAGTGGATATCGCACTGATCAAGAGCAGCAATCTGGTGGTGCGTACTCACCCCGAGTTCGCCGGAGCGCTGGTGGTGGACGCGATCATCTACAACAGGGCGACCTTCTCTCAACCTTTTCCACTGCTGGAATTGCGTTTTGCCGACCTCAATGGCGCACTGATTGCCAGCCGCCGCTTCAAACCGGCTGAATACCTCAACGGTGATCTGGCCGGACAGGCGGACATGCCGACGCAAACGCCCATTCACATTGCGCTGGACATCCTCGATCCAGGGCCCAAGGCGGTGAATTACAGCTTGAGCTTTCGCTCGCCGGAATGATTACTGCAGCGGCGGGGCTGCGGGTGCTCATCTGTAAATCCAATAGAGACGTCGCCTGTCCTGGCCCTATCGCGGGTAGAGCCCGCTCCCACAGGGGTGGGGGGAGGTGGCGCGGATACTTGTGGGAGCGGGCTCTGCCCGCGATGGGAGCGCATTGGCCCTATCGCGGGCGGAGGCCGCTGCCACGGGAAGTCGCGTCGCATCTGGGGATTTTTTGCCGTCCAAACCAACTGGCATAAGCGAATAACTGTTCAGATTTTATCCAAATCCATCTTTATCCAGTCATCGAGAGCGGGTATTATGCCAACCCTTTTTCGAAGTCTCATGATCCGGCCCCACAACAGGGAAGTCCTATGTCGGCGGTACGCATCGGCCCATATACGTTGAGCAACTCGCTGATCCTGGCCCCCATGGCCGGGGTTACCGACCAGCCCTTTCGTCAGTTGTGCAAGCGCCTGGGCGCAGGCCTGGTGGTGTCCGAGATGGTCACCAGCGACATGAGCCTGTGGAACAGCCGCAAATCGCGACTGCGCATGATCCACGAGGGTGATCCCGAGCCGCGCTCGGTACAGATCGCCGGAGGGGACGCGCAGATGCTGGCGGCGGCGGCCCGGGCCAACGTCGAGTTCGGCGCACAGATCATCGACATCAACATGGGTTGCCCGGCCAAGAAGGTGTGCAACAAGGCGGCAGGGTCTGCCCTGCTCAAGGACGAGGCCCTGGTGGCCGAAATCCTCGAAGCCGTGGTGGCCGCCGTCGACGTGCCGGTGACCTTGAAAATTCGTACCGGCTGGGACCGTTCCAACAAGAATGGCATCAGCGTTGCAAAGATCGCCGAGCAATCGGGTATTACCGCCCTGGCGGTTCATGGCCGCACACGCGCCGACCTGTACACCGGCGAAGCCGAATACGACACCATCGCCGCGATCAAGCAGGCGGTGTCGATCCCGGTCTTCGCCAATGGCGATATCGATTCACCGCAAAAGGCCCGGCATGTGTTGCAGGCCACCGGCGCCGACGGCCTGCTGATAGGCCGCGCGGCTCAGGGTCAGCCCTGGATCTTCAGGGAAATAGAGCATTACCTGCGCACCGGCGAACTGTTGCCGGCACCGCAATTGGATGAAGTGGAAAGCATTCTGCTGGAACACCTGGCCGCATTGCACACCTTCTACGGTGATGTGATGGGCGTGCGTATCGCCCGCAAACATGTGGGCTGGTACCTGGCCACGCAACCGGGCGGCCGGGAATTTCGCAGCAACTTCAATGGTTTGCAACAGACGCAAGAGCAATGCGCCAACGTTCGCGAATTTTTCCGCGAGCGCTACAGAAGCCTTGAGAAAAGGGACGCAGAGGGGGTGGCCGCATGACGATGATGAGCGAGACTTTAGTGAGTGGAATAGCGCCCGTGAGCGACAACGTAAACCTGAAACAGCATCTGAACACGCCGAGCGAAGAGGGTCAGACCTTGCGCGGCAGTGTCGAGAAGGCGTTGCACAACTATTTTGCCCACCTCGAAGGCGCATCCGTCACCGACGTGTACAACCTCGTGCTCTCGGAAGTCGAAGCTCCCCTGCTCGAAAGCGTGATGAATTACGTCAAGGGTAACCAGACCAAGGCCAGCGAGATGCTGGGCCTGAACCGGGGCACCCTGCGCAAGAAACTCAAGCAGTACGACCTGCTGTAACCCGAAGCATTCAAACCAGAAAAGGCGACCCAGCGGTTCGCCTTTTTTGTTGACTTCTCCGCTTTGAAGATGGAAATCGTGATGACCGACCAGACCACCCGCCTGCCGATCCGCCGCGCCTTGATCAGCGTTTCCGACAAGACCGGGATTCTTGAATTCGCCCGTGAACTGGAAGCCCTGGGCGTCGAGATCCTGTCCACCGGCGGTACCTTCAAGCTGCTGCGCGACAATGGCGTCGCGGCCGTGGAAGTGGCCGACTACACCGGCTTCGCCGAAATGATGGACGGTCGGGTCAAGACCCTGCACCCGAAAATCCACGGCGGCATCCTGGGCCGTCGCGGCACCGACGACGCCATCATGAGCGAGCACGGCATCAAGCCGATCGACCTGGTCGCGGTCAATCTGTACCCCTTCGAGGCCACCATTTCCAAGCCAGGCTGTGACCTGCCGACCGCCATCGAGAACATCGACATCGGTGGCCCGACCATGGTCCGCTCCGCCGCAAAGAACCATAAAGACGTGGCCATCGTGGTCAACGCCGGCGACTACGCCCAGGTCCTGGAAAGCCTCAAGGCCGGTGGCCTGACCTACGCTCAGCGCTTCGACCTGATGCTCAAGGCCTTCGAGCACACTGCGGCCTACGACGGCATGATCGCCAACTACATGGGCACCGTTGACCAGCGGGCCGAGACGCTGAGCACCGAAGCCCGCGGCGAATTCCCACGCACGTTCAACAGCCAGTTCATCAAGGCTCAGGAAATGCGTTACGGCGAGAACCCGCACCAGAAAGCGGCGTTCTACGTGGAAGCCAAACCCGCCGAAGTGGGCATCGCCACCGCCAAGCAGCTGCAAGGCAAGGAGCTCTCCTACAACAACGTGGCCGACACCGACGCCGCGCTGGAATGCGTGAAGAGCTTCGTCAAGCCAGCCTGCGTGATCGTCAAGCATGCCAACCCGTGCGGCGTCGCGGTGAGCCCGGACGCCGAGGGCGGCATCCGTCAGGCCTACGAACTGGCCTATGCCACCGATACCGAATCGGCGTTCGGCGGCATCATCGCGTTCAACCGTGAGCTGGATGCAGAAACCGCCAAAGCCATCGTCGAGCGTCAGTTCGTCGAAGTCATCATCGCGCCCAGCGTCAGCGAAGAAGCGCGCGCCATCGTTGCCGCCAAGGCCAACGTGCGCCTGCTGGCGTGCGGCCAGTGGTCGGCTGACCGCGCCCAAGCGTGGGATTACAAGCGCGTCAACGGCGGTCTGCTCGTACAGAGCCGCGACATCGGCATGATCGGCGCCGACGACCTGAAAGTCGTGACCCAGCGTGCGCCGAGCGAGCAGGAAATCCACGATCTGATCTTTGCCTGGAAAGTGGCCAAGTACGTCAAGTCCAACGCCATCGTCTACGCCAAGAACCGCCAGACCATCGGTGTCGGCGCCGGCCAGATGAGCCGCGTGAACTCGGCGCGCATCGCTGCCATCAAGGCCGAACACGCCGGCCTGCAGGTGCAGGGCGCGGTCATGGCCTCGGACGCCTTCTTCCCGTTCCGCGACGGCATCGACAATGCGGCTAAAGTGGGTATCACGGCGGTGATCCAGCCAGGCGGTTCGATGCGCGACAACGAAGTGATCGCTGCCGCCGATGAAGCCGGCATTGCCATGGTCTTCACCGGCATGCGCCACTTCCGTCACTGACCTGGCGACGGCCCCACCGCTGACAGCGATATGCCGAGGGCAAACAACCTGTAGCCCCGGCGTGAGCCGCGTCGGGCCGTTACCCGGTATACCGCGAACACCTACAGAATTCCGCTTCACCGAGGTTTTGAACCATGAACGTATTGATTATTGGCAGCGGCGGGCGTGAACACGCCCTGGCGTGGAAAGTCGCTCAGGACCCACGCGTACAGAAAGTATTCGTGGCCCCTGGCAACGCCGGTACCGCCACCGAGGCCAAGTGCGAGAACGTCGCCATCGACGTGCTGGCCCTGGAGCAATTGGCCGATTTCGCCCAGAACAACGTCTCCCTGACCATCGTCGGCCCGGAAGTGCCGCTGGTGGCCGGCGTGGTCGACCTGTTCCGCTCGCGCAACCTGGACTGCTTCGGCCCTACCGCCGGCGCAGCACAGCTGGAAGGCTCCAAAGCCTTCACCAAGGATTTCCTGGCGCGGCACAAGATCCCCACGGCCGACTACCAGAACTTCACCGAGATCGAGCCGGCGCTGGCCTACCTGCGCGAGAAAGGCGCGCCGATCGTCATCAAGGCCGACGGCCTGGCGGCGGGCAAGGGCGTGATCGTCGCCATGACCCTGCAGGAAGCCGAGGACGCGGTGCGTGACATGCTCGCCGGCAATGCCTTTGGCGACGCCGGTTCGCGGGTGGTCATCGAAGAGTTTCTCGACGGCGAGGAAGCCAGCTTCATCGTCATGGTCGACGGCAAGAACGTCCTGCCCATGGCCACCAGCCAGGACCACAAACGTGTCGGCGACGGCGATACCGGCCCCAATACCGGCGGTATGGGTGCCTACTCCCCTGCCCCGGTGGTCACCGCCGACGTGCACCAGCGGGTGATGGACCAGGTGATCTGGCCGACCGTGCGCGGCATGGCCGAGGAAGGCAATGTCTACACCGGTTTCCTGTATGCCGGCTTGATGATCGACAAGGCCGGCAACCCCAAGGTCATCGAATTCAACTGCCGTTTCGGTGATCCGGAAACCCAACCGGTGATGCTGCGTCTGCAATCGAGCCTGGTGCTGCTGATCGAAGCCGCCTTCGCCCAAGCGCTGGACAAGGTCGAGGCCCAATGGGACCCACGCCCTAGCCTGGGCATCGTGCTGGCAGCCGGCGGTTACCCCGGCGACTACGCCAAGGGCGATGTGATCAACGGCCTGGACGCCGCGGCCCAGGTCGAAGGCAAGGTGTTCCATGCCGGCACCGCCCTCAAGGACGGCCAGGTGGTGACATCCGGCGGCCGTGTGCTGTGCGCCACCGCCCTGGGCGACAGCGTCGGCTCGGCCCAGCAGCAAGCCTACGTGCTGGCCGGGAAGATCGACTGGCAGGGCTGTTTCTACCGCAACGACATCGGCTACCGCGCCATCGCGCGGGAGAACGGCGAGTAAAGAGACAGGCCAGGGGCCGTTCGGCCCCTGACATATGTTTTGCGGCGCAAGTGGTTATAATCAGGCATTCATCTACGAAGGGATTCTGCCTTGCGCTGGCTCAGGACTGCCATAGGACTCACTGTCGGCCTGCTTGCCCTGCTGTGCGTGCTCAACGCACAGGCGGAGCAGGGTAACGGCTGGTCCATGCTTTTGGACGACGATGCTCGCCTGCAATTGGCCGACGTGCGCTCCGAGCGTTTTCAGAATCAGTTCGCCCCCATCCAATTGTCGCAAATCAATGCCGCCGGCCCCCACGGAGCGTTGTGGCTGCACCATCGCCTGCTGCCGACCCAGCAAGAACAACTGCTGCGTATCTTCTCCCCCGATCTGGCTGCCCTGGATTTCTACGTCCTGGACGGCGAAACGCTGATCAAGCGTACCTCCACCGACACCGATGCGCGCACCGAAGCCCCGCTGGCCAGTGCCGATCACCTGCTGACCCTGCCCATGAGTCAGGCGCCGCTGGATGTCTATCTGCGCATCGCCTCGGAACACCAGATACGTCCCAGCATCATCCTGCAACCTTCGGCCGCGGCTGCCGCCGACCAACGTGAGCCGTTGCTGTTCGGCATGCTGTTCGGCTGCATGGCCATGCTGATCCTGCACAACCTCACGCGCTTTGCCTACAGCCGCTCGGTCAGCAGCTTGTGGCTGGGTTCCTCGCAGCTGTGCCTGCTGGCCTCGGCCCTGATCCTGCTCAACTTCACCGGGCCGTGGGTCAATCTGTGGCCGGGCGCACGCACCCCGGCGGCCTATACCACCCTGCTGCTGGCCGCGGTCACCGGGCTGATCTTTTCCCTGCGCTTCTTCGCTGCGCGCAGCCATGAACGCTCCAACCGGATCATCAAGGGCGAGATCGCCCTGATTGCCCTCTGCGGCGTGCTGCTGCTGTTCATCGATGGGTTGCCATTCAACTTCTTTGCCTATGGCCTGCTCGCCCTGACCAGCCTGACCATGCTGGTGATCGGCCTGTGGCATTGGCAACAGGGCTATCGGCCGGCGCGCACCTTCAGCCTCGGGGTACTGTTGTGCAACCTGGGTTGCCTGGTGGTACTGCCTGCTTTGCTCGGGCTGACACGCACCCCTTCGCAATGGCTGATTTTCGCCCTCATGGGCTTTGCCATGGTCGGTGGGGTGCTGCTCAATGTGGCACTGAGCGAACGCTTGCGCGGCATCAGCGAAGACCGCTACAGCGCCAGCCGCGAATTGGCGGCCAATACGGCCGAGCTGAATGCAAAGGCCGAGTTCCTGGCCAAGCTCAGCCACGAAATCCGCACGCCCATGAACGGTGTCCTGGGCATGACCGAGTTGCTGCTGGGCACGCCGTTGTCGGTCAAGCAACGCGACTACGTGCAGACGATTCACAGCGCGGGCAATGAATTGCTGGGCCTGATCAACGAAATTCTCGACATCTCGAAAATCGAGTCGGGGCACATCGAACTCGACGATGTGCAGTTCGATCTGCACGCCTTGATCGAGGACTGCCTGAACATCTTCAGGGCCAAGGCCGAGCAGCAGAACATCGAACTGATCAGCTTTACCCAGCCCCAGGTCCCCCGGGTCATCAGCGGTGATCCGACGCGTTTGCGCCAGGCCCTGTTGAGCCTGCTGGACAACGCCTTGAAGAAAACCGACCAGGGCGAAATTCTGCTGGTGGTGGCGCTGGACCAGCGCGGCGCGGCGCCACGCCTGCGCATCGCCGTGCAGGACAGCGGCGAGCCGATGCCGCCCGCCGAGCGTGAGGCGTTGCTGCACACCGAGCTGCGCAGCACCAACCTGCTCGACGGCAACCGCCTCAGCGGCCACCTGGGTCTGGTCATCGCCAGGCAGCTGATCCTGTTGATGCAGGGCGACTTCGGCATCAAGAGCGGCAGCGACCACGGCAGCACCTTGTGGCTGACACTGCCCCTGGACCCGCAACGCCTGGAGCAGGCCCCTTCGGATCTGGACCTGCCGCTCAAGGGCGCGCGGGTGCTGGTGGTGGACGACAACGAAACCTGCCGCAAGGTGCTGGTGCAGCAATGCAGCGCCTGGGGCCTGAACGTCAGCGCCGTGCCTTCAGGCAAAGAAGCCCTGGCGCTGCTGCGCACCAAGGCGCATTTGCGCGACTACTTCGACGTGGTGCTGCTGGACCAGAACATGCCGGGCATGACGGGTATGCAACTGGCGGCCAAGATCAAGGAAGATCCGAGCCTGAATCACGACATCCTGCTGATCATGCTCACGGGTATCAGCAATGCGCCGAGCAAGGTGATTGCGCGCAATGCCGGCATCAAGCGCATCCTGGCCAAGCCCGTCGCCGGCTATACCCTCAAGACCACCCTGGCCGACGAGCTCAGCCAGCGCGGCAAGGCAGAAGCGCCGCAGCCCACTGCGCCGGTGGAGTTGCCCATGCAATTGCCCAGCGACTTCCGCATCCTGGTGGCCGAGGACAACAGCATTTCCACCAAGGTGATCCGCGGCATGCTGGGCAAGCTCAACCTGCACCCGGACACGGCGAGCAATGGCGAGGAAGCGCTCAAGGCCATGAAGGCGCAGCGTTACGACCTGGTATTGATGGACTGCGAGATGCCTGTGCTGGATGGTTTTTCCGCCACCCAGCAGCTGCGGGCCTGGGAAGTGGGCAATCAGCGGGTGCGCACGCCAGTCGTGGCGCTGACGGCGCATATCCTCAGTGAACACAAGGACCGGGCGCGCCAGGCCGGGATGGATGGGCACATGGCCAAACCCATCGAACTGTCGCAACTGCGCGAGCTGATCGAGCACTGGGCGCAAGAGCGGGAGCTGGCACAGGAGCGCCTGGGAACCTTATGAGCCGTCGCGCTCAAATGACCAATCGCTCCAGTTCCCGGCTTGCCGATTGAGACAGCCTCGTCGCAATACGCTCCCGGAAGGGCGCGTAGCGCATCGAACTGAACGTGAATGCCGAGCCATTGATCCGCAATACCATTTCGCGGCTGGTCTGGTTCCAGAACTCGTGATCGCGGCGCTCGACGTACCCCACTACTTGCAGCCCGCAAGCCAGGATGGTGATCTCCCCTGCCGTATCCCGTTCACAGGGCTGCAATTGCCAGGCACGCTTGAATGACTGAGGCTCGCCCGCTGCCAGGAAGCGTCGTACCACGCCTGCGACGTCCATGGCCCGCAAGGCACGTGTGGCCAGCCGGCTCAACGCTTGGGTGGCCTGGCCGCCACTGACTGCGAAGCGAACGTTGTCGAGATCGCTGACTCGATTGATGACCTGCGGTTGCATGACGATCACTCCCGCCTCCAGGCAACCGTTGGCAAGCATCCAATGACGATGCTGGTCCAACCAGCTCTTCCATAAAACGGAGCGATTGTAATACTGGCTGGCTCGCTGATCGGCGTACAGCAGCAGATCGCTGATGTCTTCTCGTTCCTGGCGGGTGATATCGGAAGAGAAGGTGAACAGGGAATCGGCATATCGCCAGGCTTCCTGGCCGCCACCGCTCATGTGGGTTCAGCCGGGGCCAGGCGTTGCACCAGCGTCTGGCGCCGGTCGCCGAGCCACTTGATCAAACCTTCACGCAGGGTTTGGTAGCGGGTTTCCAATAACTGGGCAGCAAAGTAGCGTACCTCCAGGTCGGCGCGCAGGAGATCGACTTGCAATACCTGACTCAACCAGTCGGCCTCCAACGGCTGATGCACGCTACGCAGATGACGTGCA
This sequence comes from Pseudomonas sp. UBA4194, assembly GCF_002379585.1. GTDB lineage: Bacteria > Pseudomonadota > Gammaproteobacteria > Pseudomonadales > Pseudomonadaceae > Aquipseudomonas. The sequence goes on from NZ_DFUE01000036.1 coordinate 69,451, forward strand.
AGGTGGCATTGGCATCGACCACGATCAACTGAAGGCCCAGGGGCTGTGGTTCCTCCATGCTCTCGGAGGGTACGACGGCTGCCGCCGAGCGGGTATGAAGCCGCAGGCGCTCCGCAGCCTCTGAGCCCCGCATCTGCTCGGCCACGACACTGGCCAGCGCACCGGTCGAGTCCAGGTAGGGCCAGCGCTCCTGAAGTTCGTCGCGCAGCGCTTGGACCAGGGTGAACGTCGGCGTTCGAAGTGCTATATGGCGCTCGCCACGCTCGAGCCGACGCCAGCCCATCTTGCTCATGCTGTGCTGAAACAATTGCTCCCACGTAGCGTGTTCCGCTGCCGTCGGTAGCTGGGCGTCCGCCTGGATCTGAGCGGTCAGGGTGGAGCTGAGAATATCGCTTTGCAGTTGCGCTGCCAGGGTGGAAGGCAGGACAAGGACCTGCCCGCCTACTATATAAACGTCCATGAAATTATCTGCACCTAGAAAGTGTAATTACAAGATATAAACCCACTTTGATAAATGAGCCGGCAACGAGTGCACTCGCTGCCGGCTCAGTTATTTTACAGAGGCAGATCGTCAAAGAAGCTTTCAGCACTCTCTGTCAGTTTTCGCTCGATGGCGGCTTGCACGCGCTGGTAATGTTTGAAGTTCAGTTCAATCTGTTCCAGTGAACGAAAGACATCCAAATGCTCTTTCTTCCACTTGACGAACCAAAAGCCACCCTGGGTTTCCTTGCGCTGCAAGTTAAAGCAGGCCATCAGGCACACCAGGTTTCCGTAACTCGATTCAGCACAAGGCATGATCTGAAAGTTGCTGGAATCCTGATGAGTACTTTTACGCTCAAACTTCAGACGGGCGTCGTCGTTCTTCTTCAGGGCATCCAGCGCCACGCCGGTCAAGCGCAGGAAGACACCCTTGTTCGGACCGGCGATGGCGCTGATCAACTCCAGAACGATCTCATTGACCTCGAACTCCACGCCGCTAGGCACATAGCGTTCACGGGGGCTATTGGTGGTGATGAAGCCGCACATCTTCATCACCTTGAGATAGTGCTGATACCACTCCACCCGCTGGTGCTTCTCCGGAAACGCTGCATCCGAACTGAGTTCTGCCAACAGCGCGATATTCTGCACGGCTTCCTTGTTGGCTGGCGATACACCGTCCACAAACGCGACCACGGTACTTTCGGCAACGGCCGCGGCAGAGTCGACGGCCACCGCTCGCGAATTAGTCGAGAAGTTTCGCAGGGCGACGCGAGGCGGCATCTTCAACGCGCTGATGTCATTGAGGCACTGTTCCATGTTCATGAAGTTCTTTCCTTAGTTCAATTAACCCGGTGAATTCCGGAACTTGAAGATAAGCAAACAACTCCATGAAGTCCAGAGACTGAAGGTGCGTGAAAAAAACATCTCAAAAACGTTCTGGGCCAGTCTGGCCGCGGCCTGCAGCCTTATATGCGTCTTTTTCGGTATCAGAGAATGGCTTGTGGAACAGCCGCGCACAAAACGGCGGCTGCCCACTTCCGAGCGCTATCGTGGCAATCAGCGTTTTTGACCGTACCAACGCGGTGTATACACCCACTCCCCGCCCCCGGCCCTGGCAAAGGTGCAGGTGGTCGACGAACCCACCAGAACCATCGTGCGCATGTCCACCTGCTCTGGCGTCAATGCGCCCAAGGTCACCACCCGCAACGTCTGCCCTGGACGGCCGATATCACGGCCCAGCACTACCGGTGTTTCCGGCAAACGATGCAGACGTACGATTTCCAGCGCGCGCCCCAGCTGCCACGGCCGTGACCTGGAGATGGGGTTGTAGAACGCCAGCGCCAGATCGGCCTGGCAGGCCAGGTCCAGTCGCTTCTCGATGATGTCCCAGGGCTTGAGGTTGTCTGACAGCGAGATCACGCAGAAATCATGCCCCAGCGGCGCACCGGCTTGAGCAGCGGTAGCGAGCGAGGCCGAGACGCCCGGCAGCATCTCGAGCTCCACCGAATGCCAGCTCGGATCGCTGGATTCGTGCAGCGCTTCCAGCACGGCCGCGGCCATGGCAAACACGCCCGGGTCGCCGGACGACACCACCACTACCGAACGCCCGCTGGCAGCCAGCTCGAAGGCATGCCGCGCACGCTGCATCTCTTCACGGTTGTCGGTGCAATGCCGCACCTGGTCGGGGCGAAACGGACCGGCCATGCGTACGTAGGTTTCATAACCCAGCACGTCGTTGGCTCGAGCCAGCTCGGCCTTGACCGCCGGCACCATCAGGTCCGAAGCCCCGGGGCCGAGGCCGATCACCGCCAGACGTCCCCGTGGCCGGCCAATACTGGCGATGTCTATGGGTTGCTGGGCTACGGCAATGGCCAGGCTGTCGCCCACCCGCGTGGGGGGCAGCCATTGCGGTACCGCCCGAGCCGCCAATTGCGCCACGTCATCGGCTGCCGGGGCAAATCGCAGCGGTACGCCCAGTGCAGCGGCGGCCTCTTGCAGGCGGGGATCGGCCATATCGGCATCCGCGGCCAGCAAGCAGGCCAGGGACGGCTGGGCGATGCGGGCTTCGTGCAATGCCGCGCGCACGGCATCGGCCAGCGCAGGCAAACGTGGGTCCACCGCGACCAGCACATTGCGTGGGTAGATCAACAGTTCGTTGGCAGACGGTTCGCGCTCGTCGCAGCCAATGTGAATGGCCAGCCGCGACTGCGCTGCCTCTGGCAGCCGTGCCTGAGCCAGCCAGGGCGCATCGCCTTCGACCCGCACGGTTTCGCCCGCCAGCAAATCGGAGACGAAGCGCTTGCCCAGTTCCAGGTCCCCCAGCGCGTAGCCATCGGGCGGGTTGAGCAAGCATGTGCCAAAGCGCAGTTCACCGCTGGTGGTGATGGCAGGTGCCACGGCCAGCGCCGCGGCGATTTCGCGGGCAAGTACATTGACTCCGCCCAAGCCACCGAGCAGTGGCACCACGGCACTGCCGTCCTCCGCCACGGCCAGCACGGGGGGCTCGGCGCCTTTTTCCAGCAGCACCGGTGCCAGGCTGCGGATGACGATGCCTGCCGCGCACAGGGCGAGGATCGGCGTATCGCGCTGGTAAAGCTCGCGCAGGGTGGCACCGAAGTCGTGGTAGACCCGGTCGGCGCCCACCACGCGTTCGGCCAGGCCATGAATCAGCGCCTGTGGATAAAGCTGCTGCAGCGCGCGAGCCGTGGCCAGCGCGCCGTTGCCCAGAATGACGATTGCCGGAGTGTTCATCAGCCCTGCCACCTTTCGCCAGGCACGATGATCAGCGAGAAGTACGGTGACGACATCGGATCGACCTCTGCCAGGGGCACGATCTTCTGGTTGGCCATGGTCGCGCGCTCGACGTAGAGCGCGCGGTCGGCCAAGCCCAGTTCGGCCAGCACCTGGCGCACCTTGGGAAAGTTGCGACCCAGCTTCATGATCACCGCCGCGTCGGCATCCGCCAGGCGCCGCTTGAGGTCATCGGCGGGCAGCACACCGGACAGTACCGACAGGCTCTGATTGCGATACACCAGCGGAGCACCCAGCACCGAGGCGCCGCCCAGCATCGAGCAGACACCGGGGATCACCTGAGCCTTGTAGCGCTCGGCCAGGCGGTCATGCAGGTACATGTAGGAGCCATAGAAGAACGGGTCGCCTTCGCAGATCACCGCCACATCACGCCCGGCATCCAGATGGGCGGCCACGTCGAGACTGGCGACATCGTAGAAGTCGCTGATCACCTGTTCGTAGGACAACGGCGCCGGCAAGGCTTCGGTGGTCACCGGGTACACCAGTGGCAGCAAGGTCTGCTGGGCCTGCAGATGCCCTTCGATGATGCCGAAGGCATTGCCCTTCTTGCCCTTGGCCACGAAGTAGGCCACCACCGGCGCCTCGCGCAGCAGGCGCAGGGCCTTGAGGGTAATCAGCTCAGGGTCGCCGGGGCCGACACCCAGGCCGAGCAAACGTCCACGCGGCTGCATCATTCGACCTCCGTGGCCAAGGCATTGACCGCCGCCGCAGCCATGGCGCTGCCGCCTTTGCGCCCTTGCACGATGACGAAAGGCACGCCACGGCTGTCGGCGGCCAGCATCGCCTTGGACTCTGCCGCGCCCACGAAGCCGACGGGAAAGCCCAGAATCAAGGCCGGCTTCGGAGCGCCGGCGTCGATCATGTCCAGCAGGTAGAACAGCGCCGTGGGGGCGTTGCCGATCACTACTACTGCGCCTTCCAGATGGGGCCGCCACAATTCCAGGGCCACCGCCGAGCGGGTGTTGCCAAGCGCTTTGGCCAGGTCGGGCACGCTGTCGTCCTTGAGGGTACAGATCACCTCGTTGTTGGCCGGCAGGCGGGCACGGGTGATGCCTTCGGCGACCATGCGCGCATCGCAGAGGATCGGCGCACCCGCGGCCAGGGCGTCGCGCCCTGCCTTGCCCGCGCCTTCGGAGAAGCGCAGGTCCTGCACCACCTCGACCATGCCGCAGGCGTGGATCACGCGTACGGCCAGTTTCTCCAGGTCGGCAGGGATCGCGTCGAGGTTGGCTTCGGCGCGGATGATGGCGAAGGAATTGCGATAGATCTCCTGACCATCGCGGATGTACTCAATCATGGGTGTCGCTCCGTGAGCAGCCACGTAACAGGTGGGCGGCTGCGTCCAGTGAAAGGTGGCGCGCCTGCAGAGCACCGAATCCGGGCTGTGAGGCGTCGCGAGCATACAGGTCGTAGTGACCGGGGCTGGTGGCCAGCAATGTCGCCGGGGCTACATGAGCCGAGGCGCAGGACCGCGCGCAGCCGCTCAGGTGCACGCTCAGTGGCTGTCGATTCGGCAGGCGTTGCGCGAGTAGCCTGGCATCGGCCTTGGTGTCGGCCAGGCCTTTGGCGCAGCCGGCGGAGCCGGTGCAGGCAATCAGCGCAGCCAGGGGCTGCTCGGCGGCGGTGATGAAGCCCAGCGCCGTGAGCTGCGCAAGGACCGCTTGGGGACGGACCAGGTTGGGCAGCAGCAGACCTTGCCAGGGGGTAATACGCACGGTGCCATCACCGTGCTCGCGAGCCAGCCGGGCAGCACCGCGCAGCATAGCGGGGGTGAGGCGCCCGAGGGGCGCCAGGGTGGCGATGAAACTCAGGCCCGGCTGCAATTGCGGCTGGATGCCCAGTTTGAACGTTGCCGGTGCGCGCTCGCAGGGGGCTGGATGGATGGGCAAGCCCAGGGTGTCGGCGAATGCTTGCGGGGTGTCAGGGAGGACGCCATCGCGGGCAGAGCCCGCTCCCACAGGAGATCGAAGGTGTCCCGGATGCATCGGATCAGCCTGGCCCCCCTGATGGGATCGAGGGTGTCCCGGATGCATCAGGGCAGTGTGATCTCCACTGTGGGATCGAGGGTGCCCCGGATGCATCGGGGCAGTGTGATCTCCACTGTGGGATCGAGGGTGCCCCGGATGCATCGGGGCAGTGTGATCTCTACTGTGGGAGCGGGCTCTGCCCGCGATGGGGCCGGTGGGGTTGGCAAACAGCTCGCGCATACGCGATTGCTCGGGCCCCGCTACCTCGAGAAACCGCTCGAGCACTGCCATGACCAGCTCATGACCCTGATCGAACGCCACCGCGCCCAACGCCCGATCCCGACCGGGGCACCCGGCCAAGCCAAACGCCAGCCAGACCTGGCCATCGGCCTCGAACGCCGACAACCACAGATCGTGCGGATGTTCGAGCATCGCCAGCCCTTCACCGCCATCGAGTTGCACGGCAAATTTGGCCGACAGTGCATGCAACCGCGGGCGGGTCTCCAGGCTGTGGAGGATCTGCGCAGCCAGTGGGCGCACATCGACGATCTGCTGCGGATCGATGCCGGCACTGGGACTGAGCATCAGGTTGCGCACGTCATCGCCGGCGGCCTCCCGAGGGCCGAGTCCGGCGGCGAGCAACAGGTCGACCAGCGCATGCTGCTGCGTACCAATCCCACGGATCTGCAGGTTGGCCCGGTTGGTGGTCTCGATCACCCCAGCGGCATGGCGCAGCGCCGCATCGGCCACGGCCTCGGCCTGGGCAGCAGTCAACTCGCCACCGGCCAGTTTGATCCGGCAGATACCGCCGTCCAGCGCGCGGACGATACGCAGCAACCCCGGGCAAGCCGAGGGGCGGACAGCGTTCGAAGGCTCGTTCAAATGGACACCGGACACGTGCGAAAAACCACTGGAGTGTAGAAGGCGCGGTATTATGCCTGCTTTGGCCGAAGGCATGAAAAGTCTGCCCGTCGGAATAGTTTTGTATGAGGAATGTTCATGTCGGCATGGCTGACCCTGGTCGGTATCGGAGAAGACGGTTTCACGGGCCTGGGCAAGCAAGCGCGGCGGGCACTGCTGGGTGCCCAGCGCATCTACGGCAGCCCTCGCCAGCTGGACCTGCTGCCCCGCTGCGTCACTGCGACACGGGAACAATGGCCGCGCCCGTTCAGCCTGGAACCTGTGCTGGCGCAGCGCGGCGCGCCGGTGTGCGTGCTGGCCAGCGGCGACCCGATGCTGTACGGCGTCGGTGCCAGCCTCGCCCGTCAACTGGACGTAACCGAACTGCGGGTGCTGCCGGCGCCCTCCTCCTATTCCCTGGCAGCGGCGAGATTAGGCTGGCCATTGCAGGATGTTGTGACGTTATCGGTGGTCGCCCGGCCCGTAGCCGCGCTGGCGGCGCACTTCTTTACCGGTCAACGCCTGCTGGTGCTGAGCAACGACGCCACAAGCCCCGGGGCCATTGCCCAGTGCTTGCGCGAGCGCGGCTTCGGGCCCAGCCGCATGACCGTGCTGGAACATCTGGGCGGCGCAGCGGAGCGCCGCCTCGACGGTCATGCTGTGGATAACTTCGAGGGCTGTGCCGACCTCAATCTGGTTGCCATCCAATGCCAGGCCGAGGCCGGCGCGCCGCGTCTGGCGCGGGTTGCCGGCCTGCCGGACAACGCCTATCGCCACGACGGCCAACTGACCAAACGCGACGTCCGCGCCGTGACCCTGGCGCGCCTGGCGCCGCAACCCGGCGAACTGCTGTGGGACGTGGGTGCAGGAAGCGGCTCCATCGGCATCGAGTGGATGCGCGCCCATCCCAGTTGCCGCGCCCTGGCCATCGAATCGGACCCAGGTCGCCAGGCGTTCATCGAACACAACCGCGACGTGCTCGGCGTGCCCGGCCTGCAGTTGATCCGGGGTCGGGCGCCAGATGCCCTGCACGGTCTGGAACAGCCTGACGCGATCTTCATTGGCGGCGGCGTGACCCGCGCCGATGTGCTGCACACCTGCTGGACCCAGCTCAAACCGGGGGGCCGGCTGATCGCCAACGCCGTGACCGTGCAGAGCGAACTGGCCCTGGTGCAGTGGCGCGAACGGCACGGTGGCGAGCTGACCCGCCTGCACATCGCCCACGCGCAGCCCTTGGGTGAATTCGATACCTGGCGCCAGGCGCTGCCGATCACGTTGCTCGAAGCGGTCAAGCCCCTCGATGCGTGATGAAACCGCCGAACAGCCCGCACCGCTGCGCAGTGGCCTGACCACCGGCAGCTGCGCAACGGCCACCAGCCTCGCGGCAGCCCGTCTGTTGCTGACCGGCGAGTGCCACGATGCCGTGGATATCGTGCTGCCCAAGGGCAAGCAGGTGCAGATGCGACTGGAGTTCTGCCGCCTCAGCGGCAAGGGTGCCGAGGCCGGCACCTTGAAGGATGCCGGTGACGACCCGGACGTCACCCACGGCGCCCTGCTGTATTGCCAGGTGAGCCTGATCGATACGCCAGGTGTGTGCTTCGTCGCCGGCAGCGGCGTCGGCACGGTCACCCGCCCGGGCCTGGTACTGGGCGTGGGCGAGCCGGCCATCAATCCGGTGCCACGGCGCATGATCGGCGAGCATCTGGCCCGCCTGGCCGAAGAGCGAGGCTACACCGGCGGCTTTCAGGTGACGGTGAACGTGCGCGATGGCGAGTCGCTGGCCCTGAAAACCATGAACCCGCGCCTGGGCATTCTTGGTGGGTTGTCGATCCTGGGCACCAGCGGCATCGTGCGGCCATTTTCCTGCGCGGCCTACATTGCCTCGATTCATCAGGGTATCGATGTAGCGACTACCAACGGCTACCGGCACATCGCGGCCTGTACCGGCAACGCCAGCGAAGACACCATGCGCCGCGTTTACCAACTGCCCGAGATTGCCCTGATCGAGATGGGCGATTTCGTCGGCGCCGTGCTCAAGCACCTGCGCAAGGTGCCTGTGGATAAACTGACTCTGTGCGGTGGCTTCGGCAAGATCAGCAAGCTGGCCGCCGGGCACATGGACCTGCACAGCCGACACTCGAGCATCGATCTGCCGCAACTGGCGGACTGGGCTGCCAACGTAGGCGCCGGGGCCGAGCTGCAAGCGCAGATTCGCGCCGCCAATACCAGCCAGCAAGCGCTGGCCATGGCCCATGCGCAAGGCGTGATGCTGGGTGATGAAGTCTGCCGCCACGCTTTGCTGTTCGCTCGCAGCGTGGTGCCCGCACAGGTACAGGTGGAAGTGTTCGCCATCGATCGACAAGGCGGCGTGGTTGGCCGCGCAGGAGTGTTGTGATGAAACGCGTGCTGCTGCTGGGCGGCGTCACCGAGGCGCTTGCCATCGCTCGCACCTTGGGGCCGGAGCATGTTTATAGCCTGGCCGGCGTGGGGCGGGTGCCTACGGATCTGCGCTGCCAGGTGCGAGTGGGGGGCTATGGCGGTGCTGAGGGGCTGGCAGCGTTCATCCGCGCCGAAGGCATTTCACTGCTGGTGGACGCCACCCATCCCTATGCCGCACAGATCAGCGCCAATGCCGCCGTCGCTGCGGCCCTGGCCGGCATCGAGTGCTGGGCGCTGCGCCGACCCGCCTGGGTCGCGCAGCCTGGCGACGACTGGCGAGAGGTAGGAGGCTGGTCTGAATTGGTGCAGGCATTGGCACCGTTCAACCGCCCATTGTTCACGTTGGGCCGCGAGCCGATGCAGCATCTTGAGGGCATTCCCGCGCACCAATTCTGGACACTGCGGGCGCTGGACAGCTATCCGGGCAACGACCGCTGCGAGGTCCTTGCAGCCCGCGGACCTTTCGCTCTGGAGGATGAACGGAGGCTGTTCGGCAGTCGCCGGATCGATGTATTGATCAGCAAGAACAGCGGCAGCGCGGCGACCGAGCCGAAGTTGCAGGTGGCGCGAGAGTTGGGGCTGCCGGTGCTGGTGTTGCGGCGGCCGTTGTTGCCGGAGGTGGATCGGGTGTTCCGCGGGGTGGAAGAGCTGGTGGACGGGCTGGCGGGGTTTGGAGGTTCAGACCGGGGGTGAATGGTCCCTTCACCCCAAGTCCCAGGCCATCTGAAACCGTCCTACCCACCCCATCACATTTCTGGCTAAATACCCCCTTCGCCTACCCTGCCCACGGACGCCTTCGATGAAACGCTTCTGGACCGCCTGCCTGCTCGTTCTGCTCGCCACCACGGCCCATGCCGAGCCTCGGGAATACAGGGCCGGCGAACTGCTGATCGTCGATCCCTGGGCGCGGCAGCTACCCGAGAATTCTCAAACCTCGTCGGTGTACTTTGAACTGCGCAATCGGGGATTGAAGGATGACACCCTGACCGGCGTCGACACGCCCATCGCTGGCACCGCGCAATTGCATCAGCACCTCGACCATGACGGCATGATGAAAATGCAGCAGGTGCAAGGGGTGACGATACCCGCGGGCGGGCATGCCACGTTCGCACCCATGGCCTTCCACGTGATGCTGTTGGACCTCAAGCTCAGCAGCCCGTTGCAGGCCGGGCAGCACTTCCCGATCACCCTGCACTTCAAGGACGCTGGCGACTTCGTGGTCGAGGTTCAAGTGCTGTCCGAGCCTCCTGCGCAGCCTGATGCTGACGAGCATGCCCACTGACTGAATGAACCCTGTGAGCGCCTCGCGCCCCGACTCCCGCCGCCGCCCCACCTCGGCGCGCGGCACCTGGATCAGCCTGTTTGCCATGCTGATGATGTTCATCGGCCCGCTGATTTCCCAGTCGATGCCGATGGACCACAAGATGGGCGCGATGCCCATGGACATGTCGATGTCCATGGCGATGCCCGAACAGGGTGGGCATGGCGATCATTCGGCGCACCCTGGCCACAGCTCGGGTGACAGTGAGCTGCATGCCCTGTGGGAAAAATGCGGCTATTGCAGCCTGTTCTTTCATTGTCCGGCGCTGCCGCAGGCGGTGGCGCTCGCAGGGGCCGAATCGCAGCGCCCGCCCGTATTCTTCAACCTCCACCCCCGCCAGGGGCACGCGGGTCAGGCTGTGTTCCCCGGTGCCAGAAGCCGGGCCCCGCCGTCGTTGGTCTGAGTTTTACAGCCCTCTGTAGATGAAAGCTTGTGCGGTGTCCGCGAGGGCGCCACCGCGGGCGGAGCCTGCTTCACCAGAACACCCCGGAAACGCTACTCATTGGCGCGCACGCTGCCCGCGATACCGTCCGCGCGGACAGCACACAACCCGACACACAAAACAACGACACACGTGGGAACCGATTCACAAATTAAAACCTCATTCGACAAAATTACGTGGCGCTCACCTTTCTCTGCCGGGCTATTCGTCGAGC
>NZ_DFUE01000034.1 GCF_002379585.1 Pseudomonas sp. UBA4194
TTGCAGGAACGCGAAGCGAGTGTTGCAGCGGGGGGAACTGGCCAGGAATCCGGGGGCGGCGGTGGGCTTTGGGATTAGCGGTGAATGGTCCCCTCACCCCAACCCTCTCCCTAGGGGGGAGGGGGCCAAAGGCGGATCGCAGTGTTACGACTTGCGGTGGTCAACTCCCTCTCCCTCAGGGAGAGGGCTGGGGTGAGGGGACCATCCACCACAGAACCCACCGCCTACCGCTCCCGCATCGCCTCAGTCCGCGCTTTCAACACCGGCTTCAACAGATAATCCAGCACACTCTTCTCCCCGGTGATGATATCCACCGTCGCTGTCATCCCCGGAATGATCAACAGCGGTTTGTTATCCCCGCCCAGATGATTGCGATCAGTACGCACCTGAATCATGTAGAAGCTGTTGCCCTTGTCGTCGGTGATGGTGTCGGCGCCGATCAGTTCCAGCCTGGCCTTCAGCCCACCGTAGATGGTGTAGTCATAGGCGCTGAACTTGACCATCGCCTGTTGCCCCGGATGCAGGAAGGCCACGTCCTGCGGGCGCACCTTGGCCTCGATCAGCAGGTTGTCTTCGATGGGCACGATCTCGACCATGTCGCTGCCCGGCTGCACCACGCCGCCGATGGTGTTGACCTTCATGGTCTTGATGATGCCGTGCACCGGCGACAGTACCGTGGTGCGCGTTACCCGGTCGTCGATGGCCAGGCTGGTGGCGGTGAGTTTGGAAAGGTCGGTGCGTTTTTCGTTGAGTTCCTTGGAGGCATCGGCGCGAAAGCCTTGTTCCGACTCATTGATCTTGCTCTTGATCTCGTTGATCGCGGCATTGGCCCGGGGGATCGCCAGGGTCGTGGCGTCCAGCTGCCCGCGAGCTTCGACCCCGCGCTGCTTGAGGCGCAGGATCTCCACCGGCGATACCGCGCCGGTGCCGACCAGCGGCGCCGACATGTTCAGCTCCTGCTGCAGCAACGCCACGCTGCTGCGGTACTGATCGGCCTTGGAACGAAACTCCGCCAGTTCCTGGGTCTTCTGGGTCAACTGCTCGGCCAGGGTTTTCTGCTCGCTCTGCAGTCGACGCTGCCGCGACTGGTACAACGACAGTTCATCGCTGGCCACTTGCGGCGCCTTGGCCTTGACCTCCGCGGGTACTTCGAATGGCTTGCCCTGGGCCTCGGCCGACAGCCGTTCGACCTGGGCGATCAAGGCGTAGCGGTCGGCCTCGCTCTCGCCTCGGTTGGAAAGAAACCGCGTATCGTCCAGGCGCAGCAGGGTATCGCCCTTGTTCACCATCTGCCCTTCACGGACCAGGATTTCGGTGACGATGCCCCCTTCCAGGTTCTGGATCACCTGCACCTTGCTTGATGGAATGGCCTTGCCCTCGCCGCTGGTGACTTCTTCCAGCACTGCGAGTTTTGCCCAGATCAGCGCCGTCAGCATCAAACCGGCAGCGATCCACACCGTCAGTCGCGAGCGGCGTGGGGAGTCCTGCAGCGTCGCCCCGGCCAGCTCCGGCATGAATTCGCTTTCGCCGCTCTTCTTGAAACTGCCCAGGTAGCCGCGTTGCTTGGTCGTGGGAATCATGGTTCAGGGCCTCCTACACCACGCCAGAGCCGACCCGGCCCTTGCGCAGAGCTTCGATGACCGCTGCCTTGGGGCCGTCGGCGACGACCTTGCCGTTGTCCAGCACCACCAGGCGGTCGACCAGGCTGAGCATCGAGGTACGGTGAGTCACCAGCAGCAGGGTCTTGCCCTGCACCCAGTCCTGCAAGCGCAGACGCAAGGCGTCCTCGCTGGCGTTGTCCATGTGGCTGGTGGGTTCGTCGAGCAGCATGATCGGCGGCTCCAGCAGCATCGCGCGGGCCAGCAGCACAGCCTGTCGCTGGCCGCCGGAAAGCAGCTGGCCGCGTTCGCCCACCGGACGGTCGAAGCCTTGCGGATGGCTGCGCGCCAACTCACTCACCCCGGTCAATTGCGCGACTTCGAGCATGCGCGCATCGCTGACGTAGCGCGCACCCAGGGTCAGGTTGTCACGCAGACTACCCGCCAGCAGGGGCAGGTCGTGGGCAACGTAGCCGATCTGTTGGCGCAGATCGGCGACATCTACCTGGCGCAGATCGATTCCGTCGAGCAGCACCTGGCCCTCATCGGGCGCGTAGAAGCCCATCAACAGCCGGGACAGGGTGCTTTTGCCGGAGCCGCTGCGACCGATGATTCCGACCCGCTCCCCCGGCTTGAGGCTGAAACTGACGTTGCTCAGCGCGGGAGCGGTCTGTCCGGCGTAACTGAAGCTGACCTGATTGATAGCCACCGCGCCCGCCAATTGCGTGCGTTCCAGGGGACGTTGCTGGCTGTCCCGTTCCTGCGGCAGCGCCATCAGCGCGTCGGTGCTGCGCATGGTCAACTGCGCCTGTTGGTAGCGGGTGATCAGCCCGGCGATCTGCCCCAGTGGCGCCAGCACCCGGCTACCGAGCATATAGGTCGCCACCAGGGCGCCGACGCTGAGGCTCCCGGCGATGATGCTGTAGACGCCGGCAACGACGGTCGCCATGCCGCAGAACTGCTGGATGAACAGCGTGCCATTGCTGGCCATCGCGCCCAGATTGCGGGCATGAGCATCCAGGCGGGTGAGGGCGCCATGGGTGCTTTCCCACTGGTACTGGCGTTCACTCTCGGCACCGCAGGCTTTGAGGGTTTCCAGGCCACCCAGGGTCTCGATCAGCAACGCCTGGCGGGCCGCGCCGAGGCTCAAGCTCTTCTCCACCGTGTCGCGCAGACGCGACTGAATGATGGCCGCAAACAGGATAGTGACCGGGAAGGCGATCAATGGAATCACCACCAGCCAACCACCCAGCAGGCCGATGACCACCAGCATCAGCAGCGCGAACGGCAGATCGATGATGCTGGTGAGGGTGACCGCCGTGAGGAATTCGCGCAGGCCCTGAAAGTCATGGATGCTCTGGGCGAAGCCGCCAATGCTGGCCGGCCGCGCCTTCATGGCCATGCCGGTGATGCGCTCGAAAAGGGTGGCTGAAAGAATCAGGTCGGTGCGCTTGCCCGCCTGATCCAGCAGGTGCGCGCGGACCACCCGCAGCACCAACTCGAACAGCGTGCCGATGAGCAGACCCACGGCCAGGACCCACAGCGTCGACACGGCCTGGTTGGGCACCACACGGTCGTAGGTCTGCATGACGAACAACGGCACCATCAGGCCCAGCAGGTTGATCAACAGACTGGCCAGCAAGGCATCGCTGTACAGCCACCGCGACAGCTTCAGGGTGTCGCGAAACCAGGCGTTGACCCGTGGCAGCAACGGCGTGCGAATGTCTTCCAGCTCGTGGCGCGGGCGCGCGAACAAGGCCTGCCCGGAATAGGCGCTGGCCAGTTCCTCGCGGCTGACCCACTGCTCGCCACCCTCGGCTTCGCTGGGCAGGATCAGTGCTTGTCCGTCATCGCTGAAGCGGCGCAGTACGGCGCAGCGGCCATTGTCCAGCAGCAGCAACACGGGCAGGTTCATCGCAGAGATGGCGCCCAGGTCGCGGCGCAATACGCGGGCTTGCAGGCTGGCGCGGGCAGCGGCCCGGGGCAGCAGCTCCACGCCCAGGCGCTGACCCGCCAGGGGCAGGCCGGCACTGAGGCTGGATCGGCTGACGGTGCAGCCGTGGAGCTTGCAGAGGATGAGCAACCCGTCGAGTAACGGGTCGTCGAAATCAAGGCGAGGATCGCCCCCTGAACTGGGATCTTGCAGCATGGTCACGGGGCGGTTACCTCAAGGGACTTCAGCGCATCGCCGGCAGGTGTGCCTCGCTCTTGACGTCGGAGCGCGCGATGGCTTCAGCCGGTAATACGATCTTGGCTTTGGGCAACAGTTCACCCATGTTCGCCAGGACGCGGTACATCGAGTATTCCTCGGTGTAGCGCACTTCGGTGTAGCGGGTATTGGCGGTGTAGAGTTCGTTCTCGCTGTCCAGCACGTCCAGCAGGGTGCGCTGACCCAGACCGAACTGATCCTGGTAGGCAGCACGTACGCGGGTGGTGGTTTCGGCGTATTCGCGCGCATACGGGGTCTGGGTACGGGCGTTGTTCATGGCATTCCAGGACAGCGCCATGTTTTCGTTCAACTGGCGCAGGGCGTTGTTGCGGATGTCCATGGCCTGGTTGATCTTGTGCGCGTCGCCTTGCAGACGAGCCTTGTCGCTGCCGCCGCGGAACAGGTTGTAGCTCATGCTAACGCCGGCGCGCCAATCGGTGTTGTTGTGGCCTTCTTCGCCCGACAGGTTGTTGTTGGCGCCGGTGGCCAGTTCTGCGTCCACGCGAGGGTAGAAGGTCGACTTGGCGACTTCGTACTGCTTCTCGGCCGCCTGCACGTCAGCCTGGGCCGACTTCAGGTAAGGGTTGTTTTCCATCATCGCCTGGCGCGCGGCGTTCAGGTCGGCGGGCATTTCGCCACGGATCGACGCCGGTGCTTCCAGCTCGTCGGGCATGCGGCCCACGGCGCTGAAGAAGTTGGCTTCGGCATCGGCCAGGTTGACCTGAGCCGTGTAGTAATTGTTCTCGGCCAGCGCGCGACGGGCGCGGGACTGATCGACGTCGGCGGTGCTACCTACGCCCCGCTCGCTGCGCAGACCGATCTGGTCGTTGACGCGCAGGTGAGCTTGCAGGTTGTTCTTGGCCAGGGTGACCAGTTCGCGGTTGCGCAGCACGTCCAGGTAGACCTGGATGGCACGCAGGGCCAGGTCCTGTGCGGTGGCCTGGACGTAATAGGCACGCGAGTTCACCGCAGCCTCGGTACGGCCTACTTCGTTGGCGGTGTTGAACCCGTCGAACAGCATCTGCCGCAGACGCAGCTCGGACTGTGTGTAGTTCAGGGTTTCCTTGTTGTGATTGCCCTGGGCACGGGTGGTCAGGTTGTCCGAACGCTCCCGGCCGTAACCGGCGACCAGATCGACGCTGGGGTAGTAACCACCCTTGGCGATCTTCACGTCCTCATCTGCGGACAGGCGACTGTTGATGTTGGACGCCAGCTCCGGATGGTTGTCCACGGTGCTCTGGATAGCCTCGGCAAGCGACATGGCTTGCGCATGGGAGCACGCCATCGCCAACAGGATCGCGCTGCAGATGGGGTTGAAAACGCGCATTCAGGTACATCTCCGTTGTGTATTTTTTGAAGTAATGCATTCGCCAAAAAACTGACGAATAATTCAGGCTAATCCGTTTCGAGTTTGTAACATGAGAAGTCGGCGAAGAACCCGAGATTCTTTAGAAGTTTTTCTCATAGCATATATGCCAAAAAAAACTTATGCCATCATTCCTTTTTTAGCCATTGTGCAAGTCTACAGGGCCCGGCAGTCAAAGGTGTAGTGTGCTTTTGCGGACTTTTAAAAAGTTCAAATTATTTTGGGCTGACGCGCGGTGATATTACGAAAGGGGCCAAAAAACAGTTGATTTCGCGATGTCGATAAATTGACGGCTTTAGCGAAGTTAGCATTTTTGGGCCATTTGATGGCACCTATAATCGGGATGCGCTTGATTTCATTAGCATTTATTCCGCTAAGACATAGGTAGCCATCACTGGCAAAGGGAATAACCGAGAGTCGTGTGTAACGCCGCCTCGGGACTGGATCGATTTTGAACCAATCAAGCCTTCCGCCTTCGCATGCACCGAGCGTTCTCATTACCAACCGCTCGATGGTGGGCGATGGAGCAGAAGTACATGGCGAAGTTGATTGGCGTTGTCTCGAAGGTTATCGGCCAGGCGTTTGCAATCTCCAGCGACGGCGTGCGCCGGGTGCTGGTCGAGGGCGACCGGCTGTATGCCGGCGAGCAACTGGATACCGGAGCCGCCGGTGCGGTGGCCGTGCGCATGCAGAACGGTGCCGAGCTGACCTTGGGACGGGGCAGCAGCCTGACCCTCAGCGAGAACCTGCTTGCGGGTCAGGCCCCGGACATTCAGGCGCCTGATGCAACGGTGCCTTCCGACCAGCAACTGAGCGATGTCGAACGCCTGCAACAAGCCATTGCTGCCGGGGCCGACCCCACCCAGACCGGTGAGGCCACTGCGGCAGGGCCAGCGGTTACGGGTACCGGCGGCGACGCGGGCGGGGGCCACAGTTTCGTCCTGCTGACGCCGACCGGCGGTGCAGTGGACCCGACCGTGGGTTTCCCGACCGAAGGCCTCACTGGCCAGATTCTGCTGCCGGAGCTGTTCGTCAATGATGTAGTGGACGATCTGGATGCCGATCCTGACGCGCCACTGCTGCCGCCCGACGAGGTGGACCCCGGTGCACCGCCGCCTGTCGACAACGAGGTCACCCTCAACGGGCTCGACGTCTCGGCCGGTGAAATCGATGTCAACGAAGCCAACCTGCCTGACGGCTCGGCCAGCAACGGCGCCGCGCTGACCCAGACCGGTACGTTCACGGTGCTCGCGCCAGACGGCCTGGCCAGCCTGGTGGTGGGCGGGGTGACGGTGATCAGCGCTGGGCAGCCCAGCGGCATCGGCCAAAGCATTACCACGGCACTGGGCAATACGCTGGTGATCACCGGCTACAACCCGCAGACCGGCGAGCTGACCTACAGCTTCACGCTGACGGGCAACGATCAACACGCCCCTGGCGATGGCACCAATACCCTCGGCGAAAGCATTGTGGTGGTGGCCACCGACAGCGATGGCGACCAGAGCACGGGCTCGCTGGATATCAATATCCTCGATGACGTGCCCTTGGCCGTGGATGACACCAACGCTGCCACCGCCAATGACAACAACCTGGTGCTGACCGGTACCGTGCTGGACAACGACGTCCAGGGTGCCGACCGCATCCCCAGCGGGCCCATCACACCTGCCACCCTGACCGGTACCTACGGCACCCTGGTGTTGGCCGCCGATGGCACCTACACCTACACCCTCAACACCAGCGATGCGGATTTTGTGCTGCTGCGCGGCGGCGGCAGCGGCACCGAGAGCTTCACCTACACCCTCAACGACGCCGACGGCGATACCAGTACCGCCACCCTGACCCTGGATATTCTCAATCAGAACGATCCGGTCATCATCGGCAGCCTGGGTGTGGACGGCGGCGAGCAGATCGTCAGCGAGGCCAACCTGTCGGGCGGCAGTGCGCCCAACGCGGCGCTGCTGACCAAGACCGGCACCTTCACCATCACCGCCAATGATGGCCTCGATGTGTTGACCATCGATGGCGTGCGGGTGATCGAGGGCGGGGCGTTGAGCGTCACCAGCGTGGTCGGGCAGTTGGGCAATACCCTGACCATCACCGGCTACGACCCGCAGACCGGCGTGCTCAGCTACAGCTATACGCTGTCCGGGAGCGAAACCCATAACCCGGGGGAGGGCGCCAATCAGCTGTCCGAAGACTTCCGCGTGACGGCCACCGACTACGACGGCGACACCGACCTGGCCTGGCTCAATATCCGCATTCAGGACGATACGCCCACCGCGCGAGACGACGGCAACAGCGGCACGGCCACCGAGAACAGTCTGGTGCTGACCGGCAACGTTCTGGATAACGACACCCAGGGCGCCGACCGCATCGCCGCTGGCCCCATCACCCCGGCCACTCTGATCGGCACCTATGGCACGCTGGTGCTGGCGGCCGACGGCAGCTACACCTATACCCTGGACAAGAGTGACCCGCAGTTCATTGCCCTGCACGGCGGCGGCGTGGGCAGCGAAAGTTTCCAGTACACCCTCAGCGATGCCGACGGCGATACCAGCACGGCGACCTTGACCCTGAACATTCTCAACGAGAACGATCCGGTGATCATTCGCAACCTGGGCATCGACGGGGGCGAGCTCGAATTCAACGAGTCGCACCTGGCGCTGGGCAGCGAGCCAAACGCAGCGTTTCTCACCGACCACAGCTCATTCCGCATCGAGGCCAAGGATGGCCTGAAGACGCTGATCATCGATGACACCACCATCATCGAAAACGGCGTCATGGTGAACAATACCGTGGTCGGGCAACTGGGCAATACGCTGACCATCCTCGACTACAACCCCGCCACCGGCCTGGTGCGCTACAGCTACACCTTGTCCGAAGCCGAGGCGCACAACCAGACCGATGCCAATACTCAGCTGTCCGAGGATTTTCGTGTCACCGCCATCGACTACAACGCCAGCGGGCCGGGTGACAGCGACTTCGCGTGGCTGAACGTACGCATCACCGACGACACGCCGCAGGCACGCAACGATGCCAATGACGAGGTGGCCAGTGCCAGCAATCGGGTGCTGTCCGGGGATGTGCTGGGCAATGACACCCAAGGGGCCGACCGCATCGCCATCGGCGCCGGAACCGGCCCGATCACCGCAGGCACCTTCGTCGGTCAGTACGGCACGCTGGTGCTGGCGGCCGATGGCAGCTACACCTATACCCTGGACCCGAGCAGCGCCAGCTTCAATGCCCTGAACGGTCGGCAGCAGGGTACCGAGCGTTTCGAATACACCCTCAACGACGCCGACGGCGACACTAGCACTGCCACCCTGACCCTGGACGTTCAGGGCGGCAACGACCCGGTGAGCATCACCATCGACTGCTCGCAGATGAACGTCTACGAGAAGTTTCTTGCCGACGGCAGCACCCCCAATGCTCAAGGCACCCTGGTCAACGGCACCCTGAAGGTGACCGCGCTGGACAGCCTGCAAACCCTGACCGTGGGTGGCATCGAAGTGATCAAGGGCGGCTTGCTGGCGGATTTCGCTACCGCTGACCTCTCCACCAGCACTGCCCATGGCTCGCTGATAGTCACTGGCTACGATGCAGCCAGCGGCACGCTGTTCTACACCTACCAGCTCAAGGACAACGTCATCCATGACATCGGCAGCGGCGACGGCGCGGGTGCCAACATCGATGCCGAGCAATTCGAAGTGGTGGCCGTGGACCGGGACGGTTCGCGGGATTCGGCGTCTTTCACGGTCAATATCATCGACGATGTGCCGGTGGCCGACAGCATCGAACGCACGGTCAACGCCGGCACCATGGACAGCAACCTGGTCATCGTGCTGGACGTGTCCAACAGCATGAACGACCCCTCGCGCGTCGGTAACCTCAGCCGCCTGGACCTGGCCAAACAGTCCATCGGTTTGCTGCTGGACCAGTACGCCGACCTGGGCAACGTGTCGGTGCAGCTGGTCGCGTTCAACAACAAGATCAACGCCGTGACCAGCGAATGGGTTTCGGTGGCGCAGGCCAAGCAGGACCTGGCTGGGCTGACTGCCGGTGGTGGCACCAACTACGACTACGCCTTGCAGGGTGCCCGCGATGCCTACGACACCACGCTGGGCAAGATCAGCGGTGGCCAGAACCTGACGTACTTCTTCTCCGACGGCAACCCGACCCTGTCCAGCGACTACGACCGGGTAGATCTCAGCGTTGGCCAGTCCGGCATTCGGACCGATGAGGATCGCGGCGATGGCATCCTCGGCAGGGAAGTCACCGATTGGCACAGCTTCCTGGAAACCAACCAGATCAAGGCATTCGCGATCGGCTTGGGCATCAGCGCCAACCAGTACTATCTGCAACCGGTGGGCTACGACGGCGTACTCAAGCAGAGCGTGGCACCTCAGGTGGTCACCGAGTTGGGCCAACTCGACGCCGTGCTTGCCGACACCGTGCAGGGCGCACGGCTGACCGGCAGCCTGCTGGACGACAGCACGCTGGGCGCCGACGGCGGCTACATCAAGGCCATCTCGCTGGATGGCAATTACTTCGTCTACGACCCGGCCACCATGAGCGATCACGTGCTGGAGGTCGAGACGCCCAAGGGCGGGCAATTGACCGTCGATATGCAGACCGGCGCCTACGTCTATCTGCCGCCGGCCCTGGCGGCAGGCACCTCGTTGACCGACACCGTTGGCTTCGTATTGATCGATGGCGATGGCGACAGTGCGGCTTCCGAGCTGGTGATCACTGTGCAGACCGACAATGCACCTATCGCTGTGGCCGATGACGTGGTGACCAACATCCTGTCGGCGGACATCGTGGTGCCCAGCGAGGTGCTGCTGGCCAACGACAGTGGTCGTGGCGCACTGCAGACGTCGGCGGCAACGGTAGACACCGGTTGGACCACGCGCATGGCCGACTTCGGCCGAGGCGAGGCGCAGACCATCGACATGACCGACACCCGCCTGAAGGAATTGCGCCTTGCTCGCGGCGAGTTCAATGCACTGAACGGCAGCCTGACGGCGTTGGTCGTGGTCAGTGGCCTGTTGGGTGCGGTAGGCACGGCAACGGCCACCGACACCTTCAGCGTGCAATTAAACAAGGGCGAAAGTCTGGAGCTGGATCACAATCTGGCCGCCAGCCAGGTCGGCCTGGAGTGGCGCCTGGTGGGTGGCGACGGCTGGCACGCCATCGCCGACGGCAATGGGTTCACGGCTGACGACAGCGGCCAGTATCAGGTGCGCGTGACCAATCTGGCGGACGCCGATGGCAGCGCCCAGGGCGAGGCGTATAACCTCACCCTCGGTCTGACTCCCGACGTGCCTGCCGACGCTCATGCCACCTACGCGCTCACCGACGCCCAGGGCGAAAGCACCAACGGTGCGCTGACCATCAGCTATCAGGCTGGCCAGACCCTGCATGCCATTCATCCTGACGATACCCTGCTGGGCGGCAGTGGTGATGACATTCTGGTGGGCGCAGAGGGCGACAACTACATGGACGGCGGGGCGGGCAACGACACGGCCAGCTATGCCACTGCCAAGGCCGGGGTCGTGGTGGATCTGAGCCAGACGGGCTATCAGAACACCCAGGGCGCGGGGCTGGACAAGCTGGTGTCGATCGAGAACCTGATCGGCTCCGACTTCAACGACACCCTCACGGGCAACGACCAGGACAACGTGCTGCACGGCGGCCTGGGCGATGACATCCTGACGGGGGGTGGCGGCAGCGATACCTTCGTGTGGGGCAGGGGCGAGACCGGTCACGATACCGTGACCGACTTCCAGGGCGGGCAAGACACCCTCGACCTGTCGCAGTTGTTGCAGGGCATGGGCGCCACCGGCAATACCCTGGATGAGTTCCTCAGCTTCAAGGTCACCGGCAGCGGCAGCGAGCTGACTTCCACCATCGAAGTCGGCAGCCTGGCCGATGGCTCGGCCGCGCAAAGTATCGACCTGCTGCATTACGACATCACCAGCAAATACGGGATCAGCACCGGCGCCGACGGTTACGTGGCGGGCGGGCAGGACACCGCCAGCCTGATCACGCAGATGGTGAGTGACCATTCGTTGAAGGTGGATACGGTTTAACGCGAGGAGGTGGCTGCTCGCACAACAAGCCACCACACCCTCCGGCTCCTGCCACCCACAGGATGCCTGTTGGATGTGCTCTGGCTCCCCGCTGCCACCCACAGGATGCCTGTTGGATGTGCTCCGGCCCACCGCGGTCCTGTGGGAGCGGGTTCTACCCGCGATGGGGCCGGAACTGCCCATATATGCTCGGAATCCAGCGCTGAACACACCGGCCCCATCGCGGGCAGAGCCCGCTCCCACATGGGATTTCTGTTGGATGTTGCTCCGGCTCACCGCTGCCACCCACAGGGACGTATCATCAGTCGGCGGCTTTGGGGGCGCCGAGGTGGCGGCCCATGGCGCCTTGCAAGCCGAGCTGGCAGATGACTCGCAGCTCTTCCTCTGTCTCCACCATCTCCGCGATCAACGGCAGATCGATGCTGTTGGTCGCGCGAAAGATGGCTTCGATGAACATTTTCTTGTCCGCGTGCCGATCGATCCCGCGGATATAGCTGCCGTCGATTTTCAGATGCGCCAACCCCAGGTGCGTCAGGTTGCCAATCTGGCTGAAGCGCCCACCAAAGTGCTGCAGGCCGAAGCGGTAGCCGGTATCGCGCAGGCGCTGGCTGAGCTGCTGCAGTTCGGCGGCCGGGGGCAGGTGGCGTTCATCTGCCTCAAGCGTCAGCCAATGGGCCTGCCCTGGACAGGCGGCCAGCAATTGCAGCACCTGTTCGAGGCTGGCAGGGTCACGCAGGGTGCTGGCCGACAGGCTCAGGGCCAGCGAGCGGGGCGTATGGTGCAGCGTGTCCAGCGTTTGCTGCAGCATCACCAGGTCGAAACGGCTGGCCCATCCCAGTCGCTCGACCCAAGGCAGGAAATGCCCCGCGGCGATAGGCTGGCCTTGCCCATCGAGCAATCGAGCCAGCACCTTGTGATGCAGCACCTGAGTGGGCTCGGCGCAGCTGACCACCGGTTGCAGATAGAGCAGCAGCTGCCGCCGCTGCAGAGCGCTGTCGATCAGTTGGTGCCAGTCCTGCTGGACCTGCACAGGCGCCGGCCCGGTGTCGGCGAGCAGCGCCCAGGGCTGGTTGGGGTGGTGCTGCGCCTGGGCCAGTGCCTGATCCATGCGCAACATCAACTCCTGCAGGCTCTGCCCAGGCGTATAGGGCACTACACCCAGAAAGCCCACGGGAGTCTGATCGCTGGCACCGGTCGTGCGCAGGTTCTCCAACGCCGCGCTCAGTTCGCTGGCAAGGCGTTGCGCGTCGACGGCTTGCATGACCGGCGCAAGCAGGCTGAACTCGCCACCCCGATTGCGTGCGGCCAGCCAGCCAGCGCGGTCGGAGGGCTGCAGTTGCCGCTCGAGCAGCTCGGCCACCGCGCACAGCAGGGCGTCCACACGCTGACCGCCCAGGCGTTGATTCAAGCCAGCCAAATCATTGAGCCGCAGCATCACCAGGAAGCCCTGGCTGTTGCTTTCCTGCGGTAGCAGATCGTTGGCCAAGCGCGCCTCTAGCAGGCGGCGGTTGGCAAGGCCGGTAAGGCTGTCCTGAAAGGACGCCTTGAGCAACTGCTCACTTCGCAGCGCTTCTTCGGCAAACAGCGCTTTGAGCTTTTCGACCATCTGATTCATCGCCAGCACTACCCGGCGCAGCTCGGGCGTGCGCGGGGCTTTCGGCGCGGTGACGAATTCGCGCTGGCTGATCGCTTCGGCCTGGCGAGCCATCTGATCCAGCGGGCGCAACTGGCGGCGCAACAACCACCCTCCGAGCAGGGCGCTCAACGATGCGCACAAGGTCAGCCAGGCCAGGCTGCCCACTGCGCTGTCCCACAGTTTGGCCAAGGCGAATTGCGGGTTGCTCTGCACCTCGATGCGCGCAGCCTGTTGCCAGCCGCGCATCAGCAACGCGTCGCCACCCTGAGGACGCAGCGCGACCAGTTGCTCGAACCAGTCCGGTACGCCCGCGCTGTCAGCGTCGATGGCCCGCTCGACCAACACGTTATCTTCGCGCAGGTCGATCACCCGGATGCGGGAAAAATAGCCGCTGTCGAAGATGGAGCTGACCATCAACTCAAGCATCGCCGGGTCATCCACATGAGGCGTGAGCGACAGCCCCAGGGCCGTGGCGGCATCCTGAGCATGGGAGCGCAACTGGCCAAGCATCTGCTCCCGTGAGGTTTCCAGACCCACCAGAAAACTACCGCTGAAGGCCACCAGCAGAAACACGCAGATCGCCAGGAACAGTTGCTTGAGTAACGACATGGATGGCTCCTTATCCTTGGCCCACGGCAAAGCCTTCGGCCCGCATCTTGTTCAGCAGGTCTTGCCAGCGCGAGAGTTTTTTCGAGTCGCCGGTGCGCCTGTCACCGCCCGCACCGGGCAGGTACAGGCCTTCGGCGTTGAAGGCGTAGACCGGCAGCAGATCGGCGCGTTGCGACGCCGGTCGGATGTCGCCGATCAGGTTGTCGAGCACCAGGGGTTCGGCTTCGGCGCTGGCGTAATAGGTCAGTACCATGTGCGCCTGGTTCTGGCGCAGCGCCTTGACGTAGGTGATGCGCAGTTTTTCGCTGGGCACGCCCAGGCGCCTGAGGCTGATGTACTTGGCGATGGCGTAGTCTTCGCAGTCGGCTGCGCCCTTGATGAGGGCCTCGACGGGGGTGGCCCAGTAGTCGGCCTGACGCCATATGCGCGTGTCATCCTGAAAGCTCAACTGCTGATTGAAGAAGCGGTTGACGGCTTCGAGCTGGGCGCGTTCGGGTTGGGAATCGTTGGCTTCAAGCAATTGCGACCAGGCGCGGATACGCTCCTGGCCGGGCCCCAGTGCGCCATAGCGGCTCTGCGCGGCACTGAGAATACTGGCAAAGTCCCATTTGCCCCACACCTCCCCCAGGCACGCGACGCTCAGCCCCAGGCACAGCACCGCACACCCGACCGCGAGCCGGTGCGAAGGCCATCCATGACTGCGCGGGCGCGGGGGCATTGTCGGTGCTCTCGGGTGCGGGTCTCTGGAGTGTAGGAGAGGGAGCAGCAGCAAGGGTGAAAATGATCTTTCGCGGCCGGTCCTTGGATCTGTGGGAGCGGGTTCTACCCGCGATAGGCGCAACGCGGTGTCACGCCTACCGCCTGGTTTTCTGCCGCAACAGATACACGGTCACCGCGACAGCGCTCACCAGCATCAACCCTTGAGCCCACGGCAACGGCACTAACCAGCAGGAAACCCCGATACTCACCCACATCGAGCCAATCGCCAGGACCTTGGCCTTCAGCGGAATGCCTTCGCCGCTCTGGTAACTGCGCACCAGCGGCCCGAACACGCGGTGCTCGAGCAACCAGCCATGAAATCGCGGAGAGCTTCGGGCGAAACAGGCCGCGGCCAGCAGCAGGAAGGGAGTGGTGGGCATTACCGGCAGGAAAATACCGATAACGCCGAGGGCGACGCTGACACAGCCGACGCCCAGCAGCAGATAGCGCAGCCATGCAGGCCTGGCTGGCCGCACGGCAGACACTCAGTGATGACGTGGCTTGAGGATCGCAGGCTTTTCGTCCGGGGCGTTGCACAGCAGGTAGAGTGCAGTCAGCGCTTCCGGAATCTGGACGATCATGTCGTCCATGAGGTTGGCGTCGGCGGCGATGTCGGAAAACTCCGGCTGCTCGTCGAACAGGCCCGAGCCCACCATGATCGGCAACAGCATCTCGCTGACTTCTTCCTCGGCGGTTTCGAACCAGGCGGCCTCGCGCAGGAATACGCCCTCCATGAAACCGATGCACCAGCCACGCAGGTCCGAGTCGTCCGGCTCTTCACCCAGATCCAGGTCGCAGGGCAGTTCGAATTCCTCGTCGCTGGCCAGCTGGCGGGCAATGTGCGCCTTGAGCTGGATCAGCGTGCCTTCGATTTCGGCGCGCTGGGCGTCGTCGGCGTAGTGCGGCGGCTCGGCGAACAGGGCGTCGATCCATTCGCGCTCGGGGACGTCTTCGGCGCAGATGGACAGGGCGGTCAGGTAGCCGTGGGCGGCGACGTAGTCCAGCGCCTCGTCATGCAGCTCGTCGGCGTCGAGGAAGGCTTGCAGGCGGGTCAGTTGCTCGGCGAAGGACATTAACAGGTTACCTTGGAAGAATAAGCGATAGTGAATTCTAGGCCTTGTTGGGGCCTGCGCGCCACCCGGCGGGCGAAATCACAGCATGTCCGGGTGCCGCCCGCAGCCACGGGCTCTCGGGTATACTGCCGCGATCTTTCGCTGAAGTCCCGGTTTCATTGGCCGGCAATGCCCGCTTACGCAAATGCGGGTGCTGTACAAGCGGTTTTCATCCAGCCTTCGCGGCTTGGATGGTTAGACGATTTTCTGGAGTGACCCATGCTCGAACAGGCTCAACGCGTTCTTAAAGACATCTTCGGCTACGACAGTTTCCGCGGTCGCCAGGGTGCCATTATCGAGCGCGTGGCCAGCGGTGGTGACGCGCTGGTGCTGATGCCCACCGGCGGTGGCAAGTCCCTGTGCTTCCAGGTTCCGGCGCTGTTGCGCGAGGGCCTGGCGGTGGTGGTTTCGCCACTGATCGCGTTGATGGACGACCAGGTCGCCACCCTCGAAGAGCTGGGCGTGGCTGCGGCGGCGCTCAACTCCACCCTGAGTGCCGAGGAGCAGCGCGAGCTGGCTGCGCGGATTCGTCGCGGCGAGGTGAAGATGCTCTACCTGGCGCCGGAGCGCCTGGTGCAGCCGCGCATGCTGGATTTCCTGCATGGGCTGAATATCGCCCTGTTCGCCATCGACGAGGCGCACTGCGTGTCGCAGTGGGGGCACGACTTCCGCCCCGAGTACCTGCAATTGGGGCAACTGGCCGAGCAGTTTCCGGACGTGCCGCGCATTGCCCTCACTGCGACCGCCGACAAGCGTACCCGGGAAGAAATCGTCACGCGCCTGCATCTGCAGAACGCCGAGCGCTTTCTGTCCAGCTTCGACCGACCCAACATCTTCTACCGCATCGTACCCAAGGAAACCCCGCGCAAACAGCTGCTGGCGTTCCTTGCCGAGCGGCGCAGCGATGCCGGCATCGTCTATTGCCTGTCACGCAAGAAGGTCGATGAAGTGGCCGCCTTTCTGTGCGAGAACAACTTCCCTGCGCTGCCGTACCATGCGGGGCTCCCGGCGGCGACTCGCGCTGCCAATCAGAAGCGCTTTCTCAACGAGGAAGGCTTGATCATGGTGGCCACCATCGCCTTCGGCATGGGCATCGACAAACCCAACGTACGCTTCGTCGCCCACATGGACCTGCCCAAATCGCTGGAAGCCTATTACCAGGAAACCGGGCGTGCCGGCCGTGACGGCTTGCCTGCCGATGCCTGGATGGCCTACGGCCTGCAAGACGTGTTGATGCTCAAGCAGATGCTGCAAAACTCCGAAGGCGACGAGCGGCACAAGCGCCTGGAGCATCACAAGCTCGATGCCATGCTGGCGTTGTGCGAGGAAACGCGCTGCCGTCGGCAATCCTTGCTGGCCTATTTCGACGAAGACATGCCCCAGCCCTGCGGCCACTGCGACAACTGCGTCGATGGCGTGCAGACCTGGGATGCCACCGAACCGGCACGCCAGGCCTTGTCAGCCATCTACCGTACCGGGCAACGCTATGGCGTAGGTCATCTGGTCGATGTGCTGCTGGGCAAGGACACCGAAAAGGTCCGCAACTTCGGGCACGACAAGTTGGCGGTGTTCGGTGTGGGCAAAGCGCGCTCCGAAGGCGAGTGGCGTTCGTTGTTCCGCCAGGTGGTCGCCCGCGGGCTGGCCGACATCGATCTGGAAGGCTACGGGGGGCTGCGCTTGAGCGACACCTGCCGGCCGCTGCTGCGCGGCGAGGTCACGCTGGAACTGCGCAAGGAGCTCAAGCCGCAGACCACGTCGGCCCGCAGCAGTGGTTCGGCAAGCCCGGCCAGCCAGTTGGTGCGTGCCGAAGAGCGCGAGCAGTGGGAGGCCCTGCGCACCCTGCGGCGCAACCTCGCCCAGGAACACGCCGTGCCGCCCTACGTCATCTTCCCCGACTCGACACTGCTGGAGATGCTGCGCAGCCAGCCTACCAGCATGGCGGAGATGGGCCGCGTCAGCGGTGTCGGCGCGCGCAAGCTGGAGCGCTACGGCGAGGCGTTTCTCGATGTGCTCAGTGGCGGCCAGGGCGCCGAACCGCCACGTGAAGTGGCCGATATCCGCCACGAGTTGATCAGCCTGGCCCGGGCGGGCATGACCCCGCTGCAGATTGCGGGGCAGTTACAGTGCAGTGAGAAGAATGTCTACAGCCTGCTCGCCGAAGCCATCGCGCAGCAACAGTTGAGCCTGGATCAAGCCCTTGATTTGCCGGAAGATCTGATGGGCGAAGTGCAGGATGCTTTCCTCGATGGCGAAGGCGAACTGCCCGCTGTGGCCGAGATTGCCGGGCAATTCGCCGGCAGGGTGCCGGAAGGGGTGCTGTACTGCGTGCGCGCTGCCCTGCAATCTGAATTCGAGGTGTAACGCGGCGGCATACTCGGCATGAGTCTTGCCTCTGGGCTATGGTCATGATTAGCTCACTAATTATTAGATCCAGGCTTCATTAATGAGCTGATTTTTCCAGAGCCCGGTTTCAAAGAGCCAAGCCTTCATAGAGAGCGTTATGCCGTTAACTGATCAACACCGTTTCGGAATGCAACTGGCGCATATGTCGCGAGGTTGGCGCGCCGAACTCGACCGCCGCCTCGCCGGGTTGGGCCTGTCCCAGGCGCGCTGGCTGGTGCTGCTGCACCTGGCGCGCTTCGAGGAGTCGCCGACTCAACGTGAGCTGGCCCAAAGCGTGGGCGTTGAAGGGCCGACGCTGGCGCGTCTGCTCGACAGCCTGGAAGCTCAGGGGCTGGTAAAGCGGCAGGCGGTGGTGGAAGATCGCCGGGCCAAGAAGATCATGCTGTGCCCACCGGCCCGCCCGCTCATCGACCAGATCGAGACCATTGCCAACGCCTTGCGTGTCGAGCTGTTCAGCGGTGTGGACGAAGAGGACCTGCGGATCGCCATGCGTGTACACAGCCGTATTCTGGCGAATCTGGAAAAGAAATCCTGAAGTCAACGGGTCGCCTTTCGCTTGGAGCAAGCGGGCCGGGCAGGCTATACAAGTTATTGGATATCGGTTTTCAAGGGACTCCCATGTCAGTGCGTTCACCGTCGCGTTCAAGGTTGGTTCAGGGCCGCCTGTTGGCAGCCATGTTGGCCACTGCGGGCTTGTGCTACTCCGCCGTAGCGCCCGCGTTGGGCCTGGGCGACATCACCCTGCGCTCGTCGCTGAATCAGCCTTTTCGCGCTGATATCGAGCTGCTGGATACCGCAGGGCTGGAAGAGAGCGATGTGCGTGCCAGCCTGGGCACAGTGGAAGAGTTTTCCAGGGCCGGCGTGGACCGGGATTTCTTCCTCAACGACCTGAAGTTCACCCCGGACTTTCGCGGCAGCCGCAAAGTCATCCGCGTGTCTTCCAGCAAAGCCGCCACCGAGCCCTACCTGAGCTTCGTGGTACAGGTCGCGCGGCCTAACGGTCAACTGTTGCGCACCTTCACCGTGCTGCTCGACCCCCCTGGAATGGGCCCTGGGCTGGCCGACCGGGCACCGCAGCGGGCGGCGGCTGCCCCGGCGGCGGCCACCCAGCCGGCACCTCAGCGCGCCCAGCCGCCGGTATCCAATACCCCGGCGCCCGCTGCCACGCAGGGCAAGCGTTATGAAGTCGCCAAGGGCGACACCTTGTGGAGCATCGGCAAGCGGCTGGAAGCCGCCGGCACACCGACCCCCATCAACGATCTGGTGCGTGGCATCCGGGTGCTCAACCCCGACAGCGCGCCGTTGAAGGTCGGTCAGAGTCTGCTGCTCCCCGACGCGGCCGTATTGCCCGGTACGTCGGCGGCGCCGGCCGCGACCACCCCGTCAGCGACCAGTGGGAGTGACACAACACCGGCGGCCGGCGAACAGCCAGCTGCGCAGCTGGCGGCTACGGCGCTGGAAAACCAGCAGTTGCAGAAGAATTTCGACGACTTGCAGGCGCGCCTGCAAAGCCTCGAAACCCTGGTGGCCGACAAGGACAAACAGGTTACCGAGCTGCAGACGCAGTTGGCCGAGGTCAAACAGACGCCTGCCGCCGCGCCTGCTCCCGTCGCTCCTCCTGCGGTCCAGCCTGCGCCACCGGCACCTGCGCCGGCGGCTGCAGCGCCAGTGAGTGCCGAGTCCGACAGCAGTGGCTGGCTGAACATTCTCGCTCTGGTCGCGCTGCTGTTGTTGGTCGTAGCCCTTTTGCTGCTGGTGCGCCGCCAGCGTCAGCGCAACGCCGCGGCGCTGGATGAGCCGCTGGAGCCGGTGCTGGTCAAGCCGGCACAGTCGGCGAACGCCGTTGCCGGCGTGGCCAGCACCGCGGTGGTCAGCGAGATGGCCGAGGCGCCGGTGGCCCGCGCGGAGCCTGTGGTGACGCCGCGCAAGGAGGCGCCGCCGGCCACCGACGCGTTGGACGGAGCCAGTATCTACATCGCCTATGGGCGCTATAACGAAGCCTTGGGCATTCTTCGTGAAGGCGTGGCCAAGCAGCCGGAGCGCACCGATCTGCGCCTGCGCATGCTCGAAGTGCTGGGCCAACAAGGCAACAGCAAGGGCTTCGCCGAGCAGGAGGCCTGGCTGCTGGCTGCCGGCTTCAGCGCCGCGGCGTTGCTGGAAGTGCGCAGCCGCTATCCGGCCATAGCTGCGGCGCCCGCCGCAGTGCCGGAACCTGAGCCCGAAGCCGAGCCCGAACCTTTGTCCGCTCCCGTGGCGCCGAGCTTCGAAGCCGATCCAGTGCCTGACTTCGACCTGTCCCCCGAGCCCGTCGCGCAGCAGACAGCCGAGCCGGTAGCCCCGCAAGATGAGTTCCAGTTGAACCTGGACGATTTGTCGATGGACGCCGACTGGGAGCTGGTCAGCCCCTTCGACGCCGCCCCGGCCCCGAAAAGCAAGCCGGCGGTGCAGGAGCTCTCCGAGCCCGAAGAGGTGGACGTGAACTTCGCCAGCAACCTGAAGGAATTTCCCGAAGTCTTCGAAATGCCTGACGAGCAGTTCCTCAGCGATTTCGCCGATGCCGATGAAGAACCCTTTCTGGAGTTGGAAGACAAGCCTCGAACCACTACTCAGGAGGACATCGACAATGCCTTCCTGGACAGCTTCATCGCCGATTCCGACCTGCCTGAGCTGGACGCCTTGACCGTGGACTTCGACGACCTGGAGCTGCAACAGGCCTCGGCGCAGAAACTCGAAGATGCGCAGCAGTACATCGACGAGGGAGATCTGTCCGCCGCCAGCCATTTGCTGCATGAGCTGCTTCGCGAAGGCGACGAATCCTGCAAGCAGACAGCCCGGCAGTTGCTGTCGCGTATTGGTTGAGGGCTGACTATGGACGTGCGCAAGCCTGAAGTGGTCATCACGTATTGCACCCAGTGCCAATGGCTGTTGCGCGCGGCCTGGCTGGCCCAGGAGTTGTTGAGCACGTTCAATGACGACCTCGGCCGGGTGACGCTGGAGCCCGCCACGGGCGGCGCCTTTCGCATTACCTGTGACGGTGTCCAGGTGTGGGAGCGCAAGGCCGATGGCGGTTTTCCCGAGGCCAAGGCCCTGAAACAGCGCATTCGCGACCAGATCGACCCGCAACGGGACCTGGGCCATAACGACCGCAAGCCCGTCTAGATCAGAACGGGACCTTGCCCGACAGCATGTCGCGGAACATGGCGAAATCGCCGATCAGACTGTACAGCGGATGCTTGAAGGTGGCGGGGCGGTTCTTTTCGAAGAAGAAATGCCCCGCCCAGGCAAAGCCATAGCCGGCCACGGGTATGCTCAGGGCAAGCCATCCACTGCCACTCCCGATGCAGTAGGCAAACAGCGCGATCACCAGGCTGGTACCGATGAAGTGCAGGCGGCGACAGGTGCTGTCGCGGTGTTCGGCGAGGTAATAGGGATAGAACTGGGCGAAGCTGTTGAACTCGGCGACGGTTTGCATGACAGCGACCTCGGTGGAGCCATGGGTAAGGGTGGGGCGCAGAGCGTGTCTTGATCGGACCCGATGGCCCAATTGTAGACGGCTGCTTACGTTACACCTACAAAGTCTGTGCCATTTGGGCTTGCAGGGGGTGACAATAAGGGCCACTTTACTCTCCCTGGGGTGGGTGGTGAATGGTCCCCTC
>NZ_DFUE01000060.1:0-761 GCF_002379585.1 Pseudomonas sp. UBA4194
GCCAAACCTCAAACCACCTCAAACCACCTCAACAATCACCTGCTCCGTCCCCCCCATGACCACCTCATCATCCACCCTCTTGCCCAGCAAACTCCCACCCAGCGGTGAGCGCGGCGTGATGACCATCACCATCACCCCCTGGAAATCGATCTTCAATCCCGCCGCATCCGGCCCCAGGAAAAACCACTGCGTCACCCCTTGCGAAGACGTCAGCGCGACGAGGCTGCCCAACTGAACGGCGCCGTCGGTCTCGCGCAGCTTGAGGCTCTGAAACTTGCCCAGTCCCTGACGGATTTCCTCCATGCGCCTGGCCTGTCCAGTGGCCAGATACGAGGCTTCCAGCCCCAGTGTGTCGTACTTGTTCTCCGCCACGTTCTCTTCGTGGGTGGCGGTCTCGTACGCGGTCTGCGCCGCACGCTGGGCGACGTCCAGGTCGATCGTCAAGCGGTCGATGATCAGTTGCAGCAGGGCGGTTTTGTTCATGGTCGGAGGCAGCACTGGCAGATGGGCGAGATGAATCCGACAATTGTCGCACGAAGCGCCTTTAGTGCTTCTGTGTCTGTCCGTTTATCAGGACAATAGCCGGCTTTGCGTAACCGCTTGTGATGGAGTCAGCCATGAAGGCCACCTGGGACATTTTCTGCACCGTAGTCGATAACTACGGCGACATCGGCATCACCTGGCGGCTGGCGCGGCAACTGCAGGTCGAGCACGGGCTGGCGGTGCGCCTGTGGGTAGACGACCTGGTGCCCTTCGCCCGG
>NZ_DFUE01000060.1:845-1840 GCF_002379585.1 Pseudomonas sp. UBA4194
TGGCGTGGAAGTGTGCCATTGGACAGGCGAATGGCAGCCTACGCGCCTGGCGGATGTAGTGGTCGGCGCCTTCGCCTGCAAGTTGCCCACGCAATACGTCGAGGCCATGGCCCAGCAGCCTCGCGCGCCGTTGTGGCTGAATCTGGACTACCTGAGCGCCGAAACCTGGGTCGATGGCTGCCACGGCCTACCGTCACCGCAGCCAAATGGCCTGCGCAAGTTTTTCTTCTTTCCAGGCTTCACCCCCGGCACCGGTGGCCTGTTGCGCGAAGCGTCGTTGCTGGCCGAGCGCCGTGCATTCCAGGCCGAGCCCAGCGCTCGAGCGGCATTTCTGGCCGCGCTGAACGTCGCGCCCGTCACCGGCGCGCGGCTGCTGTCGCTGTTTGCCTATGAGCATCCGGGGCTGGGCAGTTGGCTCGAGGCGCTGGCCGACGATGCACGGCCCAATCATTTGCTGGTCCCCGAGGGCCGGGTGCTGGGCGACGTGCAACAGTGGCTCGGCACGGCAGATCTGGCCGCCGGCAGCGTCCATCGACGGGGCAACCTGACGGTGCAGGTGCTGCCGTTCGTCCGCCAGAACGATTACGACCGCCTGCTCTGGTGCTGTGATTTCAACGCCGTGCGCGGTGAAGATTCGTTCGTGCGGGCGCAGTGGGCAGGCCGTCCGCTGGTCTGGCATATCTACATTCAGGAAGAGTACGCCCACTGGGAAAAGCTCGAGGCCTTCCTCGACCGCTACCAGCAGGGCCTCTCGCCCGCGGCCTGCGAGGCATTGCGCGGATTGTGGCGGGCGTGGAACCAGGGTGTGGAGGTTGCCGACATCGGTCCGGCCTGGCGTCAGGCCCTGCAGCACTGGCCAGAATTGACCGCCCATGCCGAATTCTGGTGCGGACAACAAGCCGCTCAGGCTGATCTTGCAACGGCGCTGGTGCAGTTTTACCGAAATTGGCTATGATACGCGGCCTAGATTTTTGTAAATCACCATCCAAATTCGG
>NZ_DFUE01000060.1:1912-2607 GCF_002379585.1 Pseudomonas sp. UBA4194
TATTCGTAATGAAAACTGGTAAAGAACTCAAACCCGGTACCGTGATCCGTATCGACAACGACCCTTGGTTGGTTCAGAAAGCTGAATTCACCAAGTCGGGCCGTAACAGCGCGATCATGAAGACCAAGCTGAAAAACCTGCTGACCGGCTACAAGACCGAAACCGTCTACAGCGCCGATGACAAGCTGGACGACGTGATCCTGGACCGCAAAGAAGCGACCCTGTCGTTCATCAGCGGTGACAGCTACACGTTCATGGACACCACCGACTACACCATGTACGAACTGAACGCCGAAGACATCGAAGCCGTTCTGCCGTTCGTGGAAGAAGGCATGACCGACGTCTGTGAAGCCGTGTTCTTCGAAGAGCGTCTGGTCAGCGTCGAGCTGCCGACCACTATCGTGCGTCAGGTTGACTACACCGAAGGTTCCGCTCGCGGCGACACTTCGGGCAAGGTCATGAAGCCTGCCAAACTGAAGAACGGTACCGAACTGAGCGTGGCTGACTTCATCGAGATCGGCGACATGATCGAGATCGACACCCGCGAAGGTGGTTCGTACAAAGGTCGCGCCAAGTAAGCTTGATGCCTGCCTGATGCGAACGCAAAAACCCGACCTTGAGTCGGGTTTTTTTATGGGTGACGTGCAGGTCTGTCCTGATCGCAAGCAGAGCGAGACCCCCTTGTGGGAGCGGGT
>NZ_DFUE01000055.1 GCF_002379585.1 Pseudomonas sp. UBA4194
GGGGTGAGGGGACCATTCACAGCAGCTCTCAACCCCATTTACATATCAACCGTTCAAAGCTTCGCCTTCACCGCCCCCAACGCGTCTTTGCCATCCAAAGTCTTCACCCCCTCCAGCCATTTCTCCAGCACTGCCGGATTGGCCTTCAGCCAGGCCTTGGCCGCGTTGGCGTTGCTTGTCTTGTTGTTGGCCACATCGGCCATGATGCTGTTCTCCATCTCCTGGGTGAACACCAGATTGCTGAACAGCTTGCCGGTGTTCGGGCAACTCTGGGCATAACCATTGCGAGTCAGGGTGTGCACGGTGCCGGTCGAGCCGAAGTACTTCTCGCCCCCGGTGAGGTAATGCAGGCCCTTGATCTGCACGTTCATCGGGTGCGGCGTCCAGCCCAGGAACACCACGAAGTCCTTCTTCTTCACATTGCGATTGACCTCGGCCAGCATGGCCTGCTCGCTGGATTCGACCAGTTTCCAGTCACCCAGGCCAAACTCATTCTTCTTGATGATCTCGGCCAGCGACAGATTGGCTGGAGCCCCCGCACCGATGCCGTAGATCTTCTTGCCGAACTGGTCGGCGTGTTTGTTCAGGTCGGCGAAATCTTTCACTCCGGCCTCGTAGACGTAATCCGGTACCGCCAGGGTGAACTCGGTGCCATCGAGGTTCTTGGCGTACTGCACCACATCGCCATTGGCCACGAACTTGTCGTAGAAACCCTGTTGGGCAGGCATCCAGTTGCCCAGGAAGACATCCACTTTGCCATCCTTGAGGCCGCCGTAGGTGATCGGTACCGCCAGGGTGTCGACCTTGGCCTTGTAGCCCATGCC
This sequence comes from Pseudomonas sp. UBA4194, assembly GCF_002379585.1. GTDB lineage: Bacteria > Pseudomonadota > Gammaproteobacteria > Pseudomonadales > Pseudomonadaceae > Aquipseudomonas. The sequence continues at coordinate 825 of NZ_DFUE01000055.1, forward strand.
ATCGAGCAGCACGCCGGTGATGGCATTGGTCGCGGCAATGTCGCTCCAGCCGGGATCGGCCATCTTCACCGTCGCGCAACTGGACTCATCGGCAAACGCCGTGGCACTGGCCATGGCCAACAGGCCGGCGGTCAGGGCTGTGGATATCTTCATCGTGACCTTCATGCGTACTTCCCCTCAGAACACTTCGGTTATTGGCAGGAAATTCAATGGCCGGGTTGTGGGTACCGTGCCTTGCGCTCCAGGTCGTCGAGGTCGATATGGTTGCGCATGTATTGCTGACTGGCATCCACCAGCGGCTGGTGGTCCCAGCTCTTCAGCTTGCCTTGGGTCAATGCGCCGGCTACGAAGCGACGGCGGCGCTGACTGGCGAGCACCTGTTGGTGTATCGCATCGATGTCCCATTTACTGCGGGCTTCGCTCAAGAAAGCGTCGAACAGCGCCCTGTGCGAGGGTGACTGGCTCAGGTCCTCGCGTTCCTGTGGATCGTTGCTCAGATCGAATAGTAGGCAAGGGTCGCGCTCGCTGTAGATAAATTTCATCGCGCCACGGCGAATCATCATCAGCGGGCTGTTGGTGCCTTCGGCCATGTATTCGCCGAATACCTCGTCGTGACCGCCCTCACCCTGCAGGTGTGGAACCAGCGAGCGGCCATCCAGGGGCAGGCCCGCTTCCAGCTCGCCACCGGCCAGCTCGACGAAAGTGGGCAGCAGGTCGGCGGTGGATACTGCCGCCTGCACTCGCCCCGCCTTGAACTGGCCGGGTGCGCAGACCAGCATCGGCACCCGGGCCGACATCTCGAACCAGTGCATCTTGTACCAGAGGCCGCGCTCGCCGAGCATGTCGCCATGGTCCCCGGAGAACACGATGATGGTGTCGTCGGCCAACCCGGTGTCTTCCAGGGTCTGCAGCAGCTTGCCGACGTTGTGATCGATGTAGCTGCACGCGCCGAAATAGGCACGGCGCGCGTCACGGATCTTGTTCTGCGGCAGCGGTTTGTCCCACAGGTCATAGACCTTGAGCAGGCGCTGGGAGTGCGGGTCCAGTTCATCCTGGGCCGGCACGTTGGCGGGCAACGGAATGTCCTCGTCGCGGTACAGGTCCCAGAACGGTTTGGGAATGGTATAGGGGTCGTGAGGGTGGGTCATGGAAACGGTCAGACAGAACGGCTGGTCGCCATCCTCGCGAATGTGGTCGAACAGGTACTGCTGAGCCTTGAACACCACCTCTTCATCGAAATCCAGCTGGTTGGTGCGCACGCAAGGGCCGGCCTGCAGCACCGAGGACATGTTGTGGTACCAGGTGGGCCGCACGTCCGGCTCGTCCCAGTTCACCGCCCAACCGTAGTCGGCGGGGTAGATATCGCTGGTCAGGCGCTCTTCATAGCCATGCAACTGATCAGGGCCGCAAAAATGCATCTTGCCCGACAGCGCCGTGCGATAGCCCAACCGCCGCAGGTAGTGCGCGTAGGTCGGCACATCCGCCGGAAAGTCGGCCGCGTTGTCGTAGGCGCCGATCTTGCTGGGCAATTGCCCGCTGACCAGGGTGAAGCGCGAGGGCGCGCACAGCGGACTGTTGCAATAGGCCGCGTCGAAGACCACCCCGGTCTCGGCCAGACGGCTGAGGTTGGGCAGCTTGATAGGGGACGGCGCGTAGAACGGCAGCAGGGGCGCTGCCATCTGATCGGCCATGATGAAAAGAATGTTCTTGCGCTTCATCGGCTCAGGGCATTCCATAGTCGAGATTAATGCGAGATTGCTCAGCCACAGGATGCAGCCCATGCCAATGCCGGTAAAGCCCGCGACCAATAATGCCTAGGATAAGTGCAGCTTATGTATGAAAGCCTCGCAGACCTTTCTCTGGACCTGTTGCGCAGCTTCGAGGCAGCGGCTCGGCTGCGCAGTTTCACCGCGGCGGCCGTGGAACTGGGCACTACCCAGCCAGCCATCAGCCAGCAGATCAAACGGCTGGAAGTACAACTGGCCACGCGGCTGTTCGACCGCATCTACCGCGGTATCGAACTGACCGATGCGGGCTATACGCTGTTCGAAGCCGTTCAGGGAGGGCTGCGGACCATCGACGATGGGCTCGGCCTGATCACCACCCAGACCCACCATGAAGTGCTCCAGGTCTCCACCGACTTCGCCTTCGCGGCGTACTGGCTGATGCCCCGACTGCACCGCTTCCACCAGGCTTATCCACAGGTGGATGTCAGCCTGGTTACCAGCGAACGCAGCCACGCCATGCTTGGCCCCGATATCGATGTAGCGGTGCTGTTCGGCGACGGTCGCTTTCGCCAGGGCGAGAGCCATTGGCTGTTCAATGAAGAAGTGTTTCCAGTGTGCAGCCCGCGTCTGCTCGACGGACGCCCCCTGCCACTGCCCCTGGACGCGCTGCTCGAACTGCCGCTGCTGCACCTGCGTGGCGAAACCAGCAGCCAGTGGTTCAACTGGGCCGGGGTGTTCCGCGCCCTGCACATCCCCAGCGCCCCGGCATCGGGGCAACTGCGTTTCGACAACTACACCCTGCTGATCCAGGCCGCGATCGCCGGACAGGGTGTCGCTATCGGCTGGCGGCATCTGGTGGATGCCCTGCTCGAGCAGCAATTGCTGTGTCGGCCTATAGACAGCACTGCGGCTTCGGCATTGGGTTATTACGTGGTAGTGCCACAGCGCAAGCGCAGGGGACAGATGGTCCAGAGGTTTCTGGATTGGGTGTTGCAGGAGCAAGGGGGGCGCTTATCAAGCTATTCCTACGAAACAGTCGGAAAAGGCTGATGGTAGGGTAGAGCGCACGGCAGGTAGGTTTCAGTCTTTTGAATTCCTGGGGTTGAGAAGATGCTTCGATACACCATCCTCGCTGCCGGCGCCGGACTTTTGATAGGTTGCCACGTGCCTGTCCTGCGCGACGACTTTACCCAAATGCCCAATGATGTCTTTACAGAAACCACGCTTCGCATCTATCAGCACGCCTATGTCCCCGAGCTGGACATGGCGCTCGGTCACGACATTGCGCAACGCTTTTTCAAGCATCCGAGCCAGGCAGCCTTGATCAATTATTTTCAATCGAACGGCGGCCAATGCGTCATGGACGGGGCGGAAGAAAAAAATAAAATGTTGTGTCAGGTCACTAGAAGTTGGCATTACCGAAGTGTCGGTTACTTCAACAGCCCTTATGACCGGTGCGTCCCTCATTTGCTGCTGATCTATAATTTTATATATGAAAATTCCATTCCTGATACCGCATTCTGGCGGCTGCAGTCTTTCAACGCTACGCAGGAAGATCGCTGCACACCTCGATATTAATGCTGGTTAAAGGATGTTTCATGAACGGTAATTTTTCTATAGAAGCGCGCTCTCACAATATAGCTGGCCTATGGAGCCATAATTATTGGGTGCTTCGCGATCAAGGCGGCAGGGTAGTTGCAGAACTGCATGGCCTAGCGACCGACAGGTACACCGGAAAGCCTGTAGCCGTAGGGACTTCCGAGCGTCATTCGCTACGGGCATGGCACTTCATCTCCGCTCAGGACGCCCATGCGATCGGACTTGCTTATGAAAATACACATAAGGACAGCGGGCTGTACAGAGACGGCCAGTTAAGTAAAGTAGTGATTTCTGCACCGGCCACGGATGTGCTTCCCCGCTGGAGAGCCGCGGTTAAGACAATCGCGTACATCAATAAAATGAATCTCGATTACCCGCCAGGTGGTTTCAAAATTCTGGGGCGTACGCGAAATAGCAACTCCATGTTTACAACGTTTGCTGATCTTATGGGTGTCGGGCGTCATAGTTTTTGGGGGGTATTTGAACCCGGCATCTCGAACCCTGTTCTCTACGAAGATCAAGTTGAAGGTCTCCAAGGCTTATCTGGAGAATTTTGGGACGGGGAGCCATACGCTCCCTCTTCAATGTATCGCCCGCCTGTTCCTGACCAGCGCTTTGCGGCAGCTCATACATCAGGTCAATCTGCGCCGGCACCGCAAGCTCAAAGTCAGCCGACGGCAACTGTCATGTTTCCAGACACCCCACGACCTATCGACTCGACATGGGCATGGCAATCTGAAAGGGCGCCGTACTACGGCAGCGCATCCCACTCGACGCCCCCGGTGATGTTTCCCACTGACGCGGGGCATGTGGATATTCCCTATATTGAATATAGGGACGCTTCCGGAGTTCGGCATCGCTATCCTTGAGATGAGCCGCGAAGTGCTGATCGCACTCGCTTGAGTTTTCAGCACACCTCGCTGCTGAACGGTATGCTGGTAGCCTACAAATCAGGAGCGTCCTCGTGACCAACATCTCCGGCTACCACGCCCATCTCTACTACGACGCCACCACTCTCCCCCAGGCCCGCGCTATTTGTGAAGAAGCTGCGCGGGTACTGCCTGTGCAGATGGGGCGCTTGCACGAACGGCCGGTAGGCCCGCATCCGGATTGGAGTTGCCAGCTGGCGTTCGCGGCGGATGCGCTGAATGACGTACTGCCCTGGTTGGCGATGAATCGCCAGGGGCTGGTGGTGTTTCTACATCCGCTGACGGGAAATGAGTTGGCAGATCACCGGGATCATGCGGTGTGGATGGGGGCGGTGCGGCCGTTGAAGCTGGAATTGTTCGGAGGTTAGGTCGGCGAGGGGCACAGGCTTTGTTGAGGCCGCGGGGACGCTTTCGCGGCTGTACGCCGCTCCTACAGGGATCTGCGGGGAGGCGGATCTCCTTGTAGGAGCGGCGTACAGCCGCGAAGAGGCCATCCTTGGCTACGCATGATCAAAACCATACAGCGTCCCACAACTGGTCATCTCCTATCCCCTCGACTTAACCCAGCCTCCAAGGGCTGGCCACGATGTAACGCGCTGCGGCCTGAACTTTTTCCGTTGCCCGCAATTCCCG
>NZ_DFUE01000065.1:0-18893 GCF_002379585.1 Pseudomonas sp. UBA4194
GCGGCGTACAGCCGCGAAAGCAATAGCCGCCGCATCGACGATTCCCTCCACTGCAAACGTGCCTTTGAAACACATTACAGGCAAGATGAAACCTGCCAGATCAGACAGGACGTGCACCATGAGTATTGCCGCAGACTTCGAAGTCGTTGAAACCGCCGAACAAGCCGTCGACCGGCTGGCAGCGCTGCACGAACGCGCCACCCAAGCCCTCAGTCAGGCCCTCAAGCGTTACCTCAAGGACCGCAGCGAACCCGACGCCGACCAGCGCGCATTGTTTCGCTATCCCGAACTGCGCCTGACCTACGCCTACAACGGTGAAGTCCCTGCCATCACCCGCGCCTACGCCAAGGTCAACACCCCGGGGGTCTATTCGGTCACCGTCACCCAGCCTGCCGCTTTCCGCGGTTACCTACTGGACCAGCTCAAGCCCCTGATGCGCGATTTTGCGGTCACCATCGAAGTGGGCGTCAGTGAACAGAACATCCCCTATCCCTACGTAGTGGACCAGGGCGACGAGCTGGCCGGCAGCGGCGTCACCGCCGCGGCGCTGGCGCGAGTGTTCCCCAGCACCGACCTGTCTGCCGCCACCGATGGCATCGCCGACGGGCTCTACGACTGGGCCACCGCCGACCCGCTGCCGCTGGCGCTGTTCGACGCCGCGCGGGTGGATTTCTCCCTGCGTCGCTTGATCCACTACACCGGCAGCGACTGGAAACACGTGCAGCCGTGGATCCTGCTGACCAACTACCACCGTTACGTCGACCAGTTCGTCACCCACGGCCTGGAGCAGTTGCAAAGTGATCCACGTTTCGTGCGACTGGTGATGCCCGGTAACGTCATCATCGAAAAGGGCATGGACAACGGCGAGGCCCAAGCCCTGGTCGCCAGCGTTGTCTGGCACCGCTACCAGATGCCGGCCTACCACCTCATTGCCGAAGATGGCGACGGCGTGACCCTGGTCAACATCGGCGTCGGCCCGTCCAACGCCAAGAACATCACCGATCACCTGGCCGTCCTGCGGCCCCATTGCTGGCTGATGATCGGCCATTGTGGCGGCCTGCGGCAGTCCCAGACCATCGGCGACTACGTGCTGGCGCACGCCTACATGCGCCAAGACGGCATTCTGGATCGGGTACTGCCGCCCAACATTCCTATCCCGGCCCTGGCCGAGGTGCAACTGGCGTTGCAGGAAGCCGCAGCGCAAGTCACCGGCGAGCGTGGCGACGATTTGAAAAAACGCCTGCGCACCGGCACCGTGCTGACCTACGACGACCGCAACTGGGAGCTGCGCTGGGCTCAGGAACGGCCGTTGATCAACCTGTCGCGTGCCGTGGCGGTGGACATGGAGAGTGGCACTATCGCCGCGCAGGGTTATCGGCTGCGGGTGCCCTATGGCACGCTGCTGTGTGTATCGGACAAACCGCTGCACAGCGAGATCAAGCTGCCCGGTTCGGCCAACGCGTTCTATAACCGCGCGGTCAGCCAGCATCTGAATATCGGCATCGCCGCCCTGAACCTGCTGCGCAACCAGCTCAACTCGCTGCACTCGCGCAAACTGCGCAGCTTCGACGAGCCGCCGTTCCGCTGACAGGTTTGCCGTCCCCGGCAAGGCGCTCTAGCATAGGCGACCTTGCCGGTACGAAAGCCTGATCATGCCCCTGCCTCCTCGCTCCAAACCTCGCCCCTTCAACAGCCCGCGACGCGTGGCCAAAGCGCCGCCCGCCGCACCGCGCCTGGTGTTGTTCAACAAGCCCTTCGATGTGCTGACCCAGTTCAGCGATGACCAAGGGCGCGCGACGTTGAAAGACTTCATCGACATTCCCGGGATCTACCCGGCGGGTCGGCTGGATCGCGACAGCGAAGGGTTGCTGCTGCTGACCAACGACGGGCAACTGCAAGCCCGTATCGCCGACCCTCGTCACAAGCTGGCCAAGACTTACTGGGTGCAGGTTGAAGGCGAGCCTGATGAACGCCAGCTCGAGCAATTGCGTGCCGGTGTCGAGCTGAACGACGGCATGACATTGCCCGCGCAGGCCCGCCTGATTGAGGAGCCCGACCTGTGGCCCCGGAACCCGCCCGTGCGGTTTCGCAAAAGCGTGCCGACCCGGTGGTTGGAGTTGGTGATCAAGGAAGGTCGCAATCGGCAGGTACGGCGCATGACGGCAGCGGTGGGTTTGCCTACGTTGCGTCTGGTGCGGGTGCGCATCGGCGATTGGACGATCGAAGGGTTGGGGCAGGGTGAGTGGCGTGAGGTACCGGCTTCGTTGTAGGCAGGGCCGGCCCCTTCGCGGCTTCACGCCGCTCCTACGGTTCGGTCCCGTGTAGGAGCGGCGTCAAGCCGCGAAGAGGCCCCCACAAACCCCGCACATCCCAGATCCCGCGGCGTCTCCCAAGCCGCCATCGCGGGTAGAACCCGCTCCCACAAAAGATGTCCGCCAGCCATCAGAACCCAACACCACCACACCCCCCCCCCTCTTGTGGGAGCGGGCTCTGCCCGCGATGAGGCCCTACAACCCGGCCCCAAACCGTCAGTCTCGCCCCCCTCCCTGTGGGAGCGGGCTCTGCCCGCGATGAGGCCCTCCAACCCAGCCCCAAACCTTCAGGCTCACCCCCCCCTGTGGGAGCGGGTTCTACCCGCGATGAGGCCCTTGGACCCACCCCAAACTACCGCCTCACCCGCGCAGATGGGTCAGCGGCAACTCGGTACTGGCCATCACCTGATTCAACACGAAACTCGACCGCACACTGGTGACCCCCTCAATCCTTGTCAGATGCCCCAGCAGCAGTTTCTGGTAGTGATCCATATCCGGCACCACCACTTTCAACTGGTAATCGGCATCCATCCCGGTCACCAAACTGCACTCCAGCACCTGAGGCAGATTGCGAATGGCCGCCTCGAAGGTCTCGAACCGCTCGGGCGTATGCCGATCCATGCCGATCAAGACATAGGCCGTCAGGCTCAGCCCGAGCTTCTTGCGGTCCAGCAGCGCGACCTGGCGCGAGATGTAGCCGTCGTCCTCTAGCTGCTTGACGCGCCGCGAACAGGGGGAGGGCGACAAGCCAATGCGCTCCGCCAACTCCTGGTTGGAGATCCGCGCGTCGCGCTGCAATTCCGCGAGAATGCTCAGGTCGTAGCGATCAAGTTTGCTCATGAATTCGGCCTTGGTCTTTTCAGTTGCGGCAAATTATCCATCCGAAGTCAAAAATTGCGCAAGTGCTATATAAAACAGCAATCTTCGCAATCGTTCAGCACCTCGCCAGAGGTATCGTTATTACCAGAATCACTGCCCGGACATGAGTCCACTGCGTCAGCCCAAACAGGCTGGCTGCGGCCACCGCCCCCACCGGGGCTGCGCTGGCCCCCGGGCTGCACCCTGCCCAGAAGGCGGCGTGAAGTGAGCCGACGTCACAAGCGTCGAGCACGGACGAAGTTCGAGAGGGGAGGCCGACGGGCCTCCTTTTTTTTTGCGCGCGAATCAGGGGCTGCACAGTGCCCATCATGAAACTTGCGCGGCAGCCGATATCCTCGACAGGCAGACTGATAAGATCTTCACAGAACCGCTCTCCGGTTTTTCAGTCTGATGATTAATCCCCGCACCCCTATGAGGAACAGCATGAAATCGCGCATCTGGCGTTTGGCCGGTGTTGGTGTGCTTTCGCTGGCGATCGGCGCGCACGCGTATGCCGAAGGCCCGCAGGACCAACTGCGTGGCAGTTCCAACGGTGGCCAACGCGGCCTTGGGGGTGGGAACGCCGGCCCTGGCCAGAACCAGGGGGGCGGTCAGCAGAACAGACCGCCTTCGGGGGGCAACCAGGGCCAGTGGCAGAATCGCCCGCCTCAAGGCAACCCAGGGCAATGGCAGGGCAGACCGCCCGGCGGCGGCAACCAGAATCAGTGGCAAGGCAGCCGCCCGGAGCAGGGCCGGCCCGACAATGGCCGCCCCGACAACGGCCAGCAGAACGGCCGACCGCCCATCATCGGCAAGCCTGACGAAGTGCGTCAGACTCAGTCGCCCCTGCGGGGTAGCTACCCGGACCTGCGCCGTGACAACGATCGTCACTGGGAAGCCGGCGGCCCGGGACAGCGTCCCGGCTACGACCGCTGGCCCGGCGGCCACGGCAACGGCTGGGGCCCCGGTCCGCAATACCGTCCCGGCCAGGTGATCGACCGCTTCCCGGGGCAGAACTACCGGGTGCCCTATCGTGGCCAGGATTACTACTTCTCGGGCGGCTATTGGTACCGTCCACAGGGCCCGCGCTATGTCGTCGTGCAACCCCCTTACGGCGCCCGTGTACGCTATCTGCCCGATTATGCACAGCGCATGTGGATAGGCAGCTCGGTGTTCTTCCTGGCCTCGGGCACGTATTACCAGTGGGCCGACAATACCCAGGAATACATCGTGGTGAATCCACCGGTCAACGCACCGTCGCCGCAGACCGTGCCTGCTGCCACCGGTTACGACGTCGCCGCCTACCCGGCCCAGGGGCAGAGCCCGCAGCAGATCGCCCAGGATCAATACGAGTGCAAACGCTGGGCTTCGGAACAGAGCCGCTTCGACCCGGCCGCGGCGACCTATGCGCCAGCGCCGGAAGTGGTGAGCGTGTATCGGCAGAGCTTGGCGAATTGCTTTGCGTCGCGGGGGTATAGCGTCAACTAGCTGGATTTGGGGTGCAGGATCACCTCAATCCAGCCCCTCCCTGAGGAAGAGAGCCGCTTCTCGCTCCCTCTCCCTCAGGGAGAGGGCTGGGGTGAGGGGGCCATCCCCCACAATCCCCCGCGCCCTACGCTAACCCTCCCGAACAACCTCCTGCGGATCCGCATGCACCAACACCTCCGCCCGCGGATACGCTTGCTTGATCACCGCCTCCACCTCCTCGCACAGTTCATGAGCCGCCGACAACGTCAGCGCCCCCGGCAACTCCAGATGCAACTGCACAAACCAGTGATTGCCGGACATCCGCGTGCGCAAATCATGCGCCCCCAGCACTCCAGGCACCGCACACGCCAGGGCCAGCATCTGCTCGCTGACATCCACCGGCAGCTCCTTGTCCATCAGGATTGCGGTACTTTCCCGGGCGATATGCACCGCGCTCCAAAGGATATAAAGCGCGATCCCCAAACCAAACACCGCATCCAGCTGTGGCCAGCCATAACTGGCCAGCACCAAAGCCACCAGAATGCTGCCGTTGAGCAACAGGTCGGAGCGGTAGTGCAGCGAGTCGGCACGCACGGCCGTGGATCCGGTTTCCCTGATCACCCGATATTGCAGCGCCAGCAACGCGACCGTGAGCGCCAGCGACAGCAGCATGACGGCAATGCCCACGCCAGCATCGCCCAAGGGTTGTGGATCCTGCAGGTGCTTGATCGCCTGATAGCCGATCAGCAAGGCGCTGGTCCCGATGAACAGCGCCTGGGCCATCCCCGCCAGGGCCTCGGCCTTGCCGTGCCCGTAGCGGTGGTCGTCGTCGGCGGGGCGCAAGGCGTAGTGCACCGCCAGCAGGTTGAGAAACGACGCCGCGCCATCGAGCACCGAATCGGTCAACCCCGCCAACAGGCTCACCGACCCGCTCATCCACCAGGCAATCGCCTTGGCGACGATCAGGATGCTGGCCACTGCCAGCGACGCCCTCGTTGCCAACCGCAACAGGCGGGCGTGTTCTTTACTGGTCGGCATCGACTTCCTCAGGCGGCTGGCTTCAAGCCATACATGGCCAGCTGTTCGACGCTGCCCTTGTGCTGGATGAGGCGTGGATCGTCGAGCGGCAGGCTGCGGCCCAGCTCGGTTTGCAGAATGGCCTGCAGCTTGTGGTTGTCCACCTTGCCATCGGCGCCGATGGCCTCCTGAAGTTTCTCCGGTGCCACCTGAGCGGTGGCACCGTCATTGAGGTAGATGGCGCCCGTGGCGAAGTCCACGCCAAAGGCGATCAGGCCCGGAATCACATAAAACAGAATGCCGATGGCATCCAGCGCCGCCACCACAGGGTCGATACGGCCCTCGATCTGCCCCCGGCGATCCGGCCAGAACAGGGTGCCGCAGGCAGTCAGTTGGGTCACCAGGGCAGCGACAACGGCGCCACCGATCAAACGCGAAGGAATACGCATGCACATCTCCGAAAGTCAGGACTCAACGATACAAGCAAATGGCCAAGCCGAGTAGGTAGACCGTGTTGTCCGGGGGTAGGTTCTTGTGGGCTCGCCCCGCAAATACAAAGTATGTCCAACCCCCTCCCGCCAGGGCCAGCGTTATACTTCGCGCCTTGCTCCGGAGTACCCATGATCTCGCTACCCATCGACGCCGTCCTGCCCGCCCTGCGCCAGGCTTTGGCCGAGCGCCACGAAGCCGTCCTCGAAGCCCCGCCCGGCGCGGGCAAGACCACCCGCGTGCCCTTGGCGTTGCTGCGTGAGCCCTGGCTTGGTGATCAGAAGATCCTGATGCTCGAACCCCGCCGGCTGGCCGCGCGTGCTGCAGCAGAGCGGCTGGCCAGCGAGTTGAGCGAGAAGGTTGGCGAGACGGTTGGATACCGAATTCGCCTTGAAAGCAAGATAGGCCCGCGAACCCAGATCGAGGTGGTTACCGAAGGCATCCTGGCCCGCCGGCTCCAAGATGACCCTGCGCTGGAAGGCGTGGGCGTGGTCATCTTCGATGAATACCACCTGCGAAATCTCGACTCCGACCTTGCACTGGCGCTGTGCCTGAGTGCCCGCGAACTGCTGCGCGATGAACCCCCGCTCAAGCTGCTCATGATGTCCGCCACGCTGGAAGGTGCTCGCCTTTCAAAGGTGCTGAATGATGCGCCTGTGGTCACCAGTGAAGGGCGGATGTATCCGGTCTCAACGGTTTGGGGTAGTCCCTATCAGCCTGGCGAGCGAATCGATGCGCGAGTGACGGACACCTGCTTGGCCGCCATCGACGAACAGCCGGGAAGCGTTCTGGTTTTCCTTCCTGGGCAGGCAGAGATCAGGCGGGTGGCGGAGACCCTCAAGGAGCAGCTGAGCAGCCGTCCAGAGGTGATCGTATGCCCGCTGTATGGCGATCTTGACCTGAACGCTCAGCGTGCTGCGATAGATCCGGCACCCAAGGGCTCCCGCAAGATCGTACTGGCCACGAACATCGCCGAGACCAGCTTGACCATCGAAGGCGTCAGGGTCGTGGTGGACAGTGGTCTGGAGCGAGTACCGAGGTTCGATCCTCGCAGTGGCATGACCCGGCTCGACACACAGCGTATCTCGAAGGCAAGTGCCACCCAGCGTGCGGGGCGGGCAGGGCGCTTGGAGCCGGGCGTCTGCTATCGCCTGTGGTCGGAGTCGCAGCACGAGCAAATGGCCGGCTACAGCACCCCTGAGATCCTGCAAGCGGATCTCGCAGCCCTGGCGCTGCAGTTGGCCCGCTGGGGAATGAAGCCAGAGGAAATGACCTGGCTCGACCAACCTCCATCAGCTCCTTTCGGCCAAGCCAGAGACCTGCTCAAGCGTCTGGGCGCACTCGACGATGCTGGACAGCTCACGTCACACGGTTCGGCCATGAGCGCGCTCCCAGCGCATCCACGGATCGCCCACATGCTCATCAAAGGCAATGCAATGGGCCTGGATGACTTGGCGTGCAACATCGCAGCGCTGCTGGGTGAAAAAGACATTCTGCGTGGAGCGGGTGCCGACCTTCACACCAGGCTGAGTGCCTTGTCAGGCGAGCAACATTCACGTCGAAGTGGTGGTTCCCTCCAGCGGGTGAAGCAGTCTGCTCGGCAGTACCGCTCCCTGCTGCGTGGGAAGGCATCCAACCCGGTTAGCGAGCTTGATCACCCACGATGGGTGGGCTGTCTACTGGCGTTCGCCTACCCTGACCGAATCGGCCAGCAGAGGCGTGCAAGTGCATCCGAGTACCGTCTGTCCAACGGTCGGGCTGCCGTGTTCTCAGAGCCCGATGCTCTCACCAAGCACGAGTGGCTGGTGGTGGCCGACCTGGGTAGCCGGCAAGGGCAGCGCGAAGAGCGTATCTACCTGGCGAGTGACCTCGATCCGGGCCTGTTCAATGATGAGTTGGCTGACCTTGTGAGGTCTGTGGATGAGGTCGATTGGGATGAAAGGGAAGGGGTGCTGAAGGCTGAGCGGCAACTGAAGGTTGGGCAACTCGTCTTGTCGACGAAGGCCCTGCCGAGTCTTGATGAGCAAACCCGTTCGCTGGCCTTGGTCAACCTGGTGAGGCGCAAGGGTATCGAGCTCCTGCCGTGGAACCCTGATCTGCGGCAGTGGCAAGCGCGGGTCGATCTGCTGCGTCAGCTGGATATCCAGAATGGCCAGGTAGAAAGCAAATGGCCTGATCTCAGCGATGCCAACCTTCTCGACACACTCGAAGAGTGGCTCACGCCGTATCTGGGTAAGGTCACAAGGCTGAGCCACTTCAGTCAGCTTGATCTGTCTTCGATAGTCAGAAATCTCCTGCCTTGGCCGCTACCGCAGGAACTGGAGACTCAGGCGCCTCAGGCGATCCAGGTGCCGTCCGGCTCGAACATCCGAATCGACTACTCGCAGCATCCGCCAATCCTCGCAGTGCGGCTTCAGGAGCTTTTCGGCTTGGCTGAAACCCCACGTATCGCCCAAGGCAAGCAGCCGCTGGTTCTGCATCTGCTGTCGCCAGCCCGCAGGCCCGTGCAAGTTACCCAGGATCTTGCCAATTTCTGGCGTAACACTTACGTGGAAGTGAAGAAGGATCTCAAGGGCCGATACCCAAAGCACTATTGGCCTGAAGATCCATTAGTGGCTGAGGCGACTGCCAGAGCGAAGCCTAGGAAACCCTGAGAGGCAAACAGCTCTTTAAGCGTGCTCTGTCGGTCGGCTGTAGTGAATCGACCCTCCGGGCTTTCATCCCCGAGCCTTCGACCCGGTGGGCCTGCGCCCTCTGCTTCCATTTGAAAAGCAGGTGAAACGCTCCAAAGCTACACCGGTACGATAGGTGAATCCTGAACCTGCCCAGATGTCAGGTCTCTCGATGCCCGAATCCTTCTCGGTAATACGAAGGGGCAAGGCCCACCACGCTTCGGAACGCCACCCGAAAACTCTCTACTGACGCGAAGCCGCAACGCAGGGCTATCTGTTCGCTGCTCAACGCCGAGCTTTCCAGCATCGAGCGCGCCTGAGCTATACGTTCGTGCTGTAACCAGCGTTTGGGTGTAGTGCCAGTGGCTTCAGTAAACCGTCGTAAAAAAGTGCGGTCACTCATAAGCGCTTTCGCCGCCAACTGGGTGATGGTCAACGGTTCGCTCAAATGTTGACGGGCCCACTCCAAAATGCCTGACAGATCATGGCGCGGCGTTTGCGCAACCGGCGTTGGAATAAATTGCGCCTGTCCTCCGGAGCGTTGAGGGGTCATCACAAGCCGGCGCGCTACGCTATTAGCTATGTTGGCACCGAAATCACGCTCGACCAGATGCAGGCACGCGTCGATCCCCGCTGCGCTGCCGGCAGATGTGATCACCTGGCCCTCGTCGACATAAAGCACGCCCGGATCTACCTCTACGGCGGGAAACCTATGGGCAAGTTCATCCGTGTAACGCCAGTGGGTAGTGGCTCGCTTTCCATCGAGCAGCCCGGCGGCGGCGAGTACGAACACACCTGAACAGATGGAAATCAGCCTGGCTCCGCGCTCATGCGCATCGCGAAGCGCTTTTAACAATGCCTCGGGTGGAGGCTCACTCCTACTGCGCCAACCTGGGATCACAATCGTTCCGGCGTCTGGCAGCAATCCCAAATCCCCATCGGCTTTGACCTCAAATCCTTCAAACGCCCGCATGGGGCCCTGATCTACGGCGACGACAGCATGGCGATACCAGGGGAAATCGAACTCTGGCCGTGGCAAGCCAAAAATCTCGACAGCGATGCCAAACTCGAAAAGGCAAAGCCCGTCGTAAGCCAATACCGCAACCAGATCAGATACATTTTGCATTGGCGAAAAATTACCACTCGATGTCAATTTCGCCACTGTAGCGTCTTGAGGCTCTTGGCTAAAGTGGGTTTTCGCTCCTTCAATGAGGCAAACACGATGTCCATGATCAGCCAGATTCCTGCAGCAGCTCCAGCCGAGGCCTATGCACATTTCAATAGCCGTCTGCGCTTCGAGACGGATTGCTCTGACGTTTATCGTACCTACCAGACGGGTGAGGTCGATTACATCCTGGTGGACGTACGTAGCCCGGACGTCTTTGCTCAGGCGCATGTTCCGGGAGCCATCAACATCCCGACGAAGCTGATTACCGCTGAGCGTCTGTCGGAGTTTGGGAGTGACACTCTTTTTGTTGTGTATTGCGCCGGGCCCCATTGCAACGGTGTTCATAAGGCAGCTGCCCGGATAGCTCATCTGGGTTACGCCGTGAAAGAGATGTTGGGTGGGGTGACAGGGTGGCTTGATGAAGGGCTCTCACTGGTAGGGGAAGATGCACCCAACGTCACCGTCGCTTCAGCAATCTCATGCGAATGCTGAAACTACCTGATGCGGTGCGTTCCTTGGCGGCTTCCATTACGCGCATCTGAAGTGGGGGCACTCTGGCTTGGGCCGCAACACTCGATTAACCGCGGCCTACACCTCCCATGCCGGAATTTTCGATTGTCAGTCCGGCCTTTGGCGAATGTGCGGATCAGAAATTGCGCTTTGTGATCGTGTGCAACCGAGCGGTACGCTGCTAGCCGAGGCCACTGCGCGGATCAAACCGCGCAAGACCTGGAAAGCAGCTCGGCTTACACCGTCTCGATCTGCACCACCGGCTGCTTGCCGCTGCGGTTGGCCAGCACCAGCAGCAAGCCTGCTGCCGCCAGCGCGGCACCGGCGACGGGTACTGCCGCGTAACCCAGTCCCGCAGAAATCACCGCACCGCCGACCGCGGCGCCCAGCGCATTACCCAGGTTAAACGCACCGACGTTGACCGATGCGGCCAGCCCCGGTGCGTCGTGGGCCGCCTGCATCACCCGAATCTGCACCGGTGGCACGATGGCGAAGGTCACGATACCCCACACCAGCAGGCCGATGGCGGCGCCGACGTGATGGGTGAGGGCCAGCGGCAGGATCAGCATGACCGCGGCCAGCAGGGCCAGGAAAATCTTGGTGCTGCCTTCCAGCGACCAGTCCGCCATGCGGCCGCCCACGGCGTTGCCGAGCGTGAAGCCTACGCCGATCAATACCAGACCCAGGGTGATGAACGCCGAGGACGCACCGGTCAGGGTGGCCAGCACCGGCGCCACGTAGGTGTAGAGGGTGAACATCGCACCCGCGCCCATGACGGTGGTGGCCAGGGCCATCAGTACGGCGGGACGTGTCAGCACCTTGAGTTCGGCGCGCACGTTGGGCATCTGCCCGGCCTTGCCCTTGGGCAGGGTGATTGCCAGGGCGATGATGGCGACAACGCCCAGTACGGCGGTGATCGCAAAGGCCATGCGCCAGCCGATCTGCTGGCCGATCCAGGTGGCCGCGGGCACGCCGCCGATATTGGCGATGGTCAGGCCCAGGAACATGGTGGCCACGGCGCTGGCTTGCTTGTCCTTGGCGACAAGACTGGCGGCCAGTACGGAACCTAGGCCGAAGAACGCGCCGTGGTTGAGGCTGGTGATCAGGCGGGAGATCAGCAGGGTCCAGTAGCCGGGCGCGATTACCGAGAGCAGGTTGCCGACCACGAAGATGCCCATCAGCAGCATCAGTGCTTTCTTGGTGGGGAAGCGGCTCAGCGCCAGGGTCATGATTGGCGCGCCGATCATGACGCCCAGGGCGTAGGCGGTGATCAACATGCCCGCGGTGGGAATCGAGACGTCGATGCCGGTGGCAATGACGGGGAGCAGACCCATGGGGGTGAACTCCGTGGTGCCGATGGCGAACGCGCCGATGGCCAGCGCGATGAGCGCCCAGATGGGTTTCATGGTGGGGATCCTGAAGGGGATGGAGAGTGGGGGGTATGGTAGCGGGGGCGTCTGTTGACTTAAATGCTAGGCTGGGTAATTCATATTTGACTGGCGGGCAACAATTGGGGTGTCAGCCGTTTCTTTAGTGGCTGTGCCGGCCAATCGCGGGCAGAGCCCGCTCCCACAGGGGAAGTCTCATATGGCCTGGAGGGCGGCGGAGATGGTGAGGTGTCTGTTGGTTCTTGGATGGCTGGGCGGGCCAATCGCGGGCAGAGCCCGCTCCCACAGGGGGGAGGGTGGTGTCCTGTGGGAGCGGGTTCTACCCGCGATGGGGCCGGCACTGGCGCTGTAGATTCCGGATAGCCAGCATCAGGGCGCTTCCACCGCCACCGGCAGCAGGAACCGCCCCAGCACCGGCAGGTGATCGGAAATACCCAGGGTATCGTCCTGCCTTACCCTGGCATCCACGCGCTGCAAGCGCGGGCTGTGAATCAGGTAATCCTGGGTGCGATCCGGCCCTTGCGCGCCGTTGGGGAAGCGGGTGAACCAGTCGGCCCGCTCGGCGCCGCTGGCTTCGGCATTGCTGGGAATCATTGGGTACTTGTCCCACAACAGATGCAGGTCGCTGTCGGGGGAATAGTGCGCCTGTTCGTCTGCCGCCAGACGCCGGTGCTGGCCCAGCGGCAGCAGATTGAGGTTGCCTCCCAGCAGCCACGGGGTGCCGAGGCTTTCCAGCTTGTCGACACGCTTGACCAAGGCCTGTACCTGCTGCGCCTGCACGTCATCGTCGGCCGAATAAGTGGACAACTGGGTATTGAGCACGGCTACCTGGCCGCCCTCGCGCAGCGGCAGGTAGGCGGTGAGCACCGCCCGCCGTGGCTGGAACGGTTCGCTGTACCAGGGGGCAGGGCGCTGGGGCAGTTGCAGGCGGCTGGCCTGCTTGATGTTGAAACGGCTGAGGGTCACCAGCTTGCGGCCAACGCTGCCCAGCACGTGCGGGTCGGGCACGAAATCCGCTTTCCAATCGAAGGCCTGGGCGGCGCAAGGGTACAGGTCCACGACGCGCTCCTGCAGCAGCGCCAGTTGGTCCTGATGGCCGGTGGCCCGGGCGTTGTCGTCGACGTCCTGCAGCAGCACCAGGTCCGGCGCCTCGTCACGGATCACCCGTACCACTTCATCCAGGGTGTAGGCCAGATCTTCGCGGCTGGGACGTTCGTCCTGGCCCTGCGGCGCGTCGTACCAGAACACGTAGCGTTTGCCCGCCAGGAACTGGACGTTCCAGCTCATGACTTTCAACGCCTGCCCCGGCACCAGCACCGGCGCGTCTGCGCGACAGCTCACCGGCAGCTTTTCCCGAGGTTCAGGGCGCCAGGTGACCGCTTGCAGCACGGCGTACAGCGCCGCAGCGAGCAACAGTGACAGCAGCAGGATCGTGCGCAGTAGACGGATCATCGGCTCGGCTTAGGCGTTGCTGGGTGCCCGCGAGCATAACCGACAGCGTGGCCGCAGCCCAAGTCATTGCGAGCGGCGGGACACCGGCTCGGCCATCAGCATGAACAGGCGGAACATGACGATGCTGGGGAACAGTTGCAGGAAGCTGTTCACGCTGTCGATCAACAGGGTGATCGGTGTGGGTTGCGTGTCGGCCCAGGCCATCGCGCTCAAGCCGTCGAGCAGCCACAGCGGCACCATGACCGCCAGTACGGTGGTGAGGATCGGCCAGAATTTGCCGGTGGTCAGCTGAAAGCTCTCACGCATGGCTTGCAAGGGCGTGAGATTGCGCAGCACCAATAGATACTCGGCGAACGCCAGCTTGATCATCACGAACAGCCCTGGCAGGAAAAACAGCGACATGCCGAGCATGATCAGCGCGGTGCTCATGCCCGCGAGCAAGGCGAAGCGGGGCCACAGATGCAGGGCCTTGCCCAACAGGTGGCGGCCGTGGGGTTCGTAGCCATCGGTGCGTGCGTCCAGAAACAGGATCAGAGCGGCGGTGTACATCGGGTAGAACAACAGGCCCACGGCGATATCGTAGAGGGCCGAGCCCTCGGGGCCGGTGACCTGGTCCACCAGCTCCTTGGCCAGCGCTTCCATCACCACCAGCGGCAGGCACAGGCGCACGATCGCCCACAGGTTGCTACGGAAAAAATAGAACGAGTCGCGCAATACGATCAGCGGGTTCATGAGGCCAGGTCACAGGTCTAAAAGCAGGCCGACACTTTAGCCGATGGTGATCGGTTGCAACACCCTGCGCCCCAGCGTTGGCCCGCCGCCTGGCGCCGGGCATGAACAAAGTTTAATCCGCGCCGGTCATTGAAAGGCATGGGGCAGGCCCCACTATTGAAGCAAGCCCGGCCAGTGTGCCGGCTCGAACAACCCAGGCAATCGAACGAGGTCGCCATGAACACTGATGAACAAAGCCTGATCGACGGTCTGTTCACACGGCTCAAGCAGGCAGAGGCCGAAGGCGGCGCCCGCGACGCCCAGGCCGATGAGCGGATCAAGGGCCATGTGGCCAACCAGCCAGCAGCCGCCTACTACATGGCCCAGGCCATTCTGGTTCAAGAGGCGGCAATCAAGCGCCTGAGCGAGCAGAACAAACAACTGCAAGCCGACCTGCAGCAGGCCAGGAGCCAGGCGCAATCGCCAGCGCCACAGCAGAGCGGTGGGTTTCTGTCGAGCATCTTCGGTGGCGGCAATCGTGATGTGCAGCCGGCCCAGCCTGCGCAACCCAGCGGCAGCGGCTGGCGTGAACCGTCGCGCCAGGCACCGGCCTACCAGCCGCCACCCCAGCAGAACTATGCGCCACAAGGTCAGGCGCCTGCCGGCGGTGGCTTCATGCGCGGCGCCTTGCAGACCGCCGCCGGCGTGGCAGGGGGTGTGATGTTGGCCGAGGGCATCAGCAGCCTGTTTCACCACAACAATCCCCAGGAGATTGTCGAGGTCATCAAGGAAGAGCCTGCCCAGGCGGCCGACACGAGCGGTTGGAATGACACGGCTGATAACCAGCAGGTGAGCAACGACAGCTGGAATGATCAAGGTGGCCTGGCCGATACCGATTACGACAGCGGTGGCGACGAAGGTGGGTTCTTTTCCAATGACGATGATTATGTGTAAAGGCTGACGACGTCTTTGCGGCTTCACGCCGCTCCTGCAGGGCCGCAATCTTGCCAGGAGCGGGGTGAAGCCGCGAACAGGCCCTCACAACCCCCGCAACACTGTCATACTACCCGCCCATCAAGCCCAGGCGCCCAGCGCGACGAGGATGTGCGGTGAAGAAGATCGCGGTGTTCGCCGATGTACAGAATCTCTATTACACCGTGCGCCAGGCCCATGGCTGCCACTTCAATTACGCGGCCTTGTGGGCCGACATCAGCCAGCGCGGACAAATCGTCGAGGCCTATGCCTACGCCATCGACCGCGGCGACAGCAAACAGCAGCAGTTCCAGCAGATCCTGCGCAACCTGGGCTTCACGGTCAAACTCAAACCGTACATCCAGCGCAGCGACGGCTCCGCCAAAGGGGACTGGGATGTGGGCATCACCATCGATATCATGGACGCCGCCGACCACGTCGACGAAGTGGTACTGGCTTCGGGCGATGGTGACTTCGACCTGCTGCTCGATCGCATCATCGGCAAGCACGGCGTCGAAGCCGTGGCCTATGGCGTACCGGGCCTGACCGCCAACTCACTGATCCGCGCCGCGACCCGCTATGTGCCCATCGAGGGCGCATTGCTGCTGAAGAATTGAGGTTTCACCGTTTTGGAACGCATTGCTGTCATCGACTTCGAAACCACTGGCATCTCGCCGAACATGGGCTGTCGCGCTACGGAAATCGCCGTGGTGATGCTCGAGCGCGGGCAGATCGTGGGGCGCTACCAGAGCCTGATGAATGCCGGCCTGCCGGTGCCTGGCTTCGTCGCCAGCCTGACCGGCATCACCACGGCCATGGTGCGCAAGGCGCCGCCTGCCGCCGAAGTCATGGCCGAAGTGGCGGAGTTTGTCGGCAGCACGCCGCTGCTGGCGCACAACGCCTCTTTCGACCAGAAGTTCTGGGACCACGAGCTGAGCCTGTTGCGCCGTGAACGTGTGCAGAGTTTTGCCTGTTCCATGCTGCTGGCCCGGCGTCTGTTCCCCGGCGCCCCCAATCACAAGCTGGGCACCCTGACTCAGTGGGCCAAGCTGCCTCACACCGGCCAGGCGCACCGGGCCATGGCCGATGCCGAAATGGCGGCCAACCTGACGCAACACCTGGCCACCGAACTGCGCGAGCGCCATGGGTTGGCGCAGGTGTCGCACGGGCTGTTCTGCACGTTGCAGAAAGTGCCGGTGGCGAAGATGTTGGACGCACTGCAGAAGCATCGATCGGCGTAGGGCTTTCGGGCCCCTCGCGGGTAGAACCCGCTCCCACAGGGTATTTCAGGCCAAACAGGTAACGTGTGCACGCCACCGTTCACCTGTGGGAGCGGGTTCTACCCGCGATAGCGGCCTCACTGACACACCCGAAAAACAACACCACGGACGACCTTCACAATGCCTGCTTCCCCCCGCTCGCCGCTGATGCTGATCGGCGCTTTTCTCGCCCTGTATCTTGTCTGGGGTTCGACCTACCTGTTCATCCGCATCGGCGTTGAATCCTGGCCGCCGCTGCTCATGGCCGGGGTGCGCTTCGTGATTGCCGGCAGCATTCTCTACACCTTCCTGCGCCTGCGCGGTGCGCCCAATCCCAGCTGGCGCCAGTGGCGCGCCGCCGGTTGCATCGGCGTGCTGCTGCTCAGTTGCGGCAATGGCGGGGTGACCGTGGCAGAGCATGCCGGGGTAGCCTCCGGGGTGGCGGCCCTGGCGGTGGCCACGGTGCCGTTGTTCACCCTCGTGTTCGGTTTGCTGCGGGGCCAGCGCAATACCCGCCTGGAGTGGGCCGGCATCGTCCTGGGCCTGGTGGGCATCGGCCTGCTCAACCTCGGCTCGAACCTGCAGGCCAGCCCGTTCGGTGCTGCGCTGATTCTGTTCGCCGCGGCGTCCTGGGCTTTCGGTTCGGTCTGGAGTCGCAGCCTGCCATTGCCCGAGGGGGCCATGGCCAGCGCGGCCGAGATGCTCATCGGTGGCGCGGTGTTGCTGCTCGGCAGCGCACTCAGTGGCGAGCGCATGACACAGTGGCCCACCCTGGCCGGTTGGGGGGCGCTGGCGTATCTGGTGTGTTTCGGCTCGATCCTGGCGTTCAGCGCCTACATGTACCTGCTCAAACACGTGCGCCCGGCGGCGGCCACCAGCTATGCCTACGTCAACCCGGCGGTGGCTGTGCTGTTGGGAATCCTCTTTGCCGACGAACACATCGGTGCCGTCGAATGCCTGGCCATGGCGGTGATCATCGGGGCCGTGGTGTTGATCGGCGTGCCGCAATGGCGCAAAGCGCAAGAAGCGCCGACAGGGTAAACTGCGCGCCATTGCGAAACATCTTCTAACGGTAGACCCATGACATTCGCCTCCCTTGGCCTGATCGAACCCCTGCAGCGCGCCCTCCAAACCCTGGGCTATGAAACGCCGACGCCAGTGCAGGCCAAAGCCATTCCCGCAGTGCTGGCCGGCCGCGACCTGATGGCCGCCGCCCAGACCGGTACCGGCAAGACCGCCGGCTTCGCCCTGCCACTGTTGCAGCAATTGGCGATGGAGGGCCCCAAGGTGGCCAGCAACTCGGTGCGTGCACTGGTGCTGTGCCCGACCCGGGAGCTGGCCGAGCAGGTGCATGCCAACATCGTCGAGTACGGCGAGCATCTGCCTCTGAGCACTTACGCGGTGTATGGCGGGGTGAGCATCAACCCGCAGATGATGAAGCTGCGCAAGGGCATCGATCTGCTGGTGGCAACGCCGGGGCGCTTGCTGGATCTGTATCGGCAGAACGCGGTCAAGTTCAGCCAGTTGCAGACGCTGGTGCTGGACGAAGCGGACCGCATGCTCGACCTGGGTTTTTCCGAAGAGCTTCGAGATATCTACGCTGCACTGCCGAAGAAGCGCCAGACACTGCTGTTCTCCGCGACTTTCTCCGATTCCATTCGCCTGTTGGCAGGGCAGATGCTCAATGACCCCCTGAGCATTGAAGTCAGCCCGCGTAACGTGGCGGCCAGCTCGGTGAAGCAGTGGATCGTGCCTGTGGATAAAAAGCGCAAGGCCGAGCTGTTCTGCCACCTGTTGAAAAAGCAGCGCTGGAAACAGGTGCTGGTGTTCGCCAAGACGCGCAATGGTGTCGATGCGCTGGTCGAGAAGTTGCAGGGCTTGGGTGTGAACGCCGACGGCATTCACGGCGACAAGCCCCAGGCCACTCGCCAGCGCGCGCTGGATCGATTCAAGGCCTCGGAAGTGCAGATTCTGGTGGCCACCGATGTCGCGGCGCGCGGGCTGGATATCGACGACCTGCCGCTGGTGGTGAATTTCGATCTGCCGATCGTGGCCGAGGACTACATCCACCGCATCGGCCGCACCGGCCGTGCGGGCGCCACCGGCGAGGCGATCTCACTGGTGTGTGCCGATGAGGTGCAGTTGCTGTCGGCCATCGAGATGTTGACCCGGCAGACCTTGAAGCGGGTGGATGAGCCGGATTTCGTGCCCGATCACCGCGTGCCGGATACGGACGCGACGGGTCAGGTGGTGAAAAAGCCAAAGAAACCGAAAAAGCCCAAGGTCAGCGGCAACAAGAAGAACCTGGGGCGTTGGGTGGACAGCGGAGATGCGCCGGTGGAAGCCATGCCGGCGGCGAAACCGGTGCGCAAGGTGCCGGTGTTCAATACGGGGCCGCGTAAACGCAAGCCTTGATAAGGGGCGGAGATCGGCGGTGACTGGTCCCCTCACCCCAGCCCTCTCCCTGAGGGAGAGGGAGCCGTACGAGGGTGTTGCGGGTGTCGGTGATCAGCTTTTCGCCCCCTCTCGCTGAGGGAGAGGGAGCCGTACGAGGGTGTTGCGGATGTCGATGATCCGCTTTTAGCCCCCTCTCCCCTAGGGAGAGGGTTGGGGTGAGG